>JANXAL010000006.1 GCA_025062325.1 Roseiflexus sp.
TCCTATCCCCCCCCCCACCCCCCCTCCCCCTTTTGGTGGGGGGGGGGTGGGGGGTGTTGGGGGAAAAGGGGTGTCTGATTGCGCCCCACCCCCCCCTTCTCCCCTTTTGGTTGAGGGGGGCGGGGGTTTGGGGGGAACACAGGCGTCAGGATGCGCCCCCGTCCCCTTCTCCTCACAAGTGTAGGTTTTTTTGGCAAGCCCTCACGTTGCATTGCCCGTTTCAGGCGACAGGACGCCCCAACTCCCCCTTCTCCCCTGGTGGGAGAAGGGGGCAGGGGGATGAGGGGAAAAGAGCGTCAGGATGCGCCCCCGCCCCCTTCTCCCCTGGTGGGAGGAGGGGGCAGGGGGGATGAGGGGGTCAAAATCCCGTTTGACACCCGCCGCACTTCCTGCTATACTCTTTGCCACAAACCAGAAATTAACAACGGTAACAACGGTGAACGGGAAGAGTACGCACCAGGGCGCGGCGCAGCGAGCCGACGGGATGGTGTGAGGTCGGTGCAAGCGATGGTGCGGAATGGGCCCGGGAGTTGCGGAGCGAACCGGCAACGCATGTTGTCCGCAGTAGTAGCCGCCGGGGACGCCGCCGTTATCAGGGCGCGGGGTATCGCGTGCGCTGCACGCCGTACTCGCTGAGGGCGTCGCGTCGTGAGGCGCGGCGAACCGGGGTGGCACCGCGAAGGCTCTTCAGCCTCTCGTCCCTGGATGGGACGAGAGGCTTTTTGATTTGAGGCGCGCGCCGTTGACGCAGGCGCGACGCGCGCCATCAACGACGTTGCCTGCACCGTATTCGCGCTGCTGAGGAGGGATGTTCCATGAAGACCGTCAAGTATCTGCTCGCCGAAGATCAGATGCCGACCGCCTGGTACAACATCCAGGCCGACCTGCCCGCGCCGCCGCCGCCGGTGCTCCACCCTGGCACGAAGCAGCCGGTCGGACCGCAGGACCTGGCGCCGCTCTTTCCAATGGCGCTGATTATGCAGGAGGTGAGCACCGAGCGCTTCATTGAGATCCCCGAAGAGGTGCAGGCGATCTATCGCCAGTGGCGCCCGACGCCGCTGTTCCGCGCGCGACGCCTCGAACAGGCGCTCGATACGCCAGCCCGCATCTACTACAAGTACGAGGGGGTCAGCCCGACGGGGAGCCATAAGCCGAATACCGCTGTCGCCCAGGCGTACTACAACAAGCAGGAAGGGGTCAAACGCCTGGTGACCGAGACCGGCGCAGGGCAATGGGGGTCGGCGCTGGCGATGGCGGGCGCGTTCTTCGGGCTTGAGGTGCTGGTCTTCATGGTCAAAGTCAGTTACGAGCAGAAGCCGTACCGCCGCGCGCTGATGGAAGCCTACGGCGCGCGCGTGGTCGCCAGTCCCAGCGAGGAGACCCATGCCGGGCGCGCAATCCTCGCCGAGCACCCCGATAGCACCGGCAGCCTGGGGATTGCGATCTCCGAGGCGGTCGAGGTGGCGGCGCAGGACCCGGAGGCGAAGTATTCGCTCGGCAGTGTGCTCAACCACGTGCTGCTGCACCAGACGGTCATCGGCCAGGAGGCGCTAGCGCAGATGGAGATGGCGGGCGATTATCCCGATATTGTCATCGGTTGCACCGGCGGCGGCAGCAACTTCAGTGGCATTTCGTTCCCGTTCATCGGGAAGAAACTGCGCGGCGAACGCGACGTGCGTGTAGTGGCGGTCGAACCGGCGGCCTGTCCGAGTATGACGCGCGGCAAGTACGCCTACGACTTCGGCGATACCGCCAAACTGACGCCGCTCGTCAAGATGCACACCCTGGGGCACGACTTTGTGCCGCCGGGGATTCACGCTGGCGGGTTGCGCTACCACGGCATGGCGCCGCTGGTCAGCCATCTGCTTGAACTGAAGGTGATCGAGGCCATCAACGTCCAGCAACTTGAGACGTTCAGCGCTGGCGTCCAGTTTGCCCGCGCCGAGGGGATCATTCCGGCGCCGGAAGCCAACCATGCCATTGCAGGGGTGATCCGCGAGGCGCTGCGCTGCAAGGAGGAAGGGGTCAGCCGCGTGATCCTGTTCAACCTCTGCGGGCATGGGCACTTCGATATGCAGGCGTACACCGACTATATGGCGGGCAAACTGCGCGACTACGATTACTCCGAGGAAGAAGTCGCCATGGCGCTTGCCGGGCTGCCGTCGGTGTAGCAAATAGGACACGGATCGCCACGGATGCGACGGATTTTCGCAGATCGATCCGTACTGATCCGTCTCATCCGTGTGCATCCGTGTCCTATTCGGAACACGGACCGATCCGTCGCATCCGCGTGTATCCGTGTCCTATTCCAGCGACCGAAGGGGAGGACAATGCTCCTGGCGTACATGAACCATCCCGCGCGCAAGATTCTTGACGAGGCGCGCTGGGCTGCGGAAAACGGCTTCGATGCGCTCGATCTGACGATTGAAGGTCCGGCGGCGTTGATCGACAGTTTCGATCCGGCGGAACTGCGCGCGCTGCTCGACGCCGCTGGCATGCGCGTGGTTGGTCATACCGCCTGGTATCTGCCCTTTGCCTCGCCGGTGGAGCGAGTGCGACGCGCAGCGGTCGAGGAAATCGCAGCGTCCCTTCCGGTCTTCGCGGCGCTGGGCGCCACCATGGTCAATGTGCACATGACGCGCGGCGTGCCGCTCTACGGCGACGACGACGAACTCCAGCGCAACGGCGCCAGTTTCGCCGAACTGGCGCACCTGGCGGAACCGTATGGCATTCAGATCATCGTCGAGCATCCGCCCTGGCGCCGGTTCGGGCTGAAGCAGATCCGCGCTATCCTCGACGCCGACCCGCGGCTGGGGTTCCATCTCGATGTCGGGCACGCCTTCGTGGCGGGGATCGACCTGGAGCGCCTGCTCGACGAACTCGGCGACCGGCTGCGGCACGTCCACTTTTCCGACAACCGCGGGCAGGACGACGACCACATGCCGATTGGCGCGGGCAAGATCGACTGGCAGCAGACGATCCGTCTGCTGAAACGCGCAGGCTACGACGGCATCGTGACGCTGGAAGTGTTCGACCAGGAGCGCGATTTCCTGCTCCTCAGCGCGCAAAAAGTGCGCTCATGGTGGAGGACGCTTGAGTAGGGCGTTGCTACCAGCGCACCTGCACCTGAACAACCGCCATATCCGCCACGTCGATGACGACGTACCGGCTGGCGCGCAGAGTTTCGACGGTGTGCGGCACAGGCGCGCCGTTGACCGCTGTCTCGACCGATCCCGGCGCATCCTGCGGCAGCAGCAACCGCACCCGCGCCCGGTCGAAGACCCCGCTCAGGTCAAGGTCAATGCTGCGCGGGTTCTGGCGCCAGACATATGCCAGATACCCGTCGCTCGCCGGGTAGCGCGCCGAGACGTAGGCGAAGGTCAGACCGGCGGCGCCCCAGCGCGGGCTGACGATCACATCGCGCATGGCGATGCCCTGATCCTCGATGCCGGCAGCGCCCTCGATCAGCGCGGTGAACATCGCCGCCGTCCCCCACGCATCGGTCGGGATGGTGTCTTCCGAGCCGACGCCTTCTGCGCCGTCCGGGTGGTACCAGAGGAACGTGCGCCCGCGACTGAGCATGCGCAGCCAGTAGTGTTCGAGGATGGCAAACCCGTAGGTTTCGTTGCCGTAGCGGAAGGCGCCGCGCGCCAGTTCGCCGCCGGTGATCGGCATGATGCCGCCGTTGACATACGCGCCGGGGAGTTCGCCGCTGCGCCCGGCAAGCCCGAAACTCCCCGGCGGAAAGGGCGGATCGATGCTGAACCACTCCGCGAATGCGCGCATCGTCTTCGAGCGTTCGAGATATTCGTCGATGATCGCCTGCCCCTGCTGCACGGTGAGCACGCCGCGGTTGAGCGCATACGCATTCGAGAGGCTCAACTGCCGCTCCCGGTCAACGCCGGGGATGTCGAACGGCTGAAAGGGCACGTGATGACGGAAGAAGCGCCCGTTCCAGCTCAGCGCATTCAGGTTGCGCATCAGACCGGCGGCGACATCGCGCCAGACGCGCGCTAGGTTTGCATCGCCGACACGCTCTTCCATCCGCGCCAGCATCGTCAGCGCCTGCGCCATGCCGGTATTGTCGCCGTGGAAAATGCCCCAGATCGTCCGGCTATCAATCCAGTGGCGCGGCGCGGGTTTGCCGGTGTCCGGGTCGATCGTCGTCGGACCGTACTCGAAATCCCAGGTGTCGATGGTGAACGGGCGCTTGATCAGGCCCCGTTCGGGATCCCAGCGCAGCGGATGCTGCAACGAATAGGTGACGGCGCGCCGCATCGGTTCGAGATGACTGCGCATCCAGGCATCATCGCCGGTCGCCTGCCAGGCTTCGTAGACGCCCTGAACGTAGAGGTACTCGACATCGGCTTCGACCGGCACCCGCAGAGCGCGGTCGGTCCACGGGGGACGCGGCAGGAAATCGGGGAGACTGCCGTCCGGCTGCTGGTAGCGGCGGAAGTCGTCGAAGGCGGTTTTGAGATTGGCGTCGAAGTAACGCGCGCCGCGTTGTGCGTGAACGTGGTCGCGCAACCAGATCAGCGGGCTATCCGGCGAACGGTAGCCGTGGAAGGGAATGCCGTTGAACGTGTACGACAGCGTAGCGGCAGCGAAAATCGCGGCGGCATTCGGCACAAACCGGTCGAAGCGTTCCTGCCCAGTCCAGATCTCGGTGCGCGCATCGAGCGAGAAGAGCGCCGGGTTAGCGGCGACGAACTGCCCGGAGGCGAACAATGCCGCCCACTGCGCGCCGAGCGCACCGCGCGGCACAGTGACCAGGGTTCCGGCGCCGTTCTCGACGCGCCCTTCAGCAACGCCAGCAAACCGTTTGCGGCTGTCGAACAGCACAATCGCAGCAGGACCAGTGTATCCGGGAATGCGCACGTCCACCTCGACCGGCTGGAGCGGCGCAACGACGGGACGGCGGGCAGCCAGCGCGGCGCCTTCCTGCGCCAGCGCGGGACGGAGCGACGCGAGCGCGGCGAACGTCGCAGCGGCGGACAGAGCCGCACGGCGGGAGAGATTCTTCGATGGCATAGTCACGAATTGACAGGACGCCTGGATGCTCCGATTGACTCGGCGTCTGGAAGGACACGGATGTTCGCGGATCGGGACGGACTCACACGGATTGACGGCTTGCCATCATCAAATCCGTGCGAATCTGTCGCATCTGCGCCAATCCGTGTTCCATTCAAGCCAGATCGTGAGCACACGCTCACGCAAACTATACCATACCTTTGAATGGAGGATTGTATGAACCAGCGCAAAAAACGAGTATTGACCGGCGACCGCCCGACCGGGCGCATGCACCTGGGGCACTATGTCGGCACGCTGGCGAACCGGGTGCGGTTGCAGGACGAGTACGAATGCTTCTTCCTGGTCGCCGACCTGCATATGCTCACCACGCGCACCGAACTCGAGCGCCTGCGCCAGACCAGCGAGAACATCCGGCATGTGGTGCTCGACAACCTGAGTGTCGGGATCGACCCGGAGAAGTCGACGTACTTTCTCCAATCGATGGTTCCGGCGATCAGCGAAATTGCGCTGATCTTCGGCATGCTGATCACCGTACCGCGCCTGCAGCGGGTGCCGACGCTGAAAGAAGTGATGCAGGACCTGCACATCGAACAGCCATCCTACGGTCTGCTGGGGTACCCGGTGCTCCAGGCCGCCGACATCCTCTGCGTGCGCGCCGATCTCGTGCCGGTCGGCAAGGATCAGGCATCGCACCTGGAAGTGACGCGCGAAATTGCGCGCCGCTTCAACTCTCTTTACGGCGAGGTGCTGCCTGAACCCGAAACCCTGATCGGCGACGTGCCGACGCTGGTGGGCATCGACGGTCAGGCAAAGATGTCGAAGAGCCTGGACAACGCCATCTACCTGACCGACGACCCGAAAACCGTCGAGGAGAAGGTGCGCCGCATGTACACCGATCCCAACCGCATTCGCGCCGACATTCCTGGCAGAGTCGAAGGGAACCCGGTGTTCATCTACCACGACGCCTTCAACCCGAACGTTGACGAAGTGAACGATCTGAAGGAACGGTATCGTCAGGGGAAAGTCGGCGATGTCGAGGTCAAGCGCAAACTCGCAGCGGCGATCAACGCCTTCCTCGAACCGATCCGCGAACGACGGGCGCAGTACGAACGCAACCCGCGCATCGTCGAAGAAATCCTGGCAGCCGGTTCCGAACGCGCACGCGCCGAAGCCAACGAGACCCTCAACATGATGAAAGAGGCGATGGGTCTGAAATTCATTTGAAGGCGAGAGGCAAGAGGCGAGAGGCGTTACACCTGCGAACGTTGAATGTTGAACGTGATAAGGCTGCACATAGGGGCCTGACGATGCCATGCCCTCGGAAAGGCGTCGAGGTGTCGTAAAACAACGAAGGGGCGTCCTCCTGTGGATGCCCACGGCAGGAAACGTGCACGCACCGGCATCGCCGGGCGTCTCCCTGCCGGTGCCTGCGGCGAAGTCGTAGGTTATCGACGGAAACCCGCCCGACCCTTGAGGTCTGCGCCACGGATCGGTTCCGGCCGTCATGCCTCAGCGGTGCAAGGGTGCGCACCTCCTGCAAGGACGCTACCCGACCTCAAGGGTCTTGGGCGAAACAATCCGAGAAGAGGTCCTTCGTGTCCCTTTGTGTTCTTCGTGGATGATCTCGCAGGCGCGAGGGGCGAGGCGCGGGGCAAGAGGCACGAGGCACGAGGCGAAAGGCGAGCGGCGAGAAGCAGGAAGGGCAACCAGGCAAAGGGCGATCACGCCAAGAAAAAGCGTGTCGCTTCGTGCCCTTCGTGGATGATCCCACAAGTATCAGGCGCGTGACACGACTGCAGGGGGATTCTATGAAACTTGTTCCATCACTCAACGATATGCGCGCTCTCGTTGGGCAGGGCAATCTCTGCCCGCTCTACGCTGAGGTGCTTGCCGACCTGGAAACGCCGGTTTCGGCGTTCCTCAAAGTCGCGCGCGAACCGTGGAGCTTCCTGCTCGAATCGGTCGAAGGCGGGCAACATATCGCGCGCTACTCGTTCATCGGCGCCGAACCGTACATGACACTGCGCTTTGATCAGGGGATCGCCAGCGCAGTGCAGGGCGGGTACAAGCAGACGCTGCCCTACACCGATCCATTGAAGGTGCTGCACTCCTACCTGAGCGCCTACCGCCCGGTGCGCCTGCCCGACCTGCCGCGCTTCGTCGGCGGCGCGGTCGGCTACTTCAGCTACGAGACGGTCTGCTACTTCGAGCGCCTGCCGCGCCCGGAGAAACGCGGCTACGCTATGCCTGAAGGACTGTGGCAGTTCGTCGATACGCTCCTGGTCTTCGACCATCTGCGCCACAAGATCAAGGCGCTCACCCACGTCCACCTGGACGACCCGGACCTCGAAAGCGCCTATCAGCGCGCCGCAGCCCGGATCGAGGCGCTGATCGAGCGGCTGCGGCAACCGCTTCCCGTGCACAACCAGGCTCTTGCAGCGGAGCGCGAGTCTGCCGAGGCGCTGCAGGAGCGCACCTTCTCCTTCGTAGCGAACTACGAACCCTGGCCTCTCGAAAAACCTGCGCCGGTCACCGTAACGTCGAACGTCACCCGCGAGGAGTACATGCGGCGCGTTGAAGTCGCCAAAGAGTACATCGCGGCTGGCGACATCTTCCAAGTTGTGCCCTCGCAACGCTTTAGCCGTCCGGTGCGTGTCCATCCCTTCGCCATTTACCGCGCGCTGCGCACGATCAACCCATCACCTTATATGTTCTACCTTCACACTCCCGAAGGCGACCTGGTTGGCGCATCGCCGGAACTGCTGGTGCGCGTCGAGGAAGGGGTGGTGACCACTCACCCAATTGCCGGTACGCGCCGCCGCGGCAAAGACCCGGAGGAGGATGCGCGGCTGGCGCAGGAGTTGCTGGCAGACGAAAAAGAGCGCGCCGAGCACCTGATGCTCGTTGACCTGGGGCGCAACGACCTGGGGCGCGTGTCAGAGCCGGGAACGGTGCGGGTTCCCGCATTTATGGAAATCGAAAAGTTCAGCCACGTGATGCACCTGGTGAGCCACGTGACCGGCAAATTGCGCAGCGATATGACCGCGCTCGACGCGCTACGCGCCGTGTTCCCTGCCGGAACCGTCAGCGGCGCGCCGAAGATCCGCGCCATGGAGATTATCGCCGAACTTGAAGGCGAACAGCGCGGAGTCTATGCCGGAGCGGTCGGGCACGTCGGCTTCAACGGCGACCTCGATACCTGCATCGCGCTGCGCACAATGGTTGTCAAGGACGGCATTGCGTATGTGCAGGCAGGCGGCGGCGTGGTGGCAGACAGCGACCCGGCGGCGGAGTATGAGGAAAGTTGCAACAAGGCGGCAGCGCTGCTGCGTGCCATAGATGAAGCGGAGGGCAACCTATGATCCTCCTTCTCGACAACTATGACTCCTTCACCTACAACCTCTACCAGTACCTGAGCGAACTGGGCGCACAGGTGATGGTGAAGCGCAATGATGAACTGACGGTCGGCGAGGTGGCAGCGCTCGCACCGGAGAAGATCGTCATCTCACCAGGACCGTGCACCCCCAACGAGGCGGGCATCAGCGTCGCGCTCATTCGTGAACTAGGAGCGACAATCCCAATCCTTGGCGTCTGCCTGGGGCACCAGGCGATTGGCGCGGCATACGGCGGCGCCGTCGTGCGCGCGCCAAAAGTGATGCATGGCAAACTCTCCGATATTCACCACAACGGTCAAGGAGTGTTTGCCGGTCTACCCTCACCATTCCGGGCAACGCGCTACCACTCGCTTATCGTGCGCCGCGATGACCTGCCCGATTGCCTGGAGATCACAGCGTGGACCGACGACGGCCTCATCATGGGTTTGCGCCACCGCGAGCACCCGGTGCAGGGGGTGCA
>JANXAL010000057.1 GCA_025062325.1 Roseiflexus sp.
TGCTGGAGGCGCAGCTTGAGCTCATCAACGGTCTCCGTAATCGGTGGGATAGGATTGCGCATCGGGGAGGCTCCTTCCAGCATCAACGGCTGACCGGAGGATACCACACCTATGCACAATAATCAATCCGAATTGATATAACGTAAATCACGTTCCAGGTACGTCGCAACGTACCCTTCCCACCAGCGCACCCACGATTGTGGCGATGCACAGTGCAGCAACGGCGGCATCAGCCCACGCATGATGATTTCGGCGGGATCCGACGGTTCTTCGGAAAGCGCGCCTTCGTCAGGAAGATTGCCGTTCAACAACCGCGCCAGAATATCCGGTCGCGGCGCGCGACGGATCTCGCCGAGCGTCATCGGATCAAATAGACGGCGCGACCGGCAAGGCTTTCGCTGACCTGCTTCATCAGTAACAGGTTGGCGGAACCGGAAAGGACAAAGCGATATTTCCCCGGATTGCGATCCACGGCAATCTTGACTGCCTGAAGTAGTTTTGGCGCTTTCTGCACTTCATCCAGCACGACGCGATCGGTCCCTGCCCACAATGCCTCCGGCGCCCGCGTCGCCTGATCCAGCACATCGAAATCGTCCATTGTGTGTGAACGCCAGCGGCGGAAGGGTTCGGCGTGCGCCAGCAATGTGCTCTTCCCGACCTGCCGCGCGCCAGTGAGCACAATGATCTGATGATCTCGACAGGCTTCCTGAAGCGAGGCAGTCAGCCAGCGTTCGTAGTATGTTTCATGGTTTGAATACATGTTATTCATCTCCTGAATAATACTACTATCGCGCACTGTGTTTGACAAATCTTCCATCCGTCGCTATGCTGATACTGGCGGTTTTTGACCGTCCTTATACCTTCATGACATCTCGCACCCTCTATGTCGGTTGATACGCTTTACGACGATGCCAGACGCCTCGTTGCGTCAGCAGACGGCGTCGGGTTGAGCCTGCGTCTGCTCGGCGGACTCGCCGTCTTCCATCTCTGTCCGACAGCGCGACATCCTGAGTTCAGCCGTTCCTATAAAGACATCGACATGATCGGACTTGCCAGGGAACGCACAGCGTTGCAGCGCCTGTTCGTAGAGCATGGGTATGAGCCGGATCGCGAATTCAACCTGCTGCACGGCGCGCAGCGCCTGATCTTCCGGCACGCCTCGGACGAGCGCCACGTGGATGTGTTCCTCGACCGTTTTCAGATGTGTCACACGTTCGATCTGCGCGACCGTTTGCAGTTGCACCCCGCCACCCTGCCGCCAGCCGATCTGTTGCTGACCAAACTTCAGGTGGTAGAGGCGACAGAGAACGATCTGCGCGATCTGTTTGCGCTCCTCTCCGATCTGCCGCTTGGCACGGAACCTGGAGCGATCGACGCCTCGTACATCGCGCAACTGGCAGCGCGCGATTGGGGCGTCTACCGGACGCTGACGCTCAGCCTGGAGCGTCTCGAACGGTGGGCGGCTGGGCGTCCTTCCTGCGGCGCCTACCGGGTGTCGTCGCAGATCGCGGCGTTGCGCGAGGCGATTGAGGCGCATCCGAAGACGATGGCGTGGAAGATGCGGGCGCGGATCGGCGACCGGGTGCGCTGGTATGATGTTCCTGACGAAGGCGGCTGACGATGTGGCTCTTCAATCGCAAACAACGAACAAACGATAACACGACGGTGCGTCTGTTCTACAGCAGCGACATTCACGGCTCGGAACGCTGCTGGCTCAAGTTTTTGAACGCAGCGCAGTTCTACGGCGCGCAGGCGCTGGTCATGGGCGGCGATCTGACCGGCAAGATGCTCGTGCCGCTGGTAGAGACGGCGGAAGGGTACCGCGCGTCATTTCTGGGGCAGGAGACGCTTGCCCGCGACGACGCGGAACTGGCGACGCTCGAAAAGAATATTCGCTTCAACGGTTTCTATCCGTATCGCTGTTCGCCGGACGAATACCGCCGCCTGGAAGCGGAACCTGACTATCTGGATCAGGTGTTTCGGCGTGTGATGGTCGATGCGGTGCGGCGCTGGATCGCGCTCGCCGAAGAACGCCTGGCGGGCAGCGGCGTCGCCTGCTTCGTGATGGCGGGCAACGACGACGAGTTGGCGCTCGATGAGGTGCTGCGCAGCGGCAATGTGGTGCGCAACCCGGATGGATGTGTGCTCGAATGGGGGCGATACCAGATTCTGGGCGAGTCGTGGGTGCCGCCGACCCCCTGGCACAGTCCGCGCGAGGTGAGCGAAGAGGAACTGGAGCGCCGGATCCGTGCCGTCGCCGACCGCCTCGACCGCGACCGTCCGGCGATCTTCGTGCTGCACAGTCCGCCCTACCGCAGCACGCTCGACGATGCGCCGAAGGTACGCGACGATCTGACTGTTGCGACCGAGGGCGGGCAGGTGGTGATGACGCCAGTAGGGAGCACAGCGGTGCGGCGGGTGATTGAAGAGTTTCAGCCGCTGCTCGCGCTGCACGGGCACATCCATGAATCGCGGGGTGCGGTGCGGATCGGGCGTACGCTGTGCATCAACCCTGGCAGCGCCTATGGCGAGGGAGTGCTGCATGGCGCGTTGATCACGCTCGAAGGCGATCGCATCGTGGCGCACCAACTGGTGAGCGGGTAGGTGCGATTCCAATAAGCTCACACAAAGGCGCAAAGGCGCAAAGACTCCGCGACTCAGCTTCGCTGATGATGGCTGGTCTTCCAGACTTGAAAGGTATTGGGGCTAATGGTTTTTGAATGGACATTCTGTTATGCACTCACCCGCACGGCGGTTGATGAGGGGCGCTGCGGGCTAATGGTTTTTGAGAAATTATTTGCCTACCCGCCCGGCGCCTGAAGTCGCGGGCTATGAAAAGCGAAGCCCGCCTTCGCGGGCTAGACCGGGCGATACTGGATTAATTGCTCAAAATCCATATAACCCGCAGCGCTGGCAGCCCTCCCGTCGCTCTGCCAGCCACGTCCAGGTGACGGTCATCGGCGCCAATTTTTCGCTATTCTACCAGATGAAACTTGACAAAGTTTCAATGTTAGAGTAATCTAACATCGCAGGTTAACCTTTGCTCATCATTCGCTGGCGCGCCGCGAGAGCACGTTGCAGGCAACTATTGCGGTCGATCTGCAACGTCATTGGT
>JANXAL010000058.1 GCA_025062325.1 Roseiflexus sp.
CGCTGCGGATGCGCTGAATGACTTCCGCCAGAACGGGTGCGTATAGCGTGACAGGACGCGCCCATGATAGCCTCCTCTCAAGAGGAGAGTTTTTTCAGATGCGAAGCCTGTTTTCCGCATCCCGACGCCCTTGTTCCCCTCCTCCCCCTGCCCCCTGCTCCCCCCTTCCTCTCAAGTGTAGGCTTTTTGGGGGCCAAAGCAGGTTTGCCGCATCCTGACGCTCTTTTCCCCTCATCCCCCCTACCCCCTTCTCCCACAAGGGGAGAAGGGGGAGTTGGGGCGTCCTGTCGCCTGAAACGGGCAATGCAACGTGAGGGCTTGCCAAAAAACCTACACTTGTGAGCTCCCCCCTTCCCCCCCTGCGCCCCCCGCATGCGGAGGGCGCAGGGGGGGAAGGGCACGCATCGCAACGCTCAAAACGAGCGATGCAAGGGAAGGGCGCGCCGAAAAATCTACATTTGTGAGGCCCCTCTCCCACGCCGGGGGAGAGGGGAACGTTTTGGCGTCCTGATGTCTCAAACGATCAATTCGCCATAAGAGCTTGCTGGAAAAATGTACCCTTGTGAACCTGTCCCTTCTCCAGCGCTGTAGAGAGAAGGGGGAGGTGAGGCGTTCCGATGCCTGAGGTGCGCAATTGAAGCATCCATAATGCTAGCGACTTGACGGCCTCCGCTGTTTATATATCATTATATGTTGATATAATAATGTGCGGAGTAAACAATGCTTCTCGCCCCTCGCCTTACTGCCATCAAGCTGCAAGCCAGACTCTTTCGCGGCTTTGCCGATCCGTCGCGCCTCGCTATCTTGAAGGCATTGCAAGACGGAGCGCGCACTGTAGGTGAGATTGTACAGGTCACAGGATTATCGCAGCCAAACGTGTCGAGTCATCTCAGTTGCTTACGTGATTGCGGGCTTGTGACCGCAACCCAGCACGGGCGGTTCGTCCGCTATGCGCTGAGCGACTCTCGCGTGAAGCAACTGCTTTGCCTCGCCGATGAACTGCTGGCTGACGTGGCGAAAGGCGTCTACGAATGCACACGCTACGCTGCTGAGGAGGACAGAGATGGCACAAACTCGACTCCTTGAAGTTCCGGTCAAGGGCATGGACTGCGCCGAATGCGCCCTGCATGTTCAACGAGCCATCGAAAAACTGCCAGGAGTCGAGTCGGTCGATGTCCTTTTGTCTTCCGAAAAAGCCGTTGTCCGGCTAGACCCCGCGCGCGTGGATTTGCTGGCCATTCGCAAGGCCGTGGAAGACGCAGGCTATTCTGTCCCCGACGCCGCCACGCCACCCTCTGCTTCCATGGGCCGCTTTTCGCGCCGGATGACAACCCTGCTCGCCGTTGTTTTTAGCGTTGTCCTGAGCATTGTGGTCGCAGGGGAATGGCTTGGCCTGTTTGATCAACTCAACGCGCTCGTTCCCCTGTCCATCGGCGTTGCACTTGTCATCGCAGGCGGCTTTCCGGTCTTCCGGAATGTCGTGCGGGCCGCGCTCAGACGACAAATCACCTCTCACACGCTGATGACAGTCGGCGCAATCGCCGCGCTCGCCGTCGGCGAGTGGGTTGCTGCGGTGATCGTCGTGGCATTCATGCGCATCGGCGATTATGTTGAACGCTTCACGACCGAAAGCGCCCGTCGGGCTGTGAAGGAACTTACCGCGATGGCGCCGCAAACCGCGCGCGTGGAACGCGACGGCGTCGAACAAGAAGTTCCAGTAGCGGAAGTGAAGGTCGGCGAAATCGTGATCGTTCGTCCTGGCGAGCAGATCCCGGTGGACGGCGAAGTGATTGCTGGCCATGCCACGATTGATCAGGCAGCCATCACCGGCGAGTCGATGCCCGTGGAGGCGGGTGCGGGTTCGCGCGTATTCGCTGCCACCATTGCAAAGCTGGGCAGCCTGCGCATCAAAACACTCCGCGTTGGTGAAGATACAACATTCGGGCGCGTCATCAAGATGGTTGAAGAAGCCGAAGCCCATCGTGGCAATGTCCAGCGCCTCGCCGACAGGTTCAGCGCCTACTATCTTCCAGTCGTTGCAGGAATTGCCGCGCTCACTTTCCTGGTCAGTCGCAATCCGCTGTCCACCGCTGCGGTGCTGGTGGTGGCCTGTTCATGCTCCTTCGCTCTCGCCACGCCTGTTGCAATGCTGGCGTCGATCGGCGCCAGCGCCAGACGCGGCGTGCTGATCAAAGGCGGCAAGTATCTTGAAGCGCTTGCACGAGCGGACGTTGTGCTGTTAGATAAAACCGGCACGCTTACTCTCGGTCGGCCGCAGATCACCGATGTGGTGACGCTCAACGGCATGCCTTCGTCTGAAGCGCTCGCCCTCGCGGCATCTGCTGAACGCTACTCGGAACACCCGCTCGCCGAAGCCGTGCGCGCCGCCGCCCGTGCGCACAATCTGCCCCTCTTCGCGCCGGAGCATTTTGAAGCCATTCCTGGCTTGGGTGTGCGGGCGAGGGTGAACGGCAGAACGGTCGCCGTCGGGAACCGTCGGCTGATCCCGGCAATCGAGTCTCTGCCGGTCGCTCAGCAACTGGAGGCGCAGGGCAAAACGCTTCTGTTCGTCGCCCTCGATGGCGAACCTGCTGCCATTCTCGCCGCCGCCGATACGCTCCGTCCCGAAGCGCCTGCCGCCCTCGCCGAACTGCGCACCCTTGGCATCAATCACATCGAACTGCTCACCGGCGATAATCAGCCCGCCGCCGCCGCGCTCGCAGCAGCGCTAGGCGTCCCGTATCGCGCCAATCTCCTGCCTGAAGACAAGATCAACGTTGTCAAGGAGTACCAGGCCCAAGGACACACAGTGGTTATGATCGGGGACGGCGTGAACGACGCGCCTGCGCTGGCGCAAGCGAATGTCGGCGTCGCAATGGGCGCCGCGGGCGCAGACATCGCTATCGAAGCCGCCCATATTGCCCTGATGCGCGAAGACTGGACCCTAATACCGGACGTTCTGCGCGTTGCCCGCCGCACGATGCGCGTCATCAAGATCAATCTCGCGTTGACGGCAGTCTACAATCTGGTCGGTCTGGCCCTGGCCGCTCTGGGCGTCCTGCCGCCGACCCTTGCCGCCGCCGCCCAATCGCTGCCGGATGTGGGCATCCTTGCCAATTCAGCGCGCTTGCTTCGCCAGCAACGATGATGGGGCGAGCGGACGCCTGACACGACGCGCGGCGTCAACCCGTGCGCTCTGCAGAAACAGCCGCGCACGGGCGCCAGGAACAGCGGCTTTTTGGGTTCTCTCCGCTCCTCTGCGGCGCTTACGAGCGCCAGGCGCGCCTCTCGAGGGGAGGCTCCTGAGGTGCGAAGCGGCTTTGCCGCATCCTGACGCCCTTTCCCCCTCATCCCCCCAGCCCCCTTCTCCCACAAGGGGAGAAGGGGGAGTCAGGGCGTCCTGATCATCGTATTCTCTGCCGATGGTGCCGCCAAGTCGGACCCACAAGGGGAGAAGGGGGAGTCAGGGCGTCCTGATGCCCGAAGCAGACAGTCAGCACGAGGGGATTGCCAGAAAAATCTACACTTGTGAGCATCCCCCCTCCCCCCTTTTCCCACGAGGGGAGAGGGGGGAGGGCGCGCGTCCTCGCGCCCAGAACGGGCGATGCAGCGCAAGGGCGTGCCGGAAACATCGACACTTGCGCGCAGGCGCGCGGGGAAGGCGCGCCCGCTGCGCCGCGCAGCCTTCAGTGCGCCAGCGCGCGCGGCGGAAAGATCGTGTGCACCGAGACGCCGCTGTGGATGCGCTGAATGGCTTCCGCCAGCATCGGGGCGACTGTCAGAATGCGCAGGCCGGGCCACGCTTTTTCCGCCGGCACCGGCAACGTGTCAGTTGTCACGAGTTCGCGGATGTTGCTGGCGCGCAGGCGTTCCGCCCCATCGCCGCCAAGCACCGGATGCGTGACCGCCGCGTAGATCTCGCGCGCGCCATGGCGCTCCAGCAGTTCTGCAGCGCTCACCAGTGATCGCCCCGTGTTCACCTCATCGTCCACCAGGATGCAGCGCCGCCCGGCGACATCGCCAATTAACGAAATGGCAGCGATGCCGTTCTCGCTCTCGGCGTCGGCACGCGCCGGATGACGTTTTTCGACGATTGCCAGCGGCGCGCCGAGCATCTCGGCGAAATTGCGCGCTCGCTTGGCAAACCCAATGTCCGACGACACCACCGTCACATCATTCCAGCCGCGCTCGCGGAAGTAGCGCACCAGCAGCGACATGCCGCTCAACTCATTGACAGGTATGCTGAAGAACCCCTGAATCTGCCCGGCATGCAGGTCAACCGTCACCACTTGCTGCGCTCCAGCGACCTGAATCATGTCCGCCAGCAGTCGCGCCGTGATCGGCACGCGCGGTTGATCGCGCTTGTCGGTGCGCCCGTAAGCGTAGAATGGCAGCACTGCCGTCACCCGTCCGGCAGACGCACGTTTGCATGCGTCAAGCATGATCAGCAGTTCAAGAATGCGGTCGCTCAACGGCGACGCCAGTGACTGAATGACAAACACATCCTTCTCGCGCACGCTTTCATTCAGGCGCACGAAGATGTTCTCATTAGCGAAGCGAGTGATCGTCACATCCCCCAGGCGCACCCCCAGGTGACCGCAGATAGCCTGCGCCAGCGCCGGGTTGCCATTTCCCGACAGAATGCGCAGCTCATCAAAGCGACTGCTCATATCCCCTCCTTACGCATCTGTGCCTGAATCACACGTCTGAGGATACTGTCCTGATATGCGCCTCCCTTGCTCGCGCCCAACGCTAGCGCAGCAGACCTGCAAAGCCGTTGGACAACCACCGGTGACATCCCAGCGAGGCGCCCTCAGAGGAGCGCTCCTGCGTCGGCGCGGCGACGGACGCCCGCGAGGAGCGCCGCATGGTTCGTTTGTGCTCGCACTGCCCTTTCTCTTCGCTGCGGGTGTATTGTAGTCTCACCATCCGATGAGAGCAACGTGGTACAATGACAGTGTGTCGCACAGGGGCGCAGCGCGGCAAAGCGGCCACATTGCGTCGGGAAGACGTTACGCAGCGCACAGTGAGCGAATGCCCGGGCATTCGTGCGGTAACGTCTTGTGAGGGTTGACGCAGAGATGCAAGGGTTGTAAAGTGTCACAATCAATGACGATACTCCTTCACGTCTTTGAGTCCTTGCGCCCGCTTTAGACTCTCTGAAAGCAGACAGTCAGGAGCATTCTATGACTATACGCTTTTCACGTCCTCGCCTGATTGACGAGACCGATCCGCGGTACCGCGCACATGTTGAGCAGATGAAACTGCTGCGCAGCAATCAGCGCGCTATTCGTCCTCCGCGGGCGCGCGACCTGTTCGGCGGCGAGGCGGAAGCGGCGCTCCGCGACTGGCTGGCGCAGCAGGTCGCTCTTTCAGAGCGACGCATCCTCGAATACATGGAGCATCGCGGGCGGCAGGCGATCACCAAGTACCGCGAACTCGACGCAGTGTGGATTCCCGATCCAAAGACAATTCACGTCTTTGAGATCAAAGCCAGTATGAAGGCGTCCAGCCTGCGTCGCGCGATCCGCCAATTGCGCGACACGCAGACCATTCTGCGCATGCTGTTTCCCCGCGTCCACACCACGATCCTGCTGGTCGATACCGGCATTCCGCAGACTCCAGAAGAGGCGGCGGCGCAGCTCGCCGAATGGATCGCCCGGCATCCTGATCGCCAACCGCCGACCGAACCGCCGCCGACGCTCGCCGACGTCCTGGCGAATCTGCCGCAGGTGCGCCAGGCGGACTCGCTCGCAGCGCTGCCAGACAATCCAGACTTAGTCGGGCTGATCCGTTTTTCGGTAGACGATATCATTGCCCTGGCAGGCGCCGAGAATCTGCACCTTGACTGGGACGAGGACGAAGAGGAGGAAGAAGAGGAGGCGGACGCCGAGCCCGGCGAGACAGCGCGCTACGTCTACTCTTCTGCATCGGAGTCGGACGATGAGGACAGCCCGCTGGCAGCGGCGCTGCGCAAGGCGTTGCGGGATCGCGCGGAGGGATAATCAACCACCCCTCGTGTGTTGTAGTAGGCGTTGCAATGCAACGCCTCTAGAGCCGTTGCATTGCAACGCCTCTACGACACGCGGGGGGATCATCGCGTCTAATGCCCGGAGCTATGCTCCTTCTTCTGCGCTTCGATCAGCGCCTGCGCCAGGTGCGGCGGCACGTCCTCGTAGTGATCGAACGTCATTGAAAATCGCCCGCGCCCCTGCGTCAGCGATCGCAGGTCGGTCGCGTACCGCAACACCTCGACCAGCGGCGCCTGCGCGGTAATCGTCGTGCGTCCGCCCTCCGCCGGCATCATGCCCAGCACTCGTCCGCGGCGAGTGTTCATATCGCTGATCACATCACCGGCGTACTGCTCCGGCACTGTAATCTCCAGTTGATAGATCGGCTCCATGATCGTCGGGTTTGCCTTTTGCGCCGCGATCTTGAAGGCTTCGTGCCCGGCGATCTGGAACGCGATGTCTTTACTGTCCACCGGATGCATCTTGCCGTCGAACAGTTCGACCCGCACATCAACCATCGGGTTGCCAGAGATCACTCCCTCCGCCATCGCGGCGCGCACTCCTTTCTCAACCGACGGGATGAAAGCTTTGTCGATAGCGCCGCCGACGATTGAGTTGACAAATTCGAGCGGATCGGTACGGTTCGGATCAGGCGGGAGCGGCTCAATGCGGATGCTCACGTCGGCAAACTGTCCGGCGCCGCCGGTCTGCTTCTTGTGACGGTACTGCGCTTCAGCTTTGCCGCGGATCGTTTCGCGATAGGGCACGCGCGGCAGGTCGAGTTCGACATCCACGCCAAATTTGCGTTTCATGCGCTCCGCCATGATCTGCAGGTGCGACTCGCCTTGGCCCGAGAGCAAACTTTCGCCCGTGGTCGGGTCGCGCGACACGCGCAGGCTCGGATCTTCTTCGACGATATTGTGCAGCGCATTGCTGAGTTTATCGAGATCAGCGCGCGTTTTGGGCTTGACTGTCGCCGTGAATGCTGGCGCCGGGAACACGATCGGCGCCAGTTGCAGCGGTCGGTCGCGCGAGCATAGGGTGTCGTTGGTGCTCACCTCACCAAGTTTGGCGGCTACACCAATGTCGCCAGGACCGATCAGCGCGATCGGGATCTGTTCTTTGCCGCGCACCATGTAGAGCGACCCAATCCGCTCTTCCTTCCCCGTCCGCGGGTTGAAGACCGTCGAGTTGGCGCTTAGTTCGCCGCTGAACACGCGAAGATACGATAGCTTGCCATAGGGATCGACCACCGTCTTGAACACCAGTGCGCTGAGCGGCTCAAACGCTGCCGCTTTCAAGGTGACATCCTTGCCGGAGATCGGGTCGCGCGCCTGCACCGGCTTGTGCGCCGCTGAGGGAATGCTGTCGAGAATGCCGTTGAGCAATTGCGCCATGCCTGCTACCTGCAACGCCGACCCGCAGAAGACCGGGATGATTGAACCATTAGCAATCCCAGCGCGAAGCCCCTGATTCAGTTCTTCCTGGGTCAGTGCATCAGCGCCGCCTTCGAGGTATTTTTCGATCAGGTCATCGTTCGTGGCTGCGATACGATCAATCAGCTTCTCGCGCCACTCCTGTTCCAGGTCGATCAATTCCGGCGGAATATCCGCCTCAATAAAACCGCCGTCGTGCTTTTCGGAGATCATCCAGGCGCGCTGACGGCGCAGCGAGATGATGCCGGCAAACTCGCGCTGCTCGCCAATCGGCAGTTGCATCGGCACAACCGCTTCATCGAGGATCTGCCGCGCCTGCTCAATGCAGCGAAAGAAATTAGCGTTATCGCGGTCAAGTTTGTTGATGAACAGCAGGATCGGCACACCGGCTTTGCGCGCCATCTCCCAGGCCAGTTCTGTGCCGACCTCAACGCCGCCAGCGGCGTCGATTACAATGATCGCGCCATCGATCACGCGCATTGCGGCGGCCATTTCACCAACCAGATCGGCATAACCGGGAACGTCGATCAGATTAATCTTGTTATCGTGCCACTCGACGGGCGCAACCGCCAGGTTGATCGACATGCGGCGTCGCTGCTCTTCCGGGTCGTAATCCGAAACGGTATTCCCATCTTCGACGCGACCTGCGCGAGAAATCGCTTTGGCGGTGAGCAGCAACGCCTCGGTCAGCGTCGTTTTCCCACAGCCGACATGGCCAAAGAGACCGATCGTCCGGATATGGCCAGGTCCGTATGCTCGCATAGTGTCCTCCTCGACGGTCATCGGACAGGAAGAGCGCCTGCCAGGATGCAGTGCGCATAAAATGTGCTTGCGGGGTAGCCGTGTTGTGCACTGAGGATAACCCGCCTTTCATGGCAATAGTAAAGGTTAAATGGCAATTATACGCATTTTCACAAACGGGTCAACCGCCTTAGTCCTTCTCCTCTGCCAGTCCTAACGCCTCGCGTGCGGCGGCGACGACGAACAGCGACCCAGTGACACAGATCAGGTCGTTGGGCGCGGCAAGGGCGTGAGCGCGCGCCAGCGCCTCTGCCGGATCGATTACGATGTCGATTGGCGTGCCGCTGCGCACCAGCGGCGCGAACTGTTGGCGCAACTCGTGGAGCGCCATCAGCGCGCGCGGATGGCGCGAGGCGGTCAGCACGAGCGCATCGACCGCTGGCGCCAGCGCCGGGATCATGCGCGCCAGGTCTTTGTCACGCGAGGCGCCAAACACTACTATGCGCCTTCTGCCGGGAAACATGCGATTGAGCGACACAACGAGTTGGTGGATCGACTCGCCATTGTGCGCACCGTCAAGCACAATTGGCGGCGTTCCGTCGATAATTTCCAGGCGTCCGGGCCAGCGCACTTCCGTTAATCCCGCTGCAATCGCCGCATCGGTGATCGGCAGCCCGGCATCGCGCAGGAGCAGCGCCGCACCCGTCGCCAGGCGCGCATTCACAACCTGGAAGGTCCCGGGCAGCGATGGCGTGATGTCGCGCCGGAAACGCTGCTGCGGTTCGATCTCCAGGTAGCGTTCGGCAGGAATGCGCCATGGTCCGGGTTGGAACGGTTCGGCAGGAACGGCGCGATCCGTTGCTGTGTCACGTACCAGGTAGAGCGGCGCGCCGATCTCTGCAGCGCAGCGGATCAGCACGCCGAGCGCTTCTGGATGCTGCGGCGCGCTGATCACAGGCGTGCCGGGCTTCATGACGCCCGCCTTTTCCCAGGCAATCTGCTCCAGCGTATCGCCAAGCAGGTCCATATGGTCATAACTGATCGGCGTGATGACGCTTAGGATTGGCGTGACGACCGCCGCGCTGTCGAACCGACCGCCGACGCCGACTTCCAGGATTGCCAGATCGACGTTGCGTTCGGCAAAGTAGCGCAGCGCCAGCGCGAAACCAATCGCAAACGTCACCGGCGCGCCGATTGGTCCGCTCGCCATAGATTCAACAATCGGCTGAATCGACTCAACAGCGCGTACCAGTTCGTCGCGCGTGATGAGTTGGCGGTTCACCTGAATCCGTTCGCGGTAAGTGTGCAAATGCGGCGATATCCATAGACCGGTGCGCAATCCGGCGGCGCGCGCCATCGCCTCCAGAAAGGCCGCCGTCGAACCTTTGCCCTTCGTGCCAGCGACGATCACGGATGGCATCGCGTGCTGCGGATTGCCGAGCGCAGCGAGCAGCGCGCGAGTGCGCACCAGATTGAGCATCGGCGGCGGTCGCTGCGGTCCCTGCTGCCCGCCGATGAACGAGTAGAGATAATCGAGCGCCTGCTGGTAATCCATACGTTCCCCGTTGCGACGATGCAAGTTGACAGCATAGCGCAGCACGAGGGCAGCGTCAAGCGCCGAAGCAGGCATGCTATAATGCCATCGCCATAATCGAATGAGAAGACGAGCAACTGAATGGCAGTGCAAACCAGAGAGCAGATTTTAGACCTTTTGCACCGACATCAAGAGGAACTGCGCCGCCTGGGGGTCAGACGCTGCGGCGTCTTCGGCTCGTTTGCAAGAAATAACCCCCACGACCAGAGCGATGTGGATGTCCTGGTCGAGTTTCAGCCTGGACAGAAGACGTTTGACAATTTTATGCACCTTGCGTTCTTTCTGGAAGATCTTTTTGGGCGAAGGGTTGAACTGGTCACGACCGAGTCGCTCAGCCCTTATATCGGTCCCACCATTTTGTCGGAGGTTGAGTATGCCTCCATCGACACGTGAGTATTTGCAACATATCCTCGATGAGACATCATACCTTCTGCAATCTTCAAAAAATATCGATAAGACAGCGTTTTACAAGATGAGACGTTGAAACGAGCATTTGTTCGCAGCATCGAAGTGATTGGCGAAGCCGTCAAGCAGATGCCAGATACTTTTCGACAGCAATATCCGGCAATCGAATGGCGTGCGATGGCTGGGATGCGCGATCGCCTGATTCATGGCTACTTTGGCGTCGATTACGATATCGTGTGGGATGTGGTTATGAATAAAATACCAACGCTCGACCGTGCAGTACGGCAGATTCTGGCGCAGGAGCATCCGCAATGACGACCGACCCATCCGCTCTCTCACACCACGACGGCATCCGCCTGGTGCGCGGCGCGTGCCCCCACGATTGCCCCGATACCTGCGCGACGATTACCGAAGTGCAGGGAGATCGCGCGGTTCGGTTCTATGCCGATCCTGACCATCCATTCACACGCGGATGGCTCTGCGCGAAAGTGCGCCCCTATCTGGAGCGGGTGTACGCCCCCGACCGCCTGCTCTATCCGCTGCGGCGCGTCGGACCGAAAGGCGGCGACCGCTGGGAGCGCATCTCGTGGGATGCGGCGATTGATGAGATTGCAACCCGTTGGAAGGAGATCATCGCCCGCTACGGCGCTGCTGCCATTCTGCCCTACTCCTACAGCGGCACGCTGGGTCTGCTGCAACTCGTGATCTGCAATGCGCGCCTGTGGAACCGAATGGGCGCCAGCGGACTGCAACGCAGCATCTGCGGTGCAGCCGCTGAAGCCGCCGTCGAAGCGACCCTCGGCGCGCGCTGGTCGCCCGATCCAGCGGATGTGCTTCACAGCAACCTGGTGCTCATCTGGGGGCATAACCCTGCCAGCACCGGTCCGCATTTCATGCCGTTCCTGCGTCAGGCGCAAAAGCGAGGCGCATACGTGGTGGTGATCGATCCGCGCCGTACCCTGACAGCCCGCAGCGCCGATGAGCATATCCGCCCGCGCCCGGCGACCGATGGCGCGCTGGCGCTCGGCATGATGCACGTTATCTTTAGCGAAGGGCTGCACGACGAACCCTGGCTCGAACAGCACACCGTCGGCTGGCGCGACCTGCGCGACCGCGCCGCTGCGTATCCGCCCGACCGGGTGGCTGCCATCACTGGCGTGCCGGAGGAGACGATCATTGCGCTTGCCCGTCGCTATGCGACGACGAAACCGGCGCTGCTGAAGACGGCGGATGGCGTGCAGCGCCACGGGAACGGCGGGCAGACCTTCCGCGCTCTCTGTTGCCTGCCGGCGGTCGTCGGGCAGTATGGCGTGCGCGGCGGAGGGTTAGCGTACAGCACGAGCGGATACGTTCGCTGGGACGCCGAAGCTGTCGGTCATGCCTCGGAGTGCCCGCCGACGCCGCGTGTGGTGAACATGAACCGCCTCGGCGCCGCGCTAACCGGCGAAGTCCGCGATCCGCCGATCATGGCGCTGTTCGTGTTCTGCGCCAATCCGGTCACATCCTCTCCCAACGCCGGGTTGATCGTTCAGGGTTTGCTGCGCGACGACCTGTTCACTGTCGTTCACGAGCAGTTCATGACCGATACGGCGCGCTACGCCGACATCGTCCTGCCCGCAACGACGCAACTGGAACACGTCGATCTGCACAAGGCGTATGGGCATCGCTATTTGCAGTACAATCATCCGGCGATCCCGCCCCCTGGCGAGTGCAAGAGCAACTGGGATGTGATGCGCCTCCTGGCGCGCGCCATGGGGTATACCGAACCCTGGCTCCACGAAGACGCTGAACAGGCGATCCGCAGTGTGCTCGATGCCACCCGCGCTCATAATCCGTTTCTCGAAGGCATCACCCTGGAACGGCTTCAGGCGGAAGGGACGGTTCCGCTCCACTTCCCGCCAGGGCGCGATGTTCCCTTCGCCGATGGATATTTTCCGACCCCCTCGGGAAAGGTGGAGTTGCGCTGCGACGCGCTGCAGGCGCACGGTCTTGATTCGCTGCCGGAGTATGTTCCGCCCGCCGAGTTTCGCGCGGCTGGCGACCATTCGGACAACGGGCATCCGCCGTCGCTTGTGCTGATCTCCGGCGCCTCGCACCACTACATCTCGTCGAGTCTTGCCAATCAGCCAAGTTTGCGCGCCAAAGAAGGATCCCCCTTCATTGAGATCAATCCTGCCGATGCCGCTGCGCGCGGCATTCGCCACGGCGATGAGGTCCTCGTGGAAAACGCGCGCGGTTGGTGCCGTCTGCGCGCGGTGGTGACCGATGATGCACCGCCGGGCGTGGTGATCGCTCCCAAAGGACCGTGGGCAAGCCTGTCGCCCGACGGGCGCAACGTCAACTGGGTGACGCCCGACGCGCTGGCGGACCTCGCCGGGCAGAGCACGTTCCACAGCAATCTGGTGCAGGTGCGACGGGCAGAATGAGCGTTCCAGCGATCATTGCATTGGTTGGACTCAGCGGCAGCGGTAAATCAACAGTGGCGCGCCTGCTGGCGGCGCGTCTCGGCTGGCGTCTGTGCGACACCGATGCGCTGGTGGAACAGATGGCAGGGCGACCGATTCCCGCCATTTTCGCAAGCGAGGGAGAAGCCGCCTTTCGCGATCAGGAAACAATTGCGCTCACAGTCGCGCTTGCTGAGCCGAATACGGTTGTTGCGACCGGCGGCGGCATTGTGCTGCGCGATGTTAATCGCGCGCTGTTGCGGGAGAAGGCGCTTGTCGTGTGGCTCGACGCCCCGACCGAGGTGTTGATAGCCCGGCTGCGCACCCACAACGAGGAGCGCCCGTTGCTGGCGGGGGATGATCCGGCGGCGCGGCTGGAGTCGCTGCGTAGGCAGCGCTCGGCGCTCTACCGCGAGGTGGCGCATCTGATGATCGACACATCGGAGGCATCGCCGGAGGAGGTAGTGGAGCGGATTGTCGGCGCGCTTATCGAGAACCGAAAACCGAGAACGTGAAGCGCATTGCCCCGATCCGTCCACATCTGTCTCGATCCGTCCAATCCATGTTCTATGACAGGCTCTGCTCATATGATATTGATACTCGGAGAGGCGTTGCCATGAACATCAGACATCTTTTGCTGCTCGCTGCGCTGCTGCTTGCACTTGCCGGGTGCGGCACGATCGGCGCAGCGCCGACGCCGACGCCCGTGCCGCCGACGCCGACGCCCGTACCAACTCCCACGCCACGCCCGACGGCTACGCCGCTGCCGACGCCAACGCCCGTGCCGCCAACCCAACCTCCGGCCTCGGCATCCACCGAGGTCATCCGCAGCGGA
>JANXAL010000074.1 GCA_025062325.1 Roseiflexus sp.
GGATGCGCTCGGGTATCTGCGGGCGTGGAACGCGGGGTTCGAGGCGATCTGGCAGGCGAATCAGGCCGGGTTGACGCGCATCCATATGGTCGGCGCGCTGTTTGCGCCGCGCCAGCGCGCCCGGCTCGGCGCGCTGTGGGAGCCATATGTGCTCCAGGCGCTGCAGGTGTTCTACCGGCGCACCCAGCTTATCGCGCACGACCTGCGGTTCCAAGCGCTGCTGGCGGAGCTGCAGGCGCAGGACGCGGATTTCGCGCGGCTGTGGGAAGAGGCGCAGCGGCGCGCCATTGGCGTGGCGCCCGTGCCGCTCATTGAGCGCACGGTGGTCGTCGTGCCGCACAACAGTCCGGAAGGATCCATCGACTATCTCGTCCTGCAGAGCGTGGCGCAGTTGCCGCAGCCGTATGAGTTATTCGTCTATGTGCCGTTTGGGCGGGAGAGCGCGCAGCGTTACGAGCGCTTTCGCGCCGCGATGGGACCGCCGCGCGTCTATTTCGGCGAGGCGGCGGAGGGAATTGAGCCGCCTACATTGCAGGAACAGGTGCACGAGACGTGACGTTGCATCAACACCAGGGGCGCCCACAGGCGGGCGCCCCTGCGCTGTCGTCCCCGCGTTCGCTGTGCAACACGCAACGATCCGAGACGTTGCGGTGTCACGTCTCCGCGTTCCCTCGCACCCTTCATCTCCCACATCTCGCCTTATGCTACAGCCGTTGCATTGCAACGGCTGTAGCACGAGCCGTTGCATTGCAACGGCTCTACGTGCAATCTTCAACCCTCTCGCCTCGCGCCTCCCTCGCGCCTCGCGCCTCTCTCACACCCCCCGCGGCTGTGCGCTGTGGCTGGCGGCGTGGCGATGGTTGATCAGCAGGCCAATGCCTCCGATGGCTACCAGCAGCAGGCTGACGACCTGTGCGACGCGCAGCGATCCCTCGCACGCGCCACCGATCCCGCTCAGGCACAGGCTGTCGGTGCGGAACCCCTCGATCCAGAAGCGCCCCGCTCCATACCAGATCGCATACAACAGCGCAATATCGAGAGGACGCAGCCAGTCGCGCAGTCGGCGCTCCAGCCAGATCAGGAGGCTGAAGCCAATGAGGTTCCACACCGACTCGTACAGGAATGTGGCGTGAAACAGCGTATCGGGCGGGAACTGCTGCATATCGCGGTACGGTCCGATGCGATGCTCTTCGTCGATCAGCACCCCGAACCCCAGGCTAGTCGGGCTGCCATACGCCTCCTGGTTCATGAAGTTGCCCCAGCGCCCAATCGCCTGCGCCAGCAGAAACGGCGGCATGGCGATGTCAAGAAAGACCCGCAACGGCAGATGATGCCAGCGCGTGTAGAGCGCTGCGGCGATCAGCGCCCCGATCAGCGCCCCGTGGATTGCCAGCCCGCCGGTCGCCGGGTTGATGATCTCCAGCCACGATGCCCCGGCGAAGCGGGGCCATTCGAACAGCACATAATATGCGCGCGCGCCGATAATGCCGAATATCATTCCAACCAGCAGCAGGTTCCAGATATGCTCCGGGTCATACCCGCGCCGTTGTGCGCGTTTCGCCGCGATCCATCCTGCCAGCAGCGCGCCGCTGACAATAATGACGCCATACCAGCGCACGACGATTGGAATGCCGAATAGAGACGTGTTGATGAGAAATGGATCGTCGGGCGGATAGAGTCCCATAGACGTGCTCCTCGATAGAATAGCGGATATTGTAGTCCGCCGCAGCATAGGTGTCAAAGAGGCGGTCGAGCGGAGACGCCTCATGAATTCAGCAGGAGTCCTGGATGCTTCGATTGCGCCGTGTGTGGGAGAACACGGATCCGCGTAGATCAAGACGGATTCGCACGGATTGATCGCCGTCATCAGATCCACGCCCATCCGTCGCGTCTGTGTAAATCCGTGTCCCCATCACGCGCTCGCACCCTCAGGAGAGGAACATCAGGAAAGTTGCCACGCTAGTACGCAATTACGACGCCATGCTACAATACCAGTGCTATGAACCATCGCTCGCTTTCAATTAATCAGATCGCCCTGATCGCCATCATTGCCTGCGTGACCCTGGTCATCTTCAACCAACCGCAGCCGCTAGTGGTGTCGCGCTGGAACCAAGGCGCTCAGACGGCGCCAGCGATTGTCGGGGTTGCTGTTCCTGTGGCTGACTCGTCGTTGCTGACTGTCACTGTGAGCGATGGACTGTATGTTGCAGAACGCGCCCAGCTCGATGAAGAGTCGCGGCGCGCTTACGAATACGTCGCCGCACGCTTCGGCAGTTCGCTGACAGCGCCGCTGACCGCTGCGTTTGTTCAGGATGCCGGATGTGCGCTGAGCGGCATCGCCTACACCGACATCCGCAGGGTTCAGGTTCACACGTGCGACGGCATCAGCCGCGCGCGGGCGATCGCTCTTCTGGCGCACGAGTATGCGCACCAGTTGCAACAGGACCGGTACGGGCCGCGCCATCTCAGCGCCGATCTGATCCTATCGGAGGGTCTGGCGACGTGGGCTGCGGGCGCGTACTGGCTTGGCGGTCATCCCGATTTCCGCAGCTACGTCCGAACGCAGCGCGCTAGCGGTGTCTTCTACCCGCTCGCCACCCATTATTCCGGGCGCGGGGTTGCGGTCATGAATGCGCTCTATTACCAGTGGGCCAGTTTCGTTGAATTCCTCATCGACCACTATGGGCGCGAGCGCCTCGACGCGCTCTACGTCACCGGCAGCGGTGCGCCGGGTTCGGCGCATTATCAGGCGATCTACGGAAAGGACCTGGCGACGCTGGAACAGGAGTGGATTGCGTGGCTGGACAACGACCGTTGAAGACGAGCATTCATTCATTTCTATCCGTTTATTCGCTGCACCATTCGCTTATTCGACCCTACATTCGCTTATTCGCTGACAGCAAACATATTCGCTGACGGCAAAAAACGCCCTGGCTCTCGGTTCCTGGTTCCCGCATGAAGCGCCACACACCGCCAGCAACTCCCGGCAGACCGGTCTACCAGCGAATTCTGGCAAGGCTGATCCGCTTCCTCTGGCGCCTGTTTCTGGCGTTCGTCAAGCTGACGATTGTAGGCGTTATTCTGGCGGCGACTGCGATCATCATCGTGTACCGCCACTACAGCCGCGATCTTCCCGATCCGGCGCAGATCGGACGGCACCGCCCCGCAGAAACCGGCTACATTTATGCGCGCGATGGCACTCTGCTCTACGAACTGGTCGACCCCCTGAGCGGCAAACGGACTGTCGTTCCCTTTGAGCGCATCCCGCGTATCCTGATCGATGCCACGGTCGCCGTTGAGGATGCCGGGTTCTGGGAGAACCCGGGCGTCGATCTGCGGGGCATTCTGCGCGCCTTGATCCTCAACTATCAGGCAGGCGAGGTTGTCAGCGGCGGCTCAACGATCACCCAGCAGTTGGTGCGTAACGTGCTCCTGTCACCCGAAGAGCGCGATGATCTCTCCCTTGACCGCAAACTCCGCGAAGCCATCCTGGCGATTGAGGTGGCGCGCCGTTACAGCAAAGAACAGATCCTCGGCGTCTATCTCAACGAAGTCTACTATGGCAACCGGGCATACGGCGTCGAGGCGGCGGCGCAGGCGTACTTCGGCAAGCATGTGTGGGAATTGTCGCCGGGCGAAGCTACGCTGCTCGCCGGTCTGCCCCAATCGCCGACGACGCTCAATCCGCTGCGCAACCTGGAGGGCGCGAAGCAACGGCAGCGCATCACCCTCGATCTGATGGTCAAACACGGCTACCTGACCGAGTCGCAGGCACAGGCGATCTTCGATGAGCCGCTCCGCTTCGCTTCGACTGAAACCAGCATCATCGCACCGCATTTCGTGTTCTATGTGCTGCAATTGCTCGAAGAACGGTATGGACCGGAAACACTCTACCGCGGCGGATTGCGAGTCGTGACCACCCTCGACCCGATGTGGCAGGCGGAGGCCGAACGGATTGCCCGGCAGTGGATCCGCGAGGGAGGACCGGGATACGCGCCGCTGCGCGAGCGTGGCGCCACGAATGCGGGAGTCGTCATGCTCACGCCCGACGCCCAGATCATCGCTATGGTCGGCAGTATCGACTACAATGATCCGACGATCAATGGGCAGGTCAACGTTACCCTTGCGCCGCGCCAGCCCGGCTCCGCGCTCAAGCCAATCGTCTATGCCGCCGCACTGCAGCGCGGTTGGACGCCCGCAACCATCATTTGGGATACGCCGGTCACCTATCCAGTGGGCGATGGAACTGTCTACGCTCCGCGCAACTACGACAATGCTTTTCACGGTCCACAGCGGCTGCGCATGGCGCTGGCGAACTCGCTCAATATTCCAGCGGTGCGCACTCTCGAATTTGTCGGCATCGAGGAGTTCGTATCGCTTGCCCATCGCATGGGCATTACCACGCTGAACGACCCGCAGCGCTACGGGCTGCCGCTGGCGCTTGGCGCCGGTGAGGTGCGCCTGCTCGACCTGACGGCGGTCTACAACACGTTCCGCAACGGCGGTCGCTACCGTCCGCCGATCGCCATACTAAAGGTCACCAATGCGCGCGGCGAAACGCTCGAAATCGCTAGTGACACCCCCGCTCGCCAGACGCTTGGCGATCAGGGCGAACAGATTGCCTATCTGATCACCGACATTCTCAGCGACAATGTAGCGCGCCGCTATATGTTCGGGCGCAACAATGTGATGGAACTTCCCGATGGACGACCGGCAGCGGTCAAGACCGGCACCAGCGATGAGTGGCGCGACTCCTGGACAATCGGGTACACGCCCGACATTACTGTTGGCGTCTGGGTTGGCAATAACGACAACTCACCAATGCAGGAAGTCGCCGGATCGAATGGCGCTGGCGTCATCTGGCGCGCGATTATGGAGCGGTACCATCAGGGACGCCCCATTCTGACATTTGAGCCGCCAGAGGGCATCCGGGAGGTGATGATCTGCGCCGACACCGGGGCGCTGGCTGGCGACCATTGCCCGCGACCGATCAAAGAGCGCTTCGTGGCAGGAACCGAACCGCGTACCAGTGACGTGACCCTCTTGACTGTCGGCGTGTCCGACGATGGGAAATGTCTGGCAGCATCATACACGCCACCGGAGCGTGTTCGCCGGGTGACCTTCGTTGTGTACCCGCCAGCGTTTCGCGCGTGGGCTGAGGCGAACGGCATCCCGCAGCCGCCGCAGCAGTACTGCCCGCCACCCGAAGCCAGCGCAGGGCGGGAAGGCGGCAGCTTTGCGCGGATCACCCAACCCATCACCAACACGACTGTGCGCAGTCCGTTGGTGTATATACGCGGTGCAGCGCTCGGCGTGTATGCGCTCGACGTTGCGCCCGGACGAGACCCCATTGCGGGATGGCGGACCATCGCGCGCGGCGAAGCGATCCGCGACGGCGTTCTAGGCATCTGGCAAACAGGAGAATACGCACCTGGAGAGTACACGCTGCGCCTGCGGGTGACGAGCAATGAGGGCGTCCTGATCGAACAACGGGTGTGGGTGCGACTTGAACCGGCGAGAGTGGACAAACCGGCGGGCGTCGACGAATGAACGAATGGCGTCAACGAATAAACGAATGAGCGTCAACGAATAAGCGAATGAGCGTCAACGAATGAACGAATGGCGTCAACGAATAAACGAATGAGCGCAGATTATTCGTTTATTCGTCATTTTTTTCGTTTATTCGTTGACACCCCATTCGTTGACGCATCATTCGTTGACAAACATTCGTTGCCATCCTCCTGCGCAGGGCGCCAGGCAAGAGCTGGCATCAGACAGACTTCTGGATAGACCGATCTCGCGCGGCAGGATTCTCTTCACACCAGACCTCGACGCGGTTTTTGCCGCTGCGTTTTGCTCGCAGCAGCGCTTGATCCGCCTGGTCGATCAACGTCTCGACGTTTGGCGTTGTGAAGGGATGAGCAAAGACAGCGACGCCAAAACTGGCTGTTACTCGCACTGTTCCCTGGTCTGTGGCGACAGCGGTTTGCTCCAGCATCAGGCGCACACGCTCAACGACCCGTGCTGCGCCGTTGTTGTCAGTCTCCGGCAACATAGCGATGATCTCCTCGCCGCCATAGCGCGCGAGCAGATCGCCGGAACGCAATTCACGGCGAAATACGCTGCTGGCTGCTTGCAGCACCTGGTCGCCAATCGGATGACCGTAGCTATCGTTGATCCGTTTGAAGTCATCAAGATCGGCAATCAGCACTGCTAGCGGACGTCGATGCCGCCGGGCGCGCTCGAATTCGCGCCGTGCCGCAACAGAGAAGTAGCGCCGATTGTATATGCCTGTCAACGGGTCTGTGATCGCCAGGCGCTGCGCTTCAGCAAATAATCGCGCATTCTTGATAGCAATCGTCGCCTGCTGCGCAAACATGCTGAGCAGGCGAACATCATCGTCGGTGAACGTTCGTTTCAGATCACTGTCGCCCGCGCTCATCGCCCCGATCAGTTCGTCGCCTGCCAGGAGCGGAACCGCCAGAACATTGGCGGTTGACTCCGCTTCGCATTTGAGGGAACGTTCATTCCACGCGCGATAATCATAAACCACAACTGGCTGCCGTTTCAGCGCTGCTTTGCCCATTGCGCCCTCGCCCAACGCCAGACGCACCCCAGCATAGTTGTAGTCCATGCCAACGCTCAAATGGACAAGCAGATCGTTGCGTTGCTCGTCGTACAGCGATAGAGCACCGCGTTTCGCGTGGATCAACGCGAGCATCTGTGCAACGATCGTTTGCAGCACATCATCGAGATTCAGGTTTCCGGTAATGTCTCTCATAATGCCATAGAGCGCATCAATTTGCTGGGCGCGTCGCTGCAGCTGTTCATAGAGCCGGGCGCGCTCGATAGCGACGTTGATGTGCTCAGCCAGTTCGATCATCAAACGCAGATCGTCTTCGGTCAGAACAACGCCATGCCTGCTCTCGATGTTGAGTGCGCCGATAACTTTCCCCTTGTCACGGAGCGGCACGCATACCTCGGACACCACGCCGTCAATCGCGCCAAGAAAATCAGGATCGGCGCTCACATCGGCAACCAGTGTCGGGCGTTCGCTTAGGATCGTGCGACTGATAATGCCGACCCCCATCGGGATTCGTTCGTAGACGGAATGGTAGCCGACCTGATGTTGCAACACCAATTCATCCCGGTTACGAAGGTAAATGCACACCTGAGTGTAGCCAAAGGTTTTGGCAATCGACTCGACAACCGTGCGAAAGATAGCAGGCAGACTCACTTCACGCGCCAGCGCCGCACGCACCTCTCCTATCAGATGCAGTTCCTGCGCTTGCCGTTGCGTAATAGTGTGCAGGTCGCGCAGGTGCTGCGTTGCGATCCGGAGTTCCGCTTCGACTCGGCGCCGTTCTGCCAGTTCTTCCTGCGCAGAGGTGTACAGGCGTGCATTGTCAATGGCAATCGCAGCCAGATCGGCGAAGCGGGCCAGCAACGCGGCAGTTGAATGAAAATCAACCGCATCCGGCGCGTCATAGGCAACCCCCAGCACCCCGATGACTGCGGCGTTCACCTTGAGCGGCACTGCGATAAGGGCGCCAAAGTCAGTCATTTCGAGCCGCTCAATGCGCCCTTCCCACAATCGGTAGTTCGCTACCATCATCGATTCACCCGATTGCCAGACGCGCCCGGAAACACCCTCGCCAGGCGCAATCTTACAATTGCGATTCAGCACGAATCGACCCACGGCAAACTTCATTTCCATCACGTCAGCATCCGACACGCGCAGGTGAAGATAGCCATGCTCTGTGCCTGCCAGACGCGCAGCATGCTCTACGATCGCTCCCAGCACATCGTCGAGGTCGAGCCGGTTCATGATCGCTAGCACCGTCTGATGGAAAGCTGCAAAGCCGTCATCGTTGCTGGAAGGGTTGTCGCAACGAATAGGAGGTTTCGCGCGCGCGTCCGCCAGTCGCCGTTCAAGTTCTCGTATGCGCGCTCTCAGAGTTTCGTTCTCGGAGCGAAGGGTATCGGCGTCATCCATGGTGTGAGGAGTGATAGGTTGGAGATTGCTCAACGAGCCAATCACGTCACATTGTTATGAAATTGTAACAGATCGGGATACCAGACCCATTACCAGAAGACGCCGATCTCGGTTCCTCCGCATTCGCTGACGTGTCACGATTCAGCTTTCTTTTTCCCCGAGACGAGGAAGTCCATCTATGCGCTAACAGAGAGCAGGGAGCATACCGACGTTCCTGCCTTTCTGCTGTCAGCGAATGGATCGAATGCGGCGCGCCATGATCGCTGCTGCGGGCGCACCGGCAGCACGCTCCTATTGAGCAGACGCCCCCGGCGCACGCCTCTGCTTGTTCCTCACACGTGTAGATTTTTTGGCAAGCCCTTACGTTATCGCTCGTTTTGGGCATCAGGATGCGCCCCCGCCCTCTTCTCCCCTAGTGGGAGAAAGGGGAAGGGGGGATGTGGGGACAAAGAGCGTCATGATGCGCCCCCGCCCCCCCCCGCCCGCGCGCCCGCACCTGCGCCCCCCCCCTACCCAGCCCCCGCCCCCCCCCCCCCCCCCCCCGGCCCCCGCCCCCCCCGCGCCCCCCCCCCCCCCCCCCCCCCCCCCCCCCCGGGGGGGGGGGCCCCCCCCCCCCCCCCCGCCCCCCCCGTGTGGGGGGGGGGGGGGGGGGGGGGTTGCCGCCCACACCCGCGCCGGGGTGCCACTCCCG
>JANXAL010000080.1 GCA_025062325.1 Roseiflexus sp.
TCCCCCCTGCCCCCTTCTCCCACCAGGGGAGAAGGGGGAGGTAGGGCGTCCGAATGCCCAGAGCGGGCGATACGACGTGAGGGCTTGCCGAAAAACTCTACCCTTGTGAGCTGCCCCCTTCTCCCACCAGGGGAGAAGGGGAAGATAGAAGGTTCTGATGCCTCAAACGGACAATCTAACGTGAGGGCTTGCCGGAAAACTCTACCCCTGTGGGATCGGTTGTCCACCATCATCGGCAGATCCGTGTGAATCTGTCGCATCCGCGTAAATCCGTGTTCCCTTACGAACCGCAACCTTCGGCGGCGCGCATTCGTCTCACATAGCAGGAAGAGGCAGAACAGAAAGGACAGTATCGAATGGAAGGACGGCTAGTACGCAGCAAGAGCGATCGCATGATCGCTGGTGTGTGTGGCGGCCTTGCACGCTACTTTAACATCGATCCGGTCATCGTTCGGTTAGTGTTCGTTCTGGCAGTGCTGTTTGGCGGAGTCAGCCCACTGATCTATGTCGTGCTGTGGATTGTTATGCCGGAGGAAGGAACGGTCCCGGCGCCGCCGCAGTTGAACCATCCTCGCCCTATGGAGGAATGGAAATACGACCCGTATACCGGTGAACCAATTCGGCGGGAACCGTGATGACAATGGCGCCCAACGACGCCGTCGCCGCCGTAGAGCCGTAGCAGCGCTACGACTCTACGGCGGCGACGGCGCAATGTTATTTCCCTATCAACACCTCTATGCCGACGATGCAACCTCTCCCTTCTTCACAATCGCATCGTACAGCACGTGGAATTCGTTCTCGAACGCCTGCGTAATGGTCTGCGGATCGGGAACTAGCCCGGCGTCGGTGATCACGCCGAGCGTCACCTGACCGCAGTAACTCATGATGCTAACCCCCATTCCCAGTCGCCCGGACTGCGGCACCCAGAACATCATGTTCCTGATTCGGTTGCCCGCCAGGTACAGTTGCTCTGTCGGACCGCGCACGTTCGTCATGACCGCAGTCGCCTTGCTGCCGAACAGGTTGACCGCCTGTTCCTCCACCTGCGCTGGCGTGCGCCCGAAGAAATTGAGCAACCCGTAGAAGACATACGCCTCAGGGGAGCGTTTGAGCGCTTCCATGCGCTGCTTGACTTCAGCCAGGCGCATCACCGGGCTCGGCGTACCGAGCGGCAACGAGAGGAAGACCAGCCCGAACTCATTCCCCAGTTCGTGGGCGCGGGACGGTGGCCGCAGATCGACCGGGATGACGGCGCGGATCTCCAGACCATCAACGCTTGCGCCCCGTCCGATCAGGTAGTCGCGCAGCGCCCCTGCCACTGCCGCCAGCAATACGTCATTGACCTTCGCGCCCGCCGTCTTCCCGATCTGCTTCACCTGATCCAGCGGCGTCGGCGACGACCAGGCGACCCGCTTCCGCACGCCCAGCGGACCTTTGAACAGCGTTTTCGCTTCGGTCGGCAGCAGCAGCACCCGGCTCAACGCCATTGCACCGCTGGCTGCCTGCATGGGCAACTCAAGCAGATGCTCGGGATGCCGCAGGAATTCCATCCCTTCGTGCACCAGTTCATCAGCCAGTTTGATCGAACCTTCGATAGTTGATACAATCGGCTCTAGCAGCGGACCAAGCGAGTGTTTGTGGTTGGAATGCGACGTCGGAAGCTCGATCGGCGCATCGGGCGTTGTGTCCATCAGTCGATGCATGACCGTCTTCATCGCCGTGCCATCGCCGATGCAGTGGTGGAATCGCATAACCACAGCGGAACCGCCAAGGACATTCTCGACCAGGTGTACCTGCCAGAGCGGCTTGGTATAGTCGAGCGGGGTGCTCGCAAGGTCGCCGAGGAATTCCTGGAACGTCGCCATGTCGCCGGGAGACGGCAGCGCCACCCGATGGATATGGGAATAAAGCGAAAAGTATGGATCAGGCTCCCATCGGGGAGCGCTTAACGGACTACGGTGATCGGTCACCCGCATGCGGAAACGTTCAAAAGATAACAATCGCGATTCAAACGTCTTGTAGCAGCGCTCAACATCAATCGGCCCGTCGAGCAGCGCTACGCCGGTCACCATCATCAGATTGGTTGGATCGTCCATGTGCAGCCAGGCGCTGTCAACGGCGCTGAGAGGATGGGAAGCCTGAGCCATCGTCCGCCCTCCGTTCTTCACCAGAACCGCTTCGGTGCGCTCATCGTACACGACTGCCGGTAGCAGCAGAGGTGAGAAGTTGCCACAGAGCGATAAAAGTTGACCATTCTTGAGTAGGAACGTTCTGCTCTAAGCGGCGCATACCTGTGAGGAGGCGTATGACCCTGTTTGGCATCGTTTCTATCCTGATGGGCGTGATTAGCATTGGCTTAGGCATAAGTGGACTCATCACTGTCCGCCGCGCTCGTAGAGCGTTGCGTCGTTTCAGGCGTCTCCCGGTGCTGACAGTGCAAGGCATTGCAGCGGCGCCTGCTGGCGCCGAGGCAGTTATCGAAGGCATTGTCAGTGCGAGCAATCCCGCGCAACTGTACAACCTCGTCGTTTACGCGAACCAGATCAGTGAGAGCGAATCAACGTTCTCAGGGGGAGATGGCAGGGAATTGAAGACATCACCGTTGTTACTGGAGACCCCCGATGGCGCGGTGCAGATTGCAAATAGCGGCTACGCTCTGGTGCGCCCGCTGGTGCGCTGGGAACAGTTACAATCCTCGCGCTCGAAGCAGTATGTCGGCTTCGTGCCAGGTAATCAAGTGACTGTTCTTGGACGTATTGTTGAAACCGGCTCAGGACGAGCGATTGAAGCCGAGTTCCTCTCTGGCGGCGCCCCTGCCGACTATGTGGCCTATCAGCGCGGGAATGTCATTGATGGGTGGTTCAGGGGTCTCGTGGGCTGCCTCGGAGGGGCGTTCTTTCTCTTCGTGGGCGTCGGAATATTGCTCTTTCCTCTTCCCGAGTAGTTTGCTCTCAGCCTCACAGGAGAGTCTATGGATGGGCAGGATCGTCTATATCACATCGGCTTTGGGCGCAGCGACCTGGGCGACAACCCGCCACGCATTGCGCTGTTGAGCGGCGACCCGGAACGCGCTCGTCTGATCGCGCAGACGGCGCTCCGCGATGCGCGTCTTCTTTCAGAGAACCGCGGGTTGCACAGTTATGTCGGAGCGCTGCCAAACGGTGCGCCAATCCTTTCGGCGACCAGCGGCATGGGTGCGCCATCGCTCAGCATTGTGGTGAATGAACTGGTGCAGGTCGGCATCCGCACCATCATCCGCGTCGGCACCAGCGGATCGATTCAACCGCATATTCCTCCTGGCAGCATCGTCATTTCCAGCGCTGCGTTATGTCGGCAGGGCGCCGCCGACGACATCGCGCCGCGCGAGTTCCCGGCCGCTGCCGATCCGTTCGTGACGGTCGCGCTCATCGAGGCCGCGCGCGCTGAGGGAATTCAACATTTCGTCGGCGTGACCGCATCCGTGGACACTTTTTACGAAGGGCAGGAGCGCACAGAGTCCGCCAATCCGCATCTGCTGCGCTGGCTGCGTGGCATTACTGAAGAATATCGCCGTTTGAACATCCTCAACTATGAGATGGAAGCCGGCACCCTATTCAAGATGGGGCTGGTCTACGGTTTTGCAGCCGGATGCGTCTGCGGCGTCGTTGCACAGCGCACCGCCAGCGAAGCTATCGTCGCTGAGCGTAAGGCAGTTGCTGTCGAACGCGCAATTGCTGTGGCAGTGCGCGCTGCGATGAGATTGACCGATTCGGCGACCTGACCCCTGGTCGGCAGATGACATAACATCGGCAATTGGCGATCCGCAGCGCCCGCAAACCCTGCCTGCAGATGACAGGTGGTACAATAGAGGCGGGCGTTTCAGCGGGCGCTGTGTCCAGCCGCACATTTTTTCCGGGAAGTCGAGCAGCACAAGCGCCCGGGAGCGCTGAGAGAGCGGTAAGGTCACGCTTGCTGGATTCGTGCGCCTGCTGTTTGTCCTGGCGGGTCTGGCGCATTTCTCATGAAGATCAGGTATTGCTGGGATGCTTTGGGCTGACGGTTTTTGAATCATTATTTCGCTATTCGCCTACCCGCCCGGCGACTGATGAACGTTCACAAAATAATCCGGCCTTCCCAGGCGCTGCGGGCTGAAGCTCTGACTGAGGTCATGAAAGCCCCTTCGGGGCTTCCACGTCCTGAGCGAGGGCTGTAGCCCGCAGCTCAGCGGGAGCGCGACCTGATGGCAGGTGGGCGCCAGATTTATTTCTTGACGTTCATTGGCGGGGTTGACGCCAAGGTGCAAATCCTTGCAATCAATTGCTGTACCGTGTAAAAGGGTAAGATCCAGGGCGTAGCAATCGGGCGGGAAGGAGGCCGCACATGGCAGACAAACAGAAGACCGTCGTCGCTGCCGCGCTTGGCGAGTGCGTGCATGTCGCCGGGGTGATGAACTTCCTGCGGCTGGCGGAGGAAGCTGGCTGGCGCACTATATTCCTCGGACCGGCCACGCCGATTGAGCGTGTGCTCGAGGCAGCGCGGCGCGAGCGGGCGGATCTGGTCGGCGTGTCGTACCGCCTGACGCCGGAAACCGGCGCCCATCTGCTGGGGCGCTTTGCCGAAGCGGCAGACGACCTCCACGCTGCGGGGGTGCGCTTTGCCTTCGCGGGAACGCCACCGTTGGCGAAGCAAGCCGCCGCGCTCGGATTCTTCGAGCAGGTGTTCGATGGCAGCGAACCTGCCGATCAGGTGCTGGCGTACCTGAAAGGACAGAACTTGGCAACCGCGACCGAGACGGATTTTCCGCAACGCACCGTTGACCGCATTCGCTGGAAAGCGCCGTTTCCGCTGATCCGTCATCACTTCGGGTTGCCAACCATGCGGGCGACGATCGAGGGCATCGCAAAAATTGCCGATGCGCGCTGCCTCGACGTCATTTCGCTTGGCACCGATCAGGATGCGCAGGAGAACTTTTTCCACCCTGAACGACAGGACCCGGCGCGCACCGGCGCTGGCGGCGTGCCGGTGCGCAGCGCCGATGACTACCGCGCCCTCTACGCCGCCAGTCGGCGCGGCAACTACCCGCTCATGCGCACCTACTCCGGCACCGACGACTTCGTGCGCCTAGCGGAGTTGTATGTCGAGACGATCAACATCGCCTGGTGCGCCATCCCGCTCTTCTGGTTCAACCGCATGGACGGACGCGGACCGTGGGACCTGGAAGGGTCGATCCGCGAGCATCAGACCATTATGCGCTGGTATGGCGAGCGCGACATTCCGGTTGAACTCAACGAACCGCACCACTGGGGCATGCGCGACGCGCCCGATACGGTCTTCGTCGCCAGCGCCTACCTCTCGGCGTACAATGCCCGCGCGTTCGGCGTGCGCGACTACATTGCGCAACTGATGTTCAACAGCCCGCCTGGCCTGTCCGACGCGATGGATCTGGCGAAGATGCTGGCAGTGATTGAGATCATCGCGCCGCTGGCAGGACCGGAGTTCCGCATCTGGAAGCAGACCCGCACCGGCCTGCTCAGTTACCCGGTCGATCCTGCCGCATCCCGGGCGCATCTGTCGGCAAGCATCTACCTGCAGATGGCGCTTCGCCCGCACATTGTCCATGTTGTTGGGCACACCGAAGCGCACCACGCCGCCACTGCCGACGATGTGATCGAAGCCTGCGGTATGGCGCGCCGCGCTATCGAAAACGCGCTGCGCGGTCAACCCGATATGACCGCCGATCCGGCAGTGCGCGCACGGGCAGCGCAACTGGTCGAAGAGACGCACCTTCTTCTCGATGCTATCACGCAGCTTGCACCGCCTGGCGTGACCGACCCGCTGACCGACCCAGCGACCCTGACGAAAGCAGTCGCCGTTGGACTGCTTGACGCGCCGCAGCTGCGGAATAATCCCTTCGCACCAGGGCGCGTCGTGACCCGTTTCATTAACGGCATGTGCCTGGCAGTCGACGATCAGGGGCGCCCGCTTGATGAGAAAGAACGTATCCAACGGGCGCTGAATCGCGCGGTCTCATCAACATTTACTTGACATAAGAAGGAGAAACGATCATGGCACCCTCAACCCGCTACACCGTCATTGGCGCCGGTAATGGCGGGAAGGCGATGGCAGCGCATCTGGCCCTCATGGGTTTTGAGACGACGCTCTACAATCGCACTCCCGCTCACATCGAAGCCATCCGGCAGCGTCGCGGAATCGAACTGGACTCGGGCGAAACGGGTCCACGCGGCTTTGGCCAGCTTGCGCTGGTAACATCGGACATGAAAGAGGCGCTCGACCGTTGCGACGTGGCAATGGTCGTCGTTCCCTCGACTGCGCATGCAGACGTGGCGCGCGCCATGGCGCCGTACCTGCGCGACGGACAGATTATCATTCTTCACCCCGGACGCACCTGTGGCGCTATTGAGGTCGCCAAAGTGCTGCGTGATGAACGTTGCCGGGCGGACGTCACGATTGCTGAAGCCGAAACGTTCATTTACGCCAGCCGCTCGGACGGACCAGCGCAGGCGCGTATTTTCCGCATTAAGGAAGCGGTTCCGCTGGCAGCGCTGCCAGCCTATCGCACCGGTGACGTGCTTGGCGTGATCCGCGATGCATTTCCGCAGTACATTGACGGCGGCAATGTATTGCGCACCGGCCTCAACAACATGGGCGCGATCTTCCATCCGGCGTTGACCCTGCTGAATGCCGGACGCATCGAGTCGACCCGCGGCGATTTTCAGTTCTACATTGATGGCGTCACGCCGTCGGTGGCGCGGGTGCTCGAAGTGCTCGACCGCGAGCGGGTCACTGTAGCTGCCGCCCTCGGCATTCGCGCCCGCACGGCGCAGGAGTGGCTGGCGCTGGCCTATAACGCCACCGGCGACTCACTCTACGAAGCTATCCAGAACCAGCCGGGGTACTACGGCATCAAAGCGCCGCCGACCCTCAACCATCGGTACATTTTTGAGGACGTACCGATGAGCCTGGTGCCGATCGCGGCGCTTGGTCAGCGGTATGGAGTCGCGGTCGCCGGGATCGACAGCATCATTCGCCTGGCATGCATTATTCACCGCACCGACTACTGGCGTCGCGGACGCACGCTCGACAAACTTGGCATTGCCAATCTCAGCGTCAGCGAACTGACGCGCTACGTCGAGGAGGGAACGCTGGAGTAGGTTAAGAGGCGAGAGGAGTGAGGCGAGGGGCGAGAGAGTTGAAGGTTGCAGGTAGCAGGTAGGGGCGCGCCCGCGGCAGGGATTCGCCCGCATTTGGGGGCATGCCATCGGCGATGGCGCGCCTGCGCCCGTGTGCCGCTAGACGAAGGAGCGTTGTACGGGGAAGGCATGAACAACAAGGAGAGCCGTGAAGGATGCAACGGGAAGTTAGTTCCTGGTTCTCGGTTCCCGAAGCACCTAACCCTTAACTCTGAATGAACAGATCGTTACTTGCGAAGATCCTCCAGATTATGCTATTCTTGTTACGACTATCACAAGAAAGGTGACCGATGGAACTGACAACAATCACCCAGGTTGCGCCAGGGCGATTGATTGGTCTCGCGCCAGACGGCGATCTTCGCCTGGTCTGGGATTATACGACTATTCGCATTCCGCTCTTCGATCTGCCGCATCTGGCAGCGCTCCTTGATCTGTGGCTGGTGGAGGAGGAGCCGCCGCAGTTGCGCCGCGGCTACTATCGGTTGACCCACAGCCCGGAGGGCGGATATCAGTTGTGGTTGCACACTGCCGGCCTATGGTTGAGTCGCCAGGATATTCACACGCTGACGACCCTGGTCAATGCGGTCGTTGAGGAGCTTGCCCGTCCGCTCTGCCGTCAACCGAGAGCGCCGTTTGGCCTGGGATATCGGAAGCTCATCGTCTCGCCGCGCAAAGGGCACAACCAGAATTAACAGACACGCTGCGTAAGGGCGGGTCTGAGCTGCGGAAGGCGAGTCGGAACTATGAAAGGGCGGGTCTCAGACCCGCCCTTATGTTCTGCTATCACCTGTTTCTTGTCACTCGTCACCGAACATCGTGATGCCCGCCTTTTCCGCTTATGGCACAGGGACAGCGGGCGCCCCGCCACTCCTCACTCGTCACTCATCACTAAAGACCTCATCCCTGATTGCGCTCCTCGATGTGCGCACGCAACAGCCACGCCATCTTCTCGTGTTTCTCCATCAACGTCGTGAGGAAGTCACTCGTGCCCATATCATTGTACTGCTCATCGCAGGCGCGCAAGTCCTGGCGCAGATGGCGAATGATCGCTTCGTGATCGGCGACCAACTGCCGGATCATGCCGCGTTCGTCGGGCAGCTCGCCAGGGTGCTCGGCAAGCGTCGCCAGCTGGAGAAACTCGGTCATTGTGCCGGGCGCTGCCGGTCCCAGCATCCGAATGCGCTCGGCGATGTCGTCGATCTCATCAGCAAGCGCCTCGTACTGCTGTCGGAACAGCGCATGGAGCGGACCGAACGCCATCCCGACCAGGTTCCAATGATAGTTGCGCAACCGCATGTAAAGCACATGCTCATCCGCCAGCAGGCGGCTCAGAATGGCAGTAACGCCCTGAACACTCGTGTCGCTTAAGCCAATATCGGGCTTCGGGGTCGTTGTAATGCGTCCCGTTCCAATTTCGGCGCTCATACGGACTCCTTTCCTATGGCACTGCTTACACAAATAACGCTGTGATATGGTGATCTCTATAACGGTACCAGAAATCAAGACCGGAAGCAAGTGTTGTCAGCCATTGCCGCTCTTTTGCCCGACCGGTTCCTGTCTGGACGACGCCTTCGCGCGCAGTTGTTCGTTCTCTTTCTCAAGCTGCACGATCCGCCGCTCCAGTTCCGCCTGCAACTTGCTCAGCCGTCGTTCACGCAATGAATGGCGAATGCCGCTGTACCCGGTGAACAAGGCAACCAGCGTCGCACCGGCGATCACCGCCAGAATCATCACCAGTGAAAGCGAAATCGGACCGGACGTGAACATCAGAAACCGCACTTCGACCGGCTGCGGATTTTGTACGCCGAACAGTACCAGCATCACTGCGAGCACGGTCATCAGAACGAACATTAACACTCGCATGGGCAACCCCTGCACCACTCTCTGCGTCGTTCATGCATGAGGCTATCATAACATAACTGGCGAACGGAGACGCGTACAGAGGGAGGTTTCCCGGCGCTCTTCCGCGTTGCATCGCCTGTTTCGGGCGCCATAACGCCCACATGCCTCCTTCTCCTCTTGGGAGAAGGAGGCAGCTCGCAAGTGTGGCTTTTTTGGCAAGCCCTCGTGGTGCATCGCTCGTTTTGAGCGTCAGGATGCGCAAACGCCCCCTTCTCCCCCACTCACGAGGGTGGATTTTTTCGGGTGAGCCCTCACAGTAGATTGTTGGCAAGCCCTTATGGTGCATCGCTCGTCTTGAGCGTTGGGATGCGCAAACGCCCCCCTCTCCCCTGGCTCACAGGTGTAGATTTTTTGCAAGCCTCTTGGTTGCATTGCTGATTTCAGGCATCGGAATGCCTCGACTCCCCCTTCTCCCCTGGTGGGAGAAGGGGGCAGGGGGGGATGAGGGGAAAAAGGGCGTCTGGACGCAGCAAACATCTATCGCGCTCCAAAAACGCTACACTTGTGAGCTCTCCCCCGGTGGGAGAAGGGGGCAGGGGGGGATGAGGGGAAAAAGGGCGTCTGGACGCGGCAAACATCTATCGCGCTCCAAAAACGCTACACTTGTGAGCTCTCCCCTGGTGGGAGAAGGGGGCAGGGGAGATGAGGGGGAAAAGGGCGTCGAGATGCGGCAAACCCGCTTCGCACCCTAAAAAGCCTCCACTTGCGAGGAAGGGGGTAGGGGGGATGAGGGGAAAACCAGGCGTTGGGACGCCGAAACTGCCCCTCGCGCCTGAAGAACGCTACCCTTGAGAGCCGGGGCGATGAGGGAAACAAGGGTGGGACATGGAAAATCTGCGTCGCACAGCCGGGATAAGTACGCTGATCGCGGGTGCAGTCATCGGTAAGCATGGGTGGTGATGGGACACGGATACGCACAGATTGAGACGGGATTCTTACGGATTGCCTTTATCCGCTTCCACTCCCTGCTTCCCCCAGGTGCACCGCCTGCCATCTCGGAAGCGGCGCGAAAAGCGACGGGCGGGCGCTCGTCACTCGTCCCTATCGGGACAGGCGCGCCGCCTGCACTTCCAAAAGGCAAGAATATCACGGGACAATGGCAGAAAGAGAGCAGGGGCGAGACCGTTCATCCCACCCCTGCGTCCCGTCCGTATTGGGGAGAAACCAGGATGTTACGCCATACGGCGGCGCAGCAGCAAGCCCGCGCCGATCAGAGCTGCAGCCGCAACCAGCGCCCACATTACACTGCCGGTCTCACCGCCGGTGCGTGGCAATGCAGCCGGAGCGGGAGGCGTCGTCACTGCAACTTCGACCTTGATCTTTGCCAGCTCGCCGACGGCGAACACGTCATAGATCTTGCCAGCCTCCAGGCGGGTGCCCTTCAGGTCCAGCACAACGGTGGTGGCGCCAGCCGGAGTCACCTGCAGATCGTAGGAACCGGCATCAACCGGGATGTAGTTGCTGGCCTTCGGGAATGCCAGGTTCGAGATCAGCGTCGGTCCGCCAGCAACCTTGATGTCCACCGCCGGGGCATCCGGCGAGAAGTGGATCACGCGCACATGCGCCTTGCCCGTCGCTGGCGCCGACAGATCATCAATCAGAATGGTCGGCTTGATCTCCGCCAGCTTGCCCGTTGCAGCGATAGTGTACGCCTTGCCAGCTTCAATCTTAACGCCCTTGGCATCAATGACGACTGGCGAGGTGGCGCCTGTTGGAACAACCTGGATGTCATAGCTGCCTGCTGGCAAATCCAGATAGGCGCTGGCGGTGAAGAACGGAACGTTAGTGAGTGCCTTGTTGCCGTTGACAATCACGTCAACTGCGGGAGCGTCTGGCGAGGCGTGAACGACACGTACCTTGGCCGTGCCGGTTTGGGCGAATGCCGCCGGTGCAATGGCTAGCGCCAGCAGCGCGCCGAGTAGGAAAAGGATCCACGACTTGCTATGCATATAGACCTATCCTCCTTCGATACATCGTGCTGCCAGATCTATTGCTGCGCAGCTGCTTATCACATTCACAAAAAGAAACGCACGATGTACGAAATCGGATCTCTTCTCAGCGAATTCTCATCGGAGCAGGCGATCATAGAGCTCCAGGAATCCGCGCCCCAGTTGCTCGAACCCAAAGGAACGAACGACCTTCTCGCGGCCGTATTCGCCAAAGCGCCGCCGCAGCGCTTCGTCCTCGCCGAGCCGACGCACGGCCGCCGCATAGGCGGCAATGTCATCGCGCGGGCAAAGAAAGCCGGACAGTTCGTGATCAACAACTTCCGGCAGGGCTGAGATGCGCGTTGTCACCACTGGTCGGCCGCACGCCAGCGCTTCGGCCTGCACGATTCCGAACCCTTCGAGACGCGACGGCGCAAGCAGGATGTCGCACGACTGATACGCCGCCACCAGCCCATTGCGGTCCGGTGCGCCGATCGGAACCATGCGCGGGTGCGGCGGACCTTCATCGACGCCCTGGAAGCCACTGGTGTAGTACAAGACGTACTCTTCCGGCAATAGATTTAGGATGCGCGGCAGCAGATCGAACCCCTTGCGCCGCGTCCGGTTGCCGACGAACAGCAGTCGGATTCGTCCGCCTCTGTCGGGCAGGCCATCATCGCGCCGTTTCAGATCAGGGGTCGGCACGAACACGTCGGTGTCGATGCCGTCGTAGATGACGGTAGTATTAGTGTAACCGTAGATACGGGCAACCTGTTGTTGCGTGTAGCGCGACACGCACACCACGGCGTCGGCGGAGCTGATCGACCACCAGTCGTAACGCGCTTCGACCAGGCGATAGAACAGGCGCTGCGCCAGGGTGCTGTAGGGCTGAAGGTCAGGGTCGGTCGTCAGGTGGTGAACAGTGGTAACGAGCGGACGACCTGGCGCCCGCAGCGCAAACGCTACTCGCGAACGTCCCTGAACAAGGTCGAACCCCTGCCACCAACCGCGCGGCAGTCCGCGCGGGATCAGCAGAGGTAGAAAGTTGTAGATCTCTGGCAGGCGCAGTAGTTCGGCGTGCGGCGCGCCATACCGCCGGACGGCGCGAGTGATGTTCTGGATGCCGAAATCGACGCCGCCGCGACCGATCGGCGAAATATACAGCGGACGAACCATATGTTGCGATCAGAAACGGTCCGAAGCATAAGGTAGTACATGGAAGCAGGCAAATTCGCATCTCCTGCCATCACAAGCAGGACTGGGGAATCTGCTGCATCCGCATCAACACTGCGCCCCCTTCTCGACCACGACGAAGTAACTGCCAGAACGCAGCCGACCGAAGAGCCACAGGTCGAGTTCCATGACGAGCGTCACTGCCAGGAGTGCGTGGTAGACCAGCCCGCGGCGCCGGAGGCGTGCGCGTATTCGCTGCCGCGCCCGGATCTCGCGCGCTACGCCTTCACCTATTGGCAGACTGGCGCCGGTCGGCGCGGCGCCGTTGCAACGCGTCACGTTCTTCCGGCTGCGCCCCACAATGGCTTCGCCGAGTTTCATAAGCACGTGTTCGACAAAGCTGGTCACCACGCTGTTCCAGAACACGACGCGCACCGGGCGCAATCCGGCGCGCTGCATAGCATCCAGCACATCTTCCCAGGTCGCCAGCGCCTTGATATGGTCCGACTTGCGCCGCGCCTCGCGCTCGAAGTCGTAGAGGCCAGCGCGGACGAACTGCCTGCCGATCCAGCGGCTCGCCGCGATCAGCGGTTGCAGGCGCGACGGCTCGCGCGTATTTGAAAAGACCAGCAAGCGTCCGCCAGGTCGCAGCACGCGCGCTGTCTCGCAGAGGTACGCATCGATCACATCGCGCGGAAAATGTTCAAGCACATCGATCGAAAACGCTTTGTCGAACGTACTATCGGCAAACGGCAACCGGCGCGCGTCCCCCTGGATGAGCGCGACAGTCCTCACCGCTTCATCGGCGAACAGCGTCGCCGGATCAACGCCAACCATCAAGCGCACGCGGTCGGCGTTCCAGGCAGCGAACTTCCCATTGCCGCAGCCGCTATCGAGCACGATATCGGTCGGTCGCAGGTTGAGCAGGCGCTGCAACGTCCGGTTGCGCACCCCTGCCGCAAGCAGCGGCGGCGCCAGGTCGCGGTAGTCGAGTTCGTGCGCCAGCTCCGCTTCTTCGCTGACGTACTTCGATACGTACCCAAACTCTACGCCGCGCGGCATAAGGTCGATGTACCCGTCGCGGCGCGGGTACTCGGCGCTGCATGTCGCGCACGTTACGCCGTCGTCAGTCACGATCAGATCGCGCGAACCGCACGTCGGGCACTGGAGCAGGCGGTAGAGGTCGTAAGGAACCATATGGCGCATAAAGACGACAAAACCGGCACTTGCGCGCCCCCCGCCCCTTCGGCTAGAATAGAGGTGCGCAGGCGCGCCAGAGGATACCACTAGATTGGCGCCTGCGCAAATTGGTTTCCGGGAGACCTCTTGTTTTCTGCCCACGGCAGCGTTGACCGTGGAGACGCAGTGAATCTGCGCGACATGCCCTACTCGCAGCAGCGGTAGGGGCCCCAATCTCGCGCGGGATGGGGTGCAGGGGCAAGGGGTGTAGTAAGTGAGGTGGTATGTTACATACGTGGAGGGTGGACGAAGGCGTCCGCGTCCGACCGCGAACCCGGCCGGTCAAGGGATGTATTGGGATTCGAATCCGGCCGTTCCGGCGAACGGACGACGAGTATGCCGCAGTCGCTGCGATTGTTGCGCGTGCGCCTGCTGGCGAGATTTGTGATTTCGAGTACAGTAATCCCGCAGATCTCCGTGCATTCGATGAGGTTTTCACCCCTGACGCATTGCCGCGTCGCTACGTCGCCGTGGCGCCTGATGGCGCCATTATTGGGTACGCCCACACATTCCCAACCACCTGGATTCCCGAACCAGGAGGATTCTGGGCGGCAGTCCGCGTCCTGCCTGCCTACCGGCGTCTGACAATCGGGCGACAGTTGCTTGCCCGCGCGCTCGGCGAGGCGCACGCTGCCGGAGGACTCTTCGCACTGGCGCAGGTGCGCGAACAACTGGCAGATGCGACCGATTTCGCCGAGCAAACCGGCTTCACTGAGATGCTGCGCAGTTGGGAACTGCGTCTCGATACGCGGACTGTCGATGTGACGCCGTTCTATCGCTACGTTGAGCGCGCTTCAGCATCCGGCATTCGTCTGACGACTCTCGCTGAACTGCGCACGGTCGATCCCGACTGGCTGCCGAAGTTGCATGCTCTGCACTACACGCTCAACCGTGATGTGCCGCTTCCTGATGCGCCCAACATTACGCTCGAATGGTTTGAGCGATTTGCGTTGACCTGTCCGGAAGCGTTCTTCGTCGCAGTTGACGGCGACCGTTATATCGGCGAGAGCGTTATGCACCCCGACAACCGGCAACCTGGCGCGCTCAACCAGCGTCTGACCGGCGTGTTGCGCGAGTATCGCGGGCGCGGCGTGGCCATGGCGCTTAAGGTGTTGACTGTTGCGTATGCTCAGACCCACGGCTACACGCAGATCAGCACTTGGGTCGACTCGACCAACGCCAGCATGCTGGCAATCAACGAGCGCCTCGGCTTTACGCGCCATCCGGGCATGGTGGTGTATCGCCAGGACCTGACATAACATTGCGGTTGCTCACACTCATGCCCCCTTCTTCTCGCGGACTTGGCAGGACGGCGCATAAGGGCGGGTCTCAGACCCGCCCTAGGCGGGGCGGCGCGTAAGAGCTTTCAAGGGTTTTTTCGTCAAGCCCTTACGCTGGACTGTCCGTTTTGAGCGCTGCGATGCGTAACCTTCCCCCTTCTCCCCTGGTGGGAGAAGGGGGCCTCACAAGGGTAGATTTTTCCGACACGCCCTCGTGTTGCATCGCCTGCTTGAGGCATCAGGACGCCCTAACTCTCCCTTCTCCTCTGGCGGGAGAAGGGGGCAGGGGGGATGAGGGGAAAACCAGGCGTCGGGATGCCGAAAACGCCCCTCGCACCTGAAAAACCCTACCCTTGAGAGGAAGGGGGCTGGGATGACGAAGGGGAAAAAGTGTCAGAATGCGGCAACCATCCATTGCACCAAAAACGCTCCACTTGTAAGGCGCGTAAGAGTGGGTCTCGGATCCACCCTTGTAGTCTCAGACACGCTCTTATGGCATCAAGGTGGTCGTGAATATTGCTGCCGAGCTGATCATACTTCGGCGTCGCCTCGGATGCGCCGGATTCGCGCAGATCTGTTTACCCCTGAGCGTTCTCTTGCATTCCACTGAACTGCGCCACAATCAGAGTAATGTCATCGTGTTGCGCAGCATCGCCGATAAACGCCATCACTTCGTTAATGAGGCAGTCAATCAGTGCGTCGGGCGGAAGACCGGCATGCATTGCCAGGAGCGCATCGAGGCGCTCGAAGCCGAACAACTCGCCAGCCGCATTGTGCGCTTCGACCAGTCCATCGGTAAAGAACAGCACGGTGTCACCGGGCGCCAAATCGACGGCGAGCGTCTCATACGGTATATCGGGCTGAACGCCGAGCGGCAGGGTCGGTCCCGGCGGATACAAATACTGAAGCGAGCCATCCGGATGCACCAGTACGGGGGTCAACTGCCCGGCATTCGCCACTGTCATACGTCCCGACGGATCAATCACAGCGTAGCAGAGCGCCACAAAGGTGCCACGCGGTACGTCATGCGCCATGCTTCGATTCGTTTCACGCAGCACGAGCGCCGGTTCTTCGTGATCGAACGCTTCGGCGCGCCCAACCGAGCGTGCCATGGCCATCAGCAACGCTCCTGCCACGCTCTTGCCCGATGCATCGCCAATCATCACCGCAATGGAACGGCGCTCGCCAAGAGCGAAACAGTCGAAGAAATCGCCGCCGACCTCGCGCGCGGGCAGGCAGCGCGCGGCCAGCGCAATTCCTTGGCGATGCGGCAGTTCGCGGGGAAACAGGTTCGATTGAATGCGACGAGCAATCTCTAGTTCCTGTTCGCGTCGCGCAATCGACTCGGCGTACAGACGGGCGTTTTCAATGGCTATGGCGGCGCTGTCGGCGAAAACCTGAGCCACTTCGACATCGCGCTGGGTAAAGCGCCCTTTTTCGCTCGAGTCGATGTTCAGTACGCCAAGCACTTCGCCTTTAACGACAAGTGGCGCGCCGATCCATGATCGGATGTCGCTAATCCGCGGTTCAGGCGACCAGATAGGCGATACGCTGACGTCCTCGATCAGCAGCGGCTGTTTATGCTTCACCACCCAGACGGCTGCGCCCGGTTCGTTCAACGGCCGATTCATCGCATCCAGGCGCGTGGCAATATGCTCCGGAGCGACGGCGGCAGCCCGCAGGATACGTCCCTCCCGCAGCATAATCGACGCGCTATCGTAGGGAATGACCTTTTTCAGTTCACGCAGGATCACCTTCAGCACTTCGCCTGAACTGAATGCTGCGCTCAGCACACGCGCCACTTCACGCAGCGTGTCAGCCGTCCGCCGCGCTTCCTGCTCTGCAGCAAACAGCATGACGTTCTGCACATGCAATGCCACCTGGCGCGCCACTGCCGCCAGAAACCGCTCGTCGCGATCATCGAACGCATAGGGAGAGTATGCCTGGACGGTCAACACGCCAATGGGCTGCCCCTCGCGTCCAATCAGCGGCATCCCAAGCCACGACAACGCGATGCGCTCCGTGCCGATCACGTGCAAGCGCAGTTCCGGGTGCCGCCCGATCTCTTCAAGCAGGTTGCCGAACCGCAGGGCGCGTCGGTGACGCAGCACCCATGCAGTCAGCGAATCCGGCGGCGGCGGCTGAAACTGCCAGAAGGAGTGTTCCTCGCCCTCGTCGATTGACAGCCCGGCGCTGATCAGGTCCCGTTCGGCATCATACACTGCCACCGAGAAGACATCAGCGCGCATGAACCGTGCCAGCGCACGCGCAATATGGCGCAGGAGCGTGCGCAGTTCCAGCGTGGTGCTCGCCGCGTGGCTGATGTCGCTCAACGCCGACAGTTCGGCGACCTGACGTTCGCGTTCAGCAAACAGGCGCGCATTCTCAATGGCAATGGCGATCTGGTGCCCGACGGCGCGCACAAACTCAATTTCCTGATCCTGAATGGTGCGCTGGCGCGTATCAACGAGCAACAGGGACCCAAGTGCGCGATCACCGATCTGGAGCGGAACTGCAATAAGCGAGCGGTAATGCAGCCCAATACGCTGCCAGTGATCGCTCTGCGCACGATCATGCAGGATCAGCGGGCGACGCTCCTCGATGACGCTGCGCATCAGGCTGCCCGACATCGGGATACGCGCCAGTTGATCAGCGTATTCTGGCGGAAAACCGTAGGCGGCGGCCAGGATCAGTTCGGTGCAATCAGGAGACAACAATCGCACTGCGCCGCCACTCATCGCCAGATGCTCAACCAGCAACGATAACGCCCGATTAAGCAACTCAGAGAGAGGCCGCTGCAGCGCCAGTTCCTCAGCGAGCGCTGTCAGCGTCGCTAGCTCGCGTGTACGCACGGCGACCTGGGCTGTCAGTTCTTCACTCAGCGCGCGATGCTGTTCGACGAGCGCTGCATTCTCCAGCGCAATCGCCAGCAGGTTGCCGATGCGCTGCAGCAGGTCGAGGCTGTCCTGATCATAGACGCCAGGCCGGTAGCTCTGCACAGAGATGACGCCAACAGTTTCGTAGCCGAGCAGCAGCGGCGTTCCCATCCAGGATCGTGAACGCTTCTGCGTATTGCCAAACCGTTGGGGTTGGACCGCCAGGGCATGACGTTCATGCAACAGGTCGCGAAACAGGAGCGGTTGACGCTGCCGAACCAGCATTCCGGTGAGCGGACCGTATGGCGTATTCTCGAGATACTCGATAATACCTTCATCCACCAGCAGCGCAGCCCGAAACGTTTCCCGATTGTTGGGATCACAGACGGCAAAGTATGCTGCGTCGTATTGAAACACCGGCGCAAGCGCCTGGTGGATGGCCTCAAAGATGGCGCGTGCGCTGGGCTTTCCCAGGCAGGCTATGCTGATTGTGCGGAGCATCTCAAATGCCTGCTGGTCTCGCTCCCGATCACTGCGCAATGCGTCGAGTTCCTGATAGAGTTCGGCAATTGGATCGTTCACTGACTGTGTCACTGCGTGTGTCCCTGATGGATGAGAGCGTATTTGCCCAAGTGTAGCGGTTCACACAAGTTTAATAGTCGTAACAGATTTGTGCAAGCGCACAAGATTGTTGTCAATCTGAGACGCACGTGCTACGATTCGTGGGGAACCGCTTTTCTCACTGAAGAAAACGGCGTCTGCGATGAAATTGAAGCACCTGATCGAACCGGGTGATCCGGAGCGGATCGCTGGCGGCTTCGCGTTTACCGAAGGTCCGGTCTGGCATCCTGACGGGTTCCTGATCTTCTCAGACATCCCTGCCAACCGCCAATATCGCTGGCATCCCACGGAAGGCGTCTCCATCTGGCGTGAGCCAAGCGGTTATTCAAACGGCCTCACGCTCGACCAGCAGGGACGGATCATTGCTTGTGAACACGGCGGTCGGCGCGTCTCGCGGGCCGAACCCGGCGCCGAACCGGTCACTTTAGCAGACAGATATAATGGAAAGCGTCTCAATAGTCCTAACGATGTGGTGATTAAATCGGATGGCGCAATCTATTTCACCGATCCGCCCTACGGCATCACGCCTGAAGAACGCGAGCAACCGTGCAATGGCATCTATCGCATTCTGCCGGACGGAAGCATCGAACTGCTTGTCGACGACTTCGACCGCCCTAATGGCCTGGCATTCTCGCCTGATGAAACGATCCTCTACATCGATGACTCGTCGCGCCGCCACGTGCGCGCCTTCGATGTCTTGCCTGACGGTCGCCTGACGAACTCGCGCATCTTCGCCGATATGGATCACCCGCAGCCCGGATCCCCCGATGGCATGAAGGTTGATGTTGAAGGGAATCTCTACGTAGCTGGCGCGACCGGGGTGTGGGTCTTCGAGCCAGACGGGACGTGGCTGGGCGTGATCGTAACTCCTGAGCGTCCGGCGAATTGCGCCTGGGGAGATGCAGATCGGCAGACTCTCTACATTACTGCACGCACGTCGCTCTACCGCATTCGCACCCGCGTGCCTGGCGCGCCGGTTCCTCCAAAGATCTGAACAATCAGGCGCCTGATATCTGCGGGATCTCACCCGTCTAATGCGTGACTTGCAGCGTCATTCGGGCCCAAAACAGTGACTGCGACGGCGCGGCGCTTCCCGACAGCCACGTAGAGGCGAGTACGATAATAGCCCTGGCGGATGCCAGGGCTATTATCGTCCGGCTTATGCTCAGGCTCCTGCGCTGCGTAGCAACGTACTGGCACCTGGTAAGGCGGGCTGGCGCGTGAGCACGAGATGGGCTGCGATGTTGGCTGGGTTGCTGGAGTGCGACGTGGGTAGGTGATCTCGTGAGCCTGAGCGTCCTGTCGCAGTCGGCGGGGATCATTGCGTGCGTTGATGACCGACTACGCTTTTACTATACGCGATACGCCGCGTCGCAGCAATCATACAAAGGTATCCATTCTTTCAAAACACTGGTACTATGCTCAACGCTGCCGATAGTACTAGTCAGTGGCCGCTATCGAGCAGATCCCAGTGCTCAGGCGAGCGCCACAGCGCCGAGAGGAGCAACTCGCGGACACATGGGAACTCCTTGGGCAGCCGGTCGTAGAGTTTCAGGAACAACTCCTCGTGCAAGAGGATCTCTTGCGACCACTGGTCGCGATCAACCGCCATCAATTCGGTAAATTTCTCTTCGCTGAAGTCCAGACCGCGCCAGTCGATGTCGTCGTAGCGCGGCATCCAGCCGATCGGGCTTTCGATGCCGACAGCGCGACCATTGGCGCGCTCGACGATCCATTTGAGCACGCGCATATTCTCGCCAAAGCCGGGCCAGATGAAGTTCCCCTCGGCGTCCTTGCGGAACCAGTTGACGCTGAAGATGCGCGGCGGATTGGGGATGGTGCGCCCAAACTGCAGCCAGTGGTTGAAGTAATCGCCCATGTGATAGCCGCAGAACGGCAGCATCGCCATCGGGTCGCGGCGCACTTCGCCGATCTTGCCGAAGGCGGCGGCGGTCATCTCTGAACCCATCGTTGCCGCCATGTAGACGCCAAAGGTCCAGTTGAACGCCTGATAGACGAGTGGCACCACGCTGCTGCGGCGCCCGCCGAAGATGAAGGCGCGAATGGGAACACCCTGCGGATTCTCCCACTCCGGGTCGATGGCTGGATTCTGCCAGGCTGGCGCAGTGAAGCGCGCATTCGGATGCGCCGCTTTCCTGCCGGAGTCTGGCGTCCAGTGTTTCCCCTGCCAGTCAATCGCCTCAGGCGGCGGCTCTTTCGTCATCCCTTCCCACCAGACGCCGCCATCAGGCGTCAGCGCAACGTTGGTGAAGATGGAATTGCGCGACAGGGCGGCCATAGCGTTCGGGTTGGTCTCATACGATGTACCAGGCGCGACGCCGAAGTAGCCCCGCTCCGGGTTGATGGCATACAGGCGTCCGTCGGGTCCTGGCTTGATCCAGGCAATATCATCGCCGACAGTCGTCACTTCCCAGCCTTCGTCCAGGAACGGCTTGGGCGGGATGAGCATAGCAAAGTTGGTCTTGCCACAGGCGCTGGGAAGGGCGGCGGCCACATACGTCTTGCGTCCCTGCGGATCTTTGACGCCCAGAATGAGCATGTGCTCGGCGAGCCATCCTTCGTCGCGCGCAATCACCGAGGCGATGCGGAGCGCCAGGCATTTCTTGCCCAGCAGTGCGTTGCCGCCGTAGCCGCTGCCATACGACCAGATCATCCGCTCTTCGGGGAAGTGGACGATGTATTTGACCGTCGGATTGCAAGGCCACGGAACATCTTTCTGCCCCGGCGCCAGCGGCGCGCCGACTGAGTGCAGACAGGGAACGAAATCGCCATTCCCAAGCGCTTCGAGCACCTGCTTGCCGATGCGCGTCATAATCCACATGTTGACGACCACATACGCCGAGTCGGTCAATTGAACGCCGATCTGCGCCAGCGGCGAACCAATCGGTCCCATGCAGAACGGAATAACGTACATGGTGCGTCCGCGCATTGAACCGTCGAACAACGGGATGAGCGTCTCCTTCATTTCTTTGGGCGCCACCCAGTTGTTGGTTGGTCCTGCATCGCTGCGGCTGACGCTGCAGATAAAGGTGCGATCCTCGACACGCGCCACATCGCTGGGGTCGGAGCGCGCCAGGAAGCAGCCGGGCCACTTCTCCTGGTTCAGGCGAATGAACGTCCCTGCCTGGACAAGTTGCTCGCAGAGCGCATCATACTCTGCACTCGAGCCGTCGCACCAGTGCACGCGATCTGGTTTGCACAGTTCGACCATCTCCTGAACCCAGCGGATGAGTTTCTCATTCGTCACATACGCTGGCACTTCCACGACAGGCGTCTCCATGGGCTGACTCCTCCTCTTGCAATCCCGTGAAACACATCACGATACGGCTCTACGCAACTTTACCTTAACCGTCGAGACAAAGCGGTAATGGTTGAGCAACGTGTAGAGAAGGATCGGTAACGCTAACCGGTCTCATCCGCGCGTCAGACGACGATATACTGTGCGGTGCGGTTGATCGGCTGCCTTGCCAAGGCGACGGCGGCGGTCCTCCTCATACTCACTGTAGGTTCCAGGAAACCAGACTACGTTCGACTCGTTCTCGAACGCCAGGATGTGGGTCGCAACCCGGTCGAGGAACCAGCGGTCGTGCGAGATGATGAGGGCGCATCCGGCGAAGTTGATCAGTGCGTCCTCAAGGGCGCGCAGGGTATGGACATCGAGATCGTTTGTGGGTTCGTCGAGTAGTAGCACATTCGCGCCCGAACGTAGCACTTTTGCCAGATGCACCCGGTTGCGCTCGCCACCGGACAAAGTTCCGACTTTCTTTTGTTGATCGGCGCCAGTGAAGTTGAAGCGCGCGACATACGATCGCGAGTTGACCTGGCGGTTGCCGAGCACGATCACCTCGTCGCCGCCGGAGATCTCCTCCCAGACCGTGCAGTCCGGGTTCAACGTCTCGCGGCTCTGATCGACATATCCTAGTTTCACCGAGGGACCAACGATCAATGTGCCGCTATCGGGCTGTTCCTGCCCGGTGATCAGGCGGAAGAGGGTCGTCTTGCCAGCGCCATTCGGTCCGATCACGCCGACGATCGCGCCCGGCGGCACATCAAAGGTCAGGTCCTCGAAGAGCAGTTTGTCGCCGTATGCTTTCGTCACATGCTCGGCGCGAATCACCAGGTCGCCGAGGCGAGGGCCAGGCGGGATGTAGATTTCCAGGTCGCGCTCGGCGCGCTCGGCGCTCTGGCTGAGGAGCTGTTCATAGGCGGCGATGCGCGCTTTGCTTTTTGCCTGCCGGGCGCGCGGCGTAGCGTTGATCCACTCTAGCTCGCGCGCCAGGGTTTTCTGCCGCTGACTCTCGGCTTTTTCGGCAGCAGCGAGCTGTTGCTGTTTCTGCACCAGCCACGACGAGTAGTTGCCGCGCCAGGGGATGCCCATACCGCGATCCAGTTCCAGGATCCACTCTGCGACATTGTTCAAAAACCTGCGGTCGTGCGTCACGCAGATGACGGTGCCCGGATAGTTTTGCAGGTGTCGTTCGAGCCAGGCGACCGACTCGGCGTCGAGATGATTGGTCGGCTCATCGAGGAGCAGGATGTCCGGCTGTTGCAGCAGCAGACGGCAGAGTGCAACGCGTCGGCGTTCGCCGCCCGACAACACGGCAACTGGCGTATCGCCCGGCGGACAACGCAGCGCTTCCATCGCCAGCTCCAGACGACTGTCAAGGTCCCAGGCATTCAGATGGTCGAGTTGCTCCTGCAACGCCGCCTGCTCGGCGATCAGCACGTCCACATCGGCGTTCGGGTCGTTGAATCGTTCATTAACAGCATCGTAGCGCCGGAGCAGATCGACAATGTGCTGCACCCCCTGCTCAACCGTTTGCCGGACCGTGAGCGTGTCGTCGAGGCGTGGCTCCTGTTCCAAGAAGCCAATCGTATATCCCGGCGCAAGGATGGTTTCGCCGAAGAAATCGCGATCTACGCCTGCCATAATGCGCAACAGGGTTGATTTACCCGAGCCGTTGAGACCAATGACGCCGATTTTGGCGCCGTAGAAGTATGAGAGCGAAATATCCTTGAGCACCTGCCGGTTCGGCGGCACAATCTTACCGACCCGGATCATGGAATAGATGATTTTGCGGGCGTCGGTCATAGTGCGATCTCACATCCATGCACGCATCTAGCGTGCGCCGGGCGCAGACGCAGCGTTTGGAAAGAATAACAGAATGTCGCTTCGACTGAAGCGGCGGCGTGCGCTCTGGACGAAAGCGGAGACGAATACTGCGATGTGCACAGCAAGGGTTCTACTGCTGCAATAGTTTAGCACAGGTTGCGGGGTTTGGAAAAGGGTTGATTACAGTGTAAACGTCATGTACTCCGGCTCAGCGCCGCAAGCACTCCAGCACGCCCGACCATCCCGACGAAGCGCCCATCGGCGCCAACGATCGGGATGCGCTTGATCTTGTGCGTCATCATTAGTCGAACGGCCTCCGTGATCGGTGCGTCGGTCGGCAGGGTGATCACCGGACTAGTCATCACGTCGGCAGCGGTGCGTCCTTCGGCGGCGACTTCGAGACCTGGCGGGCGGGCGCCGCCGCCAAACCAGGCTGCCAGGGCGCGCAGCGCGCCGGGGCGCACCCGCTTCGCTGCGCGCCGCAGAACGTCGCCGTCGGTGATGATTCCGACAACGCGCTGATTCTCATCGACCACAACAACGCGCCGTTTGTCAGTTTCGATCAGGCGGTCGAGGGTTTCCGCCAGCGGCGTCTCCGGGCGAACGGTGGGAATGTCGGTGATCATGATTTCGCCAACGGTCTGCGGTGCAGCAGCGGGCGCCGCAATCTCCGAGGCGGGGCGCTGCCGTAACCCTTCGGCAACGGTGGCAAGCAGATCGGAGCGGCTGACCATGCCGACCAGCCGATGCTGCTCATCGACCACCGGGATGCGTTTCAAGCCGCGATCCGCCATGATCGCCGCCGCTTCCGCCAGCGGCGTCGTCATTGGCAGCGTCACCGGATTGGGGGTCATCAGGTCGGCAGCGATATGTGGACGCTCCGCCAGCCTCTCGACGGTTGCAGCGCGTTCCGCCAGCGATAATTCTCGCTGCAGCGCAAGCGGCAGTTCGGTCGCGCCACGGGTGAGCAGATCGCCGTCGGTAATGATGCCTACCACGCGATTCTCCTCATCAACGACCGGCGCTGATCGTACCGCGCGATTGATCAACAGCTCTACGATCTCAGCAATCGACGTGTCAGGGCGTACACTGACCACCTGACGGGTCATGATGTCAGCAACCGTCAGGTGCGCTGGGAAAGGACCGACGGCGCGCGAGGTGTATTTGAGCACCTCAACCGGCATAGTGGTGATCAACCCTTCGCGCACCATGCTCATAATTTCGGGTATCACCCGCGCCACACGGTCGGGGCGATCCACGAACGTCACGATGATCGGCAGATCGCTGCTCAGTTCGACGAGTGACGCGGTATGGATGAAACTGTGCGCGCCATACCCGGCGATGCCGCGCAGCACCGTGCCGCCAGCGACGCCGTTGCGCTTGAGCATCTCGAGGAGCGCGAGCGAGAGCGGGCGCCCATGCCACTGGTCGCTCTCGCCCAGAAAAATCCAGACCTGCTGGGCATTGCCGCTCAGATCCACCGGTGATCCTCCTTGCTACGGCAGCAGCCGTGCGACGCCGACGCCGAGAAATACGCTGGCCATACCAAGCCCGAAACTGCTCGCTAAATAGATGCCTGCCGCCCGCCAGCTTCCGCTCATGATCAGCGAATAGGCTTCGAAACTCAGGCTAGAGAACGTTGTGAAGCCGCCAAGCAGCCCGGTGACAATCAGCAGGCGCACCGGATCGCTCAGACTCAGGCGTGTGGTCGCCAGCGTCAGCACCAGTCCGATGAGAAAACTGCCAACCACGTTGACGATCAGTGTACCATACGGAAATGAGGCGCCCCAGCGCTGCGCCGCCCAGAGCGACAGACCGTAACGCAGGTTAGCGCCGATCGCCGCTCCCACGGCAATGGCGATAATGTTGATGAGGGCGCTATTCAGCACGATGCGTCTCCTGACCAGTTTCACAGGCGACTCTCCCATTCAAACAAAAAACCTCTACGGCAGACCGAAACGGTCGTTTCCGTAGAGGCTATCAGCCGATGCACGGCGTTCTGCGAGCCTCATCGCATACTCTGTATCAGTATACTGCTGAGTTGCGGTGGCGTCAAGCGGTGTTATGACATTAATGGGAGCCGACGGACCCCAAGAGTGACGACACGCCGCTCATTCCGGGCAAGCTGCACAATGGTCGCATCCTCGGCTGTGGCATATTCAATGTCACCAACGTGGATGGCATCGATGCCGGCAGCACGGAGCAGGGTCCGCCGCTGTGCGCGGCAGACCCTGATCAAGGAGCAGTTTTATACGTTACCGGCAGCTCGACAACCCGATCATCGAGGCACGCGGCAGCATAGAGCAAAGCCTGGCGAATATCCTCACTATGGATCACCGCTACTTCGCCTCCGGCGCGTAGACGACGGCGTAGCTTCCTTCACTGGCTGGCAGTCGAACCTCGGTTACGCTCCCCGCCGCATCGCCGGTGAGCGCGATAATGCGCAGTGCGGCGTCTGGTTCATTGCGCGTGACCAGTAACGCTCGATCATCAGCCGTCAGGCGGAACGACTCCACCGCTGGCGCCGATGGGCGCGAGACCTGCCCGACTACGGCGCCGCCGGGCGTCAGCAGGAGCAGCTGCGACGACGTGATGACCAGTAACCGTGCGCTGTCAGGCGACCATGCCCATCCGACTTGGCCACGCATCGACATGAAGGGAGAATCTATCCGCATCGCCTGAGCGATCGGAGCTGGAGGTCTTTTCTTGATGTCGAAAAAGAGCAATTCGCAACATCCGCTCGATCCGCGCTCTTGCAGCAGCGCCAGAGTTGCACTGTCCGGCGAGATGAGCGGCGCCACATACGCATACGGATCGTCCCGAAGAACATAATCGACACCAGTGTCGAGATCGCGCAGATACAACGGACGACCGCTGTAACTCCAGACAAGAGCAGTGCCATTCGGCGCCATCGCCCATGGTCCGGTATGCCCCACGAGCAGGAATTCTTGCGGTTGCGGCGCCTGTGCCGCAACATCGGTGCGCCAGAAGGAACTGGTTGCGCTGCTTTGCGTATGGGTGAAAAGCTGGCGCCCGCGCCAGGCGAGCGGTGTCGGAGGATCGTCGCCTGTTCCGCTGATACGTGCGCGAACTGCGCCCGTGGCGCTATTGACGATGAATACGAGGAATCGATCAGTCTGTGACCACGCAGGGATCGCAAGATGCCCGCCATCCGGCGCCAGCAACGCGCCGCCTTGCACCATCAGACCGTCTGGCAGCGCAAGAGGGAGATCGGTCCACGTCTGAGTATTCCGCAGTGCATAGCCGCTGGTGTCGGGATGGACAATGATCACCGGTGAACCGTCAGGAGCGATGATCACATCGCTGACGGGAACGTCGAGTTGCGTGATCATCCCATCGTCGCGCACCGCAACGAGCGTTTCGCCGATCAGGACCCACGGCTGGTCGAGAGGAAGCTGATGAGATTGCGTCACGGTCAGGGCAGGCGCTGGCGCTGATACGGACGGCGGAACATCGAGAGGCGCGTCGGTTGCATGCGGGGCAGGGCTTGTCGGCGCGGAGGCGTCACGAGTCGGTGTGTCGGATGGGGCAGGCGGTGAACCGCAAGCGCTTATGAGCAGGACTGTCAGGATTATGATCAGCTTCGACATAAATGACGCTTTCCTCTATCTCTGCCGCCACCCACGGCAATCGAATTCCCCGAATGCCTTCGGGCGTCAATATATCCACCTCCCGACCCAATACATCTTCCAGATATTCCGCTAATTCCACGAAGCGAAACCCTATCGGGCGCTCAAACTCAACAACGAGATCAATATCACTCGCCGCATCAGGACTCCCCCGAGCATACAAGCCGAATAACCCTACCCGTTTGACGCCGTATTCGGCGGCAAGAGAGGAATAATGCTGCCGTAGCAATGCTAGAATCGCTTCACGACTCAACAAGCGATCCTCTTTTTCCCAGTCTCTCTGTTCGGCTTGCAAGTGAATTGTATCATACTGCCGACTGACCGTCAATGAAGATTGCTCCCTTGGGTCAGCAACCGCGCAATATGCTGCGTGTGGTCACGTTCGTGCCAGAGGGCGCGCTGGGTCGCCACCTAGCTCACACGACCGATTCGCAATTATTGCGGAATAGTTGAGAAACGGTTATACATTTGTCATCGAACCCCTGCTGCTTTCTGAAAGACGCTACGATACACTAGAGGCAGTGAGGCGTGATTGCACCTTCTGGCCCTGGCGTGACTCGACGAGGTGGCCTTATGTCGCTCATTACAGCCAATCACGAAACTGAAGCCGAACTGACGCGCCTGCGCCAGCGCGTCGCCGAACTGGAGGAGCGGTTGGCGCGCTTCGAGGCATCTCCTGGGGCATCAACAACGCATTTTGAGGTGCATCGCGTGCTTGATGCGCTGACCGTGCCAATTTTCTACAAGGATGCCGAGGGGCGCTATGTCGGGTGCAATGAGGCGTTCGCCGCATTCCTGGGGCGCACGCGCGCCGAAATTATCGGCAAAACCGCCTACGACGTGGCGCCGCCGCACCTGGCAGAGGTATATCACCAGGCGGATCTCGCCCTCATGCGCCAGCGGGCCACGCAAGTCTACGAAGCTGAAGTGAGGTCTGCTGGCGGTGAAAGCCGGTTCGTCCAGTTCTCGAAGGCGCCAATCTTCGACGCCGCCGGGAATGTGGTCGGTCTAGTCGGCGCTATTCAGGACATCACCGAGCGCAAGAGGGCGGAACAAGAGATGGCGCGCCTGATGGAAATCCTGGAGAGCACGCCCGACGTGATCAGTATGGCAGATGCGCAGGGGCAGGTAGTCTACATGAACAAAGCTGGTCGGCGGCTGCGCGGTCTTCCGTCTGGCGCCGATCTCGCCGGGATGCGGATCGTCGATCTTCATCCTGCCTGGGCGGCGAAGATCATCTCTGACGAAGCCATTCCGACAGCAGATCGCAACGGGTACTGGAGCGGCGATGTGGCGATGGTCAACGCCAGCGGTGAGGAGATTCCGGTCTCGCAGGTGCTGCTGGCGCATCATGATGCAGATGGGAAACTGACCTACGTCACCAGCATCATGCGCGATATTTCTGAGCGACAGAGGATCGAACGCGCACTCCGCGAACGCGAGATCCAAGAGCAGGTGATTGAGGCGCAACGCGCAGCGCTGCGCGAACTGTCCACCCCGCTCCTGCCGATCTCGTCCGACGTGGTGGTTATGCCGATCATTGGCACGGTCGACAGCGCTCGTGCGCAACAGATTATGGACTCGTTGCTCCAGGGCGTCAGTGAACACAATGCCTCGCTGGCGATCCTGGACATTACCGGCGTCAAAGTAATGGACACACAGGTCGCCGGAGCGCTGCTCCACGCGGCGCACGCCGTGCGGCTGCTCGGCGCGCAGGTGGTGCTAAGCGGCATCCGCCCTGAGATTGCGCAAACGCTGGTGCACATCGGCATTGACATGCGCGATATCGTCACGCGAGGCACCCTGCAGCAGGCCATCGCATTCGCCCTGGAACGGTTTCGGCAGTAGATGGCGTCGCAGGAGGACTGCACACCAGTTGCCTGCGACAATGCAGGGCGCAAGGAACGTAGTGGCGGCGCTCGTCTTCGAGTGCACGTACAACCAGGGAAACTGTGACCTGGTTTGCGCCCCGCTGCGCTGCGCGCCGTTGGATGCGCCCGAGTTCGTCGCGCTCGACGGCGCACTGCACGACAGGAACGGCGGCGGCGTGGAAGCGTTCGTCGGGCGTGCGCGCCTCGATGGGATTCTGCAGCGCGCCGCCTTGCCCCCGCTGTCTTTAGACGCGACCGCCTCCGGCGGCAGTACGGCGGAGCGCATGACGGACGGTTGCCCAACCTCACAAGCGTAGATTTTTCGGCAAGCCCTCATAGCGTAGATTTTTCGACAAGCCCCTCTAGCATATCGCCCGTTTGAGGCGCTGCGATGACGCTCCCGCTTCCGCGCTGCAACGAATGAGAGAAAGCCTGCGCTCAAGACGTGGAAACCCCAGAGGGGCTTTGACGACCTCGGCGAGGAGTTCAGACCACAGCGCCCCGGAATGCCGGATTGCAGATTCCAGATTTCAGGTATACTGCGAGCGTCTACGTTGCCTGTCTCGCAGAGAACATCGCCTATGATCCCTGCTCACCGCGCCCACCAGTTGCTCCTGGCTATTCCGGCTCTGATCCTGACGCTTGCCGGGAGCGTGGCATGGTTCATCATACACCCGACTGGCGCATTCGCGCAGACGGTGACGAGCAACCCGCCGTCGCTGACGGTCGCCGGGACGCTCGGCGATCCGCCACAGGAGCGGATTCTCTTCATCAGTGCGGCGACGCCCATCTCTGGCGCAGAGGCGCTGGTCTCCGATTTTGTGCGAGTGGATAATGCGGCGACGATCACTGGTCTGGTCACGGTCGCGCCGCTGCCAGCGCGCGTCGAGGCGGGCAGACCGCTGACGCTGACAGTGACGGTATCGTTCGCCAATGCGCGCAGCGGCGCCTACAACGGCACGATCTGGCTGAACTACGACGCTGATGGCGTCCCGTCGTCGCTCCAGATTCCGGTCACCGTTACGATCAAGGACCCGCCGGGTCCGCCGTTTGTTGCGTTGATCAGCGGCGTGGCGATTGCAGCGTTGATTTCCACCTACTTGGGAGGCGGACGGCAACGCGATGACCTCGCGGTGCGGATCGAACGCCTGACGGCGCAGGCGACTGCCGCGTCCGGTCTGCCCGACGCGGTTCGCCGCACATTGCGCCAGTATCTCGATCTGGCGGATGCCTGGATTCGAGCGGGCAAACTCGCAGAAGCGCAGCAAGAGTATGAACGGGCGGAACAGTTGCTGACCCGCTGGCTCGGCTGGCTGGAGCCGTGGCGAGCGCTTCAGGCGCAGATCAACCAGGCGCGTACCATGCTGCAACCCGATGCCCAGGGTCGCCCGGCATACGCAGCGGAGATCCAGCGTCGCATCACGCAGATCGAAGAGTCGGCGCCGACCACGAGTGATTTGAACGATATTCAGAACCGTCTGAATGAGGTGATTGCGCAGATCAACGCCTTCCTCCATCTAACAACTCGACATAAAAATCTACAAAAGATTCTCGATGCCACGGCGTTGGCGCCAGAAGACAAAAGTCTCTACCAGGCGCGGATTGATCAATTGGCGCGCCAGCTTGACGCTTTGCTGCCGGAGCCGGCGAACGAACGCCCGAATTACCAGGCGCTCAGTGATGCCATCGCTGACCTCGATGCTGACCTTAAGAAATTACTGCCGAAAGGCGCGCCGGAGTCGATGCTGCTTGGCAGTCGACCAGGGCAGGCGGCAGGACGGGCGACAGCAGTGATCGAAGAGGTTGCGCCACAGTTTCCGCAGATTGCGCTTGACCTCCCGCGCTTGGAACGGGCTGCAACGCGGCGACCAGCCGCAGCCGGTTTTTTAGCAGGCTTGCCCTGGGCGCGGATCCGGCTGTACAGCTTCCGCGCGGCGCAATTCCTCATCCTGATCACCCTCTGGGGGTGGACGGGGTACAACGAGTTGTACATCCAGAATCCGACCTTTGGCAGCGACTGGCTGTCGAACTACTTCACCCTAGTCGCCTGGGGCTTTACCTCGGAAGCAGCGCGCGCCACTTTTATGAACCTTGCCGGTCGGGTAGGACTGTCGGTTGAGCGGTGACTACTATCACCGCTCGCCGCTGTCGACGCCTGCCATTGCCAGCAACCGCTGCCACTGCGCTTCAGTCACCGGCGCCACCGAGAGGCGCGACTGGCGCACCAGCGCACAGTCGGCGAACGCCGGGTCTGCCTTAATGTCCGCCAGCGTCACCGGACGCGGCAACGGCGCCAGCGGGCGCACATTGACGACGACCATGCGCGGGTCGTTTTGTTGCGGGTCGGGATAGGGCGCGCTGATCACTTCCGCCCGCCCGACAGCGCGCCGCTCATCGCCGGTGTGATAGATCAGCGCCTCGTCTCCCGGTTGCATCTCACGCAGATACTTGAGTGCGACATTGTTTGTCACGCCGTCCCATACCGTCCAGCCGTCGCGCACCAGGTCGCTCCAGGCGTAGCAGTCCGGTTCGGTTTTCAGCAGCCAGAAACGTTTGCTCATACGCGCTCCAGGATCATGTCGGTCATCCCCAGTCGCAGGCGCGCGCCCGCGGGAATAACGCGCTCCCTATTCCGAATATACTCCACCTGACCGTCAGGAAGCGTCACCCATGTGCCGTTCTTGCTCATATCGCGGATGATCACGCTGTCCAGTCTGTCGCCGCAGAGGATACGCAGATGGTCGCTCGACACCAGTTCATCATCACTGATCGAAACGCGGCGCTCGCATCCCTGCGGCGACTTCCTGCGCCCCACAATCGTCTCTCCCTCGTAAAGCGGAACCGACAATGGCGCCTTTCCCGGCGCACGAACCGACAACTGAAACCGTGGCGGCGCCAGTTCAAAGAGGAAGCGGTTATCGTCGTACCACAACCGGCCGCCGAACAGATGCGCGGCGATGGTCGAGATCGCCTCGTCCGAGAGGGTCACGCCGCTGTGCGACATGGATGCGACTCCCGGGAGTTCGTCAAAACTGCACACCTTTAGGCGATCACGGTGGTCGTCCACGTCGAGCGAGATGCGTGAGTCGGCGGGTAACGTCGGCACGCCGATGAGTAAGCCAATCACGCGCTTGAAGGGATGCGGGTCGGTGGTTGCGACGCCGAGTCGCAGAGCAGCGGCGTTAAGGCTCATCTGCACCGCATTGCGTTGCTGGCGCAACCGATGCAGAGGATGCGCGCCATCCTCTTCGAGAATTGGCTGACCGGTGGCGCGGTCGCGCCAGACTCTTCCCGGCAGTGCGTCGATGGGACCGGCATAGGTTCGCAGCGCTCCGACGATCACCGCCGTCGCGCGCAGCACAAGCAGGTCGATCTGCGCCAGCGGCGGATCGGCGCCCGCTGCGATGTTGAAGACAATTGCACACAACCCTTCGGTAGGCGACTGCTGCATGGCGTGTGCCAGCGTCAGGGCGCGCTCGCGGAGCGCCACTCGTTCGTGCGCCGTGTCCGGCGTTCGTCCGATGTAGATCTGCGGCTGCATGAGCGTGGTTCTATCCGCCTGCCTCCCGAACATCCGCCGGGGAGATTGTAGCACAGGTCGCCGATCATGCCGCTCCTGCGAGCAGTGACGAGTGACAAGTGACAGGTGACGAGCGTACTGTACGCCTTTGCGCCCTTGCGCCTTCATGCGAGGTCAGTGGCGAGCAGCGAGTGATGAGTGACGAGTTGGCTGCCCATCACGCTGTCTATTGCTGTTTCAAGGGCTACCTGAATCTCAGACCCGGAAAGCGTAAGCGGGTCTGAAATCCGTCCTGAGGTCATCAGGCGCCAGCGGGATGGGCATGGCGCCGTCTCATAGCACGCTTCACATACGGGGCGAGACCTGCCCTTACATTTTGTTGGGCGCCAGCCAGACCGGTCAAGCGGCTGAGGGCGCAACGCCGCTCGAGTTCCGTTTGTGCGGCACAGTGCGGTGCGGCATTGCCGCCGCACCGCACCTCCTTGATCCGGGAACGCCTCACTGCTGCGGACTGCGGTTGCGGAGCCACAACGCGCGCCGCTATGCACATCCTGTATAATGAGCCGCGTGATCGGTCGCGTGTGACATACGTCCCTTGTGACAGGAAACAGAATGAACACGATCTCCTTCGTTACCGAAGCCATGCCGCCGCGCGACGCCTATCGCCTGCTGATCAGCAGCGTTGTGCCGCGCCCGATTGGTTGGGCTTCGACCGTTGGCGCCGACGGGTCAATCAATCTGGCGCCGTTTTCGTTCTTCAACGCAGTTGGCGGACCAATCCCATTCGTGATGATCTCGGTCAGTCGTCGTGCGGGCGCGATCAAGGACACCCTGCGCAATGTCACTGAGACCGGCGAGATGGTGCTGAACATCGTCAGCGAGGAGCTGGCGCCGCAGATGAACATCACATCCGGCGACTGGGCGTATGGCGAGAACGAGTTTGAGCGCGCCGGCCTGGAAGCGGCGCCATCGGTGGATGTACGTCCGCCGCGCGTCGCGGCGGCGCCGGTGGCGATGGAGGTGAAAGTGACCCAGATAGTGCCGGTTGAGGGAAGCAGCTACACCATGATTATCGGGCGCGTCGTGCGGTTCCATGTGCGCCGCGATCTCCTGCGGCCTGATGGGACGGTCGATCCGGTGCGACTGAACCCGGTGGCGCGGCTAGGCGGCGACGAGTACGCCCGACTCGGCGAGGTCTTTACTCTGCCGCGACCAAAGGTGTGACGCAGTGCGCCGCGAACGTGCTATAATAGCGACAGAAACCTGGTAGCCGCACCGGAGCCTCCCTTTTCTTTTATTAGGTCGCATAGTCTATGGGATCCGTCATCGCGCTGGCAATGCAGAAAGGCGGGGTCGGCAAAACCACGACCGCGCTCAGTCTCGGCGTGGCGCTCGCGGCGCGCGGGCGGCGCGTGCTGCTGATCGACATCGATCCGCAGGCGAACCTGACGCAGGGACTCGGCATTGATCCGTCGCAGTTGGAGTATAGCGTTTACGAAGTGCTGCTCAACCCGGAGCGCGGCAGTGCGTTTGCGACGATCGCTACGGATGACGGCGTCGATCTGATCCCCTCATCGCTGCTGCTGGCGGGTGCGGAACTTGAGCTGGCAGGGCGTGTCGGGCGTGAGTTGTTGCTGCGCAAGGCACTGCGTGGAGCGCGCGAAACCTACGACTATATTTTGATCGATCCGCCGCCCTCGCTGGGGCTGTTCTCGCTCAATGCGCTCGCTGCAGCGCGATATGTGCTCGTGCCGCTGCAGTTGCACGCTTATGCGCTCAAAGCCATGCCGCAACTTGAGCAAACAATCGACCTGGTGCGCGAGATCAATCCAGAGCTTGCCATTGGCGGCGTGCTCTGCACCCTTGCCGACCGCCGCACCAATCTAAGCCATGAAATCGAGCGGCAGGTGCGTGAGCGGTACGGCGCCCTCGTGTTTCAGACCGTTATTCCGATGAACGTCAAACTGGCGGAAGCGCCCGCCGCTGGCATGCCGATCCACCGCTACGCGCCCGGAAGCGCCGGTGCGCAGGCGTACAGCGCGCTGGCCGACGAACTTGAATCACGATTGACCCAGTTGAGGTGAAGCGAAGATGAGCGCCGAACATCCCTCCGACCATCCGACTCCAATCCGACGGGGCAAAGGGCTGCGCCTGTCGGTCACATCGTCCGACGCCGATGTTCCTACGCCCGGAGCGGGCGACGAGCCGCTGCGCCGCGGTCAGGGGCTTCGTCTATCCATCCACGACGCGGCGGCTGCATCGTCTCCTTCAAGGCTCCTGCGCGAATTGATCGGCGCTCCCCAAATCATCGAACTATCGCACGGTCCGCTGGCATACCGCGCCGCCGGGCATGGTCCGCCGCTCATCCTGCTCCACGGCTGGGCGGCATCGTCGCGCTACTGGCTTATCACCCTGGCGGACCTGTCCGCTGATTTTCGCGTGTACGCGCTCGATCTGCCGGGCTTCGGCGACTCGCCAGCGCTGCCTGAACCGGGCACTGTCGCTCGGCAGGCGCAGGCGGTCCTCGAGTTTGCTGACGCGCTTGGCCTGACGACATTCGACATCAACGGCCACTCATACGGCGCGGCGGTGGCCGTGACGCTGGCAGCCAGCCAGCCGCAGCGGGTCAAGCGCCTGGTCATGACCTCGCTAGGCGCAATCGGGAATGAGATCGAGCGCCTGCTCTTCGCGCTTGCGCGTGCGCCGCTCGATCTGACGCTGCAGGTTGGGTACCCATGGCTCAACCTGCTTGCGCCCTGGGTTGAGCTGTGGCGACCGTTCGCAACGGCGCTGTTGTGTGTTCCGCCGCTGCCGCAACTGATGGCGGCGCGCTTCGTCGAAAATGGTCTGCGCGAGAAGTGGATGCTCCAGGAAGGGATTGTTGATCTGACGAAGATGGACCTGCGAGCGCACCTGATGGCGATGGCGAGCATTGGCGATCTGCAGGTGTTCGATGCGATGCGCGCCGCGCCGCAGCCGACGTTGCTGATTGGCGGCGCCCGCGACCAGATCATGCCGCCGGAGTCGCTCCGGGCGGCGGCGCAGGCGATGCGCCAGCCGCGACTGGCCTTCATCGAGCGGTGCGGTCATGTTCCGATGATTGAACAGCCGGAGGCGTATCACGCTGCGCTGCGCGCGTTCCTGCTTGATGGGGCGTCCGAAGTGTTATAATCCACCCAAAACCAAAACCATGCAGCGCCGTTGCGATGCAACGGCGCTGCGTGATCGACAACTATCGCCGCAGCGTGCGCAGATATGCGATCAGGTCCGCCATCTGCTGGTCGCTCAGGGCGCTTCCCGGCATCACACCGATCTTCCCCTGGTTGGTCGTCCGAATGAAGGCGGCGACATTCTCCTCGGTGCGCGGCGCGCCGTTGGGCAGCATGCCGCCATAGTCAACGCCCGGCGGGTAGACTGGTCCTTCCGGTTGCAGCACGCCCGCCATCCCCGTTCCAACCCGAAACTCAGTGGTGGTGGCATGGCAGGCGCTGCACCCGGCGCGCTCGAAGACGATCTGGCCGCGCGCCGCATCGCCGACGATGGGTTCGCCAGCAGGCGCTTCAGGAGGCCTGCCGAGCGTATTCGCCGCCAGCACCACCACCCCCAGCGCCAGCGCCACGCCGATTGCCGTCCGAATCAAGGGTTGCATTGCTCTACTGCACCCGCGCCTGCCGTCGCAGCGCAATCAGGCTCAGCGCAACCGCGCCGACGCCCGCCCATCCCCATGCGGCGGAGTGTTTGTTGCGCCGCGCGGCGCGCACCCCTTTCGCCATCTCCGGGATCGACTTCAACCGCTCCTTCGCCTCCGCCTTGCGCCGCGCGAACAATTCAGGATCGGCGCGCAGCTCCTCCGCCAGTTTGCGTTTGTGCATAATCTGCTCTTCGGTGATATATTCCCCGAAGGAGCGCAGCGGCGCGAGCCGATACCCATGCTTGCGGAAGAGGCGGTAAATCTCCTTGACCCGCTCGGGCGAAATGTTGCGCCCCAGCGTATAATCCTCGAAACGCCCCTCCATCGCCAGCAGCGACGTCTCCGCCAGGCAGGCGTAGACTGTCTTGGGCGGCAGACCGATATCGTAGCCGATCTCGACATCGCCGGGGATGATCACCTCGCCGCTTTCAATCACCAGGATATCAGGGCGGAGCGCCGCTTCCGCCGCATTAATGTCCGGCGGGCGCGCAACGTCGCAGATGATGGCGCCCGGTTTGCACTCCGTCACGTCCAGCACCCGCTGACCGAACGCGGACGTGGCTGTGATGATCAGATCACACTCGCCTGCCAGACTGTTCGCGTGGGTCGAGATGACGACGCGCGCACCCGGCGTTTCGCGCTCGATCAGGCGCTTCAGATCGATCAGTTTCTCCGGTTCGATCGAGACCAGCACGACATCCTTCGTCGCCTGCGCCGCCAACCGTGCGCAGGCGGAGCCAATCGATCCGGTTGCGCCGATGACCATAATTCTACCACGGCTCAGATCGCGATGCCCCATCATGCGGGCGGCGATCTTGGCCGTCTCCAGCGTCGCGGCGACGGTCAGGCTATTGCCGCTGGTGATGGCGATGTCGGCTTCATTGGCGACGGTGATGCCTGCATCGCCGACCACGCTGGTGAAGGCGCCCAGGCCCATGATGCGCGCGCCGAGCCGTTCGGCGAGGTGGGCCGCCTGGTTGAGCAGATTGTAGGTGAAACGCGGACTGTGCTTCATCATCTGGCGCGGCGTCGCGCCGAGCGAGATCAGGTACCCCTCGATGCGCTGCCCGGTGGCCAGCGAGCGTCCGCCGGTGATCTTGCCGACGTAGACCGGCGGCACGTAAGCGGCGGCGGCTTCAACAATCGCATCAGGAATGTAGCGCGTCCAGTAGAACGGCGGATACTCGTGAATGAATTTGACGCTCAACGGATGGATCACAAACGCGAACTTGTTGATGCCAGCCGCTTCCGGTTGCAGCGTCACGACGGCTGGCGCCCAATCCAGGTCCGCTAGCAGATCGAGGTATGTATCCTCAGTGAGCGGGGCCTGCGGATCAGGGCGTAGCGCCGCCAGCAGCGCCTCGATGGTCGCTGCGGAGTAACGGGCAATCTCGCCTTTGCCATGGAGGGATGGCATGAGCGTGACCAGGGTTTCAACGCCGCGCGCGCGCAGGTCGGCGATATCGTCGTCGCTCGCCGCTTCGACAATGACCATCTTCCGCTCCAGCCGCTCAGGCGCAAACCGACGAATGGCGGCGATATTCCCCGCCAGAATGTCCGCCCAGACGAAACTGCCTTTATGGTGCGGCGCACCGGTGATGCCAGCAATCGTCTCGAACGACGCTTCCTTGAGCGCCTCAAGCGTCGGCGCCGCCGCCTGATCGAGGGTTTGTGCGCTCCCGACGCCCGGTGCGTCGGGCAGACCGAAGAAAATTTGCGGATCGGCGAAGCGCAGCGCCGGACTGCGTCGCGCCAGCGCCTGCGCCAGCCCTTCGTGATTGACGCCGGGGACGAACAACACGCGCTTCTGGTTGAAGATCAGCGGATGGGCGCGCTCAGCAAGAATGATGCCCCAGCGTTCAAGTTCCGGGCGCACGCCGCTGCCATCGACGACCGGCGTCACTCGCGCGGCGGCATGGAGATCGGCGCCAATCACATGACGCACCTGGGCGTTGCCTAGGCGCAGCACAGCGGGCATGCCTTCCAGCCCGATCGCGTCGACGACGCCGTCAAACTCGGCAATCAAGGCGCGGGCGCGGGCAATGTCGCCGCCGCACCCAATGCGGCGCATCTCAACTTCCTGGTTTAAAAAGGTGACTGGCGAGACCATGTCGCCTTCGCCAAGGTGAATGATAAGGACACGTTTCATACGTTTCCGCCTCCTCGCAGCGCCATACCCCATGGCGCCGACGACCGCACTTTGCTGTCAGGGTAGCACGGCGTCGCATCCTGGCGCGGAAACAAATGGCGACGCGGGGTTTACAACCTGCTACTGTTTGGGCCGTAGGGAATGGGGAGCAGGGAGGAGCGGGCGGCGAAATTCGTTGCCCCATTCGCTGACCTTTCAAAACAACATAAGAAATGTTATGTTGTTTTGAAAGGCGCGCGACCCCCTCCCATCCCTCAACCGCAGCCATGGTACCATGACTGCAGGCGCCTGCCATCGGACCCCGCTCAGAGCAAGGAGGCTGGAGATGGAGATTGCCGACCTGAGTAAACTAACGCCAATGCCCTCGAACTGGTTGCTCGTCTCCATGGCGCAGAGACGCCATATGCGGAGGGCTGAGCCCGATCCGTAAGAATCCGTCGCAGTCCGTCCCGTATCCGTGTTCCATCACAAGCCTATGCTCACAACTGCCGGAGAAGACCATCGATGAGTCATGTGACTGCAACCCCAGAAAGCGTCGGCATCAGCTCCGATCGGCTGGCGCGCATTCGCCCGGCGATGCAGCGCTGGATCGACCGCGGAACGATTGCGGGCGCAAGCATGATGCTGGCGCGCCGCGGCAAGATCGTCTATGCCGAGCAGGTCGGACGTATGAGCAAAGAGACCGATGAAGCGCTGCGCAGCGATGCGATCTTCCGCATCTACTCCATGACCAAGCCGATCGTCTGCACTGCGCTGATGACCCTCTATGAAGAAGGACACTTCCAGTTGATCACGCCGCTGGCGACGTTCATTCCGGCGTTTGCGAACGTCAAAGTGCTGCAGCAGGATAAAGAAGTCGCACCACAGCGCCCGATCACCATCGGCGACCTGATGACTCATCTTGGCGGGTTCACCTACGACTTTCTGATCGATTCGCCAGTAGGCGAGTTGTACCGTCAGCACGCGCTTATGCACGACGCCAGCCGGACGCTGGAGCAGTTCGTGATGGAGCTGGCCCGCCTGCCGCTGGCGTTCCATCCGGGCACGAAATGGCACTATAGCGTCTCGATCGACGTTGCGGCGCACGTGATCGAAATCATCGCCAACCAGCCGCTGCGCCAGTTCCTGCGCGAGCGGATCTTCGACCCGCTTGGCATGGTCGATACCGACTTCTTCGTCCCGCCGGAGAAGCGTCACCGCTTGGCGGCCATGTACGGCGTCGGCGATCTGGGAGCGCGCGGTATGACGCTGTTGCAGATGTTCGTCAACTGGCAGCAGGGCATTCTGCAACGGATCGATCCGCAGGAGAGCTACCCGGTGGATCGGCCGGAAACCTTCGCCCGCGGCGGGCATGGTCTCTTCTCAACGACGCAGGACTATATGCGCTTCGCGCTCATGCTGGCGAACGGCGGCGAACTCGACGGGGTGCGCATCCTGGGACGGAAGACGCTTGAACTCATGCACGTCAATCACATTCCCGCCGCACTGCTCCCCTGGGAGATCGCTGGCATCACCTACCCTGGCTACGGGTTTGGACTGGGTTCGCGGGTGCTTATGGATGTCGGGCTGTCGGGCATGCCGGGGACGGTCGGCGAATTCGGGTGGGCTGGCGCCGCAAAGACCTACTACTGGGTCGATCCGGCGGAGTCGTTCGTTGGCGTCTTTATGACGCAGTACCAGGGCATTGACGAACCGCAGCGCGATTTTCGCGTCCTGGCGTACCAGGCGATCGTGGAGTAATGCGGCGGTCTGGTCGATTCACCATTCATGCTTCTTATGTCAAATCAGATCGGGAACCGACGGCGCTGATCGACGGCGGGCAGGCGCGCGCCGGGCTTAGTCGTACCGCTGGAGTACGGACGAACCGTCACTGCCGGCAGGATGCCGCGGCAACGATGCCCAGCGCGCCGCAGGTGCGTGAGCGCGTCCGGTATCACCCGGACATGGACACGGACAGCGCCGCGTTTGTGGCGTCGGGGCTGATCAGGCCGGCGCTCCAGCTTCAGGCGACGTCTTCCTACGACAAGACGGGAACCTCATCGCCAATTAGGAGAGCATAATCGGGCATCTGAAATCGACTGCCGGCTTTGCCTCGAGTGGAGCAGCGCTCGCCGCCGCTACACTCGCTCGACTCCTCGGTCGCCTCCGCGTGATGGGACTGGCCATCGGCTATGGGTTCCAGCATCTCAAACTCTTTGCGCCAACCTTCCCAGGAAATTTAGTCCAGCGGCAGCACCCACGAGTGTTGTTTCGGAAAGAGAATATTCAGCAGCATCGCAGGTTCATCGTTCGCCCATACATCATCATGCCAGGCGCGCAGCTCCTCCAGGCTGCGCCGCCCGAACAGCAGTTGCAGGAAGACGAGCGGCGGGAAGCCAGCGCCCGCTTCATCGCCGTAGATCGGCGCCTCCCACGGTTCGATGAAGGCGATCCGCCCCTGCTCGAAGACCATGCGCAGCCCGCCTTTGTAGAAGTCAATCTTCAGTTCACCGCTGTACCCCGCCAGGAATGATCCCGCCAAGCGGCGTTCGAGCACAGCGCGAATGTGACGCAAGAAGAGCGGCACGTCTGGGACGCGCACGTACCAGCCATATGGCGGTTCGCTCCCAGCGATCAGGTCCTGCCCAAGCGCGTCGTACACCGGGTGGGATGCGCCTAGGATGAAGACCAGCGCGCGCGGCTCGCCCTCCTTCCGGGGAACCACCGGAATGGTCGGCGCAATCGTGCGCAGCGCGCGCAGCACCGGCGGTACGACGGCGGTCAGCGGCACGCCCGGCTCAACCATCATCCCCAGGATTCGCACCTTCTCGGGACTCCAGCGCACCCTTCCCGTCAGCACATACCCGACGGTTTGCCCATCGGCGCGGGCGATCATGCGGGTGTTCCACCCCTCGCCTGCTTCCGCCGTTTGCCCAGTCAGCGTCCAGCGCCAGTAGTCGTGGTCGAACGGCGCCGACACCAGGATGGGCAGGCCGCCAGCGGGACGGGAGCGCTCGCGTTCGTACAGCATCCGAATCTGCGGCAGGTCGTCGAGGGTGGCGTCGCGCAGCGTGAACGGCTCCGCCTGCCCCTCTTTAGCGTCGGGGATGGCAGCCAGCAGGACCGTGCGCGAGCCGCCGAGATCGACGGCGAACTCATAGCCAAACTGGCGATAGAAATAGGGGATGCCAGTGATGCACTGCGCCAGATCGCCCTGTTCGGCGCTCCGCGCATGCATGAGGTCGAACGTCGCCCGCACCAGACCGCGGTTGCGGTACTCCTCGTGCGCGGCGACCGGCTCGGCGCGGCTGAGGGTGAACGGGATGCCAGCATACTCCCAACGCTGGCGCATCACCGCCGTTGCTGCCACAACCATCCCGCTCCGCGTATCCTCGACCAGCGCCACGTCGTTCGGACCAATCAACGGGTGCTGGCCGCTCATCAGGTGGCGGGTGTAGGCGATCATCCGCTCATTTGGCGGGTCATCCGCGCTGCGGCGGAAGACGTGACTGAACAATTTGGCGATACGCTCCTGATCCGTCGCCGTCGACCAGCGCGCGACCAGACCGTTGCCGAGGTCGTTGAGAACTGTAGCCATAGGCTCTCCTTCCTTGGGCAGACGCACAGGCGCGCAGACGCCAGGATGGGTTGCGTCGCTCGTGAGACCTGGCGCCCCTGCGTGACTCCGCGCTCAACTTTCGAGAAATGCCAACGACGCCTCTTCCTCAAATGCATCCCCGCTCGCAGGGACAGGCCGCAGGCGTTGCACGGCGCTGCGAGACGCACTGCAATGCATCCCCGCGCCTGCCCGCGTTTGAGCGCCCACAAGGGGCGCCCCGACGACCCACGCCATCACATGCGTCGGGGCAGGCCCAGGGGCCTGCCCGCTAAGGTCTGCCCGCGGCGGGCGCCCACGGGGGACGCCCTTAGCATTACCCCTCACCCATTCCTCTTAAGCCGCCCTGTCGCCTTAGCGTAGCGCTCAGCGCGCATGAACGCCAGCAGTCCGGCTGGTATCGTCAGTAGCCCGGTCAGCAGCAACGGCAGAATGCGCCCTGGCCAGAGCGCCTCAATGCTCGCGCCGTCGAGCAGCGCCGCGCGAATCCCGTCGAGCATGTAGGTTGCCGATGAGATGTACGCCAGCGGCTGCAACCATTCCGGCAGCACGCTGATCGGGTAGTAGACGCCGCTGACGAGCAGCACCATCGCCTTGATGATATTCGTCGTCTGCAACCCCTTTTCCGGCGACAGGAGCGGCAGAATGGCGGCGAACATGCCTAGCCCGATGAAACTGGCGCTGCCAGCGATCAGGACGACCAGCATCGCGCCGAAGTCTGCGCGGGTCAGATCGATGCGGAAGAAGGCCGTCACGACCGCCAGGACGATTGCTGTGTGAAGCACCGCGAACAGAACAGCAAATGCCGCCTGCCCGAACAGGTGGGTCAGGCGCGAGATCGGCGCCATGAAGGTGTATTCGATCGTTCCTTCCCAGCGCTCCCACTGGATCGACTCGCTGATCAGATCGAACACCACCGACAGATAGTGCCACACCAGGGTTCCAACGAGCAGAAACAGGACGAAAGTGTTCACCTGCTCCGGTGCGATGGCGACCCCCGTGATCTCGCCCGACGCCTGTCCGATAAACGTAATCGACAGGGCATTGACAATTGAGTAGACTAGCCAGACCAGTTCCCACGCCCAGTAGCGTTTGATCAGGTTGGCGTTCCGTTCGATGAAGGCGTAGGCGCCGCGCAATTCGCGCCCAAGCGCGCTGCCGCGGCGCTCCGAGAATGTCGTCATAGGTCAACTCGCTAGCTGCTGAACCAAATGAATCAGGTTCGCTGGACCGAACCCATCGCGGGTGGTTTCCGTCACTCTCCCTCAAACAAGCGCACATAACTGTCGTAGCGCTCCGGGGTGATCGCGCCGCGCGCCAGCGCCGCGCGCACGGCGCAGTCCGGCTCGTGAATATGGGTGCACCCCGCGAAGTAGCACTCCCCCAGGTACGGTCGAAATTCGCGGAAGCAGCGCGCCAGTTCGTCCTTGGGGAAACGCCAAAGCCCCAGTTCGCGGATGCCCGGCGTATCCGCCAGGTATCCGCCGCCCGGCAGATCGAGCGGGATCAGTTCGGCGACGCGCGTTGTGTGCCGTCCTTTGTTCAGCGCGGCGCTGACAGCGCCGACCTTCAGCCCCAATCCCGGCTGCACGGCGTTGAACAGGCTGCTCTTCCCAACGCCCGATCGCCCGGTGACGACGCTAATGCGCCCCGCTAAGCGCTCGCGCAGCGCTTCGATGCCGAACCCAGTCACTGCGCTGGTGTAGAGCACCGGATACTCCAGCCGCTCATACGGTGCGAACATGCGGCGGGCTTCTTCTTCACCCACGAGATCGACCTTATTAGCGACGATCACAGCGTCTAGATCGCTCGCCTCGGTCAGCACCAGGTAACGGTCGAGCATGCGCGGCGAGAACTCTGGGCTAGCGCAAGAAAAGACGAGCAACGCCTGATCGATGTTCGCCGCCAGCACGTCTTCTTTCCAGATCCCCTTCGAGGCGGGAGCGCGCCGCGCCAATTTCGTGCGGCGCGGCAGCACTGCCTCGATGACGCCGTGCCCCGGCATCGTCGGCGTGACCTCAACGAGATCGCCGATGACAGCGAGATCAGTCGATTGCCGCTCCTTCTTCAGGCGACCGCGCAAGGTGCAGACCAGGATGCCCTGGTCGGTCTCAACACGGAAGAAGCCGCTCTGCGCACGCAGCACTCTGCCGATGAGTCGTCCAGTCTCCGGCCGCTCATCATGCGCCTGATCGGGAGCTATCGCTGCTGCCTGTCGCTTCGTTCCCATACCTGCTTTCAGTTGTCCGGCGACTCTACGCAGAAGGAGCTGACCTGCGCACACCACATCCGGCCCAGCAGTCGCCTGGTCTCTGGCTGTTCGTCGTGTGCCTGATTCGAGAGCAATCGCTGCCGTCTGCCACTGAACACACTGCTCAGGAGTCACGCGCCGCTGCAAACGTGCAAAGACTGAGCACCCTTCGCCCTCGCAGCTTCGCGTCTGTGCGCCAGCCTCTACCCGATCTCAAAATCTGACGACTCGAAGTCGTCATCAAGACTCTTGCCAGTTAGCGCCAAGAAGACGTCCTCCATCGTCGTGGCGCCATTTTTACCAATACGCGCGCCGATGGCGTCCTTCAATCCTTGCGGCGTATCGAGCGCCACGATCCGCCCGTTGTCAATAATCGCAATCCGGTCGCACAGCCGGTCGGCTTCATCCATGTCGTGCGTGGTAAGGAACACGGTGGTGTCGTGCTCCTCGCGCATGCGCAGGATGAAGCGCTGCACGTCGTGCTTCGAGCGCGGGTCGAGCCCGGTAGTCGGCTCGTCGAGCAGCAGCAGCACCGGCGAGGTGAGCAGACCGCGCGCAATGGCGACTTTCTGCTGCATCCCGCGCGACATATGTTCGAGCGGCTCGTGAAGCCGTTTTTCGCTCAGGCCAAGGCTGCGCAGAATCTCGACCGAACGCTGGCGCGCGTAGGCGCCGGGCAGATCGTAGAGGCGCGCGGCGTACATCAGGTTCTCCAGCGCCGACAGTTTCTTGAAGAACGACGCCTCAACGCTGACCCGATTGATCAAGCGGCGCACCGTGCGTTCCTCGCGTTGCACATCATACCCGAAGACGCGGATCGTGCCGCCGTCGGGGACGAGCAGCGTCGAGATCAGCCGAATAAGCGTTGACTTGCCCGATCCATTCGCACCGAGCAGACCGAAAATCTCGCCGCGCCGCACTGTCAGCGAAATGCGGTCCACTGCCACCGTCGTCTCCGACGGTTTGCGCGCGCCGCGTCTCCAGAACGGTTGTATCTGCGCCGCTTCGCGTCCAAAGCGCTTCAATGCATCGCGCACTTCAAGCGCGACTTCAGTATGCGCAGCGATGCGCTGAGTCTCCGGCGACGATATGGTTTGCCCTGCAACCACGGTTTTGCTCCAGATCTATTATTCATTGCCTGTTGGAACGCGCGCTTTCAGGAAGCGCGCTCCCAGCATCGTCGACGCATCCTCGATCAGTTGATTGAACAGGCTTCCCTCCTGTTCCCCATCGTCAGGCGCGACGTCCGCCTGAACCGTGTCCCTTTCGGTATCTGACGGCAGTGACAGCAGGCGGATGATTGTCTCGTCTCGTTCCTGGATCAACACCGCCTTCCTCCCTTCCTTAACGACCGTTTCTCCGGTATAGCGCACGGGTTCGACGTGCGCGGTCACGTCTGGTCGGCGGCGCTGCTGAATCGAACCGGCAACAGGTCGCGGGCGCAAAAAGACCGCGGGTTTGATTGAGACGCCCGCGGCATGATTGCGAGAATCAAAGAGCCGTGGACGTCGTTTGTCGGTCGCCCACGGCCCGGTTGCTCACATTATCTGGCGTTTCAACGCTTGAGCCTCCGGAAAGTGGGCGCATGGCGACTATCAACGGCGTACTGCGGGATACCGCACACGCAAGCACTCATTATGAGCTTGTGAATACTGAGTGTCATCGTCATGTCGCCTTTTTTCCGGTTAATACGTGTGTTGCAGGGAGAGCATAGCACGAACCAACAGGGTTGTCAAGCGGGGATCGGGGCGTGTCGGGGCGATGGCATCTTCCATGCCGCCATGCACGCGCGTGAGATATCACCCATTGTACACGACGCCGCCGCTGCGCAGATACCAGTCGAGCACTTCGGCGGCTTCAGCGCGCAGCACGTGGTGAACGACCGTGATGCCGCGCCGTTCCAGATAGGCATACGACTCGGGGAACACCGGTCCTTCATCGAAGCCGATGCGCTCGGCGTCGCTGCGCGCAGCGCCGCAAACCAGGCGCCGCACACCGCTCCAGAGGATTGCGCCAAGGCACATAGCACACGGTTCGCACGAGGTCACCAGTTCATACGATGCATCGGCAACACGCAGCGTATAGGAGCCCACACGCGCCTGAGCAAACATCAGCGCCACAACTTCAGCGTGCAGCACCGCGCTGTTGAGGCGCATGACACTATTGACTCCGGCAGACACGCACCTGCCGTCGTCGGAGCGAAACACTGCGGCGGCAAAAGGTCCGCCCGTTCTGCGCGCCACATTCTCATGCGCCAGGTCGATGACAAACCGCATACGGGCTTCATCGCCCTGAATCCAGATCGGCGCCGCCAGTCGTTCGTTCAGCCAGTCGGGCAGACTAATCGTTAGCGTAGTCACAACGTCTGGATTCATAGCACCATGGTATTATACGCGTTCCGTTCAGACGCTGCCGAGGGCCAAAAAAAGGGGTTGATGCTCAGCGGATGCACGCCGGGTGCAGAGTATCGCATTCATCAGGCGCGCCGATGAGTCAGGGGGCGCCTGGCTGAAGCTGCAGCGCTAGCAGGACGAAAACAACAATCAGCGCCGCAGCGGCGACAAGCCGTAGTGAATCGGCGACACGGCGCAGACGAACGGCGCGCGCTGCCAGAGGACCGTTCTCGTCCCACAGGCGAGCGGCGTTTGCCTGGATGAAAGCGCGGGCATAGCCAGCGTGGCGCAGGCGGTACTCACGCCATTCCGGCTCAAATCGGCGCGCCTGTCGGTCGCCAAAATCAAACGCCGCCGTAATGGATGTTGGCGGCAATGTAAGGCTGGCGCGCCATGCATTCACTGCCTGCACAGCGAACCAGCCAGCGAAGACGGCGCAGCCAGCCGCAATGGAGGCAGCGAAGGTCAGCGAAGGACGCCACCCGCCAGCAAGCTCGTTCCAAATAAATACGCCGAAGATCAGCGCAACGGCGAGTGCAACAAGCGCAACGATGCCGTACATGGCAGCCGTTGTGCGCAAGGGAGACGGAGGCGCTTCGCTCGCTGCGCGTTCCGCCATATGCCGGGCAGCGCACGCAGTGCAGAACGGGACGTTGATCGACGCCACGTGAAACGTCGTCACACCGCGCATCGTGTCGGTCATAATGCCGCGGCGACGGCGTTCACGCGCAAAGACGCGCTCCACACGCAGCGTCACATGAGCAGCAGCGCCACAGGCAGGGCAACGCGGCGGCAGCGCAATATCGCGTAACCGTCCGCGCACTTTCACTACGGTAATCTGTTCTGTATCTGTCATACCGGTACACGTATCAACCGCAACCGTCGCCGCACTTGCGACTGGCGATGGTAACGGATTCCCAGTTCGTAATATCCGATCAGCTGATCCATCGTCGCCTGCCAGCGGCGACTGCGGGCGTGCTCGAGCGCTCCCTGGCGCAATCGCGCATACAGTTCAGGCGAGTCGCGCAATAATCGCACCCGTTCACGTATCTGCCGCGGATCGTTTGGATCGTAGACCAGTGCGTTGATCCCATCACGGAGCGTGTCAACAAGACCCCCGGTCAATGTCCCAATGACGGGAAGACCGCATGCCATCGCTTCGAGCGGCGCCATGCCAAACGTTTCGCTAGTCGAAGGAAACACGAGCACATCGGCTGACGCATACGCTGCCGCCACGTCGTCGCCGCGCAGGTAGCCGGTAAACACGGTCCCCGTACCTGCGAAGTACGCCCGCATCTGATCCAGTTCCGGTCCGCCTCCGACCAGCGCCAGGCGGACGCCCTCCATCCCGCAGATCGTGTCACGCAGCAGGTGGACATTCTTTTCGCGTGTAATGCGACCGACATAGACCGCGAGAAAATCGTTCGGATGGCCGCCGCTTAGCCGCTCACGCATTGCATCGCTGCGTCGATCAGGGCGAAATCGTTCCGTATCGACGCCACGATGCCACCAGCGCACCCGCCGATACCCGCGTTCGCGCACTTGCCGCAGCATAGCGCTCGAAGGAACCAGGTTCAGGTCGGCAAGGTTGTGACCGGTGCGAAAGAGCCACCAGGCGATAGGAACACCCCAGGCGCCGACGTAATGCGTTGTGTAACTGGTAATGTCCATATGCGCCGAGGCGACCAGCGGCAGGTTGAAGAGTTTTGCAAGTGCAATGCCGGTGGGACCGAGGAAGGCAGGATTGACCACATGGACGACATCGGGCTGAAATGCGCGCAGCTCACGCACAATCTTGCCGCTCGGCAGATTGATTCGAAGCTCGGGATACAGCCAGAACCGGGGTCCGCCAGTGCGCACTAAGCGGTGCCCGGCATATGTGTCGGGCATATCGGGAGGACCGAAGAGCAACACCTCGTGCCCTTTGTCACGCAAGTGCTGGAGCGCGAGGCAGAGCACCGAGACCACGCCGTCGATCTTGGGCAGGAAGGTCTCAGTAAAAATGGCAATCCGCATAAACGCATCTCACTGCAATGAGGATGACACGGATTATACCATTTTTCACAGATGCAATGTCAACGCTTCTTGCGGCGAGCGGCAGGTGAGAACATCGGGGAGCGTTATGTCCAGCGACGCCAGGGTCGCGGCGACGGCGGGCAAAATGCCGCTGATTGCCACCCGACATCCAACCAACTGCAGCGCTTGCGTCGTCTGAATCAGATGGCGCGCGACCGATTCATCCACATACGAGACGCCAGCGATATCGAGGATAACGAGGCGCGCGCGCTAACGCGCAGCGGTCTCCAGCAGACGTTGGTTCAGCGCCTGGGCGCGGCGCGCGTCGAGGCGACCGACCACTGGCGCGAGGAGCACGCCATCGGCAATCGTAATGGCCGGAGTCTCCAAGTCGGAGATCAACTGAAGCAACCGCTCCTGCTCGGCGTTCCGCTACTCCAGTTCGCGGGCGCGCTGCTGCGCAAGCGCCAGCGCGTCCGCTGTGCGCGCTCGTTCCTCCTCGGCCATCCGACGCGCCGCCTCCAGGCGTTGTGCATCGTCCACTGCCAAGCGACTGAGCGCCATGCCGCCAGCAATGACCGTATAGACGATCAGATTGATTCGGTTGGGCATAGACTCCGCTCCATCCGCTACGCGCAAGCAAAATGACCATTAGCGCGCTGCATTGATCAGCAGCCAGCGCGGACCGGTGAGCACCAACGCGACGACCATCGGGACGATGTGAACAAGATCCATTTGCTCGGAAAGGAAAGGTTCTTCAACAAAGATCGCTACCGTGAGCGTGATAGCAAGCGTCATCGTGTGGCGCGCATACTCCCATCCGCGTCTGTACGCTATCAGCAGACCGCCCGCCAATAGAGCGGCGACAGCGTATCCCAGTCGTGCGCTCAGCGGAGCATCTCGCCTGAGCACGTCGACCAGGCTCAGCAGAGCGCCGGTCAGGATCAGTATGAACAGAAGCGTGCTAATCTGTCGTTGTGTCAGTTGCATAAAAACCCCTCTCTTCTGCTCATCCAGCCGCTGCTAGCAAGCAGAGACTGAGCACGATGGAGCAGGGCGGGAACACGAACTCGCACCCATGCCTCAGACTCACACGAATCTGCAAGTGATAGCGATGCCTTTGCTTCTCGCTGCGCATGATACAATTGCTGGAATAGCCATTCGTGGCGCATTACCGCGTTCTTTGCGATTGCCAGGGAGCATGTGTGTCATCGCAGCGCACAATTCTGATCACCGCCGGGTTGATGCTTAGTCTGTTTCTGGTGTCGATGGAGTCGACAGTCGTCAGTACCGGCATGCCGACGATTGTCAGTCAGTTGGGCGGTCTCGAAAGCTACAGTTGGGTTTTTACTGCCTTCACGCTCGCTTCTACGGCGATGGTTCCCCTGTATGGGAAACTCTCCGATCTGTTCGGTCGCCGGCCAGTGTTTCTGGCAGCAATGGCGATCTTTCTGGTCGGGTCCGCGCTCTGCGGCCTGGCAGCTACTATGCCGCAATTAATTGCATTTCGCGCTCTTCAGGGCATTGGGGCGGGCGGGCTGTTGCCGCTAGTGTTCATCATTATTGGCGATCTGTTCTCGCTCGAGCAGCGCGCCCGACTGCAAGGACTGTTTTCGGGCGTGTGGGGAGTGTCGTCGATCATCGGTCCGCTGCTCGGCGGTTTTATTGTTGATCGGGTGTCGTGGCAGTGGATTTTCTGGATCAATATCGTCCCTGGGCTAGTCGCAACTGCCATTGTCTGGTTCGCCTGGATTGATCGCGCGCGCGCCCACGACGCGCCAAAACGTCCCATCGACTATGCCGGGTCAGCGCTGCTGACTGCCGGATCGGTTGCGTTACTCTTGAGCCTGACCGACCTAAGCGCGTCGTGGGCGCTGCCGACGCTGCTTGGCGCGCTGGCAATCTTCGGCGCGCTGATCTGGGTCGAGCGGCGCGCTAGCGATCCTATCCTGCCCATCGGTCTATTCCGCGATCGGATGTTCGTGGTCGCCTGCGGGCACGGCATCCTTGCCGGGTGCGCCGTCTTCGGCGGGGCGACGTTTGTGCCGCTCTATGTGCAGGGAGTGCTCGGGACGAGCGCCACCGAGGCGGGCGCAGCGCTCATGCCGATGCTACTCGCGTGGGTCTTTTCCAGCATCATCGGGACGCGCATGCTGCTGCGGGCGGGATACCGCACGATCGCGCTCGCAGGGATGGCAGCGCTGGTCATCGGCTCGTTTCCGCTCATGTTCGTCAATACACAGACCAATCGCCTGCTGCTAATGATCTACCTAGGTCTGATGGGATTCGGCATGGGGTTCTCAATACCGGCCTTTCTGATCGCCGTACAGAGTTCAGTCGAGCGCAGCAAACTGGGGACTGCCACCTCGACCCTGCAATTCAGCCGGAGCATTGGCGGCGCGTTTGGCATTGGCATCATGGGCGCGGTCTTGAGTGCGACAGTGACCAGCCGTCTGACTGCAGCGGGAGTCGATGCGTCCGTGTCGCTCAACAGCCTGCTCGATCCGCTGGGAGAGGATATGGCCGTGAACGATGCGCTACGCACTGCGCTCGGCGCCGGGATCAGCGGCGTGTTCGTCGTTGCATTCATTGCAGCAGCGCTAGGGCTGCTGGTAACGCTCCTGGCGCCGCGCGGGTTGGTCGCGCAGGCTGCCGCCGAACGCAGGCGCGAGGAAGGAACGACGCAGCCCCCGGGCGTGAGGCATGAGGCGTGAGAAGCGAGGAACAAAGGGCGAGGCGAGAGGAGTGAGGAGGGACGAGTGAGGAGTGAGGAGTGAGGAGTGAGGAGTGACAAGTGAGGAGGGACGAGTGAGGAGGGACGAGTGATAAGGAGGAGCGTGGCGGCGCCACGCCCGCAGGAGCCGCGCGATATCACGATAGGGGCAGACCTGAGACCTGCCAACGCAGCGTGCAAACCATGCTCGTCTCAGTCAGCAAAAATATCCCGTACTGCCACACTGAAGCCGGGTAGCACATCATCTCAGGTGATGGCCATCTGCACCCGCGCCGACTCGCGCCTGTAGTAGCGATCCTGAGCATTCTGCGCAAAACTCATCAACCCGCCACCCATCGCGTCCGTCCTTCAGTCGCAGCCGTTCGCCGGTGCGCGGGTCGTACACGCCGATGACGAGACGGTACGTCGCTGGCGGCGCGCCTGGCGGCGCGAGGACAGCCGCACGGCTGCGGTAGGTTTCACCAGGTTGCCACGCGCTGGTTGGGATACGTGCCAGCGGTCCGTCGTGCTGCGCCACGATTCGATTATTTATGTCAAGTAAATGCGCAAACAGGAACAGGTCGCGCTCCGGAGACGCAACGACGCGCCAGTGCAGTTCGATCCGCACAGCGTCGCCGCCTGCGATGCGCGTCGATGAGATGGCGACGCGCTCCAGGATCAGCGTATTGCCGAAGCGCACATCGACGTTGCGCAGCGGCGCGCCAGCATTGCCGAGTTCGTAGACTGCCAGTTCGACGCCGCCGTACCAGCGGCTTTCAGCGCGAAAGGCGCGCTCAGCGAGCCAGGAATTGACCACGCCATTAGGATCGGCCTCATAAGGAACGTAAAAGACGCCGTAGACCCGCCGGTGGCGCTGTGCTATCTGCTCAAGTTCGGCAACCGTGGCTGCCGTATCGAGCGGACGGAAGCGCGGCAGCGGATAGCGTATCTGTGAACCTTTGAAGTAGTAGTCGAACACATCGATCTGCCCTGGACCGATGAGCAGGATGGCATCGTCGGGGCGGGCGGTCGCCGCGACTGCCCGCGCCAGCCCGCGGTAGTCGTCGCGCTGGAAGGCGGGATTGAACCACTCGTTGCGCAACGGCGTCGCTGCGGCTGCCACGAGCCACGCAGCCGTGAGAACGCCAACGCCGATGCCTCTGCGCACACCGAACCGCTGCGTCGCGCTGTGCACCAGCGCGGCGGCGCCAAAGCCGAGGAGCAGGTGGAAGGCAGGCAGCGCGGGCAACAGGAAGCGCGGCTTGTAGTAAGGCTGATTGAGCGAGAGGACGATGATGGTTGCGAGCGGCACAACCAGCCACGCCAGCGCCTTACCGGTCGCTGCTGGCGACGCGCGCCAGGATGCCAGCGCCGCCGCGAGCAGCGCCGTAAAGCCGATGATCCAGATCCAGGACGCTGAGGGCGCCGCCGGACCGAGACAGAATACGCGCAGCGTATCGGAGAGAATGAAGAGCGGCTCAGTCGGCTGCTTGGCGAACGTCCAGACCGCTAGGCGTTCGCGGCTGTTCCAGACGAGCGCTAGGAAAAACCCGACGAGCGCCAGGTGCCCCGCGATCCATGCTAGCTGCGCGCGGCGGCGCAGGAGGATCGCGCCGGTGAGCGCGGTTGTCGCCACGAACGCGACCATGAAATAGTGCGTCGAGAGCGCCGCTAGCGCCGCCGCGCCGTAGATCAGCATCCATCGCCAGGGAAATCGCGCTGCATGCGACAAATCGACCGCGCGATCGCTCATTCTTTTCCAGCCGATTGCCTCGAGCGCCAGCCAGAGGCACGTTGCCAGGAGCATGGCTAGGGCGTACATGCGGGTTTCCTGGCTATAATGTATGGCAAACGGCGACACAGCGGCGGCGATGCCAGCGAGCCATCCAGCGGCAGCGCCGAACCAGCGCCAACCAAGGATTGCGGTCAGGACGACCGTCATGGCGCCGCAGACGGCGCTGAACGCGCGCGCCGCCGCCTCGCCGGTTCCGGTGAGGCGCAGCCAGCCGTGGAGAAGCCAGTAATAGAGCGGCGGATGGACATCGGCGGCGGCGGCGCGCGCGATGTCGTCGAGCGGTCGAACTGCAAGTGCGACTGTTAATCCCTCGTCGTACCAGAAGCTCTGTGCGTCGATGCGGTAGAGGCGCAGCGCCAGCGCCAGTGCGAAGAGCGCCGCGAGACTGAAGGCGGGAATGATTCGGCGTGTGTTCGGATGTAGGCGTATGGTGCATCGCATACCGATGATTGGGAAACGCGGCAGCAGGATGGCAAACTCTTCGCCGCCCCAGCGCCCGAAATGATCGACAGCGCGCAGGTGCAGCGGCACAACGCGCGCCGCTGCACAGAGCGCCTGATCGCCGAGCAGATGCTCATCCATGGTGACCGTTCACTGGTTTGGAGCGATCCAGATCGCACAGACAGACGCAAAAACCCTGATCATGCTGCTCCGCCATTCCGAATCAATCGGCACAACTCCTCGTACAGGCAGCGACGATTGGGCAGCCCGGCAAGTGCGTCGGTGTAGGCGACATCCCGCATTAATTCATACTCTGCCCGCAGGCGCTCGGCGTGCGACCGATAGGCTGACAGAACGCTTAGAAACCCCAGGAGCGCGCCAGCCATTAGATGCTCACGACCCGCCTGCTGTTTGCAGCATTGACGTTCTACGGGACATTGTAAAGGATCAAATGTTGCGTGTTCGTTATGCAGTCGCTTCAAATCCGAGTCAGTTTTGCTATCTTCGCTGTGATACCATATGAGCGCGCCTGGTTCATGATCGGTTGCGGAATGGAGGATCCCAATGTCGAACGAGGTCTTCACCGATCACTACTCGCTTGTTCTCAATCGTGCTCCATTCGAGTGGTCTATCGATAAAGGGCGGTTGCGCTTCTTTGGCATACCATCGGCGCTTTTGTGGTTGAATCCATCGTTGTTGAAGATCCTCCGTCCGCTAGCGGATGAAATCGGCATTCCGCTCTTCCGGTTGCTGGTGGCGCACAGCGGGAGTTTTGGCACAGCGGAGGACTATCACAATATTGTGCTGGCGCTCGGATCAACCTTCGAGGAAGGGTTGCTGGCGTGGGGCGAGGTCATCAGCACGATCGGGTGGGGACGCTTGGAACTCCCCTTCTGTGATTTGCAGCAGCGGAAGGCGATTGTGCGCATCCGCAACCCGTGGGAACTCGATATGCAGCGCGGGCAGCCGGTCAACTGGGGATGCCCATTTCTCCAGGGCAAAATTATTGGTCTGTTCACCCACGCCTTCGGCGTGCCATGCTGGGCTGATGAGAAGAATCTCGTGATCGACGGTGAAGAAACATCGGTCGAGTTTCACGTGTATGAGTCGAACCGCACAATCGAGAACGAGATTGCTATCCTGCGCGAAGCGCGTGAACGTGAGCGCCAGCAGCGCCTGCTTGACGAAATCGCCGCCAAAACGCTCGAACTCCAGCAGGCGAATGAGGAGCGTCTGCGTCTGCAGGAACAGGTGATCGAAATGCAGGCGCGCACCCTGGCGGAACTTTCGACGCCGCTCATTCCGCTCAATAAGCGCGTGCTCCTCATGCCGCTGATCGGCGCTTTCGATTCGCAACGCACGCAACTGACCGTTGATCGCCTGCTCCACGGGGTTGCTGAATACCGTGCGTCGGTCGTCATTCTCGACATTACCGGCGTGCCGATTGTCGATACGCACGTCGCCAGTGCGCTAATGCAGGCGGCGCAGGCGGTGCGGCTGCTGGGCGCCGAGGTGGTGCTCACCGGCATTCGCCCGGAAGTGGCGCAGACGCTCGTCGGTATGGGGGTGAGCCTGCAGGGGATTGTCACCCGCGGCACGCTTCAGAGCGGCATCGAGTATGCCAGCAGCATTCAGTGATTGTTTTTTCGGGTATACTGAACGCATGCCTCAGCGCATCCTAATCTGTACGGCACAAGTGCCATTTGCGCGCGGCGGCGCTGAATTGCTGGTCGAGGGATTGCGCGACGCACTGCGCGAACGCGGTCACATAGTCGATATTGTGGCGCTGCCTTACGCCTGGCAGCCCCACGACCGTCTGATGCCCTCGGCGCTGGCTTGGCGCCTTCTCGACTTGGAGCGCGTCAATGGCGCGCCGGTCGATCAGATTATCTGCACCAAATTCCCCTCGTATGCCGCGCGTCATGCGCGCAAGGTCGTCTGGCTGGTGCATCAGCATCGCCAGGCGTATGACTGGTATGGCACGCCGCTGTCGGATTTCGTCAACACCCCAGAAGATCGCGCAATACGCGATCAACTGCTGCGGATGGACCGTACGACCCTCAGCGAAGCGCAGCGGTTGTTTGCCATTTCGCGCAATGTCGCGGCGCGTCTCAAGCGATTCGTTGGCTTAGAGGCACAACCGCTCTATCCGCCGAGCCGCTACGCTGGACGGCTGCGCGCCGGGCCTTACGGCGACTATCTCCTCTCCGACGCGCGCCTGGATGCCGCCAAACGACTCGATCTGCTGCTGCACGCGCTTGCCCGCACTCGACAGCCGGTGCGCTGCATCTTCATCGGCGCCGGCGATGATCGCGCGCGGCTGGAACGCCTAGCAGCCGACCTGAACCTCGGCGCACGCGTTGTGTTCCGCGGATTTGTGCCCGACGACGAACTGATCGACCTCTACGCCGCAGCGCGGGCTGTCTACTACGCGCCGTTCGATGAAGATTACGGGTTCACGTCCGTGCAGGCGCTGGCTGCTGCGCGTCCGGTCATCACCACGACCGACTCTGGCGGCGTGCTGGAGTTTGTCGAGCACGGCGTCAGCGGGCTGGTTGCGCCCCCGGAACCTGATGCGATTGCTGCTCACATTGACGCGCTGTTTGACGATGCGGCCTTGGCAGCGCGCCTCGGCGCGGCCGGACCGGCGCGGGTGGCGAATATCACATGGGATCGCGTCGTCCGGTCGTTGTTGCTCGAGTGAAGAGGAGGCGTCGTTGGTACGTCTGATTGCGAATGTGCTGCTGCTCACTGTGCTAGTCGGTTCATGCGCCGCCCCTGCTGTCACGCCTGAACCACTTTCATCCGCCTCCTCGATCCCGCTGGTTCAGTGGAAGTATCTGGCAGATACTGCCGCTCCGCCAATGGCGGGTCCTGTTGAACAGACTATGATGCTGTCGTTCGACATCGATTGCGATGGACGCAACGATATTGTCGTCGGCGGACGCGGCAAGGCGCCTGCGCTCGTCTGGCTGCGGTTCACCGCAGCCGGATGGCAGCGATGGGTGATCGAGCCTTCGCAGGTAAGCATCGAAGCCGGCGGCGCGTTTGCCGACATTGACGGCGACGGCGATCTCGATATTGTCGCCGGGGAGGATTACAGCGGCAACCGGGTGTTCTGGTGGGAAAACCCCCATCCGAACCACAATCCAGACATCGGATGGACGAGACGCCTGATCAAGAGCGGCGGGCAGAACCGTCACCATGACCAGGTCCTCGGCGATTTCAACAGCGATGGTCGGACGGACCTCGCGTTCTGGAACCAGGGCAACCGCAGTCAACCGTCGATCCTGTACGTCGCCACTGTTCCGCCTGATCCGCGCAATGCCGGTCTCTGGGCGCCGACTGCCATTTTTACATCCACAGCTTATGCCGAAGGGCTGACCGCTGCTGATGTCAATGGCGACGGGACAACCGACCTGGTTGGAGGCGGCTACTGGTTTCGTTTTGCAAACGGCAGGTATGTCGCCGAAGCAATCGACGCCCAAAATCGTGGCATCCGCGTTGTCGCCGGACAGATCATTCCCGGCGGACGGCTCGAAGTGGTCACGAGCACCAGCCACGGCAGGGGAACGATTAACCTCTATCGCTGGACAGGCGCTGCTTGGGAGCGACAAATACTCGTGGATCGAACCGAGGATGCGCATAGTCTGGCGCTCGCCGATCTCAACCTCGACGGCGCGCTCGACATCTTTTGCGGCGAGATGCGTCTCGATGGCGGCAATCCTGATTCGCGCACGATCCTGCTCTATGGAAACGGCGCAGGCGCGTTTCACCTGACGGAAGGCCCGGCGGGCGTCGACCATCACGAGTCACGCCTGGGCGATATTGATGGCGACGGCGATCTCGACATTCTTGGCAAACCGTACAACTTTGAAACGCCGCGCCTCCACATCTGGCTGAACGAGACCAACCATCCGACGAAACTCAGCCTGTCGCGCTGGCGACGGCACGTGATCGATGCGGCGCGCCCCGACCGCGCCATCTTTGTGCTTCATGGCGACATTAACGGCGACAATCTGCCGGACATCGTCAGCGGCGCATGGTGGTATCGCAATCCAGGGCGCGCCGATGGCCAATGGGTGCGCACACCAATCGGCGAACCGCTGCGAAATGCGGCAATCCTGGCAGATGTTGACAACGACGGCGATCTGGATATCTTCGGAACGCAGGGACGTGGTTCGGAACGCAACGGTCGCTTCGCGTGGGCGCGCAACGACGGCAGTGCGTTGACTGTGTTGACCAATCTGGCTGCCAGCGATGGCGACTTTCTCCAGGGCGCCGTCAGTGCGCGCTTCACGCCTGATGGTCCGCTCGAAATTGCGCTCTCGTGGCACGAAGCCGGGCATGGCATTCAACAATTGCGCATCCCGGACGATCCCGCTGTTACGATGTGGAACCTGCGCACTATTTCGTCGCTGTCGCAGGACGAAGAACTCAGCGTTGGCGACATCGACCGGGATGGCGATCTCGACCTGCTCACAGGCACCCGCTGGCTGCGCAATGATGACGGCGGCTGGACATCGCTGACAATTTTCGACAGTTCAGGCGCCCCGGACCGCAATCGTCTGGCGGACATCAACCGCGACGGTCGGCTGGATGCTGTGGTAGGGTTCGAAGCCATTGGCGCGCCCGGAAAACTGGCGTGGTACGAACAGGGCGAGGACCCGATGGCGCCATGGATTGAGCATAGTATCGCCGTCGATGTTATCGGACCGATGAGCCTGGATGTCGGTGATCTCGACGGCGATGGCGACCTCGATATTGTGCTAGGCGAGCACGATCCTTCGCACCCGGAGCGAGCACGTCTGTTGATCTTCGAGAACGACGACGGCTACGGAGTGCGCTGGCGCCGCTGGATCGTCTTTACGGGAGACGAGCACCACGACGGCGCGCAACTCGTCGATATCGACAACGATAGTGACCTCGATATCATTTCGATTGGTTGGTCACACAGCCGCGTGCTGGTGTACGAGAACCTGGCGGCGCCAATTCCGTCCGCGTCGCTGCCGGGGACTCCCACGCCGCCAGGATCCTCCGAACTGCCCGATCAACGTCGCGTGTATCTCCTAATGATCGTCGGGATTGACTGGTCGCAAACCACGCGGGCTGACACATGGCTGGGGGCGCCGAAACGTTCTTCGGTGTGCTTCCAGATGCTGCGCAAACGTGTGATGAGCGTGCCGAATCGCTGGCGCGTCGAACGTCTTGTCAAGACTCGGGCTTTTTCCCCTGCTTGACAGCCCTACCCTGATGCGCTAGCATCACCCTATCGGAACATCATATGAAAGACGATGAACGTCTATCTGGGCATTGATCTAGGCAGGACCAAGATAGCCGCTGCCGCCGTTGATGTTCGCACTGGCGAACGTCTCCTGCGACTGGCAGTTCCCACCGAAGCGCACGAAGGTCCAGCGGCGGTCATTGAGCGCATGGCTGCACTTGCCGGGCAGGTCTGCGCGCAGATCAACACACCGCTTGACCAGATTCCTGCAATCGGCGTGAGCGCGCCCGGTCTGATTGATCTTGAGCAGGGCGTAACGATTCTGCTGCCGAGTCTGCCCTCTGGCTGGCGGAATGTGCCGCTCGCTGCCAATATGACCGGCCTCACCAGTCGTCCGACGGTGATCATCAACGATGCGCGCGCCTTCACGCTAGCGGAGGCGACCTTCGGCGCCGGACGCACTGCACGCAGCGTGATCGGCATCACCCTCGGCGCTGGTATCGGCGGCGGAATTGCTATCGATGGGCGATTGTACCTGGGCGTCGACGGAACTGCTGGTGAAGTTGGACATATGACGATTGACCCGTATGGACCGCGCTGCGGCTGCGGCAACCGCGGATGCCTGGAAACGTTCGCCAGCGGTCCATCGATCACGGCGATGGCGCTGCGTGTGGTCGCGCAGGGGATGACGACGCAGATCGGCGCCCTAGTGGACTACGACCTGAACAAGATTACGCCGGGAGTCATTGCACGCGCTGCCGAACAGGGCGACACCATCGCGCGCGAGATTCTGCAGCGTGCTGGAAGTTGCCTTGGTATTGGCATTGCTAACCTGGTTACGATCTTCAGCCCCGAGCGGATTGTGATCGGCGGGGGAGTGTCGCGCCTCGGCGAGTGGATCCTGGAACCTGCACGCGCTGAAGTCGTGGCGCGCTGTCATCTGAAGCCACTCAATCAGGTGCAGATCACCCTGGCGCAACTTGGCGGCGACGCCGAGGTCATCGGCGCTGCGCTATGGGCTGCGCAACGGTTGGCTGCGAGAGGGTGACGCCTCCGTGCGCGTGACCGGAGAAGCAAGAAGAGCCGCTCGATGGAGCGGCTCCTCTCAACCGACCGGTATGGTTGCTTATGCTGATACGCCAACGAGCTCCAGCAACCGATCTTCGGCATATTCCGTCTCAGCAGCCTCCACGCCCAACAGTTCTGCAGTGATGAATGCAGCCAGCGCTGGCGAGATCCGACCGTTCTCGACGCCCTCTTCGATGAGCGCCAGGAGATCTTCGTTCGTCATCGTGCCCCCCTTTCTATTCGCAAACTAAACAGACGCGCCCTCGCGTCATCCTGTGCGGATTATACCCGAAAAGATCAAAAAAAGATAGAGAGAAGTCGCACAGATTATACCCCAAATCAGAAAAAAAAGAACAGGGGAACTTTCCACATCCGGTATAATCGCTCGTGTGGCACAGATGCGCTGTCGGTACGGTGAGCAACAGCCATGGATAAGGCGCTGATCATTCTCAACCCCTGGGCTGGCCGCGGTCTCGCGGGCGAGCGGCGGCATGACCTCGATCTGGCGCTCGAACGCGCTGGCATCGACTATGATATGGTTATGACCCACACGCGCGGCGGTGCGATCGAGATAGCCCGGCAGGCGGTTGAGCGCGGCTACGGTGCGATTGTGGCGGCGGGCGGCGATGGCACACTCAACGAAGCGGTCAATGGCATCAAGCAAGCCGAAGCCAGCCTGGGGCGCCGCGTACCGCTGGGTATCATCCCGCTCGGCACTGGCTGCGATTTCATCAAAATGCTCGACGGCTTTCTGGCCAACGATATCTACGGCAGTGTACAACGTATCGCGCGCCAACAGAAACGTACTATCGATCTCGGGCTGGTGCGTGTTGACGGTGAGCAGGAACGCTGGTTCATCAATGCGCTCGGATCCGGTTTCGATGCGCAGACGGCGGCTGAGGCGCTTAAGATCACCCGGCTGAAAGGGTTCGCCGTGTATCTACTGGCGATTATTCGGGCGATGGCGAACTACAAAGCACATCCGATGACGGTCGAGTTTGATGGACGCCGCATACAGCGTCGTCTACTCTTCGCCAGCATCGCCAATGGTCGCTATCAGGCAGGCGGTTTCCTGCTCACGCCCGACGCTCGCATCGATGATGGATACTTTGATGCATGCCTGGTCGATAATCTGCGCATCGATGAGATTATCCGTCATATTCCGAAGGTGCTTGAAGGCACGCATACGAAGCTTCGTCAGGTGACCATGGCGCGGGTGCGGCACGTCACGATCAGCAGTTCAGCGCCGATACCGGTAGCGACCGATGGCGAAGTCCTTTCGACCAGAGCGCGCATGGTGACGGCTGAGCTGATCCCCGGAGCAATCGATATTCTGGCATAGGCGATCCTGCAAGACAAGTTTGACGCAGAGGCGCAAAGCATTGCACGTTTCCTCGCTTTTGCGTCAGCCTCTGCGCCATTGAGAGGCTCTATTCGCCGCTACGTTCCCCGCGCGCTGCAACCGCGATACCAAGGAGGAGCAACACGAAGCCCGCCAGTTGCAACGGCGCAAACCACTCGCCAAAAAAGATCAGCGCCAGCAGCGCCGACCCGATCGGCTCCCCTAGCAAGGCGACTGTCACAAATGTGGCAGAGAGATAGCGCAGCGACCAGTTGAAGGCGGTATGCCCTAGCAATTGCGGTCCGACGGCAAGACCAAGGAGCAACAGATATGCCATGGGCGGGTATCCGCCGAAGAGTTCCAGCGGATTGGCGGTTCCGGCAAAGACCATGGCAGTGATCAGTAGCGCGACTGCAGCGCTGGTGTAGACTAGCCAGATATATGCCAGCACTGAGACGTGGCGGCGCAGGCTGCGTCCGACGAGGAAGTAGATCGATCCTCCGAAGGCGCCTAGAAGCGCCAGCGCGTTGCCCAGCAGCGCGTTGCCGCCGTCGGGTCCGCTGCTGTCGCTAATGCCAATCAGAATGCTGCCAGCAATTGTCAGCGCCACCCCTGCCATGGTCGGCGCCGAGGGTCGTTCGCGCAGCAATACCGCCGACAGGAGCGCCACCCACAGCGGGTTGGTCGAAACCAGTGCGACTGAGGAAGCGACGGAGGTATATGCCAGCGACGAGATCCAGGCAGCAAAGTGAACCGCTAGAAACGCGCCAGACACAATCCCGAGCAGAATGTCGCGCCGCGACAGGCGGCGTAACTCATCCCCGGCGCGCGTCCAGGCAATCGGGAGCAGGATGAGCGCTGCCAGCCCCAAGCGACCAGCGGCAATGGTGGTTGAGGGCATCTCCATGCCCTGCGCGTAGCGGATCATGATCGATGCGGCAGCGGCGACCATAACGCCACCGAACAGCACTAGATACGGCAGTGCACGGATCCGACGGGTGACCGGGCGGTCAATAGCCTGTTCGAGTGTGTCTGACATGCATTCGACCTCTTGCGAACCAAGAACTGAGAACCGAGACGTTTAGGGGTTGAGGGTTAGGGGTGAGGACATTCAACCTCCCACCTTCCGCCTTCCACCTTCAACTTCAATGCGTACGCCCCGCCTTTCACCTACACCTGGGGCTCCGGTGCGCCAGCGGCGCGAGCGCGCATCCGGCGCACCCCACACACCGCCTTCTTATGTCAACCTCTTGCACCTTTCCCTAGGTTCAACGTTCAATGCCCACCCTCGCGCTTTATGCCTCGCACCTCACGCCTCACACTTCCGCCTCGCGCCTCATAGTATAATGTATCCTATGCCAACGCTGACACTCTCCACCAGTCCTAGTCCGCTGATTCTGGAAGCGCGCCGTGAGCCGCAGGTTTGCTACGTGTTGCTGACGGTGCAGGCGTCGGTGAGCGGCGCCGTGCCGCCGCGCCCGGTCAACTGGGCGCTGGTGGCGGATGTCAGCCGTTCTATGCGCATTCCCATCGTTGACGAGACGCAGTTTCGCTCATTGCTGCGCAACGGTTCAGCGCAGGAGATGCTGGTCGACGGCGTACCAGTGTGGCAGTTGAGCGGTTCTGTTCCCCAGGAGGTGCACGAGGCGGCTGCGAGTGCGCTTGATCACGTGGTGCGCGCGCTCCACACGATTGTCGAACGTCTCGACCGCAATGATCGCCTGGCGCTGGTGGTGTTCGCCGACCACGCGCTGCTGCTGATACCAGGTATGATTGGCGCGGATCGAGTGACGCTGGTGCGCGCCATCGAGCGACTGCCGGGACTCAATCTTGGCGATGGCACCAATCTGGCGGATGGCATTGCGCTGGCAATTAACCAGATCCGCGCCAACCGCGATGGTCGCTGCGCTGACCGGATCATTCTGCTGACCGATGGATTCACCCGCGACTCTGCAGCATGTCTGGCGCTGGCAGACCAGGCGGCCAGCGAACATATCGCCATCACGACCATCGGACTCGGCGGCGAGTTTCAGGATGACCTGCTGACAGCAATTGCCGACCGTAGCGGCGGACACGCGCTGTTCCTGAAGCGCGCATCCGCTATTCCGCGCGCTGTCAGTGCTGAACTCGAGACTGTCCGTGCCGCCGCCGTTTCTGCTGTAACTATCGCTATCGCACCAATGCGCGGGGTGCACGTGCGGCGGGTGACACGTATGCGGCCAGCGCTGGCGCTGCTTGCCGAGCCGACCGGTGCGGCGGCAGCGGATGTTGTGCAGGTGTCGCTGGGAGACCTGGCAGCGGGAACGCCGGTGACGTTGCTGCTGGAGTTTCTCGTCCCGGCAGCGAACCCTGGACCGCTGTGGATTGCCGGGGTAGTGGCGCTGTCGGCTGGAGTGCGCCTGACGGATGCCAATATTCAGGCAACAGTGGCACACCGGGCGCCTCCTCTAAGCGATGACGTGCGCGCGGCGGCGGCGCGGGCGATGGCAGCGCGCCTGATGCGTCGCGCCGCCACGACGTCCGACCCGGCTGAAGCGGCGCGGTTGATGCGCGCCGCCGCCGCGCGCTTCGATGAACTCGGCGAGCAGGCGCTGGCTGCCGCTGCCCGCGAGCAGGCAACAGCGTTCGAGCAGGGGGTGCGTGTTGCTGGGCTTGCCACACGCGAATTGACGTATGCGACCCGTCGACTCGGCGACGTTTCCTGAAATCTGCTGAGGAGAAGCATGACATTCAACTTGCATCAGGCCCTGAGCCTCGAAGTTGCACGCGCTGGTCGCTTCGGTCCTTACGGCGGCGCGTACATTCCCGAAACGCTGGCGCCAGCGGTCGCGGCGCTCGAGCAGGCATATGCTGATGCCCGGCAGGATCCGGCGTTTTGGGCGGAACTGGACCGGCTGCACCGCAGTTACACCGGCAGGCCTACGCCGCTGACCTTTGCGCGACGCCTGACGGAATACCTTGGCGGCGCCCGGATCTACCTCAAGCGGGAGGACCTGGCGCATACCGGCGCGCACAAGATCAACAATGCGCTTGGGCAGGGGTTGCTGGCGAAGCGGATGGGCAAAACGCGGATCATCGCCGAAACCGGCGCCGGGCAGCACGGCGTTGCGACGGCCACCGTATGCGCGCTGCTCGGTATGGAGTGCGTCATATATATGGGCGTGGACGATATGGCGCGCCAGCAACCGAACGTCTTCCGCATGCGGTTGCTGGGCGCAGAGGTGCGCGGCGTCGCCAGCGGCTCGCGGACGCTCAAGGATGCCATCAACGAAGCCATGCGCGACTGGGTGACCAACCCGGACTCCTACTATCTCCTCGGTTCGGCGCTTGGTCCGCATCCCTACCCGACGATGGTGCGCGACTTTCAGAGCGTGATCGGGCGCGAGGCGCGCGAGCAGATCCTGGCAGCAACCGGGCGCCTGCCCGATGTGGTGCTGGCATGCGTTGGCGGCGGCTCGAACGCCATTGGCATCTTCCATGCGTTCCTTAGCGACGAAGGCGTGGCGCTGCGCGGCGTCGAGGCCGGCGGGCGCGGCATCACGCCGGGCAACCACGCGGCGCGCTTCGCTGGCGGACGACCAGGGGTGCTCCAGGGGACGTATACGTATGTGCTGCAAAACGATGACGGGCAGATCGAGTTGACCCACAGCATCTCGGCAGGTCTCGACTATGCTGCCGTAGGACCGGAACACGCGCTGCTCCACGATCAAGGGCGCGCCACCTACACCACCGCCGACGACGAAGAGGCGCTCGACGCCTTCCAGACGCTGGCGCGGCTTGAGGGGATCATTCCGGCGCTCGAGAGCGCCCACGCCGTCGCCGAAGCGATCAAGCTCGCGCCAACCATGCGCCCGGACCAGATTATCCTGATCAACCTGTCGGGGCGCGGCGATAAGGATATTTTTACCGTGGCGAACGTGTTGGGCGTGAAGGTTTGAAGGTTGAAGGCGGGAACGTACCCGACCCTTGAGGTCTCTACCGGTGACTCAGTTTCGACGATGAAACATCGCTGGCGGAATAGTCCCCGCACCTGCACACATGGGCCTGAACCTCAAGGGTCTTGGCGGTACGGGCGATCTTCGGCAAACGCTTACTCATTGTGTACATCGACAAATTCATCGAAGCGACGCTCATTGGGTTGCTAGTCATCGACATGAGGAAATATGGAGGATCAGTGTGACCTCTCAGGAAGAAATGAAACGGCGCATCCTTCATCTTCTCGACATCCTGCCTCCAGAGCAGCTGGAAGAAGTGGCAGATTTCGTCGAGTTTATCCAAAGTAGACGAAAGACGCCGCTGTATACGCCAGTGGCGCTCGGCGGTCTTTGGGCAGACGTGTCTTTGACTGAAGAAGACATTGATGAGATCCGTCGTGAGATGTGGCAATTTCTGGAGAGTCCAGATCGATATGAGCGCACGCCAGACTCGGCGTCATCTGAGCCTGACGCCGAGCCATGATATGCAGCAATCTTTGGAGGTTCTATGAATACATCCGCTTTGCAAGCGATACGCATTCGCTGGTATGGCGCCTTACTGCCAATCCGAAACTATCTGGCGCTGCAAGACAAATCTTCCATTGTGCAGATAACGGAGAGTGTCAAATAGTCATCCCTGCAATTGTCCTGGTCGAGTTCATCTATCTGCTGAGAAAGGACGCCTGCCCCCAGTAAAGGTGGATCAACTCTTCGCCAAGATCACGAAATCGAACGCGAGCTACACTGTAGCGCCTGTTGATGTCCTGATTGTCCAAGCGCTAAGACATGTGCCACGCACACTTGTGCCGGAAATGCCAGATCGCATCATTACTGCCACTGCGCTGGCGCTTGATCTGCCCTTAATCACCTGTGACGCCGCCATTCAACAATCTGGAGTCGTAACGACTGTCTGGAACCGTTGGCCGTGACCACCTTCGACATCCACGCCGCAATGGCGATTTTACGCGCCGAGATGCCGCGCTTCCCCAAACCGCTAATCGATGGCATGGGCGAGGAGGAGGCGAACAGTCCGTTCCGCATCCTCATCGCAACTATCCTCAGCCTGCGCACCAAGGACACGATGACTGCCGTCGTTGCGCCGCGCCTGTTCGCTGTCGCCGACACGCCAGAGAAGATGTTGGCGCTCAGCGAAGAGCAGATCGCCGAACTGATCTACCCGGTCGGCTTCTACCGCAACAAGGCGCGAACAATCCGTGCCATCTGTCAGCGCCTGCTCGAGGAGCACGGCGGCGAAGTTCCCGCCGATCTTGATGCGCTCCTGGCGCTGCCCGGCGTCGGGCGGAAAACTGCCAACCTGGTGCTCACCGCCGGTTTCGACCTGCCGGGGATCTGCGTTGATACCCACGTGCATCGCATCTGCAACCGCTGGGGCTATGTGCAGACCAGGACGCCAGAAGAAACCGAGATGAAACTGCGCGAGATCCTGCCCCCTGAGTACTGGAAGGAAATCAATGGGCTGCTCGTCACGCTGGGGCAGAACATCTGTCACCCGACCTCGCCGCGGTGCAGCATCTGCCCATTGGCGCACCTCTGTGCGAAGGTCGGCGTGGAACGCAGCCGTTAAGCGTCTGCCGCACATCTTTGCTGGAGAACATGCTATACTACTACTGGCACGTCTCACCACGCAGGGGTAACCATGTACATCCGCTGGATTGTTCGCAAGCACAAAAACGCTGGCGCTGCCAACGTCACCTTCCACGATGCGTATCTGGTGGAAAGCTATCGCGACGAAAAAGACACGCCGCGTCAGCGCACTATTTGTTACTTGGGGAACATTCGGCAAATCGGCGATGAGTTTCCGCCGCTAGAGCGCGAGATCTTCTTCCTGCGCGCTGAGCGGATCCTCATGAGCATCCCCGAGATTGATAGCGAGGAACGCGAAGCGATCCTGGCGCTACTGCGCCAGAAGGTGCCCGAACTCTCAGAAGAAGAGGCGATTATTGCGTTCCACAATAACCTGCGCTGGTTCGCGCGCTGGATCCGCTCACGCGGTCGGCGTATCTCGCGCGATGAGTTGCTCCGTATGGTTGACACTGCTGCCGATAGCATCGAGGTGTGATACAGTAACGAGTGATGAGTGACGAGCAGCGCAGTCGGCGTCACGATACGGAGCAATTCGATGCTATCCCCTCTAATCGATCTTCGAGATCGGCATAGATTGCCTGCAAACGCTTGATCGTTTCATCGTCCGCCTGCCAGAGACCGCGCCCGTGGCTTTCAAGCAGGCGCGCAACGGCAGTGCGCGCGGCGCGCGGGTTCGCCTGCGCCAGCCGCTCACGCATGGCATTGTCGAGCACGAAGGTCTCCGCCATCTGATCGTACACCCATTTCTCGACGGCGCCAGTGGTTGCGCTCCACCCCACAAGGTAGGTGAAGCGGTTGCCGATCTCGGCTGCGCCAGCGTATCCGTGCTGGAGCAAGGCTTCGTACCAGCGCGGGTTAAGCAGTTTGGCGCGCGCTTCGAGTCGGATCAGATGTTCCGCCGGTGCGACGCGCACGTATCCAGTGTGGCTCTCAGCGTAACTGAGCGGCACATCGCTGCCGCGCGCGCGTCCTGCCGCCAGCCTAATCGCGCCGCTGTGTCCATAGTAGTGCTGCATGTCGGTCAGACCGTACTCGACGCTGTCAATCGCCTGGAAGACGTGTTCGACGGTGCCGAGCATGCCGCGCAACGCTTCGACGGCTTCCTGCCCGCCACGTCCGCCGCCGTAGGCAAAACCGTTGCGCCGGAGATACATATCCGCCAGGTCGTTCGCTTCCTGCCACTGCCCCTCTTCGATCAGTTCGTCAACGCCTGTGCCGTACCTGCCCGGCGCCTGGGTGAAGATCCGGGCCGTCGCCTGCTCCCAGGTCAGCCCTTTTGCCTGCTGCGCGAGTGCGTGCGCTCGAATAAAGTTCCGCTCCGGCGGCTCGTCCGCCTCCGCTGCGCGACGGAACAGGTCGTCGAGCAGATCGAGGCTGATCTGGAAGGTGTCGCGGAAAATGGCGCTCACATCGAGCAACACGTCGATCCGCGGTCGCCCCAGTTCTTCCAGCGGCACGAGTTCATAGCGCCAGATCTTGCCCTGCCCATCGCGCTCGGGGCGCGCGCCGACCAGCGCCAGCACTGCGCCGATGCTTTCACCCTCGGTCTTGATCGTATCGAGCGCCCACAACGTCAGCGCAACCGTCTGCGGATATGCGTTCCCCGATGATTGTCGGTGCTGCATCAGCAACTGTTCCGCCATCTGCATGCCGCGCGTCAGCGCCGCATCCGAGGGGAGCCGCCACGGATCAATGCTGTGGATGTTGCGCCCGCTCGGCAACGCAGCCGCACCGGCGCGCACCGGGTCGGCGCCAGGCGCAGGGCGGATGTAGCCGCCGTTGAGCGCGTGAATGAGCGCATCGAGTTCGCCAGGCGCCTGCGACAGACCCGTGAGGATAGCACGCCCCTGATCGAGGTAGAATTGCGGGTCGAACAGCGCCCCAATGTCGCGTGGTCGCCCGAACTCCTCGAGCCAGTCGGCAAGCGGCCTTGCCTGCTGTTCGATAACGAAGCGACGCACGAAATCAGCGCGCGCCTGAGCCACCTGCTCTTCGGGCACGCCAACGCTCTTCAGTGCCGCGCCCAACCCTGGCCGTCCTTCGCGCGGCACGTCCAGCGCCGCTTCGATCAGCGCCGCTGCACGCTCCGGCGCTGGCGCCGCGCCGAAGACGTGGAGACCATCGAGGATCAATCGCTGCTCGATCTCTTCCAAGTGCTGCCGGACACGCTGCACAAATGAGACGGCGGACTCGCCGGGGAGCGGCGTCAGTTCAGGGATGTGCGCACTCAGGAGCGGCAGGCGCTCATAGAGCGTCTGCGCATCGGCAGCGTCAGTTTGTGCAGCATACTGCTCGATTTCGGCGCGGATCATTGCCAGTTGCCGGTACAGCCCTGCGCGCGCATACGGCGGCGTCAGATGGCTGACGATCGCCGCATACCCGCGCCGCCGGGCAATTGCCGCTTCCGCTGGGTTATTCAGCGGGTAGAGGTAGAGATGCGGCGCGTCGCCGAGTAGCAGATCAGGCCAGCACTCGTCGGTCAACCCGAGTTGCAGTCCGGGCATCCACTCCGCCGTGCCGTGCATGCCGACGTGCACAATCGCATCAGCGCGCCAGCGCTGCGTCAACCAGCGGTAGAACGCCACATACTGATGGTGCGGCGTAAAATCGCGGTCGAACAGCAGGCGCATCGGATCGCCAGGGACGCCCATCGGCGGCTGGACAGCGACGATCACATTGCCGAAGGAGAGCGTATCCAGGCGAATAGCGTCGCGTCCGTGCGGCGCAATCTCACCGGGAGGAGCGCCCCATTTGCGATCAATCCGCTCTGCCTGATAAGCAGGCACGATAGCGTGATACTCCGCCAGCGGCACGGCAGTGCGCGCCGGAACAACGGTCTGCGCCTCTTCCGCTGTATCGAGCGTGGCAATCTGTTGCGCCAGTTCCTCGACGGTCGCCGGAATGCCTTCCACCCGATACCCTTCGGCTGCGAGACGGCGCAGGATCGCGTGCAGCGTGGCTGGCACGTCGAGGAGCGCTGCAGTGCCGAGTTTCCCCATACCCGGCGGAAAGTTGTAGATCACTAGCGCTACCCGCTTCTCGGCGTTTGCCTTGCGCCGCAGCCGCACCCATCCGGCAGCCAGTCGCGCCGCGCGCGCCAGACGGTCAGGAGTGGCAACGATGCGCTGATCGCGAATCGCGCCAAGCGCTACCGGCGCAACACTGCCATCCATTTCCGGCAGGTCGTACATAATCACCGCCTGCATCGGCGCAACGCCGTGGGATCGCCAGTGATCGATGTCCTGCATCTGGAGGGGCTGAACGATCATGTAGGGCGCATCGATGCCTGCTAGCAGACTGATCGCTGTCTCGCGGTACTGTCCCGGCTTCGTCGAGCCTGCCGGTCCGCCGATAATCGGGAAGCCCATCGTATTGATGATCAGATCGACCTTCTGCCGCGCCACCCATTCACGCACGGCGACGTGCGTCTCGATACCGCTGACGACAATCGGCAGAACTGCCATGCCCTGCGCTTCGAGCGCTTCAATCAGGTCGGCGACGTATTGCTGTCGCTGCACAATATGCTTGCGGAAGGCGAGCAGCGCAACCAGCGGCGCATCGGGCGGGAGCACTGCGCTGCGCTGCCGCTTCTGGCTGCGGTATTTCCGATACCACTTCAGGTAAGCGTCAGGGTTGGGGAAGAGTTCGTCGGTGGCGGGATGGAAACACCCCATCACCGGGATCATACGCACTGGCGCAACGTCCAGGTTCTGCCCCAGGCAGTCGCGCAAAATCAGGCGCACCATCTGCGTCAGGTTGTAGACGTCGGGCTGATTCCAGTAGATGTTGACGCTGAGCCAGGTGCGGAAGTCCTTCAGTTTCGGCGGCATGAGCGGCAGCAGTTTCGCCGTGATCTTGGTCAGTTTCGTGTAGGCGTAGAGGGTATCCTCCTCGCGTCCGCGCGTCATCAGGCGAAGCACTGCCTGCATCGGTTTCGGCATGGAAGCACGTCCGCTGGTCTGCACCCGATACTCACCGACGCGGGTGAGCGCCATCACTTCGGGCATACTCTCGAAGGCGAAAACGATTGGCGTGCCAGCGCGCTCGATCTGCTCCTTCAGCCACTGCGCCTGTTCGCGCATGTTGATAAGCGTGATGAAAAGAACGTCCGCCTGCGCAATGGCGTCCGCCAGCGCCGGATCGCGCCGCTCAACATGCCCGTCGTGGAAGCGCAACAGGCGCACCGCAATCCCTGACTGGCGCAGGTTGCGTTCGACTTCTTCCCAGATATGAGCGTTGAACCGCTCCATGCCGAGAATGAAGGTGAGCGTTTTCATCGCATCCTCGCCGAAATATCGTGACAGGCAGTGCGTGGTTCCAGTATAGCGGCGCGTGGAGGAGAATGCAGCGATCCAGTGGAGAAGAGCGACGCATCATCGGTTAAGAACACACAACCGTCATTTCAGGATCGCGGTGTACAGACATTGCAGAAGGCATGTGAAATGTTTGTAGGGGCACGGCGCTGCCGCGCCCGGCGCGGTCCCCGCCGGAGGACGCATAGTCGGGGTGCGGCGCCGCTGCGCCTGCGTCCGCAGGCGCCCGTCTCCCATGGATTGCCGGGCGCGTCACGAGAAGGCGGGTGGCGTCAAATCGACAGGAGGGCAATGGGCATGGGCGCAGGTGACGGTCCCCGCCGGGGGACGAATGGTAGGGGCGCGGCGCTGCCGCGCTCGCAGACGTGGCGCTGTCACGTACCGGAGTGGGTGGCGGTCACTTCCCACTCCCTACTCCCCAACCCTTCCCCGCCGCCAGCGCACATCACACTCGTCGCGATCGCCGAGGGCGCGGTGCAGCACATCGAGCAGCACGGCGCTAGCGCCGCGTTCGGCGAGAAGCGCCAGCGTCTCGCGGTTGAGGTAGAAGTCGGTATCTTCGCTGCTCTCCATCTCCAGGTTGTCGAATAACACCCGCATGTCTTTGCCCGTGACAACGCCAATTGGCTCATCGGTCTGCGCGTCAGCGATGGTAAACAGCTCCTCGTCCTCCAGCGGCGGGCTGAAGAGATCTGCGATATTGATCCGCAGCGGCAGGATCCGAATGGGCGGCGTCGCCTCCTTCAGCGCAACCGGTTCATCGTCCTCGTGAAGGAGAGTTTCGACAATCACACGCGCCGCGTCAGGACGCCCGATATTCCGTGTATTTTCGCGCATGCGCGCCAGGCGTTCGGGATTCTGCAGCAGGCGGTCGATCTTGTACGCCAGCGTGGTCATCTGATTGCAACGTATCGCCACTCCCTCTTCGAGCAGATGGTCGCTGTTGCGCTCTTCCTGACCAGGGATTGGCGCAATAATGACCATCGGCAGCCCGGCAGCCATCGCTTCCGACGAGGTCAGTCCACCTGGCTTGCCGATGAGGAGCGTCGCTATTCTCATTAACACTGGCATCTCATCGGTGAAGCCAAGCACCCGGAAACGCGTCGCCTGCGGTGCAACCATTTCGACAATTTCAGCGCGCAGCTCTTCGTTTCTGCCGCATACCACAATCACCTGAGAGAGCGTGTTCATCCGCATGATCTGCTGCACCGCCTCGCGTGCCGGACCTACTCCCGCAGCGCCAGCCGACAGCAGGAGAATCGGCAGGTCGGGAGTCAGATGATAGCGCGCCAGCGCCTCGTCGCGGTCAATCGGCAGCTCAAACGCTGGATCGACCGGAATGCCGGAGATCGTGATTCGCTCCTCTGGCAGACCCAGAGCCATCAGGTGCACTTTTGTTTCTTCCAGCGCCACGAAGTAACGGTTGAAGCGCGGGCTGAGCCACATCGAATGAAAGTCGTAATCGGTCGTCACAATTGCCAGGCGCGTGTCGATGGATCCTTCCGCCAGCAACTGCGCCACAATGCCGGCTGGCATAAAGTGGGTGCAGACGGTGATCGTCGGCTTGAACTCACGGATGAAGCGCGTTAGCGGGTCGGCATTGATCCGGTCGAACAGCAGGCGGAAGGCGTCGGTCTTCCACGGTTCATCGCTCGCCTGGTACCACCACCCCAACAACTGCGGACGTTCCTGCACCAGGCGCAGGTAAAGGTCGGAATAGAAGGCGCGGTACAGTTCATTCGTGCGTTCAAGCGCGTCGAGGTTGACCAGTTCCGCAACTTGTGGCGCGCGTCGAAAAACCTTCTCAAGTGCGGCGGCTGCGGCTTTGTGTCCTGAACCGGCGCTAGTGGACAGAATAAGAACGCGGTGGTCCACAATCGATCCTTACGGTGGATATAACCACGAGACATTGTACAAGGTTGCGAAGGATTGCTCAAGGGGCGCGTCGACGCAATACAGATGTCAGATGAGGCAACGCATTCAAAGGCAGAACAGTGATTTGCGCGTCGAGAGCATATTCTTGTCTTCCTGGATAAATGACCCAGAGGTGTTCCAGCCCCAGATCGCTCAGAGCGATGCGCATCGAGCGGGTGACGCCAGGGGCGTCGGCGTATTTGATCTCGAACCCGTAGCGTTTGCCGTGCAGATGAACCAGCAGATCAAGCTCAGCACCGCTATGGGTGGCCCAGAAATAGGCATCGCGCGTATCCAGCAGTCGAATGATCTGTTCAATAGCGAACCCCTCCCACGAAGCGCCTAGTTTGGGATGCGACTGAACCTCAGCTAGCGTTTCCAGGTGCAACAGCCCATGCAAGATGCCGCTGTCCCGAATATATACTTTGGGCGATCTGACCTGGCGCTTCCCCAAGTTTTCGAACCATGGCGGCAACACGCGCACCATATACGCGCCGGCTAGGATGTCCAGGTAACGCCGAGCAGTGGACTCCGAAGCGCCCAGCGATCGCGCAAATTCGGCAGCGTTCCATTGCTGACCGTGGTAGTGGGCGACCATAGTCCAGAAGCGGTGCAGAGTCTCTGCAGGAATGGTAATTCCGAGTTGGGGAATATCGCGCTCCAGGAATGTTCGGATAAACGCCTCGCGCCATGCCATACTGCTTGCATCATCGTCGGCGAGGAACGACCGCGGGAATCCGCCGCGCAACCAGAGCCGGTCGCGTTGCGCCACACCCACTTCGGTCAGATCGAACCCTGAAAGGTCCACGAACCCGATGCGGCCCGCCAGTGATTCCGACACACCACGCACAAGATGTGGAGAGGCGGACCCCAGGAGCAGAAACCGGGCAGTGTTGCGCGAACGATCAACCAGCACGCGCAGCACCTCGAAGAGATCAGGGCGTCGCTGCACCTCATCAATGATGATCAGCCCGGAGAGCGTTTCGAGAACGGTCAGCGGCGCGGAGAGGCGTCGTATATCCACGGGATTCTCAAGATCAAAATAGGTCGACGTTTGCTGCTCACTGATCATCCGGGCCACTGTCGTCTTGCCGCATTGCCGCGGACCCAGAAGCGCGACAATTGGGTGGATCGCCAGCAGGCGCACGATTTGACCAATAACTGCAGGACGTGGGATAAGCATGACCGCACTATAATCCTTGAAAATCCACGTGTCAAGTATGGATGTTCAATGTTTTCCAGGGCGACAATTCCAGGGATTAGAGCGAGGATTACCTTCATCGACCTGCGAGACTCGATAGAATGATCTTGAATCTTCCTGCTTGGGCAGACCGCTGTCCTTGTTGCCCTCAATCTGCCGCAACCCTCACTCGCCCAACAACCAGGGCTTCCTGTCCGGCGATCGGAATCAGACGACCGCTCGACGGGTCATATACGACAAGCAGCAGGCGATAGTCGCCAGGCAGCGTGGCAGCGTCGAGCGTCAGTGGGATGTCCTGGCGCACTGCTTCGCCAGGCGCCCACGCAGATGCAGGACGCCAGTCGCCGAGGAGACCATCCCACTGCGCCCATTTGCGGTTTTCTTCGTCCAGCACCTGGAGTGATACCATGGGCTGCAGATTGAGGTTCTCACGTTCACCGGCTGCACGCCAGTAGACCTGCGCGTTCAGGCGTTCACCGGGGGAGAGCGGCGTTGCAGGGGTAATGCCAGACGGAGGCGATGGGCGCTCCAGAACAATCTGCTCAAGCGCCAGATGCAATTCGTCACACGCCAGTGGCGTTCCGTCGAGGAGGGCGCGCTGATGCGCGGGAAGCAGCGAGGCGTCGGACCGGGCGCGAGCGGCTTCGACCGAGAAGGCGACCGGATCGAATGCTGCTATAGAGCTGCCGCTGACTGTCATAGTGAAAAGCGGCGCCTGTGCAACCGCTGTGCCGCCGCTGTAGATCGCCAGAACGCCAAAGTAGCGCCCATCGCGAGGTTGTGCGACAACATCGGCTTCCAGCAGCGGTGTGGGAGCGCCGTTCACTCGTGCTTCGGAAGCGCCGCGCAACAGATCGAGCGCTAGCTGCCACTCGCCCTCGAGCGGCGCGGCTGCCAGCAACCGTGCGATACGCACCGGCGCGTTGAACGTATCGCCGATGATGGTCACTTCGTAGCGCAACGCGTAGTTGCCTGGATTCGCCAGGCGCACGGTAACGACGACCTGATCACCCCGCCGCTCACCTGTTGCGCTCCAGGCTACGCGCGCTGAGTCGAGCAGCGTCGAAGCAGGCGATAGCGCGTCGGTCGGGTGTGCAACGGCGTGCACCAGCGCCAGCGGCGCTGTCGGGATGACCTGCACCGTCGAACTGACTCCCGCTTCAACTACTGTGACTCCCGCCTCCAGAGAGATCGCCGCAGTTGTGGCGTCCTGGCGCACTGTCACAGTTTGTGGTTCCAGCGTTGCCAGGGTCAGGCGCAGCATTGCACTCTGCGACGTCTCCAGCGTGAAGGGTTCGTCTGGTGCAATGACGCGATTGTGCCCGGCGCGCCGCCAGATTGCCAGCGACGCGGGTGATTTCGGATCGACTGCTGCGATAGTATAACTCTCACTACGCCCCGGAACGAAGGTGATATCCGGCGGCATTTCGTAGAGCGCAATCGCGCTGCTCCGCCA
>JANXAL010000131.1 GCA_025062325.1 Roseiflexus sp.
GTGCGCCCGCGCCTGCGCTTCGTGCGCCCGCGCCTGCGCTTCGCGCGCCCGCGCTGCGGTTGGATAGCCATTCTGGAACTCCTTTGCCGCTGCCTGCCACTCCTTTGCCGCCGCGTTCCACTCGTTCGCTGCGTTGTTCCACCCCCGCGCCTTGGCTTCGCGCGCCCACGCCTGCGCTTCGCGCGCCCACGCCTGCGCTTCGCGCGCTCGCGCCTTGGCTTCGTGCGCCTGCGCTGCGGCTTCGTGCGCCTGCGCTGCGGTTCGATTGCCATTCTGCCACTCCTTTGCCGCTGCTTCCCACTCCTGCGCTGCCGCCTGCCACTCCCGCGCCGCCGCGTCCCACTCGTCCGCTGCGTTGTTCCACCCCTGCGCCCGGGCTTCGTGCGCCTGCGCCTGCGCTTCGTGCGCCCGCGCTGCGGCTTCGTGCGCCCGCGCTGCGGCTTCGTGCGCCTGCGCTGCGGTTCGATTGCCATTCTGCCACTCCTTTGCCGCTGCTTCCCACTCGCCCGCCGCGTCGTTCCACCCCCGCGCCTTGGCTTCGTGCGCCTGCGCCTGCGCTTCGCGCGCTCGCGCCTCGACTTCATATCGACACCGCGCCTTTGCCGTTTCTTCCCACGCTCCTGCTGCCTCTCTCCACGCCCCCGCTGCGTTATTCCATTTCTGCACTGCGTCCGCCCGCGCCTGCGCTTCGTGCGCCCGCGCCCGGGCTTCGTGCGCCCGCGCCTGCGCTTCGTGCGCCTGCGCTGCGGTTAGATTGCCATTCTGCCACTCCTTTGCCGCTTCCTGCCACTCCCGCGCCGCCTCCTCCCACTCCCACGCCGCGTCATTCCACCCCCGCGCCTTGGCTTCGTGCGCCCGCGCCTGCGCTTCGTGCGCCCGCGCCTGCGCTTCGTGCGCCTGCGCCTGCACTTCGTGCGCCTGCGCTGCGGTTAGATTGCCATTCTGCCACTCCTTTGCCGCTTCCTGCCACTCCCGCGCCGCCGCCTCCCACTTGTCCGCTGCATCGTTCCACCCCCGCACCCGGGCTTCGTGCGCCCGCGCCTTGGCTTCGTACTTCCGCGCCTTGGCTTCGCGCGCCCGCGCCTTGGCTTCGCACGCCCGCGCTGCGGTTAGGTCGCCATTCTGGAACTTCTTTGCCGCCGCCTGCCACTCCTTTGCCGCTGCGTCCCACTCGTCCGCTGCGTTGTTCCACCCCTGCGCCCGGGCTTCGTGCGCCTGCGCCTGCGCTTCGTGCGCCCGCGCTGCGGTTAGATTGCCGTTCTGCCACTCCTTTGCCGCTGCTTCCCACTCGTCCGCCGCGTCGTTCCACCCCCGCGCTTTGGCTTCGTGCGCCCGAGCCTGCACTTCGTGCGCCTGCGCTGCGGTTCGATTGTCATTCTGCCACTCCTTTGCCGCTGCTTCCCACTCGCCCGCCGCGTCGTTCCACCCCCGCGCCGCGTCGTTCCACCCCTGCGCCCAGGCTTCGTGCGCCCGCGCCTGCGCTTCGTGCGCCCGCGCTGCGATTCGATTGCCATTCTGCCACTCCCGCGCCGCCGCTTGCCACGCCTCCGCCGCCGCTTCCCACCCCCACGCCACCGCTCGCCACTCCTGCGCCACCGCTTGCCACGCCTCCACAGCCACGACCGACCCCGATCCGGTGACTGCCTCTCTGACCGCAGCGGCCCAGCGGCGGCTGGCTCTTGCCCATATGCGGGTTGCTGCCGCCCATTGCATGCCTGCGCACGCGCTGCACCACCCTAAGCTCCCTGCTGCCTCCCGCGCTGCCGCCGCCGCTGCTGACCATTTGCTCACATCTGACACATCGGTGAAGAGGCAGTAGAGCGGGGTTTCGTTATTTTCCCGGGCATTGGTGATAAGCGCGTTTGTTTGGCTTCCCTTGTTGTGATGGAGATGCTCGAAGCGATCCGTCCTCCAATCCACGATTTTCGCCTAGATGCGAAAGCCTACCGCTGTGCGACGTTGGACGTCCAGAAACCACCATGCCCAGTCGGCGCCTCCCTCGCTCTCCTGGCGGCGGTTGAAGCGGATGACTGTCACTTCGTACCTGTGTTGGTCCGCAAGGTCGATCAGGTTCATCTCGGTCACTGTGTCTTCGGCGAGGCGAAACCTGGTTTCGCGCGCACGGTAGAGGTCGTGCCCGGTTCGCAGGTTGAGCCGGATGAAGGCGCTGCACAGGTGAAGGAACGACTCAAGCGGGTTCTGTGACTGTGACATGCGTTGACTCCTTTGGAACGTGATGGAGCGGTATTGTTTCCTCGCGGTGCGCCATCGCGTCGAAGCGATCAGGGCAGCCTTTTCTTAGGTTGTCAGGATCCGTCTGGCACGCAGTCGTTAGGGCCGCAATCAACAGGCTCAGCCAGCGCCTGTGCCCAGGATAGCGCAGCAGTGTGACAGGATATGACACACGCTGTCATCGACAAGCTCAGCCAGCGCCCGTGCCCAGGTGCGCGGACTCAATCCGTAGACATCCATTGCCGTCCGCATGAATCCGTGCCCCATCGCAGGTTGGGCGCGCAGGAGCGACCTCCATTTGCGCCATTGCTCAGAGTGCATACCCCAATCCATAAGAATCCGTCGCAATCCGCGCGAATCCGTGTGCTACTGCGGGTTACGTTTGGCGGTACGCAGTGCTATCCGCCTTTCCGAGGGGTAACACGTTCTAACGCCTGCTTGCCCCTCATCCCCCCTGCTCACACGAGTAGAGTTTTTGGGGGGTAATAGATGTTTGCCGCGTCCTGACGCCTGTTTTCCCCTCATCCCCCCGCCCCCTTCCTCTCAAGTGTAGGCTTTTTGATATGCGAAGCGGATTTGCTGCGTCCTGACGCCCTTTTCCCCCTCATCCCCCCGCCCCCTTCTCCCACCAGGGGAGAAGGGGGAGGTTGCGCATCCTGATGCCTGAAACGGGCAATGCCGGGTAAGGGCTTGCCGAAAATGCTCCACTTGTGAGCTGCCCCCTTCTCCCACAAGGGGCGAAGGGGGAGGTTGCGCATCCTGATGCTCAAAACGGGCGATGCACCATAAGGGCGTGCCAAAAAATCTACACTTGTGAGCTGCCCTCTTCTCCCACGCTGCAGGAGAAGGGGGAGTTGGGGCGCCCTGATGCCAGAAGCGGACGACTCAACACGAGGGTTTGCCAAACAACTTTACCCTTGCGAGGCGCACCCCTACCGCGCGGGCGCCTATCAGGGGCGCGCCGACTGCACGGGCATCTGCCAGGGGTTCGCCGACTGCATGGGCGCCTACCAGGGGCATGCCAACGCCGCCGGTTGCCTGCAACCGGCAACAACCACCCTCCCACCTTCCCACCTTCCCAACCTTTACCTTCCCAACTTCAACCTTCAACCTTTCGCCTCTCATCGCTCGCCGCTCGCCTCCTCTACACTCGCATTCCACACCCACGCCCCCACAACAATCGCATAGTACGCCAGCAGCAACCAGAGCGGAAACGGCGGCAATTGCACCGCAGCCCACGGCAACTGCCCGAACAAACGCGCCCCCTCGGTCAACCAGGCGAGGAACAGGTACGCTGGCAGAGCCAGAAGCTGACCCAGCGGCAGCCAGATCATCCCGCCGACCAGCGCAATCGCCCCGAACAACATCGCCGACGGAACCATCGGCAGCATCGCCACATTCGCCAGCGGCGCGATCAGCGACAGGTTGCCGAAAGCGTAGAGAATGAGCGGGAGCGCCAGGATCTGCGCTGCCAGCGTCGCCGTGAGCGCCTCACGCGCCCAGTCGAGCCACCCGGCGCGCAGCGGCGTGCGCATCAGCAGCGCCTCGGTCCCTTTGCCATACGCAAAGAGCGAGGCGGTCGCCAACGCGCTCAGTTGAAACCCCATATCCCACAGCGTCTGCGGGTTCCACAACGTCATCGCCCAGCACGCGACGAAGAGGGTCGTCCAGGCGTGCGCCGGGCGATCCAGGCGCTGCCCGATCACCACGATGCTGCCCATTACTGCTGCGCGAATGACTGTCGGCGTGGCGCCGACGAACAGGGCGTAGACCCAGATGGTGATCAGAATGGGCCAGAACGCTTTGCGCCGCTCCAGTCCCATCCTGTCTGCCAGGCCGTATAGCGCCGCGCTGATAATCGTGATGTTCCAGCCGGAAATGACCAGGATGTGCGAGGTGCCGGTGGCGCTGAAGTGGTCCAGCACCTCATCCGGGATCGACGATTGCAGCCCCAAAAGAATCCCGACTGCTAGCGCCGCCTGTGGTTCGGGCAGTTCGCGCAGCAACACCCGGCGCGCCTGATCGCGGAACCTGAGCAGCGCCGTTATCAACGGATGCCCCTGATTCGATGCAACCAGGCGCGCCTGTTCGGGTTTCATCAGCGAGAAAATGCCGCGTCGCGCCAGGTAGACCCGGTAATCGAAATCGCCGGAGCGCGCCGCTGCGCGCGGCGTCGTCAGTGCGCCGGTCAACTCCAGCCGATCGCCGTAAAACCGCTCTGGGTAGCGCGGCAACGTTACCAGCGCCAGACCTTCGGCGGGCTGCCAGGCATTCCCGACACGCACGCTGTCCGCCGCGATCACCACGCGCTGCCCGTCGGCGAGACGGCGCGGGTCTTCGATCACGACGCCGCGGATCTGCACGTCGCCGCTGTCGTTCAACAGGCGAATGCTGTGGGGTGACACCGGGATCTCCGCTGCTGCCAGGCGCGCGCCGCCAGCTGCAGCCACGCACAATATGAGAAAGACCATCCGCAAACGTGGTTTTCGATGAAACACAATTGCAGCAATGCCGAGTCCGATGCCGCCAGCCACCAGATGCCAGAGCGGCAGGTGTAGCACGTCGGCGAGAAAGATGCCGACCATCCAGGCAATGGCGAGAACGATCAGGGTCATCGTCAGCCTCCCCTGCTACTGCTACCGCATTCGTCAAGAAAAAGTTACGACCGGGATGGGTGATGGAACACGGATACGCACGGATTGAGACGGATTCTGACGGATTGGGATTGTGCGCTACTTATTGGGAGGTTATTCCGACACGGTTGCGCCGTGCAATGGTCGCAGGTGTGCGGCTTTTCCTGATCGACGCTTACAGTTCCATTACAACCTGACCGTTGCGTTTGCCGCATCAGGACGCCTTATCTCAATCCCTCACCCTGACTCGGTCAGATTGTTGTCAGGCGGCTATCAGCGGGGCATCAGCAATTCCATTGCGTTGCGTTCTACTATGGAACTGAGAACTGTCCTGAAGAGGGGGCAAGTCGTATGCGCGTGTGGAAAATGGCGCCATTACGTCTCACCGTCATTGCTGTGCTGATGCTCACGACTACTGCGCTGATTCTGCCGTCGTACTCATCAAATGCTCAGGAACAGGCAGGCGATCTGCAGCCGGAGCGCACGGTTGCCGCTCCATTCGGCGACTCGATGCTGGCATCAATCAACGCCACCGGGGAATTCCTCGTCGCGCCAGTGCCAACGTTGCGCCCGTTCAGTCATCTGGTGCTACGCTATGAGGCGCAGGTTCCGGCTGGCGCTGCGTTGCGCCTGTTTGTGCGCGTCTCTGCTGATGGCGCTGCCTGGACCGATTGGTCCGCCGTGGCAAGCAGTGATGACATGCGCCGTCCCGAAGATAGTCCTAACGTCGTGTGGAGTGACATCATCGACGCTGGAGCGCTGATGCGCTTCTGGCAGGCGCGCGTGGTTATGGCGCCTGCGGCAGATGGGTCGTTCCCGACCATTGGCGCTATCGAAGCGCATACCGTCGATGCGCTGACCGGTCCTGTCGCGCCGCCAGCCGCCGACTTCATCAAGCCACAGGGCATCGGTCTGGCAAAACCGCCGGTGGTGTCACGCACCGCCTGGGGATCGCCCGACGGCCAGGGGAGCCGCGCCAGCCCGGCGTATTACCCGGTCAACCACATCATTGTCCACCACACTGCCGACGGCAACACCCTCGCGCCAGGGCAGCCCAACTGGGCGGCGCGGGTGCGGGCAATCTGGGCGTACCACGCGATCACGCGCGGGTGGGGAGACATCGGCTATAATTATCTGATCGACCCCAACGGCGTGATCTACGAAGGACGCGCGGGCGGCGACGATGCAGTTGGGTTCCACGACACCGCCAACTATGGCTCGATGGGTGTTGCGCTGATCGGAACCTTCTCCGGCGCGGCGCCATCCCCCGCCGCACAGGAGGCGCTGGTGCGCCTGATCGCCTGGAAAGCCGCGCAGAAAGACATCGATCCGCTCGGACGTTCCTACTACTATGGCTGCTCCCGGTCGAGCCGGTGTCTGCCGTTCAACCCAGGCGCGATTGTGCCGAATATTGCTGGTCACCGCCAGGTGACCCCGGGGCACACCACATGTCCGGGTGATGCGACAATGGCGATCCTGCCCGATCTGCGCAACCGGGTGCTGGCGCTGCTGCGGGAGAGCGGCGGAACCTCCGATAATGGCGATCTGGTTATCGATGAGCGCGAAAGCAGTTTCAGCCGGAGCGTCGCCAACTGGTACAGCGCGGCATGTGGCGCCGGCGACCACGCATTCTACACCTTTGCGACCAACAACCCGGCAGAGAGTTCGAACCGCGGCGTCTGGCGCCCGAACCTGCCGCACCGTGGCGCGTATCGCGTGCTGGCGCACATTCCGCGCAACTGCGGGCTAGGTCCATTGACAAAGAATGCCAGATATGTGGTGCATAGCGCTGCAGGCAGCGTCGTTGTTCCTGTCAGTCAGGAAAGTGTCGAAGGATGGGTCGATCTTGGCGTCTACACCTTCGAGGCGGGGAATGGCGGCGCGGTCGAACTTAACGATCTCACCGGCGAGGCGCTGGCTGCTCGGCGTGTCATTCTGTTTGACGCGGTTAAGTGGGTTCCCGAAAACCCGCAGGCGTCCGCCCAAATCGTTGCCGTGCGTTTCGAGCGTACCACAATCGCAGCCGGTGAATTGCTCCGCGTGGATGTAACGGTGCGCAACACTGGATCGACCATCATTACTGGGCAAGACCCGCGGGTTGACCTGACCGCCGGCGGCGGGATGAACGACCCCGCCAATGCCTATGTCTACGAGCAGCACGAGTGTTTCGCTGGCAGTCCGACCAGCGCATTTCCAGCGTTTCCCAAGGAAGCTGGCAGAATACGCATCACACTCGGCATGCCCGGCTGGGGCGCGCTCTACGGTAGCGGGTGCACCGCTCCGACCTCCGACTACCCGTGGCGCTGGGGACTGAATAGCGAACTGGCGCCTGGACAGGAGCAGACTATCGTCGGGTATGTGCGGTTCCATACCCCTGGCACATACACGCTGCGCGCCGGACTGATCCACGAATATGTGCGCTATCTGGCGCAGGATGTTGGCACGACAACGATCACCGTCACCGATGAGCGCATTCCGCCCGATGCCGCCACCTTCGACGAGTGGTTGCGGCCCACAGCGCGCGTGTATCGCCTTGGTCCCGCACCAGACAGCCTCCTGGCGCGCGCAGGCGACGCACAGGCAATCCCGTTGGGCGCAGAGGTCGGCAGTTTCGCCTGGCAGGGTGAACTAATCGATTGGGGCAACAGCGGACCATTGGGATTGACAGATCACTTCGCCGTCGTTCAGACGCGGACATTTTACGCGCCGGTCAGTGGGGAATACACCTTCCGCACCATCAGCGACGATGGATCGTGGTTGCTGGTGAACGGGCGCATTGTCGTAGCGAATGGCGGTCTCCATGATCGATCCGAAGCGACCGGAACGATCTATCTCGACGCTGGACTGCACGCATTGTCAGCCATCTTCTTCGAGCTGCGCGGCACGGCAGCAGCAGGGTACGACGTGCGGCTGCCAGGCTCGTCGGTATTCCAGCCAGCCCCCGATGGTCTGAGCGGCTCGCTGCGCTTTGGCGGAACTTTTGCTGAGCCGACGACTCTCGCGCTTGCAGCGGACGACCGCGGCGGCAGTGGCGTTGCAGCGATCCGCTGGCGCCTGAACGAGTCGTTATGGCAGACAACCGCCGGACGAATTGTGCGTCTCGATCTGCCGGGGAATGGGACCTATCGCGTGCGATATCAGGCGGTCGATGCGATGGGCAACGAGGGACCCGTCCGCGAATTGACGGCGCGGGTCGATACAAATCTGACGGTCCATCGCATAGCGTTGCCGATGATGGTGCGGTAACGGATCGCCCCAACCCTGCGCGCGGGGAGCGACGTTGCGATGCGACGGCGCTCCCCGCGCGCAGCATTGTGTTGAAGACTCGGATTGTCACCGCTTTGACACCTGTACGTGCTATGGTAGACTGCAGCGGACATACAACACACGGTTCAGGAGCACACCATGCGCAACATCCTGGTCACCGGCGGCGCCGGTTTTATCGGCAGCAACTTCGTCGAGTTAATGCTGGAAAAATACCCCGACTACCGGATTGTTGTCTATGATAAATTGACCTACGCAGGGCGGCTGGAAAACCTGGCGCGCTTCCGCAACAATCCGCGCTTTGCGTTCGTGCGCGGCGACATCTGTGATCCTGCTGCTGTGCGCGAAACCATCCGCGCCTACGACATCGACACGCTGGTCAACTTCGCTGCTGAGACGCACGTGGATCGCTCGATCATGGACCCTGACGCCTTTATTCGCACCGACGTCTACGGGACATACGTGCTGCTCGAGGCGGTGAAAGAAATGAAACTCGAGCGCGCCCTGTTTGTCAGCACTGATGAAGTCTATGGTCACATTGAACCGGGACACTCGTCGTCCGAAGACGATCCGCTCAGGCCGCGCTCCCCGTATGCGGCGTCGAAGGCTGGCGGCGAGCATCTGGTGTACGCTTACTACATCACCTATGGGCTGCCGGTGCTGATCACCCGCGGCACGAACAACATTGGTCCCTACCAGTATCCCGAAAAAGTCGTGCCGCTCTTCATTACGAACGCAATCGACGATATTCCGCTGCCGCTCTACGGCGACGGACGGCAGATGCGCGACTATCAGTACGTGATGGATCACTGTGAAGGCATCGACGTGGTGTTACACCGCGGCGCCATCGGCGAAGCATACAACATCGGCTCAGGCGTTGAGACCGAGAATATCGTCATGGCGAAGGCGATCCTCGATCTGCTGGGCAAGCCCTACTCCTTGATCCAGCCAGTTGCGGATCGACCAGGGCACGATCGGCGCTACTCGGTGCGCACCGACAAAATCAAAGCGCTGGGATGGCAGTCGCGCCATACCTTTGCGCAGGCGATTGAAAAGACCGTGCGCTGGTACGTCGACAACCAGGACTGGTGGCGCCCTATCAAGTCGGGTGAGTTCAAGGAGTACTATCGCAAACAGTATCTGGAGCGCCAGGCGGTTGCAGCTACACGATGAACGCGCCCGGATTGAGCAGTCCGCCTGCGCCCCAGCGTCGCCGCAGCTCCTGCATTCGGTCAAGAGCGTCGGGCGCGTAGCCCCACCGATCAAGGCGCGCGTGCGCTGGCGCCGCCAGCACGACCGCATAGCCATTGAGCGTTCGCGCGGCAGTGCGCAGGCGATCCAGGGTGCGTCCTGCATCGTCCGGGTGCAACGCTGGCGCGCGCACATACACCTGCCCTGCCGCCAGATCCACCAGGTAGGACTCCTTTCCGCCAAAACCGGCGCGTTGCATGAACGCTCTGATATCCTTCGGCGCAACACCAATCCGCACCAGCAGGTCGTCCGGCTGGGCGGCACCGATGAAGGCGCCCCACAGATCGCTGCCGGAAGGCGCATCGATCTGCACAGCCGGGATGTCAGCGCTGCGCAGCGCGGCGCGTACAGCGGCAAGTTCCGCCGTCACATCCTCCGCGAGCCCTTCGGCGGTATAGACTAGGAGCGTCGTCGGTCGGCGCTCCAGCGCTACCGGCAACACCGACAGCCAGCTTCCGCCGTCGGCGATTTCCAGCGCCAGCACTGCCGACGCGATCAGCGATTGCTGCGTAAGCGATGTGCCGATGTCGAGCGCCTGCGCAATGCGCCGCGGCATTGCAACCACCGTTACACGCGCGCGCGGCAGCGGCGCCAGCTTCAATGTCACATCGCAGAGCAGCCCTAGCGTTCCGTAAGCGCCAACGTGCACTTTATGCAGATCGTACCCCGCTACGTTCTTCACCACCGGTCGCCCAATGCGCGCCACACGTCCGTCGGGAAGGGCAATCGTCGCTGCCAGCAGCATGTCGCGGATGCCGCCATAGCGCATGCGGAGCGGAGCGTTTGCATTCGTTGCAATAATGCCGCCAATCGTCGCGGCAGACCAGGGAGATGCCAGCGGCGCCCACATCCGGTGATTCCGCAACACCGCCTGCAGGTCTTCCAGACGCATCCCAGCGCCGACGGTGACATACAGGTCTTCGGGAGCAAGCGCACAAATGTCAGACAGGCCTTCTGTGGACAGTACGGCGTCAGCGGGCGGCAGAAGCGCCGATTTTGTGCCGCCGCCCCTGATGCGCACGCTCTTTCCCGCATTCGTAAAGGCGCGCAGCGTCTCTGCCGCTTCCTCCGGGCTTCCCGGCACAGCGACCGGAGGTGCAGCAGAAGATGTTTCTGCCGCCGTTGCAACACGTACTGCTGGCGCTGCAGCCGTTGGATGCGCGCTGTCTGCCGATGCAACGATCTCTTCGCGCGGCGGCAGCACCTTTCCCGGGTTCATAATCCCCACTGGGTCGAAGATCTCCTTCACGTCCCACATCAACAAGAGCTCAGTGGGACCGTACATGAGCGACATAAACGCCCGCTTTTCGATGCCGACGCCGTGTTCACCGGTAATGCTTCCGCCAGCCGCGACGCATGCGGCCAGGATTTTGCGCCCAGTCTCGAGGATGCGCGCAATCAGCGCTCGATCCGACGGATCATCAATCAGAATAAGGGGATGCAGGTTGCCGTCGCCAGCATGGAACACGTGACCGGTGCGGAATCCGTCCGCTTCGATAATCCGGTTGACGGTCGCCAGCGTTTCTGCCAGTTTGCTGCGTGGCACGGTGCCATCGACCAGATAGTAGGCCGGCGCCAGCCGCGCCATGGCGCCAGCCGCACTCTTGCGCGCAAACCAGATGCGGTCGCGCTCTGCAGCGCTTTGTGCGATGCGTATTTCGCGCACGTTGCACTCGCGGAGCATCGCTTCGATCTCGGCGATCTGCGGTCCAACGCTTTCGGGGTAGCCATCGACCTCGATGATCAGAATAGCGCCAGCGTCGAGCGGCAATCCGGGATGGGCATACTCCTCAACAATGCGCACAATGCTCGAGTCCATCATTTCCATCGTCGCTGGCACCAATCCGCGCGCAATGATGGCAGACACTGCCTCTCCGGCATGCTCGACGCTGTCGAAAGCTGCCAGCATGGTGCGCACGGCTGGCGGGTCGCGGAGCACCCGCAGATCGGCGCGTGTAATGATGCCAAGCGTGCCTTCACTACCGACAAACAGCGCGGTCAGATCGTATGCCGGAACATCAAGCGCGCGCCCGCCGGTGTGAACGATCCGCCCGTCGCTCAGCACAACCTCAAGCCCGGTGACATAGTTGCTGGTGACGCCGTACTTGAAGCAGTGCGGTCCGCCTGCGTTCGTGCCGATGTTCCCGCCGATCGTTGCTGTACGCTGACTCGAGGGATCGGGCGGAAAGAACAGACCATGCCTGCGCACCTGGTTATCGAAGATCAGGTTGACCACCCCTGCCTCAACCACTGCACTGCGTCCAACCAGGTCGAGTTCAAGCACCCGGTTCATCAGACCGAGTTGCACCACCAGACCGCCAATCTCGGGGACCGAGCCGCCAGCCAGCCCGGTGCCCGAACCGCGCGCAATTAGGGGCATGTGATGCGCAGCGGCCCAGCGCACCACCTGAACCACTTCGTCGACCGAACGAGGAAACACGACGCCGTCGGGATGTCCGCGGTCAAAACTGCCATCGACTTCGTAGGCGATCAATTGCGTCGGATCAACGACAACGCGATCAGGACCGAGGCGTGCGGAGAGATCGGCAAGCAGCGCCTGAGTATCAGCAGCGGTCATAGCATCCTCGCAGTCGGTTTTCTGCTTCGCAGGTGTGTGTCTCAGTATATCACACATGCGCGTAACGCTGCGTTTGGACCCTTCCTCAAAAAGGCTGACGCATAGGCGCGACGACGCATAGGGAGTATCTGCATGGCTTCGCGCCTCTGTGTCTTCGCGTTAACCTTTTCGAGAAATGCCAGAGAGCACGCCTGCTTGCATGCAAAAAAGCATCTGGCGTCTTGCGACTCGCTAACGCCAGATGCTCACCCGGTGGCGGCAACTGCCTGCTATTCAATTGCCACTAACTCGATATCGAACGTCAATGTTGCGCCTGCTAGCGGATGATTGGCGTCGAAGGTCACGTCAGACGGCGACACGTCGCGTACTGTAACGATGAAGGTCTGGCCATCGGGACGGCGCATCTGATACTGCTCACCAACTGCCGGATCGATGTGGGGCGGAAGTTCGTCGCGGCTCAGCGAGAAGACGAGCTCATCGCGATATTCGCCATACGCCTGATCTGGCGTCAGCACAGCGCGACGCGTCTCACCCTCCTGCATACCGATGATAGCATCCTCAAACCCCTGGATGACCTGCCCGCTGCCCAGCGTAAAGACCAGCGGTTCGCGACCATGAGAAGTGTCGAAGACCGTTCCATCTTCCAGCGTACCGGTGTAGTGCACCACCACAGTGTCGCCAGTTTGTGCCGTTGCCATTGTGTACTCCTGTTTGGTAGCGGCTCTACGATATCGCCGGGCATGTGATGCGCATGCACATCCAGGCCAGGAGACGCGCACAGCCATATCTGTTGTTACATAGGTACAGCATACCACGCGAATCGCAAGGGTGCAAAGCGACGTGCACACTATCTCATCTCCACTTCATCCTCCATGCCCTTCTCTGCGTCATCGCCCCACTCGTGATCGCCCCAATTCCGACCCGCGATGCATCCTGGCAGGAGCGCCCCGTCTGCGACTTTTCTCGCATTTAAGTGTCGATGGCAGATTGTGGTACGATAGCGGAGTTATCGTTTGCCTGCTCTGATGCAGAAAGTCAAGACGTCATCTATGAACAAAGGCGTGCTCTATGCAGCAGGCGCCTATGCCTGCTGGGGACTTCTACCCGTCTTCTGGAAATCGCTGCAGCACATCGATGCGCTCGAAATCGTCGCCCACCGCATCATCTGGTCACTAGCGTTTGCGGTCATTCTGCTGATAGCAGATCGGCGATGGTCACAAATAAGCACTGCATGGCGCAACCGACGTGTGCTGGCGACCTTTATGGTTACCGGTGCGCTGCTCGCCGCAAACTGGTTTGTCTACGTCTGGGCAGTGAACAGCAATCATATCGTGGAAACCAGCCTGGGCTATTTTATCAACCCGCTGGTCAATGTCCTTCTTGGCGCACTGGTATTGAAAGAACGGTTGCGGATTGGTCAGGGCGCCGCAATGAGCGTGGCACTGATAGGCGTACTGTATCTGACGTTTCAGTACGGGTCATTTCCATGGATTGCGCTCACCCTGGCGGTCACGTTCGCGCTCTACGGCTTATTGCGCAAAACCGCGTCCCTTGATGCGCTCGAGGGCTTTTCGCTCGAAACAGCGCTCCTGACCCTGCCAATGATCGCATATCTGGCATACCGCGAAGTAACCGGACACGCCACATTGATCCACCACGACCCGCTGACGTGGCTTCTCCTGATCGCTGCCGGTCCAGTCACGGCGGTTCCACTCCTGCTCTTCGCGGCTGGCGCGCGGCGCGTGTCGTTGATAACGCTAGGGGTGTTGCAGTACATCGCGCCGACGTTGCAGTTTTTGATTGGCGTCGGATGGTACGGCGAACCGCTGACATTGCCGCGTCTGGTCGGGTTCGCGCTGATCTGGACGGCGCTAGCAATCTATACCTTCGATGGCATCATGCATCGGCAGACGGTCGCTCCGCCGTTACCCGCCGCATCAGAGACGCCCTGTGACATGTCTTGGAAGGGTTGAGCGAATGCCCAAATGCACAATTGTTCAAAAACGTGTGGGCTGCAGGCTAAGGGGGTCCGAGAAACAATCCGGTACTGTCTAGTTAGCCCGCGCAGACGGGCTTCGCATGCGTAGCCCGCCATGCATGAACGTCAGGAAATGAGTCTGGTGCGCCTGTGCCGCCACGTCGCGCATCCTTTGAGTTGCGGGCTCAAGCCTACGCTCAGGGCGTGGAAGCCCCGGCGGGGCTTTCATGATCTCAGCAAAGGCTTAAGCTCGCAACGTCTCTACATTCTATCTTCATCAGCAGTTGCCGGACAGGTGAGCGCAGAGTGGAAAATGGATCCAAAAACCGCAAAGACCCGGCTCAGGTCAGGCAAGCTCCTGCGGAGCCTGCACACGCTCAGCGCGGGCTTGAGTCCGCAGCAATACGGCGTTTCCTCTCACAACCCGACAGCGCCCCATGTGCGCAGGTCCGTGTGCGCAACCTTTAGCATGATATAATCCATAGTCTGAAAAACGCTGCGTCGGAGGCTTGAGATGACGACTACGCAGCCGCCGCTCGTCGGCGAAATCTGTGAACAACCGGTCAACGAGGCAGAACAACGAAGCGAAGTATTGGCAAACCTGCTGGATGTTTCGACATACCTCGTATCGGTGCTCGACCCGAACGAATTGTTTGCCGGGCTTGTCCGGCGCGTCGTCGAAGTCGTTCCTGCAGTCCAGGCTGGTCTCCTCTGGATCTACGACCGACACCAGACGACGTTGCACCTCGAGTCGTTCTATGGTCTGGATTTCGGTCCGGCAAGTGAGGCAGTGTGTCGTCTGCGTTTGCGTCCCGGCGAAGGGCTGGCGGGAGAAGCGCTGCGACGCGGTGAGCCGCTCCTGATTGAGACCCGCTCATCGTACCGCGATCTCGCACGGCGGGTCAGTCCGCGCAGTGAACCGGATGTGTCTGCGTTCCTTGAATGCCTCCCGCGCGAATTGACCGCTGTGATCCTGCCGTTGCGCATCGGCGCGGAAGTGATCGGAGTGCTGGAATTGATGAACCTCGGCAACCGACCGCCGCTGCGACGCACCGATCTCCAGGTGCTGCAGACATTTGCCAATCTGGCGGCGGGCGCAATCAAGAACGCCCAACTCCACGCACAGATGCAGGCGCATCAACGTCGCCTGGAGGCATTTGGGGCAATTGGCACGGTCATCAGCACGGCTGCCGATCTCGATGAACTGCTGCGGAACGTTCTGGACGTCGTGCTGGGCGTAGTGGATGCATCGGTCGGCATTCTGCTGCTGCTTGATCCTGGTCGTGCAGTGTTGCAACTCGGCGCGTGGCGCGGCGTCCCGTCTCAGTTTATTGAGCAGCAGCGCGAGATTCCTGTCGCGGGAGCAATGTGCGAGGAAGCGGTACGTTATGGACAACCCATCCGCCGTCCGTTGATTGCTGAGTCGAGCGAGGACGTGTTGATCGAGGCAGGATTGTCGAGTTGCGCGTATGTACCGCTTCTTGCCGGCGGAACAGTGGTGGGCGTGATTGGAATCTACGGCGATCCCGCTTTGCCGGAGCGTATCGACGTGCAGACGCTCATGATGATGAGCAACCTGATTGGCTTTGCCATCGCCAATGTGCGATTGTATCAGGAAAGCCATATCGAACGCCGAAAATTGACTGCCGTGATCAACAGCATCGTTGAGGGAGTGGTGCTGTGTGACCGTCTTGGGCGGTTGGTGCTTGCCAATCGCAAAGCAATGGAACTGCTCTCATCCGACTCATTCCCCTACCAACAGCCAATCAGTTCGATGGCGGACTTTTACGCCATTCGCGATCTCGACGGACGTGCGTTGCCGGTTGATCGCTTGCCGCTGGCGCGCGCGCTGGCTGGCGAAGTGTTCCACGATTATCGAGTGTTATTGCGCGGCGCCAGCGGTGAGGACACGGTGATGAGCTTTAGCGGCGCCCCTGTTTACGGCGAAATGAACACCATCGAGGGCGCTGTCGTCATTTTCCGCGATATTACCGAGCACCAGAAACTGGAACGGGCAAAGGACGACTTTCTTGCGGTTGCAGCACACGAACTGCGCAGTCCGCTCGCAGCAGTGCGCAGTTACGCCGATTTGCTGATTCGTCGTGAGCAGCGCCGCGACCGCGATAAGGACGACACCGATCTGCGCGGCTTGACCATTCTGGCGCAGCAGGTCAGCCACATGCTGCGCCTGGTGGATAATCTGCTCGATATGTCGCGCCTCGATGCCGGTCTTTTCAGCCTCCAACTCCAGCGTGTCAATCTGGTTGCGCTGACCCAGCAGGTGATCGATCAGTTGCGCCCGACTATCGGCGAACGCGAGGTGACGCTGACGAGCGATGCGCCAGATCTGCTGGTGACCTGCGACCCGCTGCGTATTCGCCAGGTCCTGACCAACCTGCTGGTCAATGCCGCGCGCTATAGCGGCTCAGGTTCGCCAATCGAAGTGGCGGAGGTCGTTATCCGGTCTGACGTGCTGGCCAAGCGGTATGCGCACCAACCGCCAACCACGCTGCGATCATGGCTGATCGGCACGCAGCGTGAACCGCGACCACTGGCGCTGATTACAGTACGCGATTATGGGATCGGGATGTCGGAAGAGACCATGCAGCGCCTATTCCGACGGTATGCACGCGGTCGTCAACGCACTGGCGAAGGGCTTGGATTGGGATTATATCTCAGTTACGAGCTAGTCGTGCGTCATGGCGGAACGATCTGGGCAGAGAGCGTCGAAGGGCGCGGCAGCACCTTCTATGTTGCGCTTCCGCTAGAAGGTCCGCCGCAGGCAAATGGTTCTGCGCAAACGGCGTAACTTTTCCGTTGTCAGAACGTTCTAATAGAGCGGACGCTTGTTCGCAAGGAGATGGGTTGATGATCCGCTGTCCGCAATGCCAAGCTGAACTTGCCGAAGGTAAACGCTTTTGCCCTCAGTGCGGCACGCGCCTCCCTGAACCACCAGGTGACGCGGGGCGCACCATGCTGCTCCCGCCGGAGGGCAACGCCGGAAAACCGGCGGCGCCTCCGTCAGCAACCATAGAGGCCGGGAAGACGCTCGTGGTTCCGCCAGCGTCAGCAGGCGATGCAGGACGCACCGTGTTACTGCCGCCGGAGAGCGAACCGAGCACATTAGCGACGCCTCCCTCAGCCCCAGATGCCGGAAAGACGATCGTGTTTCCGTCGGCGCCTCCTTCCGCCGCTTCATCTGGCAGCACTGAGAAGCTGACAACGTCCTCTCACCCGCCTCAGCCATCACCAGCGCCGACAGCGGGCGGGGCGCCCGCCTTCTCCCAACCGTCATCAGGCAGCGGATTTGGACCGCCCTCCTCCCCGCCGCCGCTAGCACCGCCAACATCATCGGAACCAAGCAGAGAATTGGGACTGCCATCATCCCCATCACCCATCGCTGGAAGCGGGTTTGGCTTGCCCTCCTCCGCGCCATCGCCAGCAGCAGGCGGCTCCGTCACTCCCCCATCTGCGATGACATCCGCTAAAAAGGGACCCAACTGGCTGCTGATCATTGGCATTCTTCTTGGCGTTTTAGCGCTGGGATGCCTCCTGGCGCTCGGTGGTCTGTACATTATTAGTCAGCAAGCGGCTCGGTCGCTCGGCACTGCCGTCTCCGGCACCGCCGTGAGCGGTAACAATCCGCCGGGGGCGACCAATTTTCCGAATGTGCTGCTGCGCGACTCACTTGCCAGTGAAGAGAGCAGCCAGTTTGCTGCCGGACGAACCGACAGCGGCGACTATCGGTTCGAGAATGGCGCCTTCGTCATCGAGGCGCTTACGGCGGATCAGATCGTCTGGCAGATAGCGGATATTACGGTTGATGACGGATCGTTCGAGATCGAAGCAACGGTCAGCAAGCCGCGCAGTGCGGCCGCAGCGCTTCTGTTTCGCTATCAGGACAAGCAGAACTTCTACGTCCTAAGCATCGACGGCAGGGGACGCTACCGCGTCGCACGTCTGGTGGACGGTAATTTCTCCGCCCTGCGTGATTGGGAGTCTTCTCCGGCAATCAATTCCGCCGGTTCACCTAATCGGCTGAAGGTCGAGATGGTTGGCGACTCGCTGACATTTTACTGCAACGGTCAGCGTCTCGCCGATCTACGCGATAGCGCCTTCCGGAGCGGCAATCTAGCATTCGGTACGGAAACTTTCAATGAAGGACCGGGTATCGTTCGGTTTACGAACCTCCTGGTGCGTGGTCGATAGCTCTAGTGCTCGAGGAGTCTGCGTTCTATGAAAATCATCGTTGTTGGCACCGGTTTCGTCGGTCTGACTCACGCGGCAGTCTGCTCGGAGTATGGTCACGAAGTCTATGCATACGATATTGATCGTCAGCGGATCGAGGCGTATCGATCGTGTCGCCCTGAAGCGATCGAGCAGTATGTTCACGAACCAGGACTGACGAACATCATTGTGGAGAACCATGGACGATATCTCTTCTTTGTTGACGACATCGAGCCGGTGATTGAGGGGGCCGATGCGATCTTCCTCTGCTTGCCAACGCCACCCAAGCCCGATGGCTCGTCGGACCTCAGCTACTACTTCGCTGCAGTGAACCATCTGGCGGAATTGCTGGCTCGTCGCCGGGATCAGCGCCGGGTGGTGGTGATCAATAAGAGTACGGTGCCTATTGGGACAGCGCGGCAGCTCGAGCGCGTGCTGCGCGACTACCGCGTGCCTAATGCAGGAATCGCCTCGAACCCTGAGTTCCTCCCTGAGGGCGACGCGGTCGAGAAGTCACGCCGTCCCGACCGTGTGGTCGTTGGCGCCGATTACGAGGAGGACTTTCGCATCCTGCGGCGGATCTACTCACAGTTCGTCAACCACGTGCGGATTCGCTACATCGAGACCACACCGGAGACGGCAGAGGCGATCAAGTACGTCGCCAATACGCTGCTGTTAACATATATCTCATTCTGGAACGGGGTCGGCGCGCGTGTTGCCGAGACATTTCCCAATGTCATTATGGAAGATCTAAAGCGCGGCGTCACGGCTGATTCGCGTATTAGCACCTGGGGATCATATGTCTCAAATGGCGCTGGCGGCTCATGTTTCGGAAAGGATATTCAGTCGCTCATTTATCAACTAAAGACGGCAGGGCAGTCAGTCGATATTCTGCAATCGGTCTACGGCATTAACGAGTACCAGAAGACCTACCTGATTGATCGCGCGATCCGGGAAGCCGGGGTCAGTTTCAACAACAAAACGGTCGCCTTGCTGGGGCTAGCATTCAAACAGCGCACCAACGATATGCGCGACTCGTCGGCGCTCAAAGTGGTCGAGGCGCTGTTGGGCAGGGGCGTGCGCGCCATTCGCGCTTACGATCCGATGGCACTGCGTGAGGCGCGCAAGTTCTTCGACCCTGAGAAGAACCATCTGTTCGAGCGCATTTCCTACCATACCTCGGTGCGCGAGGCGCTCACCGGAACCGATATGCTCTTCATCTCCACCGATTGGGAGGAATTTCGCGGTCTTTCGCGCACGATTGAAGAGACAGTCTCACCGCCATACCTGGTCATCGACGGTCGGCGGATGATTCCCGATTACGCGGAACTAGTCGCCGCTGGCTATGGGTATCTCGCCGTCGGTTCGCCATACATGCCTCCAGGCGAAGTACCCTCGCGCTGTGCTCGACCCCGTGTCTAAGCAATCGATCTGTCATCATTCTGTAGTACGCTGGTGTCACAGGCAGACGCGGATACGATATAATTGGCGTGAGTGCACTTCTTAAGCCAAGATCAGCACGTTGCGCCATGCTGATGGTCGCACCCGAAGGCAACGAACGGCATGAATGACGTCCTAGACAGCCAAACCTGCTACGTCGTTGAGCAGTCTTCCAGCCCTAACCCGCAACTGGAAGGCTTGATGCGCATCGCACAGGCGGTTGAGGCTGCAACGACACTTGAACAGTTGCTGCACCTGTCGTTGATCGAACTGAACTCCGTCTGTCAATCAGATTGCGCTGTTGCGCTCCTGGTGGACGCTCAAGGTCGAGAGACGCTGGTGTGTGAACATCCACCGCCTAGCGATGCGCCTGCTCTGACGCTCGACAGTCTCAACGGCGCCATGGATGTGATGCGGTTGCGACGCCTGGTTGCGATTGATGTCCCCAGCATGCAGAATGGTCAGGTCAGCGTCGCGCTTCAGAAGCGCGGCATACGGACGCTTACGGCGGCGCCGCTCATCTCCCGTCAGGAAGTGCTTGGGGTGCTTGCAATCGGCCGCACGCGCTCGGGACGGGCGTTTGGTGAGGAAGATGTCGCCTTGCTCAGAGTATTGAGCAGCCAGATAGCGCTGGCGATTGCCTCGTTTCGCAGCCGTGACGCTGCAGAACGACGCACGCAGGAACTCAAAACCCTCAACGAAATCGCAGCCGCTATCACGTCAACGCTCGATACCCGTGAAGTGTACCGCTTGGTCGTTCAGCAACTCAGCGATTATTTTCAGGTCGAAGCCGGCTCACTGTTGCTCCTCGACGAATCAACCGGCGATCTCGAATTTGTGATGACCATCGAGGGAGGTGAAGAGAAACTGGCTGGCATGCGCGTACCGGCCGGTCAGGGCGTTGTCGGGCATGTGGTACGCACCGGTCAGTGGGAAATCGTCCACGATGCCACCCGTGATCCCCGATTTTATCGCAAAATCAGCGAAGAGACCGGTTTTCCGACGCGCTCAATCCTCTGCGTGCCGATGATCGCAAAGGGGCGCGTGATTGGCGCCATCGAACTGCTCAACAAAATCGGCGGTGATTTTGAGGAGGAAGAAGCGCTGCGATTAATGCGAATGGCAGCATTCATAGCGGTTGCCATCGAGAATGCGCGGCTCTTCCAACAGGTCACCGCCGGGCGCGACCGTATGGCATCGATCCTGCGTTCTACTGCCGATGGCATCCTAATGGCGGATATGCGCGGCGACATCCAACTGGCCAATCCGCTGGCGGCGCGGATATGCGAGTGCACAGAAGAGGAATTGATCGGACGGCGGATCGACGATATCGTGGCGGAATTGCAGGCGCGCGCCCATGACGTATCGGCGCCCGCATGGAGACAAGATACGGCAATGCCAGTTCAGATCATCGATCTGGCGCTGACCAGCGGGGCGCATCGCTATGTGCGTCTGCTGCGGTTGCCCGTCTACGACGCCCAGAACGAACCGCACGGCGAACTGCTTATCCTGCGCGATATCACACAAGAACGCGAATTGGAGCAATTGCGCGAAGATTACACCAGCATGCTGGTGCACGACCTGCGCGCACCGTTAACGTCGATTATGAATGGCGTCATGATGCTCCAGCGCGGCATTGTCGGGCCAGTGAACGAACAGCAGCAGGAATTGCTGAAGATCGCATATCAGGGTAGCCAGACCATGCTCCAATTGATCAACACGCTGCTCGACATCTCAAAACTGGAACAGGGGCAGATGACGCTGGATCTCAAGCCGCTGCCCATTTTCAGCGTGATTGATCAGGCAATTGAACGGCTGCAGAACCTTGCTAGCAGTCGTCACATCACCATCGAGCAGCGTCTGGCATCCTATCTGCCGCCTGTTGAGATCGATGGCGAGAAAATTGTGCGCGTGCTCCAGAATCTGCTAGATAACGCGATTAAGTTCTCTCCGCCGCATAGCGTGGTAACGGTTGGAGCGTTTCTGGCGGGCGGCGCCTCCCCGCCGCCGGAACATGTCCCAGTCCATGTTCCGCCTGCGGACGAGGAACGCCTGGTGGTATGGGTGCAGGATCGCGGTCCAGGAATACCATCGGCCTACTTTCAGCGCATTTTTGAAAAGTTTGGTCAAGTGCGCGGTCGCAACAAAGTCCGAGGGACTGGGCTAGGGCTAGCGTTCTGCCGTCTGGCAGTTGAGGCGCACGGCGGGCATATCTGGGTCGAGAGCGTCGAAGGCGCGGGCAGCGTCTTTGCATTTGCTCTGCCGGTGCGACACGATACGGGCATGCCTCCCGGTCTCGAATGACAATCTATTCATACAATGATTGACACTCTTCTCATCCCCGATGTGCACGTTCACGATTGAGGCCTTATCCTGAGAAGGCTGTAAATAGACCTGTCAAGTCGGGATATTTATTGTCAAGTGTTGACTCGGTCGGAAAGCAGGCGGGGTATGCGCGGGCTCGTATCGGTTATTCGCTCCCAGATCCGATACAAAATTATCTTTCCCTACCTGGCGCTAACGCTTGTCGTGATGATGGCAGGAGCTGCAATCGCCGCTGGTTTAGTAGCGGCCTCATGGGAAGAGCGACTGCAGAACCAACTGGCGCAGGTAGCGCGCAACACGACGGACGCACTCGTGCGGCGCGAACGCAATCATCTCGAGTTTCTGCGTCAAGTAGTCTTTGCACCTGCACATAACGATATCCCAGCAGTGGCAGATGCGTTTGCCAGCGGCGACGATGATCAGGTGACTCGGGCGCTCGATCCATATTATCGGTTCGGCGTCGGAAGCGTTAATCTGGACTTTGATCGGATGATTGCCTTTGATCGCAGCGGCAAAACCCTGGTCGACTGGCTCCGTGTTTCGGAAAACCCTGCCGACCCTCCCCAGCGCATCCTGACGACCGATCTCTCGAGTCTGGATTTCGTACGGTTGATCGTTACAGGTGGAACCATCGATGGGAATGACAAGTTCTCGGGTCTGATCTATTTTGCGCCTGATGTGCAACCATATTTTTATACCGCTGTGCCAGTGCGCAAGAACAACCAGGCGGTCGGCGGGATTTTGATTGCCGTCAAGTGTGATCGTTTGCTGCTGTCGCTCGAACGCAGCAGCCAGGCGGCAGTAACGACGTTTTACGACCTGTCTGGTCGAGCGATCAGCACCACTCTGTTGCCACGCGCAGAGCTGAAGGCGCTCGACATGCCGCCGCAGGTCGTGCAGGCGTTGTTTAGCGGTCAGGCACAGTCGATTTTCACGGTCGAGTTGCGCCAGCGTGGATATCAACTGGCGTACAGCCCGCTGGTTATCGCTGGCGTTCAGGTCGGGTACTTCTCGGTCGGTCTCTCGCGCGATTTTCAGGTGCAGCAGTTGTCACTGAGCCGGAATGCGGTCATAGTGATTGCCATGGCGCTGGCAGTCGGATCGGTCGTCTTAGGGTACCAGATTGCGCGCCAAATCACACGACCGCTGGCGGACCTGGTGGCGACAGCAGAAGCAGTGACTGGCGGCGATCTTGAAGCGCGCTCAACTGTTATGTCGCCCGATGAACTGGGCCGTCTGGCGCTGGCGTTCAATCAGATGACCGAGCACCTGGCGCGGCTGTATCGCACCAGTCGCGATCTCAATCAGGCGATTGAGGTGACCCCCGTGCTAAAGGTGACCGAACGTGCAGTGCGGTCCTTACTGCCCGACACCGACGTGCTGGCGTTGATTGCGGAGGAAGATGCGCTTCGATACCATATCGATGACGAACTGCCAGGCGTTGTCCGCAGCCTACGGCACGTTCGGGTGCCCATAAGCGACCCCCTGGTGCGCGAGCTTGCCAGAATGCAGCGTGCGGCGCTGGTATCCCCCGCTGAAGAACCGCGTCTGATCTCGTTTGGTCTCGTGCAGGTCGCCGGGTATCAGAGCCTGTTGTTATCACCGCTAGTTGTGCAGGGAGAACCAGCCGGCGTCCTGATCCTGGCGCATCGCGAACCTGGCGCCTTTAGCGAAAGCATCCTGCCATCGCTGAATGCCATCGCTAACATGGCGACCAGCGTATTGTACAATGCGCTGCTTTTTGATCGGGTTCAAAGTGAGGCATTGCGGCGCCGCGCCATCCTCGAGTCGATCGCCGATGGGGTTGTTGTTCTCGATCGTCAGCGGTACATTGTGATCGTCAATCGTGCGGCTGAACAGATGCTGGGCATACACGACTGGCAACTCGTGCGACGCTCGTTTGATGAAATCCCGCTGAAGCGCGTGGAGATCCGGCACGAAGTGTTTCATGAGAATGGCATAGGACGTCGTGACCATTTTCGTCTTGGCGATCGTGTGGTGAGTCTGAGCAGCGCACCGGTCGTCACTGACGAAGGAGCACAGATCGGCGAAGTGGTAGTGTTGCACGATATTTCGGCTGAAGCGGCAATTGATCGCGCGAAAACAGAATTCATCGCAACTGTTTCCCACGAATTGCGTTCTCCGCTCACAGTGATCTATGGCTATACTGATCTTTTGTTACGAGGACTGGCTGGCGAGTTGAGCGGCAATCAACGCGATTTGCTCGAAGCAATACGGAATCGCGTCGAGTTGATGAGCAATATTGTCAAAAATGTTGTTATGGTCGCCAGTATTGAGGCTAATTCTCTCCAAACTGAACTGGCAGCGCAGGATGTACGGCGCGCAATTGAAGAAGTGGTTGCGCCGATGCGCAAGGCGTTCGAGTGCAAAGGTCTAACATTGACCGTGAATACGCCCGATGATCTGCCACCGGTGCGCGCAGACCGCGAACAATTGATCATTATGCTTGGACATTTGATTGATAATGCGCGCCGCTATACCCAACATGGCGAGGTAGTCATTACCGCGCATCGGCGCGATGATGACATGGTCCAGATCGACATCGCCGATACTGGTCCTGGTATTCCTGCCGACCAGCTACCTCGCTTATTTACAACTCGCTTCTTTCGTGTCGAAGGCAATAATTCACCCGAGCGCGGGAGCGGTCTTGGTCTGGTGATCACACGACAACTGGTTGAGCGCCACGGTGGAAAAGTGTGGGCGCACAGCGACGTTGGGCGCGGCAGTACATTCAGCATAGCACTCCCTATCGCCCATGAGTACACGAACGCCATTTCCAGCCCACGCGCAACGCAGGCGACAGCCTGAACCGCTGCGCTGGATTATCGCCTTAGCTTTGCTGCTGGCACTTTTCTCAATCTGCTGTGTGGCAGAAGTCGTGATGCGCGCCCTCGTTCCCTCCAATGTAGCGACAACGCTGAATCTGCTCTCGAAAGATCGCGCCGATTACAGCCCCTGGCTGATACCCCTTGATATTGCAGCCATCCCGCCTGAACTTGCCGCCGCCGAAGCCGCCGAGCGCGCAACCGCTACCAGTATCGCTGCGCGGGGAACGCCGACCCCGGTCATCGTCGGTAGCGTTCCAACCGCTCTGGTGCCGGTGGTGCCGCCAGCGCTCGATGCGCCTACCCCAACTCCTGGCGATGTGTTGATCGTTGAACCACCAACAGTAACGCCGCGTCCGGTTGGCGTTATTCCTACTAGTACACCGGTCATTGCGACAATCGCGCCAGTTACGAATACGCCAACCGCGCCGTCGGTGAGTCAACCAACAATCACCAGCACCCAGATCGCCCAACCAACCGATACGCCGCGAGCGGAACAGCAACCGACGGCAACATCTATTCTCCAGCCAACCAGTACAGTCCAACCGACCAGCACGCCACGACTGCCATCACCTACGCCGCTGCCGCCAACGGCGACGTTCTCGCCAGTTATCCCAACAGTTGTCCCAACCGAGACGCCTACGCCGGTTCCAACGAACACACCAATGCCACAGCCGACAGATACACCGGTTCCGCCAACGCCAGTGCCGCCAACGCCAGTGCCGCCAACGCCCACGTTCACCCCGTCGCCCACGTTTACTCCGTCGCCAACGGAGACGCCGACACCCAGCCTAACACCGACGCCAAGCCTAACACCGACACCCAGCCTAACACCGACGCCAAGCCTAACACCGACACCCAGCCTAACACCGACGCCAAGCCTAACACCGACACCCAGCCTAACACCGACGCCAAGCCTAACGCCGACGCCGAGCCTGACGCCGACACCTAGCCTGACACCGACGCCAAGCCCGACGCCGACACCGATCACGGGCGTCCGCGTGATAAAGAGCGCATCAAGCAATCCTATTCAGGTCGGTCAGACAATGACCTGGACGATTGAGGTGATCAATACAGGATCGGCAGGTGTGACAGTGACCCAGATTTTCGATACTTTTGAGAGTCCGCCGACTGCGCCTCAGTTCAACATCGCTTCTTGCGGCAGCCCGCAGGGAGGCATCTGTACTCGCAACTTACCGCGCGAGGAAGTCACCTGGACAGGCGCCGTTTCACTGGCGCCCGGACAAACCATGCAACTCCAGATAAGCGGGGTCTTCCTGAGCCAGCCTCCGCCCGGCAGCGATGCCCGGTGCAATATTCGCTGGGAGGTCACAGTGCAGGAGATAGGCACAATTCCATCAGAGACGCCCGCACTGTGCGTCGAGGTATTACCGTAGACCGGAGCGCATCATCGTTTGCAGGTTGTCCCTACGTGTTGCGCCGTGGCATCAAACTCCAGTAGGGACGAATAAACGAATGATGTGTGCTCATTCGTTCCTAGTTGCTCGTTGACGCCGCGCGGATGACGGGCATCGGTCTTCACGGCGTTACAATCATTGGCAGGCAGACTCGATGACGATACTCAAGCTCAGGCGACGTCGGACCAGACATTCGCAGGCTTTGCAGCGTCACTACTTCAGCCTGAGTGCCGACAGAATTGTGGTGGTAGAGCAGCAGAATGTCCTGGGTGCGGCGCAATGCCAGCATGTCCTGATTGACCATGCCGGTGATTTGTGCGCCATCAACGCCGAAGAAAAAGGGTGTTGGCAGCCCGACCCGGATCACGCCAGTAGCAGGCAGAGTATTGAGCGGCGCAACTGCCGCTGAGCGGAGATCGTAAGTGATAACGCCATTGGCGGGCACACGATCGATCCGCTCGGTAAATCCGCCCGCATCGCGCGCATACGTTTCTACATAGTAGTTGAACACTGGCGCACCCGGTGAGAGATCGAGAAACCCCGCTGTTGTCATCAATACCATGACCGAAGTATCGAACGGCGCACTATCGAGAAACGGCGCAAGCGAGGGTGGAGGGATGAAGCTCCAGTCTGCCAGGCGTTGTACCGTCAGCGTGCCGTCCGACTCGATGCGATAGAGAATAGCGCGGAACACATCATTTGGACGGGTGAACCTGTCTGTACCGCTCACAGGGAGCACCGCGCCAAGGCTTGTATTAACCAGCACGAACTCGGGAATATCGTCCGGCAGTCCTGATCCGCCTGGACCAGTAGTGCTGATATAGACGCGATATTGAACTTCGTTTGGCGTCGCCCAGGCGCCGTACCCTGCCAGACCGAAAAAGATGACGGTATTGTCGCCTTCCCAGCCGCGCGCCAGGTAACTGCTGGTCACACCGACGTAGCGCAGATCGGCGGAGCGCAGGCTGGGCGCCAATCCCGCAATCTGGGGACTGCGACCTTCGGGAGCAAGTTCATAGGCGCTCACCAGCGGTGTTTGTGCGCCACGCGGCGACGAGGACTGATTGCGCGCACCGCTGTTGCGCAATGCAATGCTGAATGTCGTTGCGTCGGGCATGATTGCATGTTCAGACTGCGTCGCGGCGATCTCCGAAGCGGATTTGGGAATGATCTGGAAGGGAACGCGCGTTGTCTGTTCGTTGATCAATCGTCCGCGAGCGGTAAAGCCGCGTAGTGACCACGATACATGGCCGCCGCCGATCACCAGTATCACTTCGCCAGAACCGGCGATAAACTCTTTGCTAGCAGCCGATGTTGACGTAGCTGGCGAACTGCCAGCACGGAAGAAGCGCACCTTATGTTTGCCAGGACTCGTCGCACTGAACGCGCTCACTGCGCCGACCGGCAAATTTGCAACCAGCAATGCGCCGTCGAGATAAACATCGACCGCAGAACCGTCGCGCAGCGGATCGCCGTTGAAGACATGCAGCATAACTCTATCGCGCCGCACAGACGGATCGGGTATTTCATCGATCAGCGCCAGTTGCGGATTGGACCATGAGCCATACACCACAATGGTGTAGTCGCGTCCATCAGCTACATCAAACTCTCTGGCAACTAGCGGTGGAGACGTCAGCGGCGCCTCTGGCTGAAACACACGCACCAGTTTGCGCCCGGGACTGAATGTGCGATACCTGCCAGCTCGTCCAGGCCCAATTGAGGACTCAAGCACCTGTTCATCGATATGAACGGTGACCCCATCAAAATCACCGGCGTGCACAACGCGCATCCGCGCGCCAAGCGTGCTGCGGATTTCGATGATCCCGCTGTGTTCCGCCATATAGTACCGCTCAAAGACAGGCGGATCGCCAGTTTGACGCGGCGGCGTCGTCGCGTCACGCGTAAAATCGAGCGCTGCCGGATCGACCGAAACGTTGACCGGCACATCCAGCACGCGCCCTGGCGACAATGCATATGGACCAGGTGACACTTCGACGCGAACACCCTGCTCCTCGGCGGCTGTGACAGGAGCAATACGCAAGGTGCGCGTATGGCTGCCAGTATTGGTAATGCGCAACGTCTTCTGAAATTGCTGCGGACGGCTGATCCATCGCGCACCAAACGACAACGCGACGGCGGAAGGATCGTTGGCATCGAACGCCAGCACATCATAGGCAAACAACTTCGACACATCGAGCCTGCCAGCGCCGGTGAGCGACGGCGGATACAGATTGCCAGCCGCATCGCGTGTGGGGCGAGCCGCATTCATCAGCGCCGCCTTGATCTGGGCTGGCGTCCAGGAAGGACGCAGTTGACGCAGGAGCGCCGCAGCGCCTGCCACCTGCGGTGCAGCGATTGACGTACCACTGAGAGACCGTGCACCGACGCCTGAACCGGCAGCTGCTGAGCGAACCGCCACCCCCGGCGCAACTAGGTCGGGTTTGAGCATTCCAGCACGCTGTGGTCCGCGAGAAGTCAACAGATCAAGAGTATCGGACGGCAACAACGGGTCACGTTCGGCGTCGACCGATGCGCCAACGGCAATAGCCTGCACAGCCGATGCGGGAGAACTGACGCTGTAGAAGGTGTTGCCGGTATCGCCTGCCGCGACTACGACCACGATGCCAGCTTCTACTGCCCGATTGACCGCAACAACGTCAGGATCGGTCTCACCGCCGAATGGAGAACCGAGTGAGATATTTAAGACATCAACCAGGCGATCACTGGTGTCGCCGTCGCCATTCGGGTCGATGGCATAGTCGATAGCACGGGTGAGGAACGTCGTTGTTCCACGACAGCCAAAGATTTTCAGAGCAACCAGCGTTGCACCCGGAGCGACGCCCGGCGCGACCATGAAATCGGCGAACGACACGCTTGCTGAATAGAGACCGCGATAGGTTCTCCCCGACGCATCGACGCCATAGCCCGCAGCAACGCCAGCCACATGCGTGCCATGACCGCCGCTGATGCGTCGTGCGGCATCAGCGCCATCTCCGGCGCAATCGAGCGGATCGGGATCGGGATTGGGGAGCGGCGAACCGAACTGCCCCGAAGCATCATACGAATCGCCGACAAAATCATAGCCTGCAATCACTTTTTCGGTTGGGAACGTACCGGGTTCGATTATTGTCGGATTGTTCGCGCGGAATGCTTCGGGCGTGCCTGGCCCTCCAAATGTTGCGTGGGTATAGTCGATGCCGCTGTCGATAATGCCAATACGAACGCCAGCTCCAGTCAGATGACCGGTGGCGCTCCAGAATTCCGGCGCTCCAATGAACGATATGGCGCGCGCTGTCGAGCGTTCCTTTGGCGGGATGATGTGGATGCCAGCAATGCCTGGCAAACGGCGGAGTAGAGCAAGCTGATCCGGTGTGGCTGCTACAGCAATGCCGTTGTAAGCAGTGCGCGTCTGAAAGAGCACAGGAATATTCGCTGCTTCAAGCAATCGCCGGATTTCCTTGCCGTCAACCGGCACACTCTGCGGTGCGCTAATGCCTTCCGGCGATGCTTCCTGGGCGCTGTCGCCCAAATCGAGCATAATCGTCAGGGGCTGGCGAGGATCAGGATACCCGGGAGGAGCAAGCATGCGTCCCGATGCGTCGGTCGTAAACGGCAGCGGTTCCGGCTCATCAGCGCGGGAGATGGTGTGGGCGGGCATTGCAGACAGGGCAATGCCCAGGACAGCAAGCAGCAGCGTCAGCCGTTGTCGCATACGCCTGAGTCTTCGTCTCTTATCAGGATAACGCTTAGCCTATCTTAGCATACTATACTCCTACGTAGAATGACGATTTCTTCACAAAGACGAGTTCTCAATCTTAGCAACTCTTTCTTTACAGCAGCGGACGCGGACCGGCGAGCCCCCACATGAGCAGGTAGATAAGTGCGCCAATGCACAGGAATGTGCCATAGGAAATGTACTGCGGCACATCACGCCTGCCCAGACGTCGTCTCGCCACAAGGATAGCTGAGAATACGCCAGCCAGGAGCATTCCGTAGAGCAACGCGCCGGGCAGGTTCGTCAGCCCCAGCGCTGCGCCGATGAACATACCAAGGTATACATCCCCCAGCCCGAAGGGGGCGCGGTGTGCCGGAAAGAGGAGACGCGCCAGCAGATAGAAAATGACAAATAAGACACCCGCGGCGAATACGCCTGCCAGCGCATTCAGCAAACTGTGGAACGGAACGCTAAAGGCAACAAGAACCACGGCCAGTGTTGCGCCAAGAGTTGGCAAGGTGTAGATCAGGCGGTGCTGCCAGTCGATAGCGCCGGTCACAATGAGTACGGCAGCTACAGCGGCGCTGTAGACCATGCTGATGCTCAGGCGATGCTGGAGATAGAGCAGCACGAGGGTGGCAACAGTAACGAGATCAACGAGGGGATAGAGGGCGTCCAGGCGACGACCGCAACAGCGGGCGCGCCCGCCCTGCAGCAACCATCCAAAGAGCGGTATGATCTGCCACCATCTCAGGCGTTGACCACAGCGCGTGCAGCGGGGCCAGCCGCCAAGCCCCTGCTCACGCGGCAGGCGAATGATGACCAGATTCAGCAAAGCGCCGAGCAGTAGCCCGGCCAGAGCCACAAGCACAACATCCACACCAGCGCAGCTCTCTTTGGCTGTGCCGCACACTGCCGTCTCGCATTCGGCGCTGGCTTCGACAGGCTCAGCCAACGCCGAACGCTGGGGAGACAAGCATAGCGAGAAAATATGGTTATCGCGCCTGTTCAGTCGCATTGCGCGCCTGATCAAATGCAGCAAACATCACATCGAGCGGGGCGGGCGCGCCAGTCCAGCGTTCGAATGATAGCGCCGCCTGTCGTACCAGCATGCCGCGTCCATCAAGCGTGGCAGCGCCTGCCTGCGCCGCTTCATGCAGCAGGCGCGTTGGCTGGTACACCATGTCGAACACCAGCGCTGTTGCCGGGATGAGATGCCCTGGCAACGGAGTTTCGTCAGGATGCCAGCCGAGTGATGTGGCATTGATGATCACATCTGCCGTGCTGATCGCGTCCGGCACGTCCGGATCATCGGGCGTCAATGCACGCAGGTAGGGATCATGCTCGCTACTGGCGAGCACATCCGCCAGCAACCCTTCAGCGCGCTCGAGAGTGCGATTGATGACGATCAGCGCAGATGCTCGTGCTCCAATAAGTGCAAATGCCGCAGCACGAGCAGCGCCGCTCGCTCCCAGAATCACCACGCGCCTCCCGGCCGGGTCAAAACCAGCATCCTCCCGCAGCGTCGCAATCGTAGCGGGCGCGTCGGTGTTGCACCCTTCGAGTTGGCCGTCGGAAAGACGCACAATGGTATTGACCGCGCCGATGTGCGCTGCCAGAGGATCGAGCCGATCAAGAAGCGGCACGACGGCGATTTTGTGCGGCAATGTTACATTTGCGCCCAAAATATATGGCGCCCGTAATGAAGCAATCCGCGCTGGCAGTTCTGCGCTGCTCGTCTGCCAGCGTTCGTAGCGTGCAGCGATGCCAAGATGCGCAAACGCAGCATTGTGCAGAACAGGCGACAGGCTATGACTCACCGGATCGCCAATCACGCCCGCTACCGCGATGGACATGTCAGATACTCCTGCTCGAAGCGCTGAAACTCCTCAAAGGTCACGGCAAAATTGTGCGCGCCGGGGTTCGTACAAGACGCCACGAAATACAGATAGGGCGCCGAGTCATCAGGACGAGCGGCAGCGCGGAGCGCCGCCAGACCGGGGCTGGCGATCGGACCGGGTGGAAGACCCGGATTGACGCGCGTGTTGTACGGGCTGGCAATCCCGTTGATCTCATCGACGCTCAATGAGTCGAGGCGAGGCCACCAGTTGCCGCGTTGCCCCAGGATGTACTGCACTGTCGGATCGGCGCCTAACTTGCCGCCGGTCGCGGCGAGGTTTTCCGGCTTGAGCCGGTTCCAGAAGACCGCGGCGATCTTGGGCATTTCGTCCTCACGCGCCGCCTCGCGCTGCACAATGGACGCCATCGTCACGATGTCGTGGACGGTCACGCGCGGTACTGTCACATCGCGCTCAAGGGTGGCGTACTGTTCATCAAAGCGATCAAGCATAATTTCGATCACTTCGGTAACGGTCGCAGTCACGGCGAAACGGTAAGTATCGGGAAACAGATATCCCTCCAGGCTTGCGCCAGGCGGCAGGCTGTTAAGATAGAAGTGCTGCGCCTGAAACGCGGCGCCGTTTCGTGCCGCGCGCAAGAATGCCTGCTCCGTCACATTAACCAAACCGGCGGCAGCGAGTTGCTCGGCAATTTCTTCGAGCCGCGACCCTTCGATAATGGTGACCTGAACCTCTTCAACGCGACTGTTCTGCAACGCAGCAATGATCTCGCTCATGGTCATATCGGCGCGCAACAGGTAGCGACCTGCCTGTAATTTGCTGTCGAGACCCTGGAAGCGCACGAGGATTGTAAAGAGGAGCGGCTGGCGGATAAGGCCAGCGGCGCCGAGGCGGGTCGCAATGACGCTGGCGCTATCGCCAGGCTCGACGATAAACTCAACTGGCGAGGCATCGTTTCCTGCAGGACGTCGAATTTCGATCAAAAGAAGGTAACCGACGCATGCCACACTCAGTGCAAGCAGCGCGATGCCCAGGAAGATCGCGCGTAATGTTTTAGCGAATGCAGCGCTACGGTCCGTATCAGGCATACGCTTTCCGTCAAGGTGCTGGCGTTGGAAGCGGCGGTGGCGTTTCCACCGGTACACGCGCGGGAGCGCTAACCAGCGACGCACTGATCCACCCGCTCCCATCGACGCTGCGAATCTGCGACGACGCCGCAGCCGGCGAACCAAGCCGCACGCGATACCAGGCGCCATCGGGGGTCACCCCCAGAAAAATCAACGTGTCTCCGGCCATCACGCTGCCGATGACATTATCGGGCAGGCGCGCCGGTGTTGCGCGCACGTTTCCCGAGGTGACCGCCATCCCGGTTAATTCTGACGAAACAGCAGGGACAACTGCGTGTGGAGGAGGCAGTGGCGTCGGCGGCGTGATCCCCGCCTGTGGCGCCGTCGTCCGTATGGGAGGCGCAATGATTACCGTTCCCGGCTCAACCTGCCCTAGCTGACTCAGCTCGTTGCGCAGCTCGGTCAGCACACTCCAGGCAAAGATAAGCGAGACAAGCATGAGGACACAGGCGACGGCAGTTTTGATCAGTTCGGCGACACGCGCCAGCAGGGTGCGGCTCTGCATTTGATCCAGCACGGCGCGCGCCGTATCGCCAACCGACTCGCCCCAACTGGTTTTGCTCCGATCAGTTCGCGCAACGCGGCGCAGTTCCAGAAGCGCGCGTGCATCACCCACAGTCGCCAGCGCGCGCACCGCTCCCCAGCGCACGTTGCTGTTCGGGTGGCGGAGCGCTTCCACGAGCGGCCCGGCAGCGCGGCCATCGCCAATCTGGCCAAGCGCCTCAGTCGCACGGTACGCCATCAACCAGGGTTCGTGGGTGCGCAGCGCCGCGATCAACGCGGGCACCGCTGGCTCACCAAGGGCAACGAGGTCATCAACAGCGCGCGCATGCAAGGGATGCCCCGGATCGCCGAGGGCGTTGATCAGCAGTGTGATACGCTGCCGTAACGCGGCATCGGCAATGTGCGCACTCACCCGTCGATCAGACGGGGTCAGCGTGCGAGTCGCCCGCATCAGGCTCCGCATGGCAGGCGGCGCGCCGCCGGTTGACCCATCGCCGGTCTCCTCTGCAGGTGAGCCATTCACATCGTCTGGCTTTTCGGGATCGTCAGATCGCGTCATAGGCGTCGTTGATCGCAAACGGCGCCGGATTCTGGATTGGACGTGCGAAGTCGTGCGGCGAACCGCTTGATAATTGCGTCGAGCAGGAGTTCCGCCGCCGCAGTTTTAGGCAGCAATGGCAGTCGTTCAACTCCCTGTGCATCAATCAGTATCGCTTGAATATCTTCAGCGCCAATACTGGCGACCGCCTCATTTGCCACGATCATGTCAAGCCCTTTGCGCTCGAGTTTATCGCGCGCATATGCCAGCAGATCGTGGGTTTCCGCAGCGAATCCGATCTTGACCAGATCGCGCCGATGCGCAATACTTGCGAGAATATCAGGATTGCGCACCAAACGGATGATCAGCTCTTCGTCGTCACCCTTCTTAATTTTTTGCCCGGCGACCGCGGCTGGTCGAAAATCAGCCACGGCAGCGTTCATGATCAACAGATCGGCATCAGCAATGGCGGACTCAACCTCACGTTGCATCTCGATCGCCGTCTCGACGCGCACCAGAGTCACAGCGGCTGGCGGTTGCGCCGTTGCTGGGCCGCTGATCAACGTCACGGACGCGCCGCGGTCGCGGGCGGCAGCGGCGATAGCGTATCCCATTCTGCCCGATGCGCGATTGCCGATGAAACGGACCGGGTCGATGGGTTCATAGGTTCCGCCGGCAGTCACCACCACGCGACATCCGCGCAGCGGACCATACGTTCGCCCGAGGAGCGCACGAATCTCTGCTTCAATGATCGCTGGCTCCGGCAAGCGCCCACGCCCGATCACCGGTTCTGCCATGCGTCCGTATGCCGGTTCGAGCACCGTTACGCCGCGTTGCCGCAGCAGCGCAATGTTCGCCTGCGTCGCCGGGTGCTCATACATTCGCGGGTTCATCGCCGGGGCAATCAGAATCGGCGCAGTCGTCGCCAGCGCAGTAGTCGTGAGCAGATCGTCACACAGCCCGGCGGCAAGCCGTGCAATCGTATTGGCAGTGGCCGGAGCAATGACCAGAAGATCGGCGTGCTGACCAAGGGAGACATGCCCGACGACGCCATCTTCGGGCAACGACCACATATCAACAAGCACCGGACGCCCGGTCAGCGCCTGAAAGGTGGCTGCTCCGACGAAGCGTTGCGCGGCGGCAGTCATGATAACATCAACGATTGCTCCATCGAGCGTCAGATTACGGGCGAGTTCGGCGACTTTGTAGGCGGCAATGCTGCCGGTGACACCAAGAATGATCCGTTTTCCGGCAAGGATGCTCATATGCTCTGCTCATCAGACGGCAATACGCTGCATATCATGGGCGCGGGCGCATTGTAGCACCGGCGGCAGGCGACGTCAATAAATGGGAGCACAGGGTTATGCCAGGTTTTCTATACGGCGAGGATCTCTCGCCCAACACCATTGAGCGCGCCCGAAGGGCGACCGGCGAATACATCGATCTGACGAGCAGCAATCCGACACATCAGGGTCTGTTGTTTCCAGCGGATGTCCTGCGCGCGGCATCTGATGCGTACTGGTCGAACCGGCGGTACGACCCGGAACCGCGCGGCTTGCGTTCGGCGCGTCTGGCGATTGCCCGGTACTATGCCGAGCGCACGCCAGCGCTGGCGCTGGACGCCGATCAGATTGTGGTGACGGCCAGCACCAGCGAGGCGTACAGTTTGCTCTTTGCATTGCTGACCGATCCAGGCGACAATGTGCTAGCGCCAGCAATTACGTATCCGCTCTTTGAGTATCTGGCGATGGCGCATCATATTGAACTGCGCCCATATGCGCTGGACGAGCGGCGCGGTTGGCGCATCGATCCGACAAGCCTCCGGCTTCAGGCAGATGAGCGCACCCGCGCTGTGCTGGTCGTGTCGCCGCACAACCCAACTGGTGCGGTGCTAGCTTCGCGACTGCCTGCGCTGCGCGCGCTCAACCTGCCCATTATCTGCGATGAGGTATTCGCAGCATTCCCGTATCGCGTCGCGACAGTTCCCCCGCTTGGAGCGCTCTATCCGGACCTGCCGGTCTTCCATCTGAACGGCATCTCGAAGATGTTTGCGCTGCCCGATCTGAAACTGGGATGGATTGCACTGAATGACGCGGCGCATAACCAGTTTGGCGAACGTCTCGAAGTGTTGAACGATACCTTTCTCAGCGCCAATACGCTGACGCAAACCATGCTGCCTCTCATCTTCGAACGCGGTCGATCATTCACCGCTGCCATGCACGAACGCATTCGCCAATCGTTGGACATGGCGATTACCTTGTTGTCCGGCTGCGATGTTGTGCGTGTGCGTCCGCCGGATGGCGGATACTACCTGTTTCCCGAAATTCTCGGATGCAATGACGAAGAGGCGCTGATACTCCACCTGCTCAAACATGGCGTGCTCGTGCATCCCGGCTATTTCTACGGCTACGAGCAGGGAGCGCATATCGTCATCTCGTGCCTGGTCGAGCCAGCGCAGTTGCGTGCCGGGATAGAACGCCTGATTGGGGCGCTCTCCGCATGGGTTTCGACGCGCGACTCCTCATCATAACCGACCACGCGCCATAGTAGGCGCAAGAAACGCTTGACAGCAATGGTATGATAGGGAGGAATAGACCGCAACATCTGTTTCGAGCAGCCTCTTGGTGCATCTGTACTGCGCATGACGATGCTGGTTGCGATCAAGGGCGGGAAAGAAGGGTTGCGACTGCACCTCGACGAAGCGGCCGTGTGGTCTGATGTGCTGGGAGCGTTGCGCAGTCAGCTCAACCAGGGTGCACAATTCTTCAACGGCGCCCGCGTGATTGTCGATGTTGGCAATCGGTCGCTCTCAGAGGAACAGCTCGCCGAACTGATGGCGCTAATGCGCGAGCATCATCTCGAAGCCTCGGCGCTGGCGTCAACATCGCGTGAGAGTCGATCAGCAGCACGCGCTGTTGGCGTAGTCGCCCGTCCGGTAACGCGCAGCGCTCTTGCTCCCGAAGCGCCTGGAGATGCACTGTTTATCTGGCGCACCGTCCGCTCGGGACAGGTCGTTCGCCATCACGGGCATATAACCATTGTCGGCGACGTGAATGCGGGCGCAGAGGTCGTCGCTGGCGGCAGCGTTGTTGTATGGGGACGGGTGCGCGGAACGGTGCACGCTGGCGCCCTTGGCGATCGCACGGCGATCATCTGTGCAGTCGAGTTACGTCCAACGCAGTTGCGGATCGCGGATCTGATTGCGCGTGCACCGGATGGCGCTGCTAGCGGACATCCGGAAGTGGCATACATCGATGGCGATCAGATCGCCGTAGAACTCTGGGAACGCTACCGAAGGTCGAATCGCAGCGACCCGTGACGTCAGGGTCGGGCCATTCACCCTTCAGGGAGAGGAAGAACATGTCGCGGGTCATCACGATTACTTCCGGTAAAGGGGGCGTGGGGAAAACGACAGCCACCGCCAATCTGGGCGCTGCGCTGGCTATGCAAGGGCTGAAGGTCGCGGTAGTTGACGCCGACATCGGCCTGCGCAACCTGGATGTCGTGATGGGTCTGGAGAACCGGATCGTCTATGACCTGGTCGATGTGGTCGAAGGACGCTGTCGGCTGCGTCAGGCGTTGATCAAGGATAAGCATTTTCCCGATCTCTGTCTGCTTCCGGCAGCGCAAACGCGCGATAAAGATGCTGTGACGGCGGACGACATGATTGCGCTCAGCAATCAGTTACGCGCGGAATTCGACTATGTGCTGATCGATAGCCCGGCAGGGATTGAAGCCGGGTTTCGCAACGCCATCGCTGGCGCCGATGAGGTGTTGATCGTGACAACGCCGGAAGTCGCTTCGGTGCGTGATGCTGATCGAGTCATCGGTCTGGTCGAAGCGTTTGAAAAAGGGCATCCGCGCCTGATCATCAATCGCCTGAAACCGCGCATGGTCAGTCGCGGCGAGATGATGAGCATTGATGATGTTCTGCAGATCCTGGCTATTGACCTGATCGGCGTGGTGCCTGACGATGAGCAGATTGTGACCAGCACCAACCGTGGCGAGGTTGCCGTGCTGGATCGCAGTTCGCGTGCGGGGCGGGCGTTTGTCGAGATCGCGCGGCGCCTTGCTGGCGAAGATGTGCCGATTACTGTCTTTGACGACGCCCCGGGGCTCCTGAACCGGATTTTTGGCGTCTTTGGCATTCGAGCACGAGGCAGTGAGCGATAGCGCGCATTTCCAGGAGACGAGAGTTATCACAGCGTCATTCGACTACTAGGACGCAAACGAGGGGCGCCATGAGTTTTCTGGAAACGTTATTTGGCAAGCGTGAGCGCAGTTCTGATATTGCGCGCGATCGTCTATTAACCGTGCTGGTGCATGATCGGGTCAAGTTGACACCCGATATGATGGAGCAGCTCAAAGCTGATCTTTCAGCAGTTATCGCGCGGTATGTGCCATCGGTGGATGCTGGCGCGATTGAGGTGACGCTGCTGCGCGGCGAGACGGTTGATCATCTCAAAGCGGACATTCCCCTGCGACGGACGCCGCAGAAACTGTGAGAGGGACTGAGAACCGGGCGCCAAGAACCAGAAACTGAGAAGCGATCGGCGCCCGATCCGTAAGGATCCGTCCCGATCCGTGCATATCCGCGTTCTAGGCCATACTCATCGATCAACGTGAGCCTCGACAGCGAGTCTATTCTCATCTTTGCAATTATCACCTTCCTGCCTTCAAGACCCTTGAGGTCAACCCACAGCTTCCGCAAGCGACAATCGCAGAAAGGGGTCCGCGGTCACTCCGGCAAACTGATTGAGATAGTGTGGAATCCTGCGTCCACATAGATGATCTCACCGGTCACTGCCGATGACCAATCACTGCACAGCCAGACGGCGGCATTGCCGACGTCTTCGATGGTGACGTTGCGGCGCAGCGGTGCAACTTCGGCAAAGCGCTTGTGCAACGTGCGGAACCCGGCGATACCGCTGGCTGCCAGGGTTCGGATCGGACCGGCGCTGATTGCGTTTACCCGAATGCCACGCGGCCCCAGGTCGTTCGCCAGGTAGCGCACGCTCGCTTCCAGCGCCGCCTTGGCGACGCCCATAACGTTGTAGTTTTGGGCAACCTGCTGCGACCCGTGGTACGTCAGCGTCACAATTGAAGCGCCAGGCGCCAGCAGGTCCTGTGCGGCTTTGACGACTGCCGTGAGCGAATAGGCGCTCACGTCGAGCGCCAGACGAAACCCTTCGCGCGTGGTTTTCAGGTAGGGTCCGTTCAATTCGTCGCGGTTGGCGTAGGCAATCGCGTGAATAATAATGTCAAGCGAGCCGAAGACATCGCGCACACGCGCCATTAGCGCGTCGATCTCCTCATCACGCTGCACGTCGCATGGTTCGATCAGACGTGCGCCGAGGCTCTCGGCAAGCGGACGTACACGCCGCTCGAACGCTTCGCCAGCATAGGTGAAGCCAAGCTCAGCGCCTTGGGCATGGAGCGCCCGGGCGATTCCCCATGCGATGGAATGGTCATTGGCGACGCCCATCACCAGACCTTTTTTGCCTTTCAGCAGGCTCATAGATCCCTCCTTGACTGTACGGCGGCATTGTGTCGGGTATGATACTATGAAGTTCGATTCTGATCGAGGAGCATCTATGCCGCTCTTCTTTCGTGCGTTGCTGTTAGCAGTGATCGTGTACGAGGTCATTTCCGACATTCGCGGATGGCATGGGCTGAGTTGGGGGCATCCGACGCTGCGACCGTTGCTGGCGCTGGCGGCGCTGGCGTTGCATCCGCGCAATGCATCGTGGCGGCAACGGGCGTCTGCGCTGGCGCTGGCAGCGTTCCCGGCGCTAATGATTCAGGCGATAGCGGCAAGCGTGCGGCGCCGCTCGCTAGACTCACGAGCGACGCTCAAACCGGGGTTGTACGACGACTGTACGGTAGCGCGCGTCGATATTCCAATGCCGGAAGCGTTCATGCCAGGGTTGTATGTCGTGCCGCGTGCAGGCGCACAAGCGGCGGTAGCAGTGCTGCATGGCTCTGGATGCGACAAAACCTATTTTGCGTGGCGTCTGACTAATGCCTTGTTGCGACAGAGGATAGCCATACTGCTGGTCGATCTTGACGGTCACGGCGAGAACCCGCGTGTGCAGCGCTACCCACAGATACTCGAATGCGCTGTTGAGGCAGTTTGCTGGTTGCGCGACCGCCACCCGCGTGTTGGCATGCTAGGCATCAGTTTGGGAGGATGCATTGCGGCGCGCGCAGCAGCGGACGGTCTGGCGATCGACGCACTGGCGATCATGGAAGCGCCACCGGTGCTGCATTTCGACAACCATGACCGGTTGAAAGAGGCGCGTACTCTCCTTCAACCGTATGTTATCGATCTTCTCCGCGAGGCGTCCATCGCTCACCTAGGAAGCGCTGTCTATCGTCTGGTGCGTGCCCAGCGCACGCCGAACATTCGCGCAGCGATCAGCACGTGGGACCTGATCGCCGCGTGTGATCTGCGTGGCAGCCTGTCGCGCCTGACGACGCCACTGTTCCTGGTGTACGGTGAACGCGATGCGATCGTCAAGCCGGCACAGGCGGAGGAAGTATGGCGCATAGCGCCTCCCGGCGCCACAATGTTGCTCGTGCCGGACGCGAGTCATCTGACGCTGATTCTGCACCCGGAGGCGCTTCGGCGGACGGCAGCGTGGATGGCTAGGCAACTGATAGAGAAATCAACCGGATGCTGACCGCTGTTGATCTTGCCTCTGAGCTATCGGCCGCCTGGATGCAATGCGCACGTCCTGATCCAGGATGGGCTGTCCGCACCCTCGATCAGGCGAGCTTTGACGCCGGGAGTTTCTTCGACTCGAGAATTGCATCGATGAAGCCATATTCGCGCGCTTCCTGCGCAGTCATAAAACGATCGCGACTGAAATCGCGGGTGATTTGTTCAACTGTCTTCCCGGTATCTTTGGCCAGCAGACTGTTGCCGAGTTCCTGAATGCGCAGCAATTCTTTGACGATCCGCTCCATGTCGGGGGCATACCCTTCGGCGCCGCCTCCAGCCGGATGGAAGTGGATCGTGGCATGCGGCAGCGCATATCGCTTGCCGCGTGCGCCGCCGGCGAGCAGAATCGTGGCCATGCTCCCAGCGCGCCCGATGCAGACGGTGCAGACATCGGGCGAAATAAGCTTCATCGTATCGTAAATCGCGAGTCCGTCGCGCACGCTCCCGCCAGGACTGTTGATGTAGAACCAGATGTCACGGTCTGGATCGGTATGTTGCAGATACAGGAGCTGCGCAACGATCAATGAAGCGACTTCGTCGTCAATAGGAGTGCCGAGCAGGATGATGCGCTCCTGCAGCAGGCGCGAGAAAAGATCCCACGAGCGCTCACCGCGCGGGGTGCGCTCGACGATAGTTGGAACTGGTATGTATGGCACGGTTGTCTCCCAGGCTATGGTCTTAATACTGGATGAAGTATACCATACCATGGTCGAGGACCAGGAACCAGGAATCGAAGGATTGAAGACTGTGAGCGCCGAGCGCCAGGAGTCGGGAGCTGCGAACTAAGAACCGAAAACCGAGAACTGGGAACTTAGGAACCGAGAGCAATCAAAATCAACCTGGACTTATGACCGCGCCCGATTGGCGGATCGCCTGTGCAACGGCGCGCAAAGTCTCATCCGTGCACATTCGCCTTAGTCTGTGCGTATCCGTATCCTGATCACGCACCGTGCTCATCCCACAAATGCAAGGAGGGTGGTATGACAGCAGAAGAGCCACAACCTGCATGCCGAGTCGGAGTAACGGCAGAAGACCTGGCGCGCGAAGCGGATCGCGCTGTGCTCTACGGCGCCGTCCTGGCGGCGCAGCGCCCAGGAGTGAAGATCAAGCCCCACCTAGAAGAGGCGGTCGCTAGACTGTTGCCCGCTGTGCGTGCGTATCTTGAAGGTGAGGAGAACGAATTGTCTGCATACGCGCTAGAGTATGCGCGCGCGTGCGGGGCAGAGGCATTCCTGGAGTCGAAACGCAAGACTCCCCCATCGTCTCACAGGTCAGGGTAGCGTTGCCAAGCGCGCAGGATGTTTTCCATCCCGACATCCTTCGCCCCTCATCTTCCCTTTGCTCAAGGGTAGAGCTTTTCAGATACGCAGCGCGCTTTCCGCGTTTCGACGCCCTTTTCCCCTCATCCCCCCGCCTCCTTCTCCCACGAGGGGAGAACGCTCAAGGGCAGGCTTTTCGGAGTGCGAAGGGTTTACTGCATCTTGACGCCCTTTGTCCCCCTCATCCCCCTACCCCCTTCTCCCACTCTCCCCAACCCCCCGCATGCAGGGGGTTGGGGGGAGAAGGGAAAGGCGGGGCATCCTGATGCCTGAAACGAGCGATGCAGCACAAGGACTTGCCAAAACATCCACGCTTGTATGAAGGGGGCACTTGGGCATCTGGAGTTGACTACAGAAGCTCCTGCATCGCCCGCTCGAAGCGTTCGCGCGACGGGCGCAACTGCTCTTCCGGCAGATACGCGAGCGGCGTGTCAGTCAGATGCATCACCTCGTGCAGCGTCTGACGCTGAGTATTGATGTAGAGCAACCCAGTGATAAATTCGTGGTTCTGACGCGCCCGTTCCAGAAGCTCAATCGCCTGCCACCGATCAGTCGGATCGTAATCGCGTCCCAGTTTGCGCAGCTTGATCACTGGGCCATCGTGCAACTGGACGTAGCGCTCGTCGCCTTCCTCATACTCAATGTGCACCTCGTCGAAGCGCGGGATGAACTGAATATCCTGCAGGCGCTCCTCGTGCGCCTTACCGTAATCGTAACTCTTCGTCGAGTCGTGGTGGTTGTTGAACGTCACACACGGGCTGATAATGTCGATCACCGCCGTGCCGTGGAACGACATCGCCGCTTTCAGCAATTCGCGCACCTGCTTGGCGTCGCCAGCGAAGGAACGCGCAACGAAGCCGCATTCAGCCGCCAGCGCCTCGATGCAGATGTCGATCGGCGGCAGGACATTGGTGCCAGCGTACTTCAGCGTCTGACCGACATCAGCGGTTGCCGAGAACTGCCCTTTCGTCAATCCGTAGACGCCATTGTTTTCGACGATGTAAACCACGGGTACGTTGCGGCGCACCATGTGTTTGAACTGCCCCAGCCCAATGCTGCCGGTGTCGCCGTCGCCGCTGATGCCAATGGCCAGCAGGGTGCGGTTCGCCAGCACGGCGCCGGTCGTTACCGAGGGCATACGCCCGTGCAGCGTGTTGAAGCCATGCGAGCGGCTCATAAAGTAGGCCGGCGTTTTGGACGAGCAGCCAATCCCGCTCATCTTGATCACCTGGTGCGGCGCAAGCGACAACTCAAACGCTGCGGCAATAATCTGACTGGTGATCGAGTTGTGGCCGCATCCTTGGCAGAGCGTCGTCTCTCCGCCGCGATAATCCTGGCTTGTTAGTCCGATTCTATTGACATGCGGCTTGCCATTAGTTTTGGTCTCGACTGTCATATCTTCATTCTCCTGTGTGCTGTCGTGACAACCTTCAGGTTGCTGAACCGGCAGCGCTGCGCCTGTTGGCGCCGATCCGACGCTCTTCCGCCACCGGTTCCATTTCTCGCGGTGATTTTGGGCGCCCGCAGAGGGCGCTCACAGGGAGCCGCCCCTCTCTCACGTGTGAGCTTTTAGGGTGCGAAGCGAGCGTGCCGCATTGTGACGCCCTTGTCCCCTTCATCCTCCCTGCCTCCTTTTCCCACCCCCCTGCGCCCCTCGCATGCAAGGGGTGGGAGGAGAAGCGGGAGGTGGGGCGTCCAGACGTCTGAAACAGACAACCGGCGTGAGGGATTGCCAGAAAAATCTACGCCTGTAAGGGGACACCTCCTGCGTGACCGTCACCTTCGGCACGCTCCGCGCGCATGATCGACTCCACCACGAACTGAGCGCTCATCGGCAGGCCATTGCAGATATGCACGGAGCGGATGCGCGCTGCGTACTCCGGTGCATGTAATTGGACCAATTGCGCCATCTGCCCGTCCTGGTTCAGTTCGACGACATAGACGCGCTCGTACTTTGCCAGAAAATCAGTCAGCGTCGACTCCAGCGGCAGCGCGCGGATGCGCAGATAGCTTGCCGTTACCCCTCGCAAACGCAATATGTCGCACGCTTCGCGCACAGCCGGGTCGGTCGAGCCATAGGCGACAATCCCAATGGTTGCGTCTTCGGCTTCCTGGACAACCGGCTTCGGCACAAGGGTACGCGCCGTATTGTGTTTGCGCGTTAGGCGATCCAGGTTCTTTTGCCAGTCCTCAGGTCGCTCACTATAGATGGCGAACTCATTATGCCCGGTGCCGCGCGCCAGGTATGCCGCGCGCGGGTTGGGATTGCCCGGCAGCGTACGATACGGAATCCCATCGCCGTCGATATCCTTGTAACGACCCCAATCCTTGAATTTCTCCAACTCCTCGGCGCTCAGCACCTTGCCGCGGTCGAACGGTTTGTCGGGGTAGGCGAACGGCTCAGACATCCAGTTGTTCATTCCGAGGTCGAGGTCACTTAACACAAGCACTGGCGTCTGCAGTCGTTCCGCCAGGTCGAACGCCAGGTAGCCGAACTCAAAGCACTCGGTCATGTTTCCAGGGAACAGGATCACGTGACGGGTGTCGCCATGCCCCATGTAGTAGGCGGAGAGCACATCGCCCTGTGATGTGCGCGTCGGCAGCCCGGTGCTCGGCCCCATGCGCTGCACGTCCCAGATAACGCAGGGAACCTCAGCAAAGTACGCCAGGCTTACGAATTCATTCATGAGCGAAAGACCGGGACCGGAGGTAGCGGTCATGGCGCGTGCGCCAGCCCATCCTGCGCCGACGATAATGCCAGCCGCCGCAATCTCGTCCTCAGTTTGAACGATGGCATAGGTCGTCTTGCCGGTTTCAGGGTCAGCGCGCAGGATCGGCGCCAGTTCGGTCATCGCGTCGATCAGACTGGTCGAAGGGGTGATCGGATACCAGGCACACACAGTCATGCCGCCCATCAGCGCGCCGAATGCGGCAGCGGTATTTCCATCGATCAGGATCAGACCGTGCGTTTTATCCATGGGCTCTATGCGGAACGGATCGGTTTTCGGCAGGTTGGCGCGCACCCATTCGGCAGCCGCAACGACGACGCCATAGTTCACGTTGATAGGTTTGGGTTTGCCCTTGAACTGACGTTCGAGCGCGGCTTTGATTTCGTTCATGTCGATGCCCAGCAGTTCCGCCAGAGCGCCGACGTACACCATATTGGCGATATAATCACGCAGTTTTGCGTCCACGCCGGATTGTTTGACCAGGTCGCGCACCGGCAGCGGGTAGAAATGAACGTCCGAACGCGGACGAGAGAATTTGATGTCGTTCGGATGCACGCAGACGCCGCCGGGGACAAGCGATGCCAGGTCTTCGTCGGCAGTGCGCTGGTTGAAGGCGACTAAGATCTCAGTCGTCTCGCGCCGCGCCGTGTAGCCATCTTTGCTGACGCGAATGGTGAACCAGGTCGGCAGCCCCTGAATGTTCGACGGGAAGAGATTCTTTCCGCTGACTGGCACACCCATCTTGAAGATGGCGCGCATCAGAACATTGTTCGCTGTTTGGCTGCCTGAACCATTAACGGTTGCAGCAACGATCGAAAAGTCGTTTACGATGGGTTCAGTCGACAAGCGATCAAGCGGACGTGGCTGAATTTCGGTGTCGTGCATCTGTATCATAGACGTTCTCCAGTTGTTGGCAGCAGGCAGAGCGCCAGCCTTATAAAGATACAAACGGGTGATGAAGGTCGCCTTCGATGTGGCGGTCTTCAATCACCCTTCAAGCCGCAGGCCATCGTGGCCAGATGTATGGTAGCGTTCCATGCATTAAGAGACCATTTCTACGACGCGGAGATGGAAACTCATAGGTTTCTGTTCAACATCAACGACATTATACTCCTTTTTTTGTTGCAAAGTGCACAAAGAATGGGGAGAATTCGAGGCGCATGCGGATGTCACGCCGCGCTGTTAGTTGTGCCGACTTCACATAAGGCGATGTCGGAGTCGATGAGCACGGTGCTATACGTGTCGGTGATTCGGAAGTCCGTCACTTACAGGTGTAAGCTTTTCGGGACGCACCAGTGCGTCCTGACGCCCTTTTTTCCTCATCCCCCCGGTCCCCTTCCTCACAAGTGTAGAGTTTTAGGGGACAATCGATGTGTGCCTTGTCCTGACGCCCTCTTTCCCTTCATCCCCCCGGGCCCCCTTCTCCCACCCCCCTGCGCCCCCTGTGTGCGGGGGGTTGGGGGGAGAAGGGGGAGTATACGCATTCTGACGCTCAAAACGGGCGATGCAACGTAAGGGCTTGCCCAAAAATCTACACTTGCGAGCTGCCCCCTTCTCCCACAAGGGGAGAAGGGGGAGGTGGGGCGTCCCGATGACCAAAGCCAGCGATCTGACACGAGGATTCGCCCGGAAAACTCTACGCTTGAGCGTACCGCACATACCCCGGCATCGTAGGGGCAGGCCCCTGTGCCTGCCCACATCGGGCGCCTCTACAGCAACGATACCGCGTTTGGGCGCCCACACGACGCGCCTCGACGACCAATGGCAGTGACAGTAGAGGCAGGCTCCATGCCTGCCTGCCACGGTCCGGATTGCAAATATCCACAGGGGAGCGCCCCTACGTTGGCGCTGCCACATGTGGGCGCCCACAGAGGGGCGCCCCTACGACACAACTGTATCGTGAGAACCGCGCGGAGGCGTGACGCCGTACAACTCGCCGTATTTGCGCCATAGATACTCCAGGTATGGCTGCACATCGAGGGACCTGCCAGTGGCGCGGCGCAGGATGTCGTCGGCGTCGAGGGCGCGCCCATAGCGGTAAACGCGCTCGCGCATCCACTCGCGGAGCGTGTCGAACCTGCCATTGCTGATCTGCTGCGGGATGTCGGGATGATCGTGCAGCGCGGCATTGAACAGTTGCACGCTCATGATGTTTCCCAGTGTATAGCCCTGGAATGCGCCGCCGATGAGTCCGCTGTACCAGTGGACATCCTGCAAAACGCCATCGCGATGATCCGGCGGTGCGACCCCAAGATCGCTGCGGTAGCGTTCGCACCAGGCTTCGGGCAGATCGCGCACCGCGAGCGTTCCTTCGAGCAGTGCCAGTTCCAGGTCGAAGCGTAGAATGACGTGCAGGTTGTACGTCACTTCGTCCGCCTCGGTGCGAATGAGGGAGCGTTGCACCTTATTGATCGCCCGGTAGAACGTCTCGAGCGGCACGTTCCCCAACTGATCAGGAAAAGTCGCCTGCAAACTCGGGTAGAAATGTTCCCAGAACGGGCGGCTGCGTCCGACGATATTCTCCCACAGACGCGATTGACTCTCGTGCATTCCGGCGGATGTGCCGGATGCGAGCGGCGTCCCCTCGAACTCCTGTGCGATGCCCTGCTCGTACAGTGCGTGCCCGGCCTCGTGGATGGTGCTAAAGAGCGCTAATCCCAGGTCGTGTTCGTCAAAGCGCGTGGTGATGCGCACGTCGTTCAGCGAGAATTTGGTCATGAACGGATGTAACGTTTTATCCTGTCGTCCGCGGTTGAAGTCGTAACCCAGCGCCGTGATGACCTCGACGCCAAACGCCCACTGTTGCGCTTCGGGAAAGAACTGGCGCAGGCATGAGTCATCCACCGGTGGCTGGCTGGTGATCTGTTCGACCAGCGGGATCAACCCCTGGCGGAGTTCGGCGAAGATCTGTTTGATCGTCGTGGCGCGCATGCCATAATCCGCCCCATCGATCAGCGGGTCGGCGATGTGCTCGTAGCCGGGAAAGAACTCCGCAAAGCGGCGGCTGAGGTCGAGGGTGCGTTCCAGGTAGGGCAGCACGGCAGCGATGTCATTCGCCGGACGCGCGCGCGACCAGACATCGTAGCTGGCGGCAGTGTGCTCGTAGAGTTCGGCGGTGAAAGCGGCGGGAATGCGCGTTGCGCGCTCGTAGTCGCGCCGTGTTACCCGGATGAGCGCGGCGTCGGGAGCGTCGGGCGGGAGCGACTCTTCGTAAGAACGCAGCGCTTCGAGCAGGCGCCCGATCGCCGGGTCGATCCGCTTCTCGTGAATAATGCGCCCCAGCGTCGCCAGTTGACGACCACGCGCCGCTGCGCCGCAAGGAGGCATGTAGGTTGTCTGATCCCAGTTCAGCAGCGCAGCCGCCATTTCCAGATCGTAGATCTCGTGGAGCCGCGCCTTGAGTTCGGTCAGTTGAGGGGGTATGGGCATAGTGAAAGATTCCGTTGATTGTCAGCGAATGAGCGAATGCGTCAGCGAATGCGTCAACGAATGCGTCAGCAAATGCGTCAACGAATGCGTCAACGAATGGAGAAACGAATAAGCGAATGCCAGCGAATGCGTCAGCGAATAAGCGAATGAACGAGTGCGCGATTGTCCAGCTTTTCTTTACGCTTTTGTGCCTTTGTGTGAGATAGGACGGGCAACGTGATTGACGTCAGCGAATAAACAAATGCCAGCACAAGTGAGCGTATGCGTAAGAACACGGTCACGCTGAACATTCAACGTTCAAGTATAACGTTCCCACCTGTAACCTTCAACCTTCGCACCTGCAACCTCTCGCCTCTCGCCTCTTCTCTCACAGTTTCTCAGCCACCGTCTTGGCTTGCAGGAAAAGGAGCAGGTAATCGCGCCCGCCCGCCTTCGAGTCGGTGCCCGACATGTTGAAGCCGCCAAACGGATGCGCGCCGACCATCGCGCCGGTGATCTTGCGGTTGAAGTAGAGGTTGCCGACGTGGAACTCGTCGCGTGCGCGCTCCAACCGCTCGCGCGAGCGCGAGTAGACCCCGCCGGTCAGACCATACTCGGTGTTGTTGGCGATTGCCAGCGCCTCATCGAAGTCGCGCGCCTTGATGAATGCCAGCACCGGACCGAAGATCTCTTCCTGGGCAATGCGCGCATTGGGGTCAACATCGGCGATGATCGTCGGCGGCACAAAGAACCCATCGTCTGGCGCTTCGCCGCTGAACGCCAACCGTCCGCCTTCGCGCAGCCCTTCTTCAATGTACCAGCGGATCTTCTCGCGCGACCGTTCGTCAATCACTGCGCCCATGAACGTTCCGCGCTGCGCCGGATCACCGACGGTCAACCCGCCGGTCAGTTCGATCACCCGGTCGAGCAGTTCGTCATAGACCGGCTCGACTGCAACGACCCGTGAGCAGGCGGAGCACTTCTGCCCCTGGAAGCCAAAGGCAGACACGACGATCCCGGAAGCGGCGGCTTCCAGGTCCGCCGTTTCGTCCACGATGATCGTATCCTTGCCCCCCATTTCGAGGATGGTGCGCTTGAGCCATTTCTGACCGGGGTGCACCTTTGCAGCACGCTCAAAAATGCGAATGCCGACCTCCTTCGAGCCGGTGAAGCCGATGAAGCGCGTCAGCGGATGATCGACCAGCGCATCGCCGACGCTGCTGCCGGGACCGGGGAGATAGTTGACCACGCCGGGAGGCAGCCCGCACTCCTCCAGGATTTCCATAAACTTCGCCGCGATGATCGGCGACGCCGAGGCGGGCTTGAGCACAATGGTGTTGCCCGCAACAACCGGCGCCGTCACCAGCCCGACCATAATGGCGAGCGGGAAGTTCCACGGCGGAATGGCGACCCCGGCGCCGAGCGGGATATAGGTCAGGCGGTCGTCCTCGCCGGGGATGGGATAGAGCGGCTGCGGTTCGCTCAGGCGCAGCATCTCGCGCGCGTAGAATTCGCAGAAGTCAATTGCTTCGGCGACATCGGCATCCGCCTCTGCCCAGCTCTTGCTGACTTCGTAGATAATCCAGGCATTCAACTCGAAGCGCCGCGCGCGCATCGCGGCCGCCGCCTTCAGCAACAGCTCGACGCGCCGCTCGACCGGTACACGACGCCACTCGGCAAAGCGGCGGTGCGCAGTTTCGATGGCGCGGTGCGCCAGCGCCACATCGGCGCTCGCCGCATACCCGACGACCTCGGCGGGGCGCGCTGGGTTGACCGAAGCGATCATAGCGTCGGTCATGATGCGTTCGCCGTCGATAATCAGCGGATAGGTGCGCCCAAACTGCGCCCGAACGTCCGCCAGCGCCTGCTCCATTGCAGCCACGTTGGCGGGATCGTTGAAATCAGTGTATGGCTCATTACAGAATGGCGGGAGGTTCATTGGCTTCCTCCTGGGGACTCTCTTGATATAAGGTCATTATACACGACTCGCTCCCCCGACGCGATGACCGTCACTTCCACCGCATACCCTGCGTGGGACACGGATTGACACAGGTGCGACGGATTTGCGCGGATCTTCGTGTGGCGGAGGAATCTATCCGCGCGCATCCGTCCCGATCCGCGCCCATCCGTAGGCGCTTCGGCGCTGCATCTGCCGGAGCGTCCGGCAATGACCGTCGTAGGTCCTCCACTGATAATTTGTCGCACCATTTCGTTATTAAGAACGTCTGTATCGATGTTGAGTGCGGAGTGTGATCTGAGGTGAGGAGAAGCCCATGGCGCGCATGTCACGCAAAACGATGCTCATTGGCGCTGTCGCGGCGCTGGCGCTGCTCGGCGCGCTGGCGGCGGGGTTCGTCCTGCTGCGCCCGCAGCCGACCGACGCCTGGGAGTTCATCGGTCCGAACCGATCAGAGATTATGACGCTGGTGTTCGACCCGACCACGCCGACCACGCTGTACGCAGTAACTGATAACGACGTGTACAAAAGCGACGACGGCGGCGTCACCTGGCGCACTATTACGCCCGGCCCGCGGGTCATTTCGCTCGTGGTTGACCCGACGACGCCGACCATACTGTATGCCGGAGGATTGTGGTGGGGCGTGCGCAAGAGCGAAGACGGTGGCGCCACCTGGCGCGCCATCAACAACGGGCTGGGGGAACGTCCTTCGGTCTATGCGCTGGCGCTTGATCCGGCGAACAGCCGGATCATCTATGCCAACACCGAAAACGGCGTGTACCAGAGTGAGGACGGCGGCGCGACCTGGCGCGAGACCGAGCGAACAGGGATTGTCTTTGCGCTGGCGATCAACCCGGCATCGCCAGCGACGCTGTATGCCAGAGGCGGACGGGAGGGCGTGCTCAAAAGCGAAGACGGCGGCGCGACCTGGCGCCAGATCGGTGACGGTCTGGTCGGAGTGGATATCCTGCGCATCAATCCTGCCAATCCACAGGTGATCTTCGCCGGAACCGACGAGGGGGTGTACAAGAGCGAGGACGGCGGGGAAACCTGGCGTGCCGTGAACGATGGCCTGCCTGAAGCAGTGGACAACGGTCTGCTCGAAGGCGTTGAGCAGGACGACCGAGGGGTCACAGGATTATTCATCGATCCGACGGGCGTCGTATACGCTGTTGCTCACAATGACATTTACCGCAGCGCCGATGGCGGCGCCACCTGGACCAGGGTCGAGGTTTCTGTGCCTGCGCTGCGTCTCGTTGGCGAAGAGAGGCAGGACAGGAGTTTCCGTCTGCTGGCGGTTGATCCGCAGACGCCCGGAACGCTCTATGTGGCGGATCGGTACATAGATAACGGTCTGTTTCGCAGTCCTGACGGCGGCGCGACGTGGCGACCGCTGGGCTTAGGCGCCGACATCCGGAGTCTGGCGTTGACGCCGTTGGCGCTCTACGCCGGAACCTACGGCAGCGGGGTGTATCGCAGCGACGACCGCGGCGTCACCTGGCGCGCCGTCAGCGCGGGGCTGACCCACTTCCACGTCCCGGCGCTGGTCG
>JANXAL010000082.1 GCA_025062325.1 Roseiflexus sp.
TGAGGGGACAAAGGGCGTCAGGACGCGGCAAACATCCATCGCTGCCAAAAACGCTCCACTTGTGACGTGCAACGGCAGGGACGGGTGTGCGGCGCAGACCTCAAGGGTCGGGGGCGTCATTGGTACACGGGTACGGGCATGGCGGCGCCTTGTACAGGCGCGGCGGCGCGGCGCCCCTACCTGGCCTCACTATGGGCGCGGCGCCTTGTACGGGCGCGGCGCTGCGCCCCTACGGTGACATCCGCTCCGCCAGCAACCGCAGCCCGTTCGCCACCACGATCAGGGTGCTGCCTTCGTGCCCGATGACGCCGAGGGGCAGCGGAATGGCGCCGAACATGGCGAACGCCATCAGCACCGCCATCACAGCGAAGGCGAATGCCAGGTTCTGCCGCACGATGCTGCGTGCGCGGCGCGCCAGGCGCAACGCTCCTGGCAGGCGGCTCAGATCGTCGCTCATGAGCAGCACATCGGCGCTCTCCAGCGCCACGTCCGTGCCCGCTGCCCCCATCGCCACGCCGAGCGTCGCGCTCGCCAGCGCCGGCGCGTCGTTGATGCCATCGCCGACCATGGCGACCGGACCGTATCGCTCCTCGAGTTCGCGCAGCACGGCGACTTTCTCTTCCGGCAGCAGTTCTGCGCGCACTTCATCGACGCCAAGCGCCTGCCCGAGCGTCTGCGCCACCTGCCGGTTGTCGCCGGTCAGCAGCACCACCCGCTCGATGCCGGTCTGCTTCAGGCGCGCAACTGCCGCTGCCGCTTCAGGGCGAACGGTATCGGCGATGGCGATAATGCCCCAGACGGTGCGTTCGCATCCGAGCGCCACCACGGTGCGCCCCAGTTCCTGCTGCGCCGAAATCTGCGCCGCAACCTCCGGCGTCAGGTCGAACAGTGACGGACGACCAATCGTCAACCGGCAACCGTTGATGGTCGCCGTGGCGCCAGCGCCGGTCAGCGACTCGAAGCCAGTAGCGACCGGAGTCGGAAGACCACGCTCGTCTGCGCCGCGCACAATGGCGCGCGCCAGCGGATGCTCCGAGGGACGCTCGACGGCGGCTGCCAGCGCCAGCAACCGCCGCTGGTCGGGCGAGAGCGGTCCGAGCATATCATCGGGAATCGGCTGCGGCAGACGGGCTGGCGCCTCTGCTGCGGCGAGCGCGTGTTCCAGTTTCGCTGCAGCGCCGTCTACCGGAATCACCGCCACCACACCGGGACGTCCCGTCGTGAGCGTGCCGGTTTTATCGAACGCCACGACCCGCACCTGCGCAGCGGCTTCCAGGTGGCGCCCGCCTTTGAAGAGCACCCCGCCGCGCGCCGATGCCGCCAACGCCGAGAGGAGCGCCGCCGGGATCGAAATGACCAGCGCGCACGGCGACGCCACCACCATCAGCGTCATCGCGCGGTAGAGGGTTGTGCTCAGGTCCCAACCCAGGAAGAGCAGCGGGATGACGATTGCCAGCACCGTCAGACCGACGACCGCATACGCATAGTACTGCCCGATCACCCGATCAGTGAAATCCTGGCTCTTCGCCTTCTGCTCACGCGCCTCGCGCACCACCTGCACAATCCGCGCCAGCATCGAGTTTTCCACCGACGTTGTGACACGAACTTCGAGCGCCCCCTGCCCGTTGATCGTTCCGGCGAACACCTTCGCGCCAGGGCGCTTCTCGACCGGCATTGACTCGCCAGTAATCGAGGCTTCGTTCAGCGTCGACTCGCCGCGCACTACCACGCCGTCAGCGGGGACCTGCGCGCCGGGACGCACCAGCACCACCTCGCCGACCTGCAACTCCTCCACCGGCACGCGCACGAGCGTTCCATTGCGATACACCTCCGCTTCTTTCGGCGTCATATCGAGCAGTGCACGAATCGAAGCATGGGTTCGCCCCATCGCATAGGTTTCGAGCGTGCCGGAGAGCGAAAACAGGAACATCAGAATGGCGCCTTCGCGCGGCTGACCCACAATCGCTGCACCGACAGCCGCCACAATCATCAGAAAGTTGACGTCAAACTGTCGCTTCTTGAGCGTCTCCCACGCCTCCTGAACGCTGTAGAATCCGCCGCTCGCATATGCGATAGCATAGATCAACCAGGCGATCCAGTGCGGCAGCGCCATAAAATCTTCGACGATCCATCCGGCGATGACCATCACCAGTGTGAGCGCCGTCAGGCGGATCATCCAGGGCAGCGCCGCAAGCTCCGCCTCTTCCGGCGTCAGCGGGCGGGTCTCGGCGGGGAGCATGCGCAGCGTCGCGCCGGCGCTGCGGGCAAGCGCCTCGATATCGGCGACATTCACGCGCCCGCCGTCGTAGCGCAGCGTCAGCACATGTTCCTGTTCGTCGTAATGAACAGCAAGCACCCCAGGGCGGGTGCGAAGTTGAGCGATCAATTCCTGGGTTGACATTTACGCATTCTCCTCGTGCTGAAGAATACGGCGATCTTCGGGGTCCAGGCGCGCCAGCAGGTCTTCCCCCAGGCGCGCGAAAATGCGTTGGGCGAACAGTTCCATCCAGACGAACTGATGGGCAAGCGAAACCATATTCGGATTTGTCGTCACTGTGGCTGATGTCGTCGCGTGACCGCTGGCAATCAGACACTCGCGGTCGTCTGCCACGACAATCAGCGTCTCCTCCATCTGATGCAGTGTTGTTTCCAGGTGCGGATGGCGCACCACCTGACCAAGGTCGAACGGCGCGTTGCCGGTCAGAATGACGCCCAGCCGCACGCCGCGTGCGTGCGCAGCGGTCAGCGCGTCGCGCAGTTCGGCGACGTCATCGTCGGTGAGCACGAGCAGCAGTTCGGTCTGCGCGCGGTCAATCATCTCGCGCGCGTAGTGCAGCGCCTCCCGGCGACCGCTGAACGTCCACAGCCGTCCCTCGTCGTGGCGGCGGTAGAGCGGCGCCAGGCTGGTGCGCAGCTCGGCGACGCGCTGGCGCATTCGCTGCTCATACCGGTCGAGCAGGATATCGGGCGACACCGGGCGATAGAGGGTGGCTTTTTCGTCGAAGCTCTTGAGCACCGCGCCGCGCGCCTCGAGCCGTCCAAGCGCCTCGTAGACCATCGAGCGCGGCACGCCAGCCAGTTTCCCGATCTGATACCCGGTCGCCGGATGCTCCTGCAGCAGCGCCAGATAGACCTTCGCCTCGTACTCGGTAAAC
>JANXAL010000013.1 GCA_025062325.1 Roseiflexus sp.
GTAGAACTCCGCTTCCGAAGCAGCGCGGGCAATCCTCGGCTCGAACTCCTTGCGCACGGCCTCCCAATCGACGCCGCCATAGTCCTCGTACACATACCGGTCGCGCACTAGCGTCCAGACGTCTTCAAAGATTGCTTGGCGCTTATTCGCGCTTAGCGGCGCGAGCGTGGGGGTCGGCAGAAGCGGGTAAGGCGTGGCGGTTGGCGTCGCCGTAGGCGCAGGAGTCGGTGTTGGCGTTGCCGTTAGCGTTGGGCGCGGCGTATCCGTCGGCGTGAGAGTTGGCAGCGGCGTTGATGTCGGAGGCGGCGCTGGCGTTGCGACCGGCGCCGGTCGCAACGTTACCGGCAGGTTGCCGCAGCCTGCCAGCGCGATGATGACGAGCGGCACAATAATGAAGCGGAGGCGATTCATTACCATGGCTTCATTGTACATGAGAAAATGTCGCTGCGCATCTTTTTTGTTGGGCAACGCTGCACGCACGTCAAAGCTGTGCCATTCTGAGAAACAGGATAACCAAACCTCTCTTTTCTTTCACACGCGGAAGAAGAGGCTCATTAGCAGCCCATAAACCACACCTTAACTTGAACGACCCCTGCTCGTTTCTATATGATGCCGACTGACCAGAAAACCTCATTTACCGACCAATAAGCCGCAGGCTACTACTGCTGCGAAGCCTGCCTGCGCAGGCCGTACCACAAGTCTTTGGCAGCGAGCGCTCGAGGGATTGATTTTGTTCCTCTATGCCTGAGCAAAGGGGGTGATGTCTGTAATTGCAGGTTCGTGAGCGCCGAGGCGACCGCAGCAACTGACTCGAAGGATATTCCAGGCTAACAAGGAGGTTAGTGTCATGGAAAACGTCCGAAAGTTCGCTCGAACTGCCGCCCTGGGCGTAACAGCTCTGCTCACGCTGGCCCTTGGCGGAATCTTTACGCTGCCCGTCGTCGCTCAGGGTCAGGCAGGCACAACACTAAGCGCCACTGTTGATACTACAGCCTACTACACGCGCACCTTCCACTGGACAATTGACAAATCGGTCACGCCGGACACCTGGAACCTGTTCACCGGCGAAAGCGGCACATCCACGTACACTATCGCTGTCACAAAGGATCAGGGAACGGATGAAGCCTGGCTGAGCGGCCGAGTCTGCGTCACCAACGGCGGAGACCGCTCGACGGAGAATCTCACCATCGTCGTTATGCTGTACAATGGCTATCCGCCACCTAATGACCTCCTGACATTGGTCACGGTCAACGTAAGCGGCAACCCGGTGCTTGATCCAGGCGAGACGGGCTGCTACCCCTATCGGTTGGACATCCCATTCAGCGGAGGCGCATTCCCGCAACCGAAACCTGGCGGCACGTATAAGGTCACAGCAAACGTAACCATTACGAACCACTCTGGCTGGCTACCCGGCGGTCGCAACTGTCCTGGACCTGCCCCTTGCCCCTTTGGTCCCAGCCCCAGCGCCACTGCAACCCTGCCGCACAGCCCGACGCTGATCAACAACACAATTCACGTGGATGACACTAACGGCTCTTCGTGGATGTTCTACGCCAGCGGATCCGTTTCATACGCCAGAACCTTCACCTGCGACAGTGATGCTGGAACGCACGTCAACACGGCCACCATCCGCGAGACGGGTCAGTCCGACAGCGCCTCAGTGACGGTCATCTGTACGCCGCGCGGCGGTTGCACGCTGACCCAGGGCTACTGGAAGACGCACTCGAAGTACGGCCCGGCGCCGTACAATCCGACGTGGGCGAAGATCGGCGAGGACACAGTGTTCTTCAAGAGCGGTCAGTCCTGGTATCAGGTGCTCTGGACTCCGCCATCGGGCGGCAACGCCTACTACATCCTGGCGCACCAGTACATCGCTGCCAGACTCAACATCCTGAATGGCGCCGCATCGACGCCAGAGGTGGATGCAGCGCTCGGGTGGGCAGAAGGTTTCTTCAACACGTACACGCCATCGTCGAGACTCGACAGGCATGTTCGGGCGCAGGCTCTTTCCTATGCCGATCTGCTTGATCGGTACAACAATGGCTACATCGGTCCAGGGCATTGCCCGAACTAGCAGGCTATCGTCAGACCCGGGACGATGGGAATGATTGCCATCAACCCGGGTTCTGACATTGCACCACACGGGGCGTCGTTGCAATACGACGCGATGTGCTGTTGTATTGTTGTCTGCGCCGTTGCAATGTCGTATGCGCCGTTACAATACAACGGCGCTACGGTCTGGCGCCGCTCCAGGGCGGTATGCCACACGCCATCGCAATGTAACGACGTAACGTGTTCCGCCGTTCGCCCCCTCTCGCCTTCCATCTCTTGCCTCGCGCCTCTTGCCTCGCTTCTCGCCTTGCCCCCCCTGCAGTCAGCGAATAGGGAAGCGAATAAATAAACGAATGGAAGCGAATGAGCGAATGCGTCGCGTCTCTTGCGCCTCATCCCCTCGCGCCTCGCACCTCGTCCCCTCTTGCCTCATCCCCTCGCGCCTCGCACCTCGTCCCCTCTTGCCTCATCCCCTCGCGCCTCGCACCTCGCGCCTCGCACCTCTCATTCCCATTTCGCCTCCATATCGAACGCATTTTGATCCGATCTTGTAGCGCTCCTGGACTATACTTGATGACAGACTGCGGCAACGCCCATGACTGCCGCCTGCCTGCGTTGTGCGATCTGGCGACTTCGAGTGTTCCAGGATTTGCAGGCGCGGCGCGAAACATGGGCGCGGCTGCGCCGTGTGTCAGCGAACTGTAACGCTGCCTACTGGCGCTCGAACACATCCAGGAGTACACTCAAATGGAGGCAGTAGTCTGCCCTGTCAGGCGAGAGGTCGATGTGTATGTCGCCATGGGGCGCGCGCGCGATATAGCGACGGCCCTGGGGTTCGACGATATCGACCGCACGCGCATTGAAATTGCGGTTCTGGAACTGACGCGCAACATTCTAGCGCATGCTGGCAGTGGTGAACTGATCATCGAATGCGTCGAAGACAACGGTCGTCAGGGCATTGCCATCGAGGCGCGCGATCAGGGACCCGGCATCGCCGATATCGCGCTGGCGTTGCGCGACGGGTACAGCACTGCGCGAACGCTTGGCGCGGGCCTTCCTGGCGTGCGACGCCTAATGGATGACTTTCACATCGAGTCGACGGTCGGCGTCGGAACGCGCGTGCGCGCCGTGAAGTGGCCCGGCAAACGCATCAGCGGGCCTAGAAAGGTCCGCCGATGACCATCGCATGGGGCGCATACAATCGCGCTAAGCAGGGTCAATCGATCTCCGGCGACGCCTGGTTGGTCGTGACCCTGGACGGCAGCGGCATTCTGGCGGCAGTCGTTGATGGGCTGGGCGGCGGCGAAGAGGCAGCGCGGGCGGCGCGTCTGGCAGAAACGATCTTCCGCGAACACGCCGAGCGGCCGCTGCGAGAGCTCATCCGCACGTCGCATGAGGCGCTGCACACAACGCGCGGCGCCGTCGCCGGGTTGCTTCGGATCGATCCGGTCCAGAGCAGCGCCTCGTACATCGGGGTTGGCAACGTCGGGATCTATGTCTACAGCCGGAAACCAATCAAGCCGATCTCGAAGAACGGCATTCTCGGCTACCGCCTGCCGACGCTGCTCGAACTGACCTATACGTATGATCCGGGCGATCTGTTCGTATTGTACAGCGATGGCGTGTCATCCCAGTTCGCTCAGGATCTGCATCTCGACATCCGCCAACCGCCGCAGGCGCTGGCGGAGCAGATCGTCCAAACCTATGGCAAACAGTCTGATGACGCCACAGTAGTCGTTATTCAGACCTGAATTCGAGTCTCTGCACCGTTATGCATCATACTCCGCCAACCTATCTGACCCGCTGGTTGAGCGCCAATCGCACGACTCTTCTGCCGCTCTGGATTGATGCAGGCGATGATCTGTTCGCTGCAGCCTCGCATGCATCCGCGGGGAACGGTGAAACAGTCGCCGTTCATCCTGATGAGCGCAAGGTCGTGCTGACGGCGCTGTACGATGGGCTGATCGCTGCTGCAGGCGGTGATGAACGACCGCTGGACGAGTGTCTGACGACGCTGCGCGCATTGCGGAGCACAATTGGCGAAGACGACCTGCCGCGCCAGGTGGCGCTCTTCCAGCAGTTGCGCAGGATGTGCCGTCGCGCCTTGCTTCAAGAGGCGGTGGAGGCTGATAATTCGCAGGACAACGCCTTCTACCATCTGCTCGATGCACTCGATGATCTTTTTGATCGGGCCGTTGCTCTGCTCGTTGATCGATGGGTCAGGGCTGCGCACAAAGTGCTGCACGAGCTGAACGAGACCCGCATGCTGGTCGAAAGCCTCTACCATGATGCGGAAGTCACCGACCGCACGACGCTGCAGGTGTCGCGGCTCAACCAACTGGCGCGCGAACTGACGGCAACGTTCGATCAGGAAGCGCACCTGCGCCACATTGGTGATGCGCTTTCAGAGGTGCTGGCGCCGGTGGTTGTCGATATCTGGTTGCTCACCCCGGACGCTGCGCGCCTCGAACTGGCCTGGCGTCATGGCGCTCCAACGTCGGCAGCGCACTCCCTGCCGCTGGACACAAGCGACGATCTGATCGTTCAGAAGCTCCGGCAACGGGAACCCTTTTTCACAGCCGCACTTGCGCCGCAAGACACGCAGAGCTGGCACGTTCCGGGTTGCGCCCTGCTTGGCGTGCCGCTCGTCACCCAGCGCGGCGTTGTGGGGATGATCATCTGTCAGGGCGAAGCGCATACGCTTGGAGATCGTTCCCAACAGGAATTTGCCCGCTCAGTCGCCGGTCAGGCGGCGATTGCGCTGGAGAATGCGCGATTGTACGCAGAGGTGCGGGCGCTCAACGCCGATCTCGAACAGCGCATCGCCGAACGCACCCGCGAGCTGCAGATCGAACGCGATACGCTCGAAACGCTCAACGCTATTGCGCTCGAAGTCAGCAGCTCACTCGACGGCGATGTCATTATGAACAACTCGCTCAATACGCTGGCAAGACTGATTGGCGTCGAGCATGGGTCAATCTGGCTGCTCGACCGCGAAACCGAACAACTGGTCGACCGGGCTGTACTGGGGAAGAGCGAAGGGATCGGATATACACGCTTCCCGTTCGGGCATGGCATCGTCGGATGGGTCGCGCAGCAGCGTAAACCGCTAATTGTGGCGGATGTCGCTTCCGACCCGCGCTGGGTGCCGCCGCCATTTGATGATCCCTTGGCAAAACGCAGCGGTTCGATGATCGCCGTGCCGCTGATTGCGCATCACGAAGTCCTGGGGGTCCTCGTGCTCTCTCATGAGCAGACCGGATATTTCCGCGAGGAACACCTGCGTTTGCTGGACGCTTCCGCCAAACAGATCGCTATCGGCATTCACAACGCACAAGTGTATCAGCAGGCGGAGCAGCAGTACCTCCACCGCTATGAAATGCAGCAGCGCCAGGAACAGGCAGTCAGTCAGAGTACGGCCATTCTGCAGAGCCTCTCGGACGGGGTCATCGTCTGTGACCAGAGCGGCTCGGTGCTGACGGTGAACCTGGCGGCGGAGAAGATCCTTGATCGCCCCATCGAAGAGCTGGTAACGTGGAACCTGGGCGATCTGCTGCGACGATTGCTGGGGCGACGCTATGAGGAGCTGCCGCTCGACGACCTGCTGAACAATCCCTGGGATGAACGCCATCAGCCGCGCACTCTCTCCACCACGTTCCAGATCGGTCCGCGCACAATCAGTATTACGCTTGATCCGGTCATCTCGACCAAGGAAACGCTGATCGGCGCGGTTGCCGTGTTCCGCGACCGCACGCGCGAGGTCGAGTCGGATCGGCTGAAGACCGAGTTTATCGGCACGGTCTCGCACGAGCTGCGCACGCCGATGACCTCGATCAAAGGGTTTACGCAGCTTCTGGCAATGGGCAGCCTAGGACCGATCAACGAGACGCAGAAGGAGTTCCTTGGCATCATTCAGTCAAATGCCGAGCGCATGATTGCGATCATCAACGATCTGCTCGACATCACTAAAATCGAGACCGGCAGCGTCGAACTCGAGATTCGACCGATCCACGTTGCGGAAACCCTCAGCACCGTGATGCTTGACCTTCAGCCGAAAATCCAGGATCGGCAGCAACGCCTGTCGTTGAGCATTCCTGCCGGGTTGCCGCTCGTGCGCGCTGACGCTCGACGCTTCAATCAGATTCTGTTCAACATTGTCTCGAATGCGGTCAAATACACGCCGCGCGGCGGTTCGATCACCATCGAGGCGCGCGAAGTCACAACCGAGGCGATTCCCGAAGAAGAACGCGACGGGTTGCGCCCCGGACGCTATGTTCAGATCGATGTGCGCGACACCGGCGTCGGCATCGCTCCCGAAGACCTCCCGCGCATCTGGGAGCGGTTCTACCGCACCGAAAATCCGCTCAAAGTCGAAGCTGGCGGCACCGGTCTCGGTCTGTCGCTGGTCAAACCTCTCATCAGGCTTCTCGGCGGACGCATCTGGGTCGAAAGCCGCATCGATGAAGGCAGCGTCTTCAGTTTCGTGCTGCCAGCGGTGTGACCCCCGTGATGACCGTCACCTCTACCAAGCCAACCGGCTGACGGGCGGATAACCCGCGACGCTGGCAGTCCTCCCGTCGTTCCACCCGCTACGTCCAGGTGACGGTCATCGGCGCCCGCCACCCTGCTAGCGGATAATCCGCGACGCTGGCAGTCCTCCTGTCGCTCCGCCCGCCACGCCCAGGTGACGGTCATCGGCGCCAACTACCCTCGCACCTGCCGCCCCGGTGATGACCGTCACCTCTACCAGAGCCGCTTGTTGCGTCAACGTCTTATCATCCTCTCATCCTCAGATTGACCATAACGGGCTATTATATTCCGGAAGCATAGCCCGACTCCAGCCATTTCGCACTTCGTCTTCCCTGGCGAGACCACTACCACTCCATGCGTTCCATCTGACGTTCCCGCTCGCAGGTCATTCATCGAAGCGAGATCGGGCGACTGAGCGAAAGGAGCAAGTATGCGACGCTGGTGGACTGTGCTGATCTTCTGGGCAGTGCTGCTTGCGGCATGCAGCGTGCCGCCGTCGCCGCAGGAATCTGCCGCACCCACACGCCCTGTTGCAACACCAACGACCGCACGCAGCGAACAGGTGACGATCTCATTCGCCACGTGGGAGGCCGAGCACTTCAAATACCGACCGCTGGTACGGCGCTTTATGGATGAGCATCCCGGCATTACCGTGAGGCTGGTGTCGCTCGATGATATCGTTGGTAGCGACTCCCGCAGCTTCATCAGCGCCCAAAAGGATCATGTCGCCGTACTGCGGCGCATCGTGTCAGCCGCCGATACGGCGCCCTCGTTTGTGCTTCCTTCCGCAGCCTTTGGCACGCCGTTGCTCCTCGATCTGAAGCCGCTCATGGAGGCAGACCCGACGTTTCAACGCGACGATTTCTTCCCCGGCACGATTGAGCGCTACACCGCAAAGGACGGCATCTGGGTCCTGCCATATACTCAATTGATAAAGATGATCCGCTACCATCGTGATCTGTTTCAGCGCGCCGGTCTGCCCGAACCGCGCCCCGGCTGGACTTGGCGCGATCTGCTGGATATTGCTGAGCAGATGGCCAAAACAGGCGACGCTGCATCTCCAACCTATGGCTTCGTCCATACGTCGCCTGGTGATGCCTTTCCATTCCTGATCAGCCTGCTCGAAGATCAGGGGATCGATATCTCACGCATCGATCCGGCGACGGTCGATCTGACGGCGCCAGAGTATGTCGCTGTCATCGAACGTGCGCGCGAGTTGCATCGTCGTGGCGTGGTGATGGTCGCATCGCAGATACGCCTGCCCATAGACAATCCATCACAACCAGAACTGTCCACCGACGAGACGCTTCGACTGGTGCGCGAAGGTCGTGTTGCGATGTGGAGCGATGGATATGTCTTCAACGATGATGGCTCGTTCTGGAAGCCAGACTTCTCAACGGGCGTCGCGCCCTGGCCCCCGGGCAGGTTATCCGTTCAATATACCGTCATCGGCGGCGGGTTCATCATCAGCGGCGGCACAGCGCATCCCGAGGCAGCGTGGCGCTGGATCGAATGGCTCTCGCGCCAGCCTGATCTGCAGCTCTCGGGTGCGTTTGATATCGGGTATTTTCCGACGCGCCGGTCGATACTGGAGCGGATGGAAGCCTGGAACACCCTCGATCCGCAAGACGCCGAAGCCTATCGCTGGGCGCTGGAGCATGGGCAAACAACACCGGAGCTCTCACGGGAAAGTGCCGTCGTCGGTGCACTGGCCTGGGCGCTGTATGCGGTCGCCACCGACCCGCAGGCGGATGTGCGTCAGGCGCTGCTTGAGGAGCAACGTCGCATGCAGGAGGCGATGGTGCAGATCGCATTGACGCCGACAGCCACGCCCGACCTCAGACCGGTTGTGGTTGCCACGCCAGCGCCGCTGGAACGACCGGCAGGCGCCGTCACGATCAGGTTCGGCGCCGATTTCCCCTATCACGAAGGCCATATGGATCGCCTTATCCGCGCCTTCCACGAGCAGCAACAGAACGTTGCCATCACTGCCAATCCGGTTGACTGGTCTGCCGGACGCGACAGGATGTCCGCCACTGAACTCGCGCAGACCTCTGATTGCGTTCTCCGGCTCAGTCCGCTCATGCCTGGCGATGAGCGCTCGTTTGTGGATCTACGCCCATTGCTCGATGCCGACCCTGCCATCCCGCGCGACGATTTCTTTCCGGGGGCGCTGAATGCGTACACGAAGGATGGGCGCATCTACGGATTGCCCTATGCCATCCATGTTCGCGCCCTGATTTATAACAACGCTGCGTTTCAGGAAGCGGGCATCGAGCCGCCGCGCAGCGACTGGACACCGGACGATTTCCTGGCGGCGGCGCTGGCGCTCGCCAGCAGCGACGGCGACCAGCGACAGTGGGGATATGTGCCGTTTCCCGATCCAAGGGGCGATCTCCTCTTTTTTGTCAACTGGCTGGGCGCTCGCCTGACGACTGGCGAGGGTGCTGACCTGCGCCCGAACTACACCGACCCAAAGACAATTGCGGCTATTCGATGGTATCTTGAGCTGAGCACGAAGCATAGGGCGGCGCCGCCGCTCCAGTTCCGGCATCGCCGCGATACCGACGGGACAATCGATTACGCGTCGCTGGCGTTTGCAGGACGCGGCGCAATGCATCTTGGTGACTGGTTTCCTCCAACGGGGATGGGAGAAAACGCACGCGACCTGCGGTATGCGCCGCTGCCGGGGAGCGGCGCAGGAGCGCTTCGGAGCGAAGTGCAGATGTCGGGTCTCTTCATCTCTGCGAAGACGCAGCATCCACAGGCGTGCTGGGCATGGTTCAAGTTCCTGTCCAGCAACCCAACCATGCTGGCGCGCATTCTGCCAGCGCGTCGCTCAGTTGCGGAGTCCGAAGCATTCTTGCAGGTGCAACCGTCTGACCAGCGCGCCCTGATCGACGCAACACGCGCGACGCTCAAAGCGCCAGTGCGCACCACCGGCGATCCCGACATCATTAACCATCCGTCGTTTGACACATACTGGTTGTTCGAGGCGCTCACCGCCGTGATCGAACGGGGCGCCAGCCTCGAACAGGAACTCGCCGAAGCGCAACGGGTGACGACAGCCTATGTCGATTGCCTTGCCCAACCCTCCAGTACGCCCGCCGCGTGCGCCCGACAGGTAGACCCGCAGTACCGGGGATTCAATATCGAAGACTCGCCACCCCAATGATGACCGTCACCTCTACCAAGCCAACCGGCTGACGGGCGGATAACCCGCGACGCTGGCAGTCCTCTCGTCGTTCCTCCTGCTACGTCCAGGTGACGGTCATCGGCGCCCGCCACCCTGCTAGCGGATAACCCGCGACGCTGGCAGTCCTCCCGTCGTTCCACCCGCTACGTCCAGGTGACGGTCATCGGCGCCCGCCACCCTGCTAGCGGATAACCCGCGACGCTGGCAGTCCTCCCGTCGTTCCACCCGCTACGTCCAGGTGACGGTCATCGGCGCCCGCCACCCCGCGAGCGGATATGGTTTTTGAATAAATATTCCGCTATCTGCCCACCCGCCCGGCGCCTGAAGTCGCGGGCTATGAAAAGCGAAGCCCGCCTTCGCGGGCTAGACCGGGCGATACTGGATTAATTGCTCAAAATCCATATAACCCGCAGCGCTGGCAGCCCTCCCGTCGCTCTGCCAGCCACGT
>JANXAL010000054.1 GCA_025062325.1 Roseiflexus sp.
TGCTGAAAGAAAGGCACGCCCCCATGAGGCGAGGAGGTCTCCTTCTGCTGCTCGGTGTGATCATCGCCGCCGCTGCAGCCCTTCTTTTCTTCTTTTTCTTCCAGACTCCGCCAGCGCCTGAGACAACCGCTCTGCCGCCAGAGCCGACTCCAGTGCCCCTACGCAAAGTCGTAGCTGCGCGCATTGATATTCCGGCAAACACGGTGCTGACCGATACCGAAACCTTCCTGACGCTGCGCGACATTCCGGAGACAGAGTACAACGCCGCACCCGATCAGTATTTCATCAGCGTCAGCGAACTGACGACAAAGGTGACCCGGCGCCCGATCAATGCCACCGAGATTATTCGCGCCGGTGACTTAATCGATGTCGGTCTGTCGTTTCAGGTGCCGCTGCCTGACACGCCGAATGCGCCGCGCAACAAGGTGTTCCCGCTTGAAGTCAGTAATCTGACCGGCGTCGCCGATCAGATCCGCCCAGGCGACTCGGTCGATCTGGTCATGACCTATGAGATCCGCCGGTTGATCATTCGCCCATCGCTGACCCTGGACCCGGAAACCGGGCAACTGGTCGTTACACCGGTTGAAGAAACGCTCGTGGATCGTGTCACAAAGACAATGGTGCAGAACGTCCAGGTGCTGCGCGTCTTGAAGCCTGCCGTTCCTCAAGATACCGGCACGCCGACGCCCGGCGGAGCGCAGGGGCAGCCAGCGCCGCCGCCGCCGAGCGCTCAGCAACAGGAAGACACCTACGTGCCGGGGGCGCAGTGGATATTGTTGCTGGCAATGACCGACCAGGAAGCGGAAATCGTCAAATTCACCCTCGACCAGCAGGACCCCAAGCCGCAGATCACGCTGGTGCTGCGCGGACGCGATGATGGCGTCATCGAGGAAACTACCGGCATTACGCTGCGCCTGCTGACCAGCCGGTATGGGTTGCCAATACCCGAGCCGCTGCAACCGCTGGCCATCGCGCCAGCAGAGATCACGCCAGGTCCGGCGCGCCCGACGCCGACGCCGCTCCCAACGCAATAGTTGTCTCCATCACAACGGGCGACGCGGTATAATACGAGGGACAGTCCTGGGGACGCCCGCCACAGGTACGAGGTCGCATACGGGTACACGATTGATAGCGAATACGACTGAGAGGGAGCCATGGCAGGAGGACCGCGAACCCCCGATGCTGCAGGTCCGGCAAAAATTCGGGTGATGATTGTCGATGATATTGCCGAAACACGCGATAACCTCGAGAAACTCCTCTTCTTCGAGAGAGACATTGAGGTCGTTGCCAAGGCATCGACCGGGCGCGAAGCGCTGGCGCTCGCCAAGCAGCACCGTCCCGACGTCGTGCTGATGGACATCAATATGCCGGATATGGACGGCATTGCGGCAACTGAGGCGCTGCTGAGCCAGGTGCCCGAGGCGCAGGTGATCATGATGAGCGTTCAGGGCGAGCAGGATTACCTGCGCCGCGCTATGCTCGCCGGTGCACGCGAGTTTCTGCCCAAACCGATCAGCGCCGAGGAACTCTACAACGCCATCCGTCACGTCTATCGCCTGGCGAGCACACAGCGGCGCTACGTCACAACGCCGCCGCCAGGTCCGGGAGGACCGGGCGACGACGAGGGAGCGCAGGGGCAGATCATCGCTGTCTTCAGTCCGAAGGGCGGTACCGGCACGTCGTCTATCGCTTGCAACCTGGCGGTGGCGATGCGTCTGCTGACCAACAAGAAAGTCGCCCTCGTCGACGGCAACCTGACGTTTGGCGATGTCGGCGCAATCCTGAACCTAGTGTCGTCCAAAACGATTGCCGATCTGGTGAATCGCATCAGCGAGCTTGATCGCGATCTGCTCAATGATGTCATGGCGACCCACGCCTCGCAAGTGAAAGTGCTGCTGGCGCCGCCTAACCCACAGACCGGCGAACTGGTCACGGCGGATCATTTGCGCACCATCCTGGAAATGATGAAGAAGGAGTTTGATTATGTCATTGTTGATACCCAGGCGTCGTTCCAGGACCGTGCGCTGGCAGTGCTTGATCTGGCTGACCGGATTGTGACGTTGATGACCCTCGAAATTCCCTGCATTAAGAATATCAAGCTATTCCTCGAAGTAGCAGAATTGCTGGAGTACCCCAAGGAAAAAATCGTTCTAGTGCTCAACAAAGCTGATAACCGCCTTGGCATGCGCGTTGAGAACGTCGAAGCGAATATCCAGCACAAAGTCGCCCTGCAGATTGCCAACGCCGGTCACGAGATGACGCTGGCAGTCAATCAGGGAGTGCCGCTCGTGATTGCCAAACGCGATCTTCCGACAGCGAAAGATCTCGTCGCCCTGGCCAAGCTGCTGAGCAGCAGTTTGGCGGCAAAAACCGCAACAACCGGGAAGAAACTCGAGAAAGCGCCGGAGAAATCGGGTCTGTTCGGCAAACTACTGGCGCGGCGCTAAACGCCGCCCTCTGAGGGAGCATGCCATATGTCGCTTTTGAAACGCATCGGCGGAGTTCCAGGCGCTACCGGGCAACTACCTAACACCCCGACCATTAGCGGACCAGCGGCTCGTCCTGGACTCCAACCCTCTCAGCGCCGTGAAGAAGAGAATAACATCGTCGAGCTGCGGCAGCGCGTCCAACAGCGCCTGATCAATGAGCTTGATCCGCGTCTCGACCTCTCCAACGCTGCCAGAGTGCGGCAGCAGGTCGAGGAGATTTTCAACGCGATCCTCGATAGCGAAAATATCGTTCTCTCGCGATCAGAGCGCGCCCGTCTGTTCGAGTCGATTGCCGCCGACATCCTCGGATTCGGACCGCTCCAGGAGCTGCTCAACGATCCAGAGATTTCCGAAATTATGGTCAACGGTCCGAAGAAGGTCTACGTCGAAAAGCGCGGCAAAATCCAGTTGACCGACGTGACCTTCGTTGATGAACAGCATGTCTTGCGGGTCATTGATCGAATCGTTGCTCCCCTTGGTCGTCGCATTGACGAGTCGTCGCCGATGGTGGACGCGCGCCTGCCCGATGGCAGTCGCGTCAATGCGGTCATCCGACCGATTGCGCTCTGTGGACCGACGCTGAGCATTCGTAAGTTCCGCAAGGAAGGCATCACGATTGAGGACCTGATCCGCTTTGGCACGTTGACCCGTGAAATGGCGGAGTTCCTGTCGGCGTGCGTGCGCGCGTCGCTCAATATCGTGGTCTCTGGCGGCACCGGTTCAGGAAAGACGACGATGCTCAACGTGCTTTCGTCGTTCATTCCTGACGACGAGCGCATCATTACGGTTGAAAATGCTGCAGAACTGCAACTGCGCCAGGAGCATGTCGTGCCGCTCGAGTCGCGTCCGCCAAACGTCGAAGGCAAGGGCGAGATCACCATCCGTGATCTGGTGATCAACACGCTGCGTATGCGCCCGGAGCGCATCGTGGTCGGCGAGTGTCGCGGCGGCGAGGCGCTGGAAATGCTCCAGGCGATGAATACCGGCCACGATGGCTCAATGACGACATTGCACGCCAACTCGCCGCGTGATGCGATCGCCCGTATCGAAACGATGTGTCTAATGGCAGGCATGGATCTGCCAGTTCGCGCAATCCGTGAACAGATTGCATCAGCCATTAACCTGATCATTCACCTAGCGCGCCTGAAAGACGGCTCGCGCAAAGTGATGTACATCACCGAAGTTCAGGGTATGGAAGGTGATGTCGTCGTGCTGTCGGACATCTTTATCTTCGAGCAGCAGGGGATCGATGAACGCGGCAAGATTGTCGGTCAAATGAAGCCGACGGGCATTCGCCCCCGCTTCATCGACCGTTTCGAGGAGCGCAACATCTATCTGCCGCCACACATTTTTGGCTATGGCAGCGGCTCTTTCTTCTAGAACGCCGCAGCGTCGCTATCTATTGCAGCGCGCCAATGACGATTATGCCTTTATTCAGGTATATTCGCGGAAGGCGCCCTTGGTCTGTCGAAGGGCGCCTTCCGCTGCCCGCTTATCACTATGCTCAGGGCGCGAGCGGCGAGACTCACCGGCTCTACCATCATAACGCTCGCATACAACCAAAAGCGGGCTTCCGCCGGACGGTACTAGCGGCGTGGCATGGGCGACAGACTACGTTCTGTCTGCACGACGTTGGAGGGGATCCTCGTATATGCCGATTTCTGCGGATCTGACCCGATTTATTGTACCTGCCATCATTTTTGTGGTCATCCTGGCGGTCTTTGCGCTGCTGGCACGCCGCAGCGCTAGCAGCGCCAGTTATGAGGAACGACTGACTCAGTTCGCCGGTCGGCGCACCGATCAGATTCAGCGCTCCGCCAAGGATCAGTTGCGTGAGATCGATAAGGTCGTAGCGCGCAGCAAGCGCGGCAGTGAAACGCAGCGCAATCTGGCGCGCGCCGATCTGAAACTGACGGTTACCGAGTTCTATGCAATCAAATTGCTCGCTGCGGCAGTCGGCGCTGCCGTCGGCGCGTTTATCGGGCGCGCTAGTTGGGAAGCGCAACTGCTGTCGGGGATCGTTGGCTTTGTGCTCTTTTCGTTTCTCCCCGACCTCTACGTCGGGTACGCCGCTAGGCAGCGCGTTGCGAAGTTCAACGCCCAGCTCGGCGATACGATCAATATGCTGGCGAACTCGCTCCGTTCAGGGTACAGTCTGCTCCAGTCGATGGAACTGGTCAGCCGTGAGGCGCCTGAACCGACTGCCTCGGAGTTCCGCCGCGTGGTGCAGGAGGTCGGTCTGGGATTGCGCACTGAAGATGCGCTTGACAACCTGCTCAAACGTGTCCCTTCGGAAGACCTTGACCTGCTGATTACTGCTGTCAAAATTCAGATGGAGTCAGGCGGCAATCTGGCGCAAATTCTCGATACTATTGGTCATACCATCCGTGAGCGCGTCCGTATCAAGGGTGAGATTGCCGTGCTGACGGCTCAAGGACGCATTTCGGCGTATGTTATTACCGGGTTGCCGATTGGCCTGGCGATCTTTATCACTGTGATCAACCCGAACTACATGGCGCCGATGTTTTCATTCGGCATGCCGCCAGAGCACTGGTGCTGCTTGCCGGTCGCTGGGATTGTGATGATAGTGATTGGCTTCTTTGCGATTATGAAGATTGTTGATATCGAGGTATGAGAAAGGGGCGCGTATGACAGGCACGTTGCCGCTGATCGGGTTTGGAGCACTCATGGTGCTGGGTCTGGCGCTGATCATGATCGGGGTGCGACGTTCGTCGCAGCCAGATGTTATCAGTGACCGGCTCAGCCAGTTCACCGAGCGTACTATGACGCTCGAGGAAATAGAACTGCAACAGCCGTTCACACAGCGCGTGCTCGTGCCGCTGATTACAAGCATTCTGGCAAAGCTTGGTCAGTATGGTCCTAAACAGAGCGCTGAGCGCCTGCGCATCAGCCTGGCGCAGGCGGGCAATCCAGGTAACCTGACCCCCTTGCAGTTCAGCGGTATCCGCCTGGCGCTGGCTGTCATCCTGTTTATCGTCGTCGGTGCAGTCACGTTCCTGCAGGGAATGGAGACAGCACAGGCGCTGATGTATACTGCCATCGGCGCAGCCATGGGATACCTGTTGCCAGGCATCTGGCTCGGGCAACAGATTAAGAAGCGCAAAAAGGCAATTGTCAAGGCGCTGCCTGATGCGCTTGACCTGCTGTGTATCTGCGTCGAAGCCGGTTTGTCGTTCGATCAGGCGATGCAGCGCCTGACCGAAAAGTGGGACGATCCGCTCTCTAAGGAGTTCAAGCGCGTACTCAACGATACGCGGCTCGGTCGCCCTCGCCGCGAGGCGATGAAGGATATGATCGACCGCTGCGGCGTGGACGATGTGCAGACCTTCATCGGCGCAGTGATCCAGGCGGAACAGCTCGGTGTATCAATCGGGCGCATTCTGCGCATTCAGTCCGACCAGATGCGCATCCGGCGCCGCCAGCGCGCTGAGGAGGAAGCGCATAAGGCGCCGATCAAGATGCTCTTCCCGATGGTCTTTCTGATCTTTCCAGCGCTGTTCATCGTGATCCTCGGCCCGGCAGTGCCGCGCATTATCAGATCGCTTGGCGGGTTGGGAGGATGAAAACGCGCCTGCCAGCATTACCGACGGTCGTTGAAAATGTCACCCGTGGCACGGTGATCGCCGACCACGCTGAAGTAGCGCGGTCGTTCCTGGCGCGAGGGCGCGGGTTGATAGGACGGATCAACCTCCCTGCCGGGTACGGACTGATTCTGGTTCCTGCGTCGAGTATTCATATGTTCTTTATGCGCATTCCGATCGATGTGCTATTCGTTGATCGGCGGCATCGCGTGATCGGCATGCGCGAGGCGCTGCCGCCGTGGCATCCGTTCGCTGGCGTGGCGCCCTGGCGCGGACACTATGTGATTGAACTGCCGGTTGGGACTATTCGCGCCAGCCGTACCGAAGTGGGCGATGAACTGCGAGTAACGCCAGACCTTTAGCAGAGTCGCTCAGAAAAGCCGACGCAAGGGCGCAAAGACGCCACGTTGTTTGTCTATAAATCGCAATTGCGAGACTTTACGCCTCTGCATCAACCCTGTTGAGAAACACTGAGCGCATGATTTTCGCTCTCCTTCGTGATAGCCGCCTGATCGCCGCCGCGCTCTTCATTGTGTTGCTCTCCCTCTACCTGCTGACTCTGACGCGGGTGCATACGTTCGATGCGCTGTCGTATGTGATGAGCGTTGAACGCAAGCCGTGGACAGAGTTGTTCCATCCGCACCATCTGGCGTATGGTCCGCTTGGTGCGTTGATGCTGACCCTGAGCCGCGCCCTGGGGTACGATGGCGGCGCGGCGCTGCCGATGCAACTGGTAAACGCCATAGCTGGCGCACTGGGAGCAGCGGTCTTCTACCTGACGGCGCGCACTACGACGGGACGCGACGATGCGGCGCTGCTGGCGGGATTGCTGCTCGGTATGGCATACGCCTGGTGGTACTACGCCGTCGAAATTGAGGTGTATACGGTTGCCGCGCTGTTCCTGATCGCTTGCCTGGCGCTGATGACGCGCCAGACGCCCTGGACTCGCCGCCGCTGCCTGACGCTGGGAATCGCTCAGGGAGGTGCAGTGCTGTTCCATCAGACGAATGTGCTGCTCTGCGCGCCGATCGCAGTGAGCGCACTGACGGATCTGCGCTCTGCCTGGAATACCAATGGGAGACATGCAGCCGCTGGCCGCTGGACCGGGTATGCAACCGCGCTGGCGATCGTCGTGGCGTTGCCCTACCTGTATGTGATGCTGCTTGTCAACAACTTCCGCACCCCGGAAGAGATGCTGGCATGGCTTACCGAATACGCGCGCACCGGCTGGTGGGGCGGCCCGCTGACGCATAACACCCTCGTCGGCCTCGGCGTCGGCGTGAGCGACGCTCTGGCGCAACCGGGAGGCGGTTGGTTCTATCTGGCGCTCGGCGGAATAGGAGCGTGGGTGTGGGGAAAGCGCCAACGACCTGTGATCATCGCACAGGGCAACGGACAGAAACCTACATCGGCACGTCGTGTTGCGCTGGCGCCGTTGATCGCCTGGCTCGCGACCTATGGCGCATTTTTCGCTTGGTGGGAGCCGGATAATATTGAGTTCTGGATCGCCAGCCTGCCGCCAGCCTGTCTGTTGTTTGCTACCACCCTGGCGCGGGCGCGCCCCTGGAGCGCACCGGTCTGGGCGTCCCTGGCAATCATCGGAGTTCTGGCGTGGGTCAACTATGACGCGATCACCCGACGCGGCGATCCGGCAAACGACCTGCAACGCGTGATTGCGCGTGAACTGGCGGCACTCAGCGCTCCCGCCGATCTGTTCATTGTTCCCGATGGATTGCAGGAGCTGTACCTGCCGTACTATGAGCGCCGCGAAAACGTTGTGTCGCTCAACCAGGCGCTCTTCGAGAGCGGCGGACTGTGGGAGAGCGCTTGCGCGGCGATTCGGAATCGGATTGCAATTGCACAGCGCGCTGGCGCAGCAGTGATTATCGCTGACGAAGCGCTCCGTCCGCCGGTGCGTCTGCTCCATCGCCATGGAATCACACAGTCTCAGGTGGACGCATGCTTAGCGCCGTACCGTGAGACGCTGACAGACCTTGCCTTTGTCGAACCGCTGCCGCCCTACTGGCGGCTGCCATCAGCCACTGAGATGGCATTGCAAGGCAGATGGACCTTCAGGCGAGACACCATGGGCTGGCAGGCGTTCAACGTTGCCAATGAACGCCTCAATGACGGATGGCGCTTTCAGCCTGGCGTTGACCCGGCGCTAGTCAGTCCGCTCCTGAATCTCGATGCCCGCCGGGTGACAGCGATTGAGATTCGGATGGCGAATGACACGCGCGCCCGCGATGCGCAACTCTTTTACGCCGGTCCTGACGGCGCGCTGACTGAGCAATATTCTGTGCGCTGGGAATTGGCAGACACTGCCGAAGCCGTGACCTATACTATTGATCTTCGGAAAGCGCCAGGATGGAATGGCATAATCACACGCCTGCGGATCGACCCGGTTGGGGTTGGCGATGGCGGCGAAATACGAGTCGAATGGGTGCGGCTGCGCCAGTGACGAGTGACGGGTCACAAGTGACGACGCCAGCGTCAGCGCACACGACGAGTGCGCCAGACGATCAGAGCGATCACTGCGGCAATGATCGGAATTCCTGCAAGCCAGTAAGGGAACAGCGGCGCCGCACCGCCAGGCATCACGCCGCGTCGTCCGCCCCACGGCGTAACGGTTGGCGTGGGAACCACGCCCTGCGCGAGGACCTCCACCGGCATCAGCGTCCAGATCAGCAGGATGATCAGAACCACCAGGGCAACGCCATGGCAGAGACGGAGTAGTACTTCGTCCCTGCTACGGCGTCGATGGCGACAATGGTGAAATACGGCTTCATTTCTACGATCAACCATGGGATCACTCCGATCAACGCCGCTGACCATTCGGCTGCGGGCTAGTCGCAGGTTCGGAAGGCGGTGAATCGAAGCGCGGCGGGAGCGGCGGCATGCCTTGCTGACATCCGCGCGGCAACGGGTTAGGCGGCGTGATGCCAAAATACGCCTGCATAATCTGTGTTACCGCCGGTACAGCAATTGTAGCCGAACCATCGTTCATATCGCCAGCCCCCTCGATCAGCACAAGCACTTCGATTTCCGGGTCTTCGTAGGGCGCAAAGCCAACGAACCAGGCATGGCTCCGGCGCACCTCGCGCGTTCCCCGGCCATCGGGGCTGGGAATAGTGATCAGCGGACCGAACTCGGCGGTGCCGGTCTTACCGGCGATCCTCAACCCTGAGCACTGATCGCGCGCGGCAATATTCGGCCCTTCGGTGACCGACAGGCGCATCCCCTCGCGCACAACCTGGAAATGCCTCGGCTCAATGGGAATACGGCGGATCAGCTCTGGCTGAATCTCACGGATCACGTTCCCGTTTGCATCGGTGATCGCACGGACAATCTGCGGACGGTAGAGCAGACCATCGTTGGCAATTGCGGCTGACGCCATCACCAGTTGCAGGGGAGTCACTTCCAGATTACCCTGACCGATGGCAGCGTTGTACGTATCCCCCGTCGTCCACGCTGCACGCAGTACCCGCTGCTTCCAGGCAGGCGTCGGTACACGACCCGCCTCCTCGCCTCGCAAACGCACGCCGGTCGGCTCGCCGAAGCCAAACCAGCCAAGCCCTTCCGCCAGCGCAGCAATCCCCAATCCTTTCTCGATAATCTGATCTTCCGGTTTCAGATTGATCACATTCTCACGGTTGCCGCCCGCCACCGACATGAAGAAAACGTTTGACGACACTTTCAGCGCCTGACGCACGTCGATCTTGCCGTTGTCGCGCAATGAGGCGTTGACGTACTGGTAGACGACGCCGGGTACGTACTGGTCTTCGACCAGCAATCTGCCAGGATCGCGGATTTGCGTGTCCGCAGTAATAATTCCTTTCTGGAGGGCAATGGCGGCGTCGAACGGTTTGAGGGTTGAACCAGGCGGATACTGACCGCTGATCGCGCGGTTCGTCTGCAACGATAGACGCGCCAGTTCTTTCTGCTTCTCCGGATCGCTGGGGAAGAACAATTCCTGGAGTTCGGCGCTGCGCGCCGGGTCCCAGATATTGTTGTCGTAAGCGGGCCAGTTGACCATCGCCAGGATGCGTCCGGTCTTTACCTCAACAACGATCGCCACGCCGCTGCGGATAGGATCGTAATTGCGCTTGTAGGCGAAGCGATCGGGCATCGTTTGCCGACGACGCTCACTTTCGTCGATCCAGTTGCGCAGGATGATTTCCGTCTGACGCTGCAATTGCGCATCAATTGTCAGCACCAGGTTATACCCGTCACGCGGCGCCTTGATCGTCTGCGGCGGGCGCACTGGGCGACCAAGGGCATCAACCAGCACTTCCTGCATGCCGAGTTGCCCGCGCAGTTCTTCTTCATAACTGGCTTCAACGCCAAACTTACCGATGCGGTCATCGGGCAAATAGCGCGGCAGCCCTAATTCGTAGGGATTGACCTGCTTCTGAATGATGCCGCACTCGATTGCATTGCCAATCGACTCGAGCAGGCCGCTCATCCACGAACGCGCTGGGTTCTGGCGCACCAGTTCGCACTGATTGACCCGACCGATGTATCCCAGGATGTATGACAATGATGGGGTCTCGGCGCTCAACGGATACCGCCGGCGATAATCCCGCTCAATGACGACGCCCGGCAGACTGGCGGCGTTTTCGATCACTGCCAGCGCGACGATATGGGGAATATCTTCACGAATGGTCAGCGTCTGGTACCCAGGAATATTCGCCCGTTCGACCATCGTAGCAAGCGGGTTTTCCAGGGTCAACACATCGCTATACGCTGCCGATAAACGCAATGCGTTAAGGGTCGCGGAAGGCGACACTTCGATGCGCAGCCACGAAACCGGCGTTCCGAGTTGTGCGATCGCCTGATCGCCAATGGTCTGCGCAAGATCTTCACGCAACGCCGGGTTGAATTGAAGCGCTGACGCTGGTGAAATCGTTAGCGTTACCGTGAGCGGCGAAGATGTTGATGCGGATGCGCTGTCGAACACCGCAGACGGAGCCTCAATCCGAATCAGACGGTGGTAGCGAGTTGCCAGATCATCAATCGCTGCGCGCTGGTCGGGTGTTATAGCGAACGCGGCCCGCAGCGGCGGCTCGATACGCTGTGCGCTCGCAACAGTTTCGACGCCGAGGCCCTGGATTAGATCGCTGCGCAACAGCGGGTCGCGGTCGAGCGCGATGGCGGGGGAGACGATCAGGGTGCTGGTAACGCCGATTGCCTGGCTGAGGTGCGCAAACACCTGCGCGCGAGACGCAGGATCGGCGGGAAGATCGGCAGGGCGGACGGCAAGAGTATAGATTGGAACCGTCTGTGCGAGCAGCGTTCGCCCGTCGCTGGCAAAAATCTCACCGCGCAGCGGTCGCACTGGCAAATAGCGCATGACGTGCACTGCCGTCCTGTAACGAAACTGATCCGCTTGCGCCTCAACCAGTTGCAACTGATAGAGTCGCCCAAGGAGAATGGCGAAGATCAGGATGACGGCGATCTGAAGACCGAGGATACGGCTGATTCTCATGGGTATCATCCGTGTCGCCGCGCCCCTACCATCCGCGCCCTGCTTGCCTGCAACCTGTTCCCGGCTGCCTCGCGCCGCTTGCCGCGCGCCTCTAATACACATCTATCGGCACGCTTCGCCGCGCGCGGGCTTCGTTCCAGCGGAAGACCAGATATGTCGGCAAGGAGGGGATTGTCACGATCAAGGTATCGGGCAGGAGTGCATACAGCGCATATGCTTGCAGATCGACCGGCGCCACCAGGAGCGCAGAAAGAAATGCGTACACTCCGTGATACACGACACTCGCCAATATCGCTCCTGCTATTGGCACAAGCCAGTTGTCGCGCCTCAGACGCGACAACGCCTGAGTTGCCACAATCGCGCCTGCCAGCAATGCGAGGGCATGCAGACCGAAGAGCGTCATTGCGCACAGATCGAGCGCCAGCCCTCCATAGAATGCCCAGCGTGCTGCAGAAGTCGGGCCAGCGACTAGCCCATGACAGATTGTCAGCAACAGCAACAGATTGAATGTCACACCGAAGGGACGTGGCAACAACGCCGTCTGCACCAGCGCTACAACCAGCAATGCAGTGATCAACGCCGCTTCGTGTGCGATCACTTCCTCAATTCGCCGCTGGCGAGAATGACCCATGCGTAGCGCACCCGATCCGGATCGACAAAGAGACGAACGCTGGCCATCCGCTCACGCCCGGTCTCCTGGACGGTTTCAACCGTCCCGACTGGCACATTGGGCGGCACAAAGGCGCGCGGAAGATTGAACGCCAATTCTGCGGAGAGACCAGCCGTTACCACCGTATTGCCGACATCCAGCGGCGCATCACGTGCGACAGAGTGCAACAGCAAGCGCGACCCGCGTTGCCATTGCCCCTGCACTACGCCGCGGGTCACATTTGTTCCGTGGTACACCTGCGCGCTCAATACGCTGCTGTAGTCAGTAATGAGCAGCACGGAAGCGGTTTGCGGACCAACAGTTTCAACGACGCCAATCAGGGCGGGGGGATTACTTCCTTCCCGTGCAATCACAGCCATTCCTGGCTGCACTCCCTGGTCAGCGCCAGCGGCAATCAGCATCAGGCGCCGTCCGGTGTCAGGAGTAAGTGCAAGAACGTCGGCGCCCAGCAACTGCCAGGGATACGCCTGCTCGATGCGCACCTGCTCGCGCAGGCGAGCATTTTCGAATTTCAACGCCTCTGCCTCAATTATTCGCGCCTTCAACTCAGCGTTTTCGGCGCGCAGCGCTTCAACTTCCGCTCGAAGCGCCAGGTCATCATCCAACCGGCGGGAGAAGGATCCCAACCAGTCGCTGACGCCCTGCAACCCGCGCAACGCCGGGCTGATAAGCATATGCGCCTGGACGCGCAGCGGACCAAGCAGGCCTGCCTGATCGGCGGCCAGGATCGCCGCTGCCGCCAGTACGAGCAGAACGACCAGCACTGGCGAGCGCCGCACTGGTTGCGAGAGCCGATATGAGCGATTGCGAAGCATTGACTGTACGTATCAATAACGGATGCGACGGGTACGTTGCGCGCTGGTCAGGATGCTGCGATACACCGGATTTTCGAACTCCTCGACCATCTTTCCTGCCCCGCGCGCCACGCATGAGATCGGATCCTCTGCGATATGCACTGGCATCTTCGTTTCCGCAGCGATCCGTCGGTCGAGGCCGTGCAAGAGGGCGCCGCCGCCGGCCAGCACGATGCCGTGCTCCATAATATCCGCCACAAGTTCGGGCGGGGTCTCTTCCAGCGCGGCGCGCACCTCGGCGACAATCGCATTGACCGGACCGGCAATGCCCTCTCGCAGCTCGACGCTAGAGATCTCCACTGCTTTTGGCAAGCCCGTCAGCAGATCGCGCCCGCGCAGCACCACCCGAATTTCCTCCTCAAGCGGGTAGGCGCTCCCGGCGGCGATTTTGACCTTCTCCGCCATACGCTCGCCGATCAGCAGGTTGTACTCGCGGCGGGCGAACTGGATGATAGCCTCGTCGATCTCATCGCCAGCCGTGCGGATCGAGTGATTGACGACAATCCCGCCGAGCGAAATCACGGCGACTTCCGTAGTTCCGCCGCCAATATCCACAATCATCGAACCAACCGGTTCATCCACCGGCAGGCCCGCGCCAATTGCTGCCGCCATCGGTTCCTCAACGACGTACGCCTCGCGCGCATTGGCGTTGAGCGCCGCATCGCGCGCGGCACGCATCTCAACCTGCGTCACACCCGACGGCACACCGACGACAACCCGAGGACGCGGCGACACAATGCCAAGCGAACGGTCGTGCGCCTTGCTGATGAAATACTTCAGCATCTTCTCGACCACGTCGAAGTCGGCGATGACACCGTCTTTCAGGGGGCGCACGGCGATAATGTTGGCAGGCGTTTTGCCGACCATCGCCTTGGCTTCTGCGCCGACCGCTTTGACCTCTTTCGTTTTCTTGTCGATGGCGACGACCGACGGTTCGCTGATGACAATCCCTTTGCCGCGCACGTGCACCAGCGTGTTGGCGGTGCCAAGATCGATGCCAAGATCGCGGCTGAGTGCGCCGAAGAGTGAATTGAGCGGGTTGAACCCCACGGGACCCTCTTCCTGAATATCTACCGACTCAAGCGCTGGAACCGCAGTTTATACCCTCTGCTAGCGCGCATTATACCACACTGCGTTGTTACAAGGTTGCATCGATATTGCAACCATCAACGCCTGTTGATCGTACGCACAGGCTGGTATACTTATTGCAGAGTCATAGTTAGCGCTTTTGACGGAAGGCTGCTTCTGCACACGGCATCCTATGATTGAAGCCTGCAATCTGCACAAATTCTTTGGTGCATTCCACGCGGTGCGCGGCGTCACGCTCCATGTGGCGCCCGGCGAAGTCGTTGCGCTGCTCGGACCAAACGGCGCCGGGAAAACGACCACGGTTCGCATGCTGAGCGCCATCCTTCGCCCATCCGAAGGATACGCACGTGTGGCAGGGTATGATGTCGTGGAACAGGCGCGCGAGGTGCGTCGGGTCGTTGGGTTGCTTACCGAGTTTCCCGGTCTCTACCTCCGGATGCGTCCGCTGGAATATCTCTGCTTCTTCGGCGCCTTGCAGGGCATGTCTGCCAGCGACAGCGCACGCCGCGCTGAACAGTTGCTGCGCCGGTTCGGGCTGTGGGAGGCGCGCGACAAGCGCCTGGACAGCTTTTCGAAGGGCATGAAGCAGAAGATCGCCCTGATCCGGGCGCTTATTCATGATCCGCCGGTGCTCTACCTGGACGAGCCGACGACTGCTATGGATCCGCACAGCGCGCGTCAGGTGCGTGATGCGATGCTGGAACTGCGCGCTGCAAAGCGCACCATTCTGCTCACCACCCACAACTTAGCCGAAGCCGAGGAACTTGCCGACCGGATCGCAATCATTCGCAACGGCTCGATCGTTGCCGAAGGCACATTCGCTCAGTTGACGCGCCAGTTCCTGGGGGCGCCGCGCTGGGAGCTCCGCCTGGGAACCTCAGCGCAGCGCGCAGTCGCAGTACTCGACGGAGCGGTGCACATAGAGCATATCGACGGCGACAGCATCTACTATCACACCGATGACGCACGCTCCGTCAACCCGCAGATCGTTGCACGACTGGCAGACGCGGGGATTCCGATCGTTGCTCTCAATGAACTGCCGCAGCGCCTAGAAGACGTCTATCTCGAAATTGTTGCTGGCAGCAGGCGCGCCGACGCTGCCTCCTTGGTTGAACAACCCACCCAGCGCAACGAAGCGCCAGTGACCGGGGAAGCGGTAGCGTTGAACGTTGAAGGTTGAATGTTTGAGACTGAAACATTCGCTTATCTGTTGCATCTTTCCTGATATTAGGACCACAAAGGTGCAGAGAGCACAGGGGAAACTCTTCATCGATGCATTCGCTTATTCGTCGACCCATTCGCTTATTCGCTAATGCATTCGCTTATTCGTTGACCTACTCGTTGACCCATTCGCTTCTTACTCGTTGACCCATTCGCTTATTCGCTGACGACAAGGATAAAAACCAGGGTTCTGCCCATGTCAAGCGCCCATGCGATTCGCATTATCGTCCGCCGCGAGGTTAACGACACACTGACCGACTGGCGCATTCTTGCGCCCATCTTCATTCTTACATTCGTGCTGCCGCAACTGCTGATCGCCGCTTCCAGCGTGGTGATCGACTTCGTTGGCGATCGAGGGTCGGTCATTCGTCTTATTCCCTTCGCAATGCTGCTGGTCGGCTTCATTCCTGCATCGTTCTCGCTGATCACGGCGCTTGAGTCGTTCGTCGGCGAGCGAGAGCGCAACAGCCTGGAAGCGCTCCTGGCAATGCCTATCTCGGATAACGCACTCTACCTGGGAAAACTTCTCTCCGCGCTTATTCCGCCATTGCTATCGTCGCTGCTGGCGATGACAATCTTTGGCATTTCATTACGCATCCGTGAACCGCAACTCTTCTTCCTCGGTCTGACCTTCGAGTACCTGGTGGTGGTGCTGCTCCTGATCCTCATGAAGTCAGTCGTGATGGTCGCCGGAGCGGTGATCATCTCCAGCCACACAACAAGTATTCGCGCTGCCAACGTGCTAGCAAGCTTCGTCCTGCTGCCGACAGCGGCAGCCATTCAACTCGAGGCGCTGCTAATTATTGCGCGACGCTGGGACGTGCTCTGGCTGGCAGTCGTGCTGCTCCTTGTCATCGCCGCAGCGCTGACGCGCACCGGCATGGGGGCGTTCAACCGTGAGGAGATACTGTCGCGTGAGCACGAGCAACTGAACCTCCACCACCTTGCTCGAACGTTTGTAACATTTGTGCGCGAGTACCAACCAGCGGGCACGCCGCCGGAAGCGTACCCCGGAGCGTCCTTCTCACTCCGACAGTTCTATCTGCGTGATCTGCCCGCTTTGCTGCGCGACTATCGCGTTCCACTACTGGTCGCGTTGGTAGCGACGGTCGCCGGCGCGCTGTGCGGCCCGTTCCTCGGCGGCTTCTTCGACCGGATCGGGCAGTCGCCGGAGCGCGTCGGCGTCACGCCTGAACCGAACCTGGCACTTGGCATTTTCACCGGCATTGCCAACAGCATGCGCTTGCTGATCACGGCGTTGCTGGCAACCTTCACGTTTGGCGTCTTCTCGCTCATGGTGCCATTCTTCGCGTTCGGCGGCATTGGGTACGTTGCCGGAGCGCTGATGACTAGCGGCGGCGACTGGCTGACACTCGGTCCCAACAGCCCGCTTCAGTTTGTGCTGGGCTACGTGCTGCCGCATGGCATCATCGAATTGCCAGCCGCTATCCTGGGGGCGGCGTTCGGCGTCCGCATCGGCGCTGCTGTCATGGCCCCGCCGAAAGGGTTCACTGTCGGGCAGAATATTCTCTGGTCGCTGGCGCAGTTTGGCAAGGTATGGCTGCTTGTCCTGTTGCCGATGTTCCTGCTGGCAGGGATCGTGCAGCAACTGATCACCACGCGCATCCTAGCGGTGCTGTACGGCTGATTTGACGCCACTGCGAATTCTGACTACAATGTGCAAACTAGAGCGGTGGAGCGCCGCTCTTTTGCGTGAGACGCGAGTTGTGCCATGTTTGAAAGTCTCTCGGACCGGTTGCAGGCGGTCTTCCAGAAACTCAGCGGCAAAGGCAAGCTGACCGAGGAAGACGTGCGCGAGGCGATGAAGCAGGTGCGCATCGCGTTACTTGAGGCGGACGTCAATCTCAAGGTGGTGCGTGAATTCGTCGCGCGCGTCACGGAGAAGGCGGTCGGCGAAGAAGTCACGAAGAGCCTGACGCCCGCGCAACAGGTGATCAAGATCGTGCATCAGGAACTGATCGATCTGCTCGGTCAGGCGAATGTGCCGCTGGTCGAGGCGCGTCCGGGACCGACGACGATCATGCTGATCGGCTTGCAGGGCTCCGGCAAGACGACGACCGCCGCCAAACTGGCGCTATGGCTGCGCAAAAAGGGCAAACGCCCGTTGCTGGTTGCTGCCGACATTTACCGTCCGGCAGCTATCACGCAACTCGAGGCGCTGGGGCGCCAGCTTGGCATTCCGGTGCACTCGGAGGGAACCCAGACCGCTCCGCCGGAAATTGCGCGCAATGCCGTGCGCCGCGCTCGAGAGGAAAGCATCACGCATGTCATCATTGATACTGCCGGTCGGCTCCAGATCGATGAGCCGCTCATGGTTGAACTGGAGCAGATCAACGCCGCAGTCCATCCTGACGAGCGGTTGCTAGTCGTCGATGCGATGATCGGGCAGGAGGCGGTGCGCGTTGCGGAGGAGTTCAACCGGCGCGTCGGGCTGACGGGCGTCATCTTCACCAAGATCGACGGCGATGCGCGCGGCGGCGCGGCCCTGTCAGTCCGTGCAGTCACCGGCGTGCCGATCAAGTTCCTGGGGTCGGGCGAGAAGGTCGAAGCCAGTACGCTTGAGCCGTTCCATCCCGATCGATTGGCCTCCCGCATTCTGGGGATGGGCGATGTGCTGTCGCTGATCGAGCGCGCTGAAGCAATCTACGATGAAGAGCAGGCGCGCAGAATGCAGAAGAAACTGGCGAAGGGGTCGTTCGACTTCGAGGACTTTCTCGTTTCGATGCAGCAGATGCGTAAGCTCGGCCCGCTTCAGCAGATCCTTGCTATGATTCCAGGGCTTGATAAACTGGCGCGCGAGGAGATTATCACCGAAAAAGACCTGAAGAAGATCGAGGCGATTATCTTTTCGATGACTAAGGAAGAACGCCGCAACCCGGATCTGATCAAGGGGCGACGCAAAGAGCGCATCGCCCGCGGCAGCGGCACGCAGGTGCAGGAAGTGACGCAACTGGTCAATCAGTTCCGCCAGATGCAGCGGATGATGAAACGCATCGGCGGCAAAGGCGGCATTGACCCGCGTGAGTTGATGCGTTGGTTACGTTAGTTCAGCGGAGGAAGAGTCAGCGCAATGGTCACCATTCGTCTCCGTCGCATGGGCAAGACGAAGAAGCCGAGTTATCGTTTGGTTGTCGCCGACTCGCGCTCGCCGCGCGACGGCAAATTCATCGAGATTGTCGGGCATTATAATCCAGTGCGTCAGCCGAAAGAATTGAATGTGAAGGCGGATCGAGTGCGGTACTGGCTAGGAGTCGGCGCGCAGCCGTCGGACACAGTTGTCCGCCTGCTGAAACAGGCTGGCATCCTCGATGCCAATGGCAAACCCGTGCCAGTGACGCCAAGTGAGGGGTGAATCAGATGAGGGCATTGCTGGAATACCTGGCGACTAACCTTGTCGATCACCCGGAAGCGGTGACGATCAAGGAACGCACCGGTCGCTACACGGTCACCTATCAACTGACCGTCGCACCTGATGAAACAGGTAAGATCATCGGACGCAGCGGACGAGTTGCAAAAGCTATCCGCGACCTGATGAGCGTCGCTGCGGCGCGTCGGCATAAGCGCGTTCACGTCGATATCGAATAAGCATGGCAGACCGTCCATCTGCTGATGAAGTGCTGTTGATCGGCACGGTAGTCGATGCGTTTGGGCTGCGTGGCGAGATCAAGGTGCGATCATTCACTGATCGCGTTGATCACCTTCGCCGTCACGTGCGCACTGTCTTCGTCGGTGAAGAGCGCCGTCCTTTTGCGCTCCAGCGCGTTCAGGAGCCAAAGGCGGGGGTGCTGATCCTGACGCTCGGCGGCGTGACCGACCGGACAGCGGCTGAGGCGCTGCGCGGCGCCGAAATAACCATCCGCGAAAGCGATGCCGCGCCCCTTGAGAGGGATGAGTATTTCATCCATCAACTGTACGGTTTGCGAGTTGTTGAAAGCAGCGGCGCAGAGCTTGGCATCGTGCGCGAGGTGCTGCAAACCGGCGCCAACGATGTGATTGTCGTGGAACGACGCGGTCGCGCCGAAATGTTACTGCCAATGATCCATGATGTGGTCGAACGCCTCGATGTAGCTGCCGGGGAAATCGTGGTGCGTCTGTTACCGGGGTTGATCGATGATGAAGGTTGACCAGGCGTCAATGCCGACGCACCGAGCTGAAGGACCGACTCGCCATGGGCAATAATCCCTCTTTGCCGGACGCCATCCCGCGCATTCCTGGCTTTGAACCGGCAGCGACTCCGATTGTGAGCTTGGGCATCGGGCTTGCTGGCCTTTTGCTGCGCTTTCGTCCGCGCCTCGCGCTGGCGCCGCTGGCGCTCAGCGCCGTTGCAGCGCTTCTCTGCCGCGACCCGGAGCGCGCAACACCCGATGACGCCGATGCGATCTTTGCCCCCGCCGATGGCGTCACACTTGGCACGAATGAACTCTACGAGCATCGCTTCCTCCACACCGATGCTATTCAACTGGCGATCAACGTCTCACCGTTCGATGTGGCCGTGCAGCGCAGCCCGGCCTCCGGTATTATCGACTATCTGGAACATCACACCGCCGATTTCTTCCACCTTCGTGATCCGCGTGACGCCGCCCGACGAACCGAACGCCTCTTTCTCGGTATTTCGACAGCGTGGGGACCATTGCTGCTCGTCATTACCGCTCGCCTCCCTGGGCAGCGGGTGACCCCGCTGGTCGGGCTGGGAGAGCGGGTGCGCGCTGGTCAGCGATTGACCCGCGTGCGCTTTGGCAGCCGCGTTGAGCTGCTGGCGCCGCGTGACTTGATTGAGTGGCAGCCTGCGCCAGGCGCACGGCTACGCGCTGGTGTGTCGCTGGTTGGGCAGGTTGTGCTGCTGGAGTGAGGCGCCCTCCCGGTATTGTGCGATTTCTCTTCGCAACGACGCTGAGCGCAGGCGTTGCGCCACCCCGACTGGGTAGCCAACCATCTTGGCAACATCGCCTACCAGTCGGATCACGGGGATCAGCAGCATCGCACGCAATGCGCTGGCGAAGTCCAGCGCTGGCGCCCGCCGCTGGAGGCGCCACAAGGGCGCACGCACGTATGCAGCCACACCTGTAGCGATTAGCGTCAGCAGCCATGGGTGCCGTCTGCTCGTCAGCAGGAGCGCTGCTGCAACAAGGTACGTGGCGTAGCGAATAGCGTGGCGTAGCGTCCAGAGGCCGGCAACGCCGTCGCCGCGCGCGTAGTAATAGTACTGTCGCGCAAACGCGGCAAGCGATGAACGCGGGCGAAAGAAGACCAGCGCATCAGGGACGAAGGCAAAGCGAAAGCCGAGACGTTTGAGCGCCAGCGCAAACACTACGTCCTCGCAGTGATTCGCCCACTCTGGGTAGCCGCCTGCCCGTTCCCATACCTCGCGGCGAAAGGCGCACGACTTCCCAAACGGCAGAAAGCGCACAGGATCGATTTCTTCCGCCTCACGGTAGTTGGTGGCGCCAAGTGCGAGTTCGAAGAGACTACGCGGCGCAGGGCGGAAGAAGCCCCCAACGACGTCGGCGGAGTCCTGCCGGATCGGCGCCGTGATACGTTCCAGCCAGTGTGGATCGAGGCGCAGTCCGGCGTCGGTGCAGGCAATGATTGCGCCGCGAGCGTGCCGAATGGCATTGTTCCGTCCTGATGGAATATTGTGCCCGCCCCGCACCAGGCGAATGGGCGCCCCAGCCGCAATGTACCCGGCAATGATCTGCGGCGTCGCGTCACGGCTCTGGCAGTCGTTGATCACGATCTCGTCCGGCGGCATCGATTGCGTCAGCATGGAGTCGATCAGTTCAGCGATGTTGTCCGACTCATCGCGGACAGTACAGACCAGGGAAATGGAAGGGGCATCCATGTCTGAAAGAACTCCGTTCCTATCTGAGGATGACCGACAGACACGGCCATCATCTCCGAGATGCCAGCTAGACGGTATGCCACACCGAATGCAGATACGCACCGACTAAGACGGATTCGTACAGATAGGACGTGCACACTGCCACATTGTGGAAGGAAGAGCATCCATGAACCAGAGACACCTGATCCTGCTCCTGATCATACCGTTCGTGATTGCTGCGTGCAGCAGCGCGCCGTCTACTGCAGTCATACCGGAGCCGCAAGCGACGAAGATGCCCGCTGCTCCTGCCGCCACGCCAGCAAGCGCTGCGACTGCGCCAGCAATCAGTGCACCGATGTCATCGACCGACATAGCAACGCTCGAGCGTGGGCGTACACCGGAAGGATACCATTATCTGGGGAGAGCTGATGCGCCCTTGACCATTTTGGAGTTCTCGGATTTCCTCTGCACCGCATGCGCGTTTCACGTCGAAGAGACGGAACCGGCGATTATAGACGCCTATGTCGTCACCGGAAAGGCGCGTATTGTCTATCGTCATCTCCTGCAACTCGGCGAGGATTCGCTGCGTGCGGCAGAAGCGGCGGAATGCGCTGGCGACCAGGGCAAATTCTGGGAAATGCGCGACGCCATTTATCGCAACCAGGCATTACTGTACAGCGCCAGCGATCTCGGAGCGACACTGGCATACCTGGCGCAGACGATCAACCTCAATCTCGATAAGTATAACAGTTGTGTGCAATCACGGCAACACCGCGCGCGCCTCGAAGCAGATTTTCGTGCAGCGCAGGATGCTGGCGTGCGTTCGCGCCCGGTGTTCGACATTGCTGGTACACGACTAGTAGGTGCGCGACCCTTCAAGGATTTCCAGGAGATTATTGAAAGACAGTAGGGCAATATCTGTGCAAAGATAGAGGGCGGGTGGATGCCCGCCCTCTGCATTTGGCGTTACTCAGAGCGCTGGCAGACCTGACACAACCCGTAAACTTCGAGCCAGTGTCCTTCGACCTTGAAGTTGAGCCGACGCGCCAGCCCGCCTAGAAGCGTTTCAATGTCACATCCCTCGAACGAAATGACCGATCCGCACTTCCGACAAATCATATGGTGCTGATGACCCTGCTCGACGGGCACATAGGCATGTTCGCTTGTCGTGTGCGTTTCCTTCGAGGCGCTCCAGTGTACGCGCGAGAGCCAGCCATCCTCGACCAGCAAATCAACTGTGCGATAGATGGTTGCGCGCCCAATCGGGCCGGACTCGCCGCCAAGATCACGGAACAACTGCTCGGCGCTGAACGGTTGGGTATACTGCGTGATCCGTTCAAGGATGGCGCGACGCGGGGCGGTCACTCGATGTCCGTGCGCACTCAGGTCCTTGAGTACGTTCTCTACCCACGACATAGCCATATCCTCCTGTCTGAGACCAGTTTCCTTCAAGGACGCCGCTGACAGTTGTCGGCTTCCGGCGTTCCGCAGGGAAATGGTATAAGATATATCCTTGATCGAACATTATATCACTGTTATGAACTGAGCGATAGTATGAATAGTCCGTCGAACCATCCGTTGACGCTACCATTTTTGACAATAACAGCAATCATGACGCTGGGTGCGGTCATGATCTTTCTGATCCTGACCGGCGCGCCGCCGAATGCAACCGCTCAGCAGGGATACCCTGCACCTATAGCAACGACGGCGCCTCCCGCATATCCGGCGCCGGCGGAGCCAACTGCGACCCGTCCTTCTTCCCCAACAGCGTCACCGACGGTTGCCAGCCCGACCGTTCCTGCTCCAGTCACCAGAGTGCCAGAAACTCCGACATTTACACCCGCTCTTCGTCCAACCCTGACTCCGATGCCCTCACCAACGCGTACTCCGCCAATGTTGCCACGGTTCGGTCAGGTCGCCGAAGCCACCCCGGCAACGCCGGGCGTTTTGCAGTGCGCGCCTGGTCAAACCATTCTGATTACCGGTGTCGCATCACCGCGTGCGCCGCTGCTGATCTTCTTTGGAACACGGATTGTTGGCGGAGGGAGCGCGAGCGCGTCTGGCGACTTTGCGCTCCCGTTGACGTTAGGAATGGAGCGAGCGGGCGAGTATCAGGTGACTGTGCGTGTGCGCGGCATTGGCCAGATCGTTCGCTCACTGACGTGCCAGGTTCCGCCAACAACCCCGACGCCTGTGCCGCGTCGGTTATGGTAACCATGTATGATAGGCGATAGTGGCGCTTAAGGCGCAGTTGCATTTGCATCTTGACACGGTTCGTGCTATGTTCTATCGTACAGCAGATTTAGGAGGAGTAGTGCTGGCGGTGGACATCGCACACAACGATGCGCCCTGGGCGGAATGGGAACGCCTGCTTCGAAGGGCGCTCAGCGCTACCGTCTCCCTGTCGGACGATCAGTTGCTGCTGATCCGCGACCTGCAGGGTCGTTCCTTTCGTCCGCGCGAACCGGCGCCAGGCGTCGTTCCGCGCATCGGCGCTGTGTTGATCGTCCTGTACCCCGATGCTGCCGATTTACGTCTGCTGTTGACGGTACGGAGCAATCGCGTCGCCAGTCACCGGGGAGAGGTATCGTTGCCTGGCGGCGCCGCCGACCCGGACGATGACGGACCAGCGGCGACGGCGCTGCGCGAATGCGCTGAAGAACTTGGCATTGCGCCCGATGCTGTGACAGTGCTCGGCACACTGACGCCCGTCTACATTTTGCCGAGCAATTTTCGCATTACACCGGTCGTGGGATTGTTGCGCACATTGCCACACTTCACCATCAATCATCACGAAGTGGATCGGGTCATCACCGTTACCTTGCGTGAATTGCTCGATCCTGCACTGGTCGTCGTCGAACGCTGGACATTGCACGGTCACGAGGTCCTAGTCCCGTATTTCGCCATTGCTGGGTACAAAGTGTGGGGAGCAACTGCACTCATTCTCAGCGAACTTACTGCCCGAATGCGAATTGCCAGAATCGCGTATAATGCAGAAGCATCCTGAGACAGAAGGAGCGAGCTATGACTCTGGATGAAGCTATTGCCGATCTGTCGCAGCGGATCAAAAATGTCAGCCCGGATGCCGTTCTCAAGGTGCAGCGTCGTTCCGCCGAAGAAGCGGCAATTCGCGCGTATGCGCCCGCTGAGCACGAAGAAGCGATCCGCGCGGCAACGCATGAAATAACACTCCGACTGCTTACCGAGGAAGGACTGGACGTGCAGGTGTTAGTGTACGATATTGCCACATCATTGCCCAAGGAACAGCAGTAGGATACGTTGATCGCTTCTGGAATAACGAGAAACGGGTGCTGGAATGATTTCGCTTGGTCAATTGGGAAAGACCGCTGGCATCATCATCGGAACGGCGGCAGGGCTTGCTGGCGTTGGGGCGATTGCGGCGCTGCGTCGACCACTCCCCCGTACGTCCGGCACCCTGCCCCTTTCGGGCTTGCGGGCGCCGGTCAAGGTTATTCGGGATCGCTGGGGTGTGCCGCATATCTACGCAGCTACCAACGAAGATCTCTTTATGGCGCAGGGATACGTGCACGCCCAAGACCGACTCTGGCAGATGGAGTTTCAACGTCGCGCCGCATCAGGGCAACTGGCTGAGTTGTTCGGCGCCGTTGCGCTCGACTCCGACCGATTTGTACGCGTGCTGGGCTTCAGACGCATCGCAGAACGTGAAGCAGACTCTCTCGATGAGGAAACGCGCCGATTGGTTGAAGCGTATGTTCGAGGGGTCAACGCCTTCATCGAACAGCACGCTGGCAACCTGCCGATTGAGTTTACCATCCTGCGCCTGCGTCCACGCCCCTGGACTGTTGCCGACGTGCTGGTGTGGGGCAGGATGATGGCGCTGCAACTGTCGCGCAACTGGCGCGAAGAACTGGTTCGCGCCCGCCTGATTGCGACCGTTGGCGCAGAGCGCGCCGCAGCGCTCACACCGCTGTATCCCGATGACCATCCCATCATTGTGCCTCCCGGCGTTCACTACACTCCGACCATGGGGCAGTCCGCGATGGAACGGGCTGACGCTACCGCCCGCTTTTTCCCTGATGGCGCAGGGCAGGGCAGCAATTCGTGGGCAGTCGCCGCCCATCGCGCCGCCGGCGGAGGACCATTGCTTGCCAGCGATCCGCATCTGGCGATTACGATGCCGTCGCTCTGGTATGAGAACCATCTGAGCGGCGGCGATTTCCACGTGACCGGCGCCAGCATCCCGGGAACGCCCGGCGTTGTGATCGGGCACAACGAACATATCGCTTGGGGGATCACGAACAGCGGCAACGATGTTCAAGACCTCTACCTTGAGAAGTTCGACCCCACTGACCCGACCGGGTTGCGCTACGAGTATCAGGGGCAGTGGGAGACGGCTGAACTGGTGCGCGAAGAGATCGTTGTCCGCGGCCAGCGTGAAGTGGTGATCGAAGAGGTGCGCATCACCCGCCACGGCCCGATCATCAATGCGCTGGTTCCTGAACACGCTCAGAGCGGCGCAAATGGCGAGGCGCTGCGCGCCGAGCAGCCGCTGGCGCTGCGCTGGACGGCGCTGGCGCCATCGCGCCTGATGCGCGCGGTCTTCCGCCTGAATCGCGCACGCGACTGGGAGAGCTTTCGTGAAGCGCTGGCGGATTGGACGGTTCCGCCGCAAAACTTTACCTTTGCTGACGTCGACGGCAATATCGGCTATGCGCTCGGCGGCGATGTTCCACTGCGCGCGAAAGGCGACGGCAGCGTGCCTGTACCCGGTTGGACGGGCGAATATGAATGGGTGGGCATCATTCCTCACGCAGAACTGCCGCACGTGCTGAATCCGCCGGAAGGGTTTGTCATCACTGCCAACAACCGGGTCGTCAGTGACTCCTATCCCTATCCGTTCCCGGCGGAATGGCTCAATGGCTATCGTGCCGAACGCATCCGGCAGCTGATCGAACAAACGCCTCGCCACGACGCTGAGTCGTTTGCCCGCATCCACGCTGATGTTCGCAGCCTGCCCGGGCTGGAACTGGCAGCGCTCGCCGGGCGCCTCCCTGCCGAGGAGCCGCTGGCGCAGCAAGCGCGCGATGCGCTCGCAACCTGGAATGGGGAATTGAGTGCCGATAGCATCGGCGGCACAATCTATTCACGTTTGCGCGAACGTCTGTTGAGCACCATCTATGCTGATGCCGCGCCAGCGTTCGATATGCGAGTCGGCTTGGGCGCGTTTGCTACACTTCCCGGGCGCGATATCGCCCATCGGGCATTTCCGCGCCTGCTCCGCCGCCTGATCGAGCGGGATGACCGCTTCTTCGGCGACCGCTCCACCGACGAGATCCTCGCAACCGCCTGGAACGCAACCCTTGCGGAATTGCGCGCCGAGCTCGGCGACGACATCACTGCCTGGCGCTATGGGCGCATCCATTCGCTGACCATTCGTCATCCGCTTGGCGCGCTGCCCGCCCTGGCGACCATCTTCAATCGGGGACCATTCCCGACCGGCGGTGATCTCGATACGGTGAACATGGGATACCTGCCGCGCGAGTTCGCCGGTCCGCCGTTCTACATTGCACCGTCGTACCGACAGATCTGCGACACGGCTGACTGGGATCGCAGTCAGAGCATTCAACCAACCGGTCAATCCGGGCATCCGGGCAGTCGTCACTATAGCGACTTTGTGCAACCCTGGCTTAATGTTCAGTATCATCCAATGCCTTGGAGCCGCTCGCGGGTCGAGGAAGTTGCAGCCGCGCGGATGACGCTGCAACCGACCGAGGAACAGGCGGCTGTTCCCGCCGTTTCAGCAAGGAGCGCATCATGAGACCGGTGCAACGCATTCCCCCGGGTCCAGGGCAGGAGTCGGTCTGGGACTATCCGCGCCCACCACGGGTTGAACCGACCTCGCGCCGCGTGCGGGTCGTGTTTGGCGGCGTCACGATCGCTGACACCCGCCGGGCGCTGCGGGTACTGGAGACGAGTCACCCGCCAACTTACTACATTCCGCCCGAAGACGTTCGGATGGAG
>JANXAL010000067.1 GCA_025062325.1 Roseiflexus sp.
TCACTCGTCACTCAATCAATCTGGTCGCGTCCCCAGCGTTACGTTGAGCGACAGTTGCGCACCGTTGCGCAACACGTCGAGTGTAACCACGTCTCCCGGCTTGTATTCCAGTAGCAGGGCGCGCAATGACTGCCCCGGACCGATTGGCTTGCCGTTGACTTTAGTAACGATATCGCCAGCCTGCAAACCGGCGCGCGCAGCCGGGCCGCCTGGCTCGACAGCGGCTATCAGGGCGCCGGCGTTGACCGGCAGGTTGTTATCAAGCGCCATGATGGCATCAATGGTGCCGAAGCGCACGCCAAGGAACGGGTAGACGACCTTGCCATTGGCGATCAACTGTTCGCTCACCCGCTTGGCAATCGAACTCGGCACAGCGAATCCAAGCCCTTCCACCGGCGCCGTCCCTAAACCGCTCCCGCGCACGACTAGTGTGTTGATGCCGACTACCTCACCACGCAGATTGATCAAGGGTCCGCCGCTGTTGCCGCTGTTAATCGCAGCATCGGTCTGGATCAACCCTTCAGGCGCATTGGCGCCGAGCGAGCGGTTCAGCGCGCTCACGACCCCAACGGTCACCGTATTGCGAAAATCGCCGAGGGGGCTGCCAATGGCGATCACTGTTTCGCCGGGCTGCAGCGCGTCAGAGTCGCCTAGCACCGCCACACCGGGTACTGAACCATCAACCTTGAGCACGGCCAGGTCCATCAGCGGATCGGCGCCGACCAGGCGTGCATCACGGCGTGAACCGTCGTAAAAAATCACCGATAGGGAACGGTGCCCTTCAATCACGTGATTATTCGTGAGAATATACCCGTCCTGGCTGATAATCACTCCCGAACCGCTGCCACGGCGCACCAGTCCGCCGGGTCGATCCGGCAGCGGAAATGGCAGGTCGCCAAGCAATGGCGATCCCTGCGAGCCAGGCGCTAGAGTGTTCACTACCGTGACGACCGCTGGCGATACCTTTTGCACTACCGCGACTATCGGAGAGGTGGTTGAAGGTGCGGCTGGCGCCGCTGTCGGCGCGGGCGCAATCGTCGGCAGAGGCGCAGTGGTTGCCTGAGGAGCGGCAGTTGGCGTGGGCATCGATGCCGGGATGGGTGACGGACTCGATGGCTGCGCTGCAATGCGCTCAATCTGTTGCTGCGTTACGTACCAGGCGACGCCGCCGCCAGCCAGTGCGCCAATTAGCGCACCGATGAGTAGCGTAACGATGACGCCGAATGCCAGTGCGTATTTCGTTCCACGCTCCATAGAGCGACCTCCTTCGCGTCGTATCTCCCAGCATGACAGTATGCACCCGACATGTAAACCAAATGTTAGATCTCCATAAGAAACTGCTTAGTCTTGATCACCGGTAGTAGACGCGCCTCCGTCGGTTGGCGCATGACGGCACATGCGGTATAATGAAAAGGAGTGCGTAATGATTTGGCCGCCTCCGCAACGCTAGGATCGATGGCTGACTGATGGAAGAAATCTTAATCATCGACGACAGCAAGCAGATCTGCTCGATGCTTGCTGAGTATGTACTGCCGGAGCTCGGCTATACCCCCATCATTGCGCACACCGGTCGGCAAGGACTCAACTGCCTACGTCAGCATACCCCCGATCTGATACTGCTAGACCTGCAACTTCCTGATGTCAGCGGTCTTGATCTGTTGCGCCTAATCGCTCAAGAGGGATACGATGTTCCCGTCATTCTAATGACGGCGCACGGGTCGGAAGCCATTGCGGTTGAAGCGTTCCGCTTGGGAGCGCGCAACTATCTGATTAAGCCCTTCAGCGAGACGGAAGCGCAGGCCGTGATCGATCAGGCGCTGCGTGAACGGCGTCTCAAGCGAGAAAAAGAGCAGTTGACGCGTAATCTGCGCCAGCGCGTCCAGGAATTGACTGTTCTGTACTCCATTGGCAAGTCGGTCAGTTCGCTGCTCGATCTCGAGGAGTTGCTGGTGCGCATTGTTGAAGCCGGAGTTTACATTACGCGCGCTGAAGAAGGGTTTCTGCTGCTGCGCGACCCCAACGCCAACGAGCTGTACCTGCGCGCTGCAAAAAATCTTGGTGAGCAGCGCGCGCAGAGATTGCGCATGCCGATTGACGATAGTCTTGCCGGACAGGTTATTCGCACCGGCAAGCCAATCCGTCTCGACAAAGCCAGCGTTGGGACGCAACTGAAAGTGATCACCGGCTTTCTGGTGCGCGCCATTCTGCAGGTGCCGCTGATGGTCGGCAATCAGGTGATTGGCGTGCTTGCCGTCGACAATCAGCATTCGGAACGCACGTTCAGTGAAAATGATCAGTATCTTCTCTCAGCGCTCGCCGACTATGCCGCTATTGCTATCGAAAACGCCCGCCTCTACCAACAGGTCAAACAGAGCGAGGCGCGTTATCGTGATTTATTCGACAACGCGAACGACCTGATCTTTACCCTTGATCGCCAGCTAAACATCCGCAGTATCAACAAAGTTGGTCCTACAATCACAGGGTACGCCAGGGACGATCTGATCGGTCGTCCGCTGCGCACCCTTGTCTTCAACGATGCGTGGGCGCCAGTTGAACGTTTGCTTGGCAGCGTGCTTCGGGGACAGGTCGTGCCGCCATTTGAGCTGCAGCTCAGGCGCCGCGACGAAGAGGCAGTGGTGCTCGAGGTCAGCGCGCGGTTAATGCACGATGGCGATCGCTCTGAGGCAATCCACTGCATTGCGCGTGATCTAACTGAGCGCCGTCGCCTAGAGGAGCAGCTCATCAAGGCTGAAAAACTCTCTGCCATTGGTCAACTCGTCGCTGGCGTCGCGCACGAGGTGAACAATCCGCTGACTAGCATCAGCGGCTATACGCAGCTCATGCTCCGCGACACCACCCTGCCGCCGGGCGTTCGTGAAGACCTGCAGCATATTAATACTCAGGCGGAACGCGCCGCGCGCATCGTGCAGAATCTGCTGATGTTCGCCCGTGAACACAAGCCGCAGCGCACGCTTGTCGATATTAATCAGGTGGTGCAGAGTACGCTGACCTTGCGCGCCTACCAGTTGCGCGTCGATAATATCACCGTCGTGACCGACTTTGACCCCAACTTGCCGCCAACGGTCGCCGATCCTCACCAGTTGCAGCAGGTATTTCTCAACCTGATTAACAATGCGCACCAAGCGATGGTCGAGCGTGGCGGCGGGGGCGTATTGACTCTGCGCACCTCCGTTGAACGGCGGATCAGCGAGAGCGGTTATGAAGAGTCGTGTATTCGTATCGCTGTGAGCGATACTGGCGTTGGCATTGCACCCCGCAACCTGAGCCGCATCTTCGATCCGTTCTTTACCACTAAGCCAGTTGGTCAGGGAACAGGGCTTGGTCTGTCGATCTGCTTCGGCATCGTCCAGGAACATCGCGGACGCATCTGGGCGGAAAGCGAGGTAGGCGTTGGCACGACCATGTATGTCGAACTGCCGCTCGCCGATGCGTCCGACATGGCGTCCGGCAACTCCGACGCTCCATCGCCTGCCGCCGTTGCAGAAGAGCCGGAAGCGGAAGAAACAAACAGCGGCGCTGCAATTCTGGTCGTTGATGACGAGGAAGCGGTGAGCGCGTTGCTGGCGCGTTTGCTGACCGACCTCGGTCATCGCCCGACCACGGTTGCCAGCGGCGAAGCGGCGCTCGAAGCTATTGCTCGGCAATCGTTTGATCTCATCCTGACCGACGTTAAGATGCCAGGCATGACCGGCTTCGAGCTGTATCAGCATATCAAGCAGCGTGATCCGCATCTGGCGCAACGCATCATTTTCATCACCGGAGACACCATCACCGCATCGACGCAGGCACGCCTGGCGCAAACCGGCAATCCCTACATCGCGAAACCGTTTGCCGTGGATCGTCTTGAAGCGCTGGTGAATGCGTGCCTTGCTTCGCAATCGGCGAATCAATTGCCAGCGCCTTGAAGTGCGTCTTGTGGGCGGATGCCTCTCCTCGCGGCGCGATGTGCGCTTCCGCCGCGCAGGCATGGCTGTACACACGTTGTCAGCATGTGCGATAATGGGACCACTATTCCTGGTCGTAAGTCTTGTGAGGGGTTCAGGTCGTGGAGCCAGTTGCAGAAATAGCAGTCGATAATCGCCAGGGTGCGGCTCAAATCGCCGAACGCGCCGCTGATCTGATGATGCGTCGCGCAGAGGCGCTCGGATCGCTGCCACCGCAGGAGTTTCGCCGCAATCTGTGTGATTTCGGATGGTCGCTCATTCGCGCGCAACCGGTAATGGCGCCGCTGGTCAATTTGGTCAATCGTGTCCTGTGGGCTATTGAGGATCAACAGACGCGGCACGACCTGCTGCGTGCGGTTGCGGAAACAACCGAGGAGTTCAAACATCAGTTGCGTCAGCACGCGCTGCACGTTGCTGAGGGCGCGCTGGCGCTTATTTCCGATGGGATTACGATTGTGACGCTGTCGTATAGCACAACGGTTCAGCACGCGTTGCGCCATGCGCAACGTGCAGGCCGCCGCTTCCGTGTCGTCTGCGGTGAGTCGCGCCCGATCCTCGAGGGGCGGCAGACGGCTGCCATCCTGGCGGACTATGGCATTCCTACCCAACTGGTTATCGATGCTGAGTTGCCAGCCCATATCGCGCACGCCCAACTAGTGCTTGTCGGCGCCGATATGTTGAGCACCTCCGGGCTGGTCAATAAGGTTGGCACCTATGGCATGGCGCTGGCGGCGCATGTCAAAGGGGTGGCATTCTATGCATTGTGCGGCAGCGAGAAGTTCCTGCTTCCCGGCTTTCGTCAGTTGGAGCAGCTTGACCATCCACGCAGCGAGATCTGGGCTGAAGCGCCCCAGAATGTGTATATCCGCAATCGCTACTTTGATCTGACGCCGCTCGAACTGCTTTCAGGAATCGTGACGGAGCGCGGCATTCTGCCAGTTGCAGCCGTCGAAGCCTGGCTGGCGTCGACCCGCCTGCATCCCGCGCTGGCGCGTGAGCCAGTTCATTAGGGAGGAAATGCGTCTTGACGTAGAACTTTTGTTCTGGTATCATGGCCTCATCTCAATCGCAGCGGGACGGCAACCTCCCCACGCCCGCAGCCAACGCGGCGGCGGGTGTGGCATATTTGTTGTCGTCTGAACAGGCGAGGAGGCGCATGATGGCAGTGACGAGCCGAACTATGCACACTGGTCGTCGGATCTGGAGTCGCAACCGGCAGGTTCCACGAGCGATGCACGCGCTCCTGTACGGCGCAGCCCTGATATCGGGCGCTCTGGTCGTGTACGCGCTCGTGGGCGCGTTAATTGGACGCATTAATGTGCTGATCGATGACATCCGCTATGGGTATCCGCGCACGATGCACGTGCAGGCGTTCGTTGGTCACGGCGAAGCAGCCGGTCAGCCGACGCACCTGATTGCCATGAATCTCGACCGGCAAGTAGTGGTGCTGGAATTGCCGGGTGGTGATCCCTCACGGGTACGTTCAATCACCGGCCCGTACCTGTTTGGCGCCGACGAACACCTGACACCGGTCATCATTGGCCTCAGCGATGTCGACGGCGATGCATTGCTCGATCTGCTGCTCGATATTCGACGTGAGCGGATTGTCTATCTGAACCGAGACGGCGAATTCCGCCTGCCGACGCCTGCAGAACAGGCGCGGTTGATCGCGTCCGCGCTTCCATGAACAATAGTGAGACAGAGAAGTATGCAGAGCGCCGCCGTGACCTGCGCTCCACACGGCAGACGGATTGTCGTCTGCCGGAACGTCCTTCCAAGCCGGTTGCTCAGTCGTACGACCCGTTCGACGATCCGTTGATCGTTGTCAAGAAGCGCCGATTCAATGAGCGTCGCACTCACGTTCAGGAACACCCACGTGTGACTCCTCAAGGACTGAGCCGAAGCATCGACGGCGTGAGCGCTCACGTTCGCGTTCGGGAACGCCTGCCTGCCATTTCGTCGTTTGCGGCGCCGCTTGCGGAAGAACCGCTCGTACCAGACACTCCCTTCGCTATCGACGATGGCGGGCGCGATATGTTCCTCACGGAACTGGTCGTCGCATCTCCCGTCTGCAGTCCGGCACTGTTGCGCCGATCGAGCTGGCGCCAGGAGTTCCCCTGGCGGTTGCTCGCTATATGTATCGTCAGTCTCGTCGTTCTGGCGCTTGTTCGATTGTGGGATGGCGCCGAGTTGCGTATCTGCGCCGCGCCCGGCTGTACGGCCCGCAAACAGATCATTCAGGCGCAGATGATTGCGCAGTCCTCTTCGTTGCCCGTGCCCGCCGGTCAGCATTCAGTGCTCGGGCCGCCAAGCCTTTCGGCGCAGCAGATCGACCGTATCCTTGCAGAGTGGCGGTCTCCGGCTGCGGGCACCGGCGCTACATGGGTGGAGCTCGGCATCCGGTATGGCATTGATCCTGCCTATGCCCTAGCGTTTTTCATTCACGAGTCGGGGGCTGGCACTGCACCAGGATGGGCAGGGCGGAAACCGGACGGCAGCACGACCCACAACATTGGCAATATCATTTGCGCTGGATACCGCACGTGTTATGGCAGGTTTCGCGATTACGCAAGCTGGGAGGAGGGGATTGAAGACTGGTATCGCCTGATTGCTGTTGAGTACGTCCAGTGGCGCGGCATTCATACCGTTGAAGAGATTGTGCCAATCTACGCGCCAGCCGTCGAAAATAATGTTCCTCTCTACATTGATACGGTCAACCGTCTGGTTGCTGAGTGGCGTGCGTTGCAGGCGAGGCAATGACTCTGAGTCGAGAGCGACTGGTTCTCCTCGTTCTGGCCTTGATCGGGATCGGCTTTCTCGTCCAACAGACCCGGCAACCTCCGGTGCAGCTGAGCTTTTGGCGAGGCGGGACGCTTACGACACAGAGCGCTGCGCAGCAGAGCCTGAGAGCTGCCTTCGTTCCACAACGCGCGACTGAACGACCGTCTGGCAATCCGCTGCGGAACCCTCGCACGGTGATTACGCAGGGATACGGGGTCGGCTCGCATGCGCCCGCCAGCGTCTGGGGCGGCATTGATTTGGCAATTGACAGCAATGGCGATGGCAAAGCCGATCCGCAGGGCACCTGGTATGCGCCGGTGTACGCCACTCACGACGGTATCGCCCGCGTGCGACCGAACACCTGGCCCGGCGGCAACTATCTTGCGATTGAGAACTTTCACTACAAAACAGCCTACGCCCACCTCGACTCTTATGCCGTTGTCGATGGTCAACCTGTCGTGCGCGGGCAGCTCATCGGTTATGTCGGCTCCACTGGCAAGTCGAGCGGTCCACACCTGCACTACGAGGTGTGGGAACGCGGCGTGAATCGCAATCCGCTCAGTTTTGAGGCATTGCACCACGATTGGTAGGAGGCAGGTCTGTCGGCAAATGGTGGGGTAGGGATAGGTCTCAAACCTCTCGCAAGGGTGGATTTTTTAGCAATCCCTGCCGTCGCATTGCCCGTCTCAGGCAACAGGACGCCCCAATCCTCCTTTTCCCCTGGTGGGAGAAGGGGGCAGGGAGATGAGGGCAAACAAGCGTCAAGATGCGGCAAACCCGCTTCGCACTCGAAAAAGCCTCCACTTGAGAGGAAGGGGGCAGTGGGGATGAGGGGCGAACAGGCGTCAGGATGCCGAAAACGCCCCTCGCACCTGAAAAACTCTCTCATTGGGAGCCCTCCCCTATCCCGCCGCCTGATCAAATTTCCGTATTTTTGCGTATAATGCAGATGCGCTGTTGTCCCAAGATGCATCAGTACGTCAGGGCAATAAGAAATACTCCCACAGCGCGACGGGACGCACGTACTATAGACCGTTCCAGAGGGGCGGGGTATGATTGGATAGCAAGGTGATAGACAGGAGCCTGTAGTATGACGACCCTTCCCTCTCCCCACGATGCTATCGCCGACTCAGCAAAACTGATCGCCATCCTCGAACGTCATTATAAGGACGCGCCCGAAATCGAGGCGTTGCTCGATGCGCATCGCGTCACCCACCAACAGATGACAACCAGTTACCATGTGAGTGAAGAAGCAATCGCTGCGTGGCGTGCGGCGCTTGCCCGGCGCTGGGCGTGCGAGATCGCGGCGCGGCGCCTGTATAAGCAGACGTTGCGCCAGCTTATACAGCATTATGGCACTGCCGAAACACCAACCATCCGTCTCATTTCTCGTGGCGGCGCAGAGGCCGATAGCACGCCAGCCGAACTCCTCGAAGATATGCGTCGTCTGCACGCCGTCCTGTCGCTCGAAGCCGCAACGTTGCCCTTCGCAGAGCAACGCCTGGCTGAGATCCTTCAGTCGTGCGAGACGCTCGAATGCGCCATCAACGATGTCGCCGAGTGTGAACGGCGACGCCGTGCAGCCGTGCTTGATCTCCGCATTGCCCGCGAAGTCTATCGCCGCATGCGCCGTGAAACCTATCAGGCGCTCGTGAACCGATTGGGGGATCAGGCGCCGCTCGACCTGGCCGATGAGTCGCTGGTCGAAACGACCGATCAGTAAACCCCAGACACGTCACAGGCTGGCAATTCGCCGGGTCTCACCTTCATATGAACCGGCGATGTCGGGCGACTCCGGCAGCGCTTCCGCACTTGTTTCCTGCGCCTGAACGCCCGCCACGCGGACAATTCGTGCCGAACCAAGGATTGCCGTGGCGGTCATGCGCAGTCGCACCGGCGATGTCTCGAATTCGACCTCCGCGAGACCGGTGGACGAGAAGAGCCGGTTGTCCGCTGTGCGCTATTCGTAGCTCGTGTCTCCCATTATCGCTCCGCCATCGATGTGCAACCCGATGTTTGCAGGCCCGCGAATCGTTACGGCGCCAAACATGGCAAAGGTGCTGATCGTGTGATCGCCGGGTTCCAGGGGCTGGCGCGTCAGATCGACTGTCATGCTGCCAAACATCGCCGTAAAACTCTTGTTGTCCAGGCGCGGTTTCGTGTTGATGTGCTCGATCCCGCTAAACAGGCTCATCGAAGACATGGTTCGCTCCTCTAGGTTGCATTGTGTATGAGTTTGCCGTATCATACGCACACAGGGTTGCGAACGTCTGTTCAATGAAGATTCCTATGCCGCTGACACTGACCACCAACTCGCTTCGTATGCCGCTGCTGACCGTCCAGGGCCTCGACTTGACTCGCTCCTCTCCTGCGCGAAAGCGACCTTTGCCAATCTCCAAATCACGTAGCGCGGGCGACAGCCGCTGGTCTTCCGTGCCAGCGGCAGCGCAGTCCGCAGCCGGACAACCTTCTTTGAACAATACCCTCGCACTTTCTCCAGCGACCGGCACATCGTCGCAGTATTTCGAGGAGTATGGTGTTGTTATAGACAAAGAGAATATTGCACCTGATTGAAGATAGCGACCAGAGACCTACTGATGAACGCCGAACAGGAACAGGAGTGGATAGCAATCGCCCGAGGCGATCTGCAGGCATTCAAGCGTCTGTACGATCACTATTCTCCCAAGCTTTATGCTTATATAAGCTATCGCGTGGGAAAGACTCAAGATACTGAGGACCTCGTTGCTGAGACTTTTCTGAAGGCAATTGAGAACATTGACGAGTTTGAATGGCGACATACGAGTTCTTTTGCCGCCTGGATTTTCTCTATCGCTCATAATTTGGTCCTTAACTTTCATCTTTTGCACCCATCTGGCCAGCACGTTCCCTCAGTCCGATCCCTCGTTTCAGCAACAATTGGAAGAACGCCTAGTTACTACACTGAAGCAAAAGCGATGGCAAACCACGCACTCATACCAGGAGTCAAAGCGGTTCTACGTATCTCTGTGGTCGTCGCAACCTCTTCGGTGGGCGCTGACGGGCAGCATAGCGCTGATGCTCCTCCTGGGAATGATCGTGGCTGCGCCCGAAGCACGCGCGGTATTGGCTGCCTGGTTGGGATTTTCGTTCGAGCAACGGACAGCATTGCATCCTTTGGCTGTTAAGGTTTTGGATCATAATGGGCGGTCACCATTGACAGAAGCAGGTGATAGAAGCTATGAAGCGTACCTGGTTGATCTCCCGCAGAAGCGATGGGCGATGATCGAGGAGTCCGCTTTCTCCGTACCGGCGCCATGCAGCCGGATGATGCTTCCCAATGGCGAGGATTTCCCCGTCCCAGGTTATTTGCCAGCGGGCTATTAGTGGCAAGACATTGTGGCTATGGAGGGCAATGTTCAGGGATTGGGACTCCCCTCGCTGGCTCGTCAGCGCTGGGCAGGCGGCGGCCCGCCAATGCCGCCGTATGACCTGCGAGTGGACTGTCTCATCGGTGGCAATCGTGCCGATCAGTCGCTCATCCTGGCGCAATTTCAAATAATGGGTGGTGACTTTCCCAATCGGGTTCTATGGATCCAGAACGGTCTGATAATCACCGTGGCAGGTGATTTGCCGTCCGAAAAGTGGCTCGATCTGGCGGCACAGGTAACGCTTACCAAATGACAGGGAAACCTTGTCGTAACTCTGGTCAGAGGATATATGAGTCACACACCTCTGACCGGAGAATGTTTTCCAGGCCTAAATAGGGGAGGAAGGAATCTGTGAGAACGTACATCTTCAGAACCAAACAAGTCAGTTTTCTAGCACGATCACAAATTCGAAGAGGCAATCAAACATCGGACAACCTCTTGCAACCTTCACGAATTTGAAACACTCAATGTCAACGGCAGTTGGTCGTGTAATCTCAGCATCTCGGCAAGAAGATGGTTTGCGGGCTGGCAATGGGTAAAAAGCTGTACATAAGGATGATGTCATGCAATTAACAGGGCGGACGCTCTACTGGTCGATTGCCGGTACATTCCTCGGCATGGGATTTGTGGGATTCGGGCTTGGACTGCTTCCAACGCTCCTGGGGCTCGGAATGGCCATCTATGGCGTGTGGCGATATGGTCCGCACGGGCTCTGGATGGTCATCACAACGGCTGGCGCCATTCCGGCGCTTGTGTTACTCCACTCCTACCTGACCGTTGATCGGACGCACGTCGTCCTCGGTCCCCATGATCTCGTAGTCGTCATGGTATTCGGGCTGCTGACAATCGCTGGCTTCATCTGGGGACGGCTTGATCGTCGGATAACGTAAGCGGTCAGACATCGACCTGCGGGGTCGCCGGATCCACACCCCAAGTCAGGCATTTGGCAGCCTGGTCGGCGGGCAATGCGACATTCTGGTACATTGTCTGAATGTGCTACCCTGATCTCGTATGCTAGGCGCTGCTTTGCTTGCGGGGTATTGGTTCGTCGCTCATATGCTTGCGAACTTGCCTAGCGCCGCAGCGCCCGCCGCGCTTTGCTTACGGGGTATCAGTTCGTTGCTCATATGCTCAGTTTGCCGCTTCAGCGGAAGTTGTCGATGGCGCTTGACAATTGTCCAAACGTGTTTGATGTGTGACGGAAGCTCTAACACAACTCCTACATTCCCCTATTTGATCATCCTCAACAGATCGACTACAATAAGAGACAAATGACGTTTACATCACTCAATGCCAGGAGGTCCTGACGGATATGCCTACCTACGTGTACGCCTGTGACGCTTGCGGTGCGCAGTTCGAGCAATTCCAGTCATTCAAGGATGAGCCGCTGCGGGTTTGTCGCTGCGGCAAAGAAGGTACGGTACGCCGGGTCTTCCAACCGGTGGGCATTATCTTCAAGGGTTCAGGCTGGTATATCACCGACAGCCGCAAGAGTGACAGCGCGAGCGTTGGCAGCAATGGCTCGTCGAAGAGTGAGAAGAGCGAGACAGGTGCTAGCGAGTCTTGATCGGAGTTATCTACGCCCTCATAGCGGGCGTTTTCATACCTTTCTCCAGACCTCCCGCCGCCAGTCGGTCGGGTTCGTCGTGCAGACCTGTATCTGTCGCTAGGGGCGTCATTTTTGCATAAATGACGCCCCTGATCTGCCTGACGCGCTTCGATTGACCGTCGAACGGGAGGTTTTGTATGTCTAGAAACAAAGATAATCTGCTCTGCATCATACGTGACGATATTCGCGCAATTTTCCTCAATGATCCGGCAGCGCGCAATCTGGCGGAGGTGTTGCTCTATCCCGGATTGCACGCCATTCTGTTCCATCGCCTAGCGCATGCCCTCTGGCGACGCGGCGTGCCGTTCATTCCGCGGCTGATCTCGCAGATCAGCCGCTTCCTCACCGGCATCGAAATCCATCCAGGAGCGGTCATCGGTCGCGGCTTCTTCATCGACCACGGGATGGGCGTGGTTATTGGCGAAACTGCCGAGATCGGCGACTGGGTGACCCTCTATCAAGGGGTGACCCTCGGCGGGACCGGAAAGCAACGCGGCAAACGCCATCCGACAGTGCGCGACGGCGTGGTGATCGGCGTCGGCGCGATTGTGCTTGGCGCTGTTACAATTGGCGAGGGTGCGCGGATCGGCGGCGGCGCGGTGGTGGTAAAGGATGTGCCTCCCCACGCAACGGCTGTCGGCGTTCCGGCGCGCATCGTGGCGCAGCGCGATCCGCGCACCGGCGAAACGCGCCGCGTCGAGCACCTGCCTGATCCAGAAGGCGAAATGCTGCGTAGCCTGCGCGCCAAGGTGCTGGAACTCGAAGAACGCCTGACCGAACTCGAAATTGCGACCAACCATCACCTCAAACATCACGTCGAGGAAGATGCGCTTTCATCGCAGTGCTGGTCGGCGCTCGGTGATACAGATGGGAACGGCAAAATCGATGAGTATGGCTATGTAGCCGGTGACGGGATATAACGCATATGAGCATTCGCATCTATAACACATTGACGCGCACGCTTGAGCCGTTCGAGCCTCTCGAACCCGGCGTAGTGAAAATGTATGTCTGCGGTGTGACTGTGTACGACCGGGCGCATATCGGGCACGCGATGTCGGCGATTGTCTTCGATGTAGTGCGGCGCTACCTAGAGTATCGCGGCTATGCCGTGCGGCACGTCGTCAATTTCACTGATGTGGACGACAAGATCATCAATCGAGCGAAAGAACTCGGACGCGATCCAAAGGAACTCGCCGAAACGTACATTGCCGAGTTTCTGGAAGATCTGGAGGCGCTGAATGTCAAACGGGCGCACGTCTATCCGCGTGTAACCGAGACGATGCCGGAGATTCAGCGCTTCATCAGCCGATTGATCGAAACTGGGCATGCGTATGTGGTCAATGGCGACGTCTATTTCCGCGTCTCGACCGTTCCTGACTATGGCAAGCTCTCGCGGCGCAGTCTCGATGAGATGATTGCCGGCAATCGCATCAGCGTCGATGAGCGCAAGGAGCACCCGGCGGATTTTGCGCTCTGGAAGGCGGCAAAGCCGGGTGAGCCGTTCTGGGATAGCCCGTGGGGTCCAGGGCGTCCCGGTTGGCACATTGAGTGCTCGGCAATGAACCTGGCGCACCTCGGCGAGCAAATTGACATTCACGGCGGCGGAACCGATCTGATTTTCCCGCACCACGAGAATGAGATTGCCCAAACCGAGAGTCTCACCGGCAAGCCATTCGCGCGCTACTGGATGCACAATGGTATGCTCCAGATCCAGACCCGTCTGGCGGATGGCACGTACAAGCTGGAGAAGATGTCAAAATCGCTCGGCAATGTCGTGACGATTCGCGAGTTTCTGGCGCGTTATCACCCTGATGTGCTGCGCTTGACGGTGCTCTCCGGTTCGTACCGCAGCCCGCTGGCGTTTGGAGAAGAAATTGCTGCCGACCAGGAGCGCAAACTGGCGCGCCTGCGCTCGGCGCTTGAGCCGCCGATCGGGACAATCGAAACTGGCCCGGCGGTCGAGGTGTTGCTGGCAGCGGCGCGAACGGCGCGCGAGCGGTTCATCGCTTCAATGGACGACGACTTCAACACAGCAGGAGCGCTGGCGGCGCTGTTCGAGCTGGTGCGTTCGATCAACACGGCGCGTGATGCGGGTGTCGGCGGTGCGCCGTTTGCCGAGGCGCAGGCGACATTCCGCGAGTTGATCGATGTATTGGGGCTGACGCTAATGGCACAGCGTCCGGTTATTCAGCAGGCGACGCCGTTCATCGAGCTGCTGGTGGAGGTGCGCAGCGAATTGCGCAAAGCAAAACAGTTCGCGCTTGCCGATATGGTGCGCAATCGCCTGGCGGAACTCGGCGTCGCGCTCGAAGATACGCCGCAGGGCACGCGATGGAAAGTGATAGACAAACCGAATCTGTGACGTGGCTGGAACTCTCGGTTTCTTGTGACAGCGAAGCAGTCGAACCGGTCAGCGAATTGCTGGCGCGTTACGGCTACAATGGCGGCGTAGCGATTGAGCCGCCGATCATCCCCGGCGAAGACGGTCCGGAGTACCAGTACGATCCGGCGCGTCCGGTGACAGTGCGCACCTACCTGGCGCTTGACGACTCTGCCGAAGAAACGCGCGCACGCATCGAACAGGGGCTATGGCTGCTGGGCATGATCCGCCCGGTCGGTCCGCTGCAAGTCCGGCAGATCGAAGAGGAAGACTGGGCCAACGCCTGGAAACGGTACTACTCCATCCAGCGGATCGGGGCGCGTATCGTCATTGTACCGTCCTGGCTGGACTACCAGCCGCTGCCGAATGACCTGGTTGTGCGCCTTGACCCCGGGATGGCGTTCGGCACCGGCCTGCACCCGACGACGCAATTGTGTCTGATTGAGCTGGAGCGCCATGTGGCGCCGGGGATGCACGTGCTCGATCTGGGATGCGGTTCCGGCATTCTCTCGATCGCGGCGGCGCGTCTGGGAGCAGCACGGGTGCTGGCGCTCGACACAGATCCGATTGCGGTCGCGGCGACACGGGCGAATGTGGCGCTGAATGATATGACGGACAGGATTATTGTTGCGGAAGGCAGCCTGGGGCGCGGTGCGTCTTTGGGGCACTGGCTACACCCCAAAACCGACAGCCATGCCGCATTGCCTCCATTGTTGCCGGTGTCGTTGCCTAACGAGACGCTGCTGCCGTTCGATCTGATCGTCGCCAATATCATCGCCAGGGTGCTGGTGGAAGTCGCTCCCGATTTTGTTGTAGCGCTGCGTCCTGGCGGGATCCTGATCAGTTCAGGGATTGTTGCCGACCGTGAGCCTGATGTGGTCGCCGCCTACGCTGCTGTCGGCCTGGAGGCGGTCTCGCGCCGTCAAGACGGCGACTGGGTGGCGCTGGTGCATCGCAAACTATAACGCATGCCTCGCCGTCCACGTGATACTGTGCACAGCAACACCTACCGCTTCTTTGTCGATCCTTCGGCGTTCGACGCAGAGCGGGTGCGCCTGTTCGATCCCGAACTGGGGCATCAACTGGCGAACGTGTTGCGGCTGGGGCGCGGTGACCGCATCGTTCTGCTCGATGGCGAGGGGTGGCAGTACACTGTTGCGTTGGAGACTGTTGATCGGCGCGGCACGGTCAATGGGTGTATCGAGTCGCGCGAGGCTGCTGGCGGCGAGCCGCGCCTGGCGCTGACGGTGTACCTGCCGATTATTCGGGCGGAACGGTTCGAGTGGGCGCTGCAGAAAGGAGTCGAACTGGGAGCGGCGACATTCGTCCCGACCCTCTGCGCGCGCAGCATCGACGCTGCTCCCGACGAACGTCGGCTCGCGCGCTGGCGGCGGATCATTCGTGAGGCTGCCGAACAGTCGCGGCGCGGTCGGCTTCCGCGTCTGACATCTGTGCTCACCTTCAATGAGGCGTGTGCCCACGTCACTCCCCACTCCCCTGCCCTGCTCTTGTGGGAAGGTGACAACGCCACACCGCTTGCAGAGGCGCTGCGTGCTCTGCGCCGCAACGCATCGCTGGCGACATTGGGCATCTTCAGCGGACCAGAGGGCGGCTTGACCGACGATGAGCACCGTTGCGCTGAACGACATGGTATCATGAGCGTGTCGCTCGGTCCGCGCACGCTGCGCGCTGAAACAGCGCCCATTGCAGCCACGGCGATCATCATGTATGAGCTTGGATAGCGGCGCCGCCCAATCCGTCAAAATCCGTCCCGATCCGTGCTAGTCTGTGTGCTATCACGCACCGTGCACCAGCGCAATCCGTCAGGCATCCCAGGAGTGTCGCCATGTCCGCCCGTTTCCGGTTCCTTCGTCACCTTGCCACCGCATTTCTGCTTCTGCTGGCAGGGTTCGTTGGCGGTTGGGTCTGCGCGACCATCTTCGCCGACAGCATCTCGCTCACACGCCTGGTTCCAGCCATCGGTCCGGGGCTGATCGCCAACCAGGAGACGCCGCCGCCGCTGCGGCAACAATTTCGCGTGTTCTGGGAAGTGTGGAATCTGGTCGAGGCTGAGTTCTATCGACGCGACAAGATCAACCACACCCGCATGATCCGTGGGGCGATCACCGGCATGCTGGCATCGCTCGATGACCCGTACACCGTCTACCAGGAACCGGAGCTAGCGTCACAGACAAATGAGCATATGCAGGGGCGGATGGGCGGCATTGGCACGTATTTGCGGATCACCGACGGACGTGCGTTTCTCTACAAGCCGATCAAAGGGGCGCCTGCCGATGCTGCCGGTCTTAAGCAGGACGATGAGATCGTGGCGATCGACGGCGAACCAGTCGCGCCAATGATTGCTGGTCTCGACGTCAACGAAGCAGCGGTGAAGGTGGCAGCAAAAATCCGCGGACCGGCGGGCACGCAGGTGCGCCTGACCATCCGGCGAGGAGAGCAGGTATTTGACATAACATTGACGCGCGCCGACATTGTGGTGCCTAGCATCGAGGCCCAACCGGTCGACGGCGGGATCGCCTACATCCGGATCATCGAGTTCAAAGCCAACACCGTTCCTGAGTTTGATCGGGCGCTCCGCGAGTTGCTGCCACAGGCGCCGAACGGCATTATCCTTGATCTGCGCAACAATCCCGGCGGCTTTCTCGACCAGGCGCGCGCTGTGCTTGGACGGCTGTACGATGGCGTGGCGCTCTACGAGCAGAACAGCAAAGGCGAAATCACCGAAATCCGCACGGTTGGCGGTGACATTCGCGCCTTCGATGTCCCCATCGTGGTGCTGGTCAACGGCGGTTCCGCCAGCGCGAGCGAGATCGTCGCTGGCGCCTTGCGCGACAGCCGCCCTAATGTCACTCTGATTGGCGAGAAGACGTTTGGCAAGGGATCAGTGCAGAACATTTACCACCTGAGCGACGGCAGCAGCGCGCGGATCACCTTTGCCCACTGGCTTACCCCGACGCGCGCCGAGATCGACAAAGTCGGTATCACACCGCAGTACGTCATTCCCTACGCCGAGGATCCCGCCACGCAGACCCTGTGCGTCGGCGATCGCCAGCCGCCGCCAGGAACGACGACCTGTGCCGACAATCAGCTCTTCTACGCCATTCGACTGCTGAAAACTGGCGAAGCGCCGCCGTCGATGCCAGCAGCAGCGCGGTGATGAGAAAGCGCGCGGCGCTCGAAGTCTAGCTGGATATCTGCTGATCAGGCGTTGCTGTGAGTGAAGCGTCGTCTGTTATCCGGAGAGTGGCAAGTTACATCGAGGTGCAGCTTAGCTATCTTGCCACCCTGATCTTGCTCTTGGCGGCGATAAACTCCGTTATCTGTTGATGGAGCACCCAAATCATCGAAACGTGTCCAAAAACATGAACCAGCAATCCATTAGTCAGATGAAATCGGTCAATTTGAATAATGAACAATCCCGTCAAGCACCACTTCACTACGTCATTATCAAATTTTTTCCAGCATACCCACACGAATATCGGTAGCAGCAAAAAGACATAGTGGTGATACCACATAATATTTGGGAGAAGAGTCGTTCCCAGACCAGTGATGATAAATGCAGGCTCTTTCGAAGACTTTCCGCTGAATAGCACAAGATTGGTCAGAATTATAATGATTGCGATATAAAAATTGATAATCCGCTGAATAGCTCGATAATCTGTTAGAAAACCCATAAATAAAATTCCTTTCGATTGAAGTTGATGATTCATCATAAATATTCTGGAAACGAGAGATTGAGAGTTGCTGTTTATGACAAATTGATCAGTAAGCCACTGTATGATAGAGAAATACTCGAGAATTGATGTCTTGTATCGAAATTGACCTGCAGCCACTAAAAGTGTTAATACAAAAATTGTAATAATGAAGTTTTTCCACCTCTTTCGGGCGAAAAGATAAACTAAAAACATTGCCGGAGAGAACTTAGTTATCACGGCTAAAGACAAGCCGAGACTTCCGATAAATGGTGAAGATGTAAAATAGAAAAAAACGAATATCCCGAAAAGGGTGATCATGTTAATCTGACCTACTTGCAACAGCTCGAGAAATGGCGCAAATCCTAGGCACAAGATGTACCAGTACCAGGTCTGATCGATCTGATACCCGTACATATGCGGTAATTTGTATATCATTACGGTCATGAGAAGCACATTTAAGGCAGAATAAACTGACGCCCTGAGAAGAAAAGGATCGATAATGTGAAAAACCTCGACAACAAAAAGGGCCGGTGGAGGATAGAGATAGGCGGATCCTATTATGAAATCATTATACGGACCTTTGCCACTTAATGCTTCCTGAAGCGCTCTCTCGTAGTGATTGAAGTCCTGTAAAAAAACTGGATTTATAATGGATAAAAAATTCAATTGAGTAAATAATCCGGCGGTCAGATATGCGAACAAAAATGGGGCTAGAACGTAGTTTTTTGGGGGAGTATTTCGCTGATAGCGGTGTATGCTCTCGATAATGAGCGCTATTAGCATTAAAATCGCAGGAATGCACCAATTCGTAGGCAGTAAACGAATAAAACGATCAGGCGCCCACAGTGCTAAGAGTACAAGGATTGGGGCTAGAGCAGCCACTATAAAGCCAATCTGTCGTATACGCCACGAAATGAGGGTTATAAGCGCGGCAAGAGATGCTAGAAATAGCCATCTTTCTACGATGATGCGATCATGAGGCGGCAATAGACGGATCGCCCGCAACTGCCCTAACAAAATGCCCAAATCGCGCCTATCCCCCGGAGAACGCCATGTATCAGTAATGATGGTGAACGCTGGAACGTTTGATGGCTGTGCCCTAATGAGAAAATGATAGGTACGCCACTCTGACGCAATGTCGAAGTGCAAAGGTAAACCAGTATTAGTCGTAACTAGCGCTGCAACTGACGCCTGCTCTGGTTGTTGCGGAGCGGAGAGTTGCACAGCGACGCGCAACAGCGATGTTCCCTCCAAACCCGGAAGATGAACTTGTGCCTGGCCTTTAGTCCAGCGGTATATGCGTTCACCATTATGCTCTGGCGGCCAAAACCCATCCCCACCGAAATGCGCTGACTCAATTGGATAGACAATCGAGGCAGGTGTCGCTGCTGCTATCAGCGACAAAATTACAAATAGTGCAACTGTTACCGCCGAAATAACAGTCGAGCGACGCGAGAAACGGAAACGCCAGTAGTCACTATGACGTGGAAGTGCTGCTTTCTTAACCAACTGTTGCCGCATTCGAGGCATTATCGGACCGTCAAATTATCCAGCTTCGGCACCGCAGCAATCCACACCTGCCCTGGACTCATCGCGGCTTCGCTGCTATCGGCGAGGTAAAAGCGCAGCGGCGCAGCTTCGGACTCCTTGCGCCAGGTGATCTCACGCGCCACGCCGTCCTGGAACAGCACCCCCGGACCGCTGCCGATGACGTCCTGCTGGATGCGCCCTTTGGGGTCGCCGGGGATAGGGCGCTCCTGCACTTCGATGACGACGACGTTGCTGGCGCGCAGTTGCTGCCCGGTGGCGGCATCGATCGCCGGTTTGCCGCGGCGCAGGCGCAGGTAGACGTTGCTGGCGGGGTCATACGTCCAGCCGACGCTGTCCTGGCGGTAAATGAAATAGTAGCTGAGTTCCTGCGCTGCCGGGCGCTGATCCGGTGGCGCGCCAGATTTGATCAGGAAGCCCAGTTCGGGATCGTTGATCGCGGCGTTGCCGAAGCGCGCTGCGGCCCGGTCGAGGAGTGCCGTGCTAGTATAGAGATTGTGCGGTGCTTTGCGCGTGCGGACGCGGGTGAAATAAGCGCCGCCAGAGCGTGCCAGCGCGTCCACATCGATGATCTCCGTCGCCTCACTTGCGCGTTTGAGTGCGTCGGGGGCGCCGCCAGCGTGGATATACATTCCACGCATCCCCATGGCCCAGCGCACAAAGTAGAGTCGCGCGCTGCGCACCGGCCCAATCGACGGAACGTCGGGCGAGACGCCAGGGACATATACTGCCATGAAACGGGTAATTCCCGCCTCGGCGAGCGCCTCAAAGACGACCGCTGCTTTGTCGAGACCAGTCTGCGGATAGGCATTCGGATGGTTGTCGATCATGACCACATATGGTCGCCGGGTGATTGTGCCGCGCTCAAAGGCGGCGGAAGCGCGGGGCGGCGCTGTAGCAGACGCTGCCGGGGTGACGATCGCAGTTAGCATAATTAGGGCGGCTACCGCACGCAGGAAAAGAAAGGTTTGCATACGATTCCTCAATGCGTCTGTTCCGCCTGATGAAGAAGGCGGAGCAATGATACCATATTTCCTAAGCGTCAAAGGCATGGACAACGCAGGACTCGTCGATGACGCGCATCGGTTGTGCGTGTCTTATTAACCTTCGTCTCTGAGCCGCTTATTCTGAACTCTGACTGTGCTACGGTCGCAGACCCAGTATGGCATTGCATTATGGCGCCGTCGGAGTGCTGCGCACCGTTGAGACTGGCGTTGGAGACGGATTGACCGTCGGCGATGCCGCTGAGATGTCGGTTGCTGTGACTTCTGGCGTTCTAGTGAGCGCTGGCGCCGGCGCGGGTGCAGTGGTTGGCGTTGGTAGGGCTGTTGGCTCTGCAACTGCTGTGGGCGCCGGTAGAGCAGCCGGGAGCAGCGGCGTGGGTCCGCGCAGGTCGAGCGCGGCGTCGCCTGCAATGTCGCTCAGGCGCTGCAGAAAGCGCTCGATACGCTGGGAACGACGGTCAAGTTCTTGTAGCAACGCCGCACGCCCCGCCTCTGCTGTTGCAAAGGCGTTCACCTGATCGCGACTGGCGCGCACATCGGCGACAAGCGTCGCGTTCTGCGCGACGATGGCGGTCAACTGTTCGCGCACTTGTTCGCGCAGGATGCGCACATCGTCGATTGCGCTGCGGATATCGCCAAGCGCCTCCCGGTGATCGCTAGCGCGGCGAGAGAGGTCGGCAACGGCAGTCTCCAGGGCGTATGTGCGGTTGACAAGGTTAGCGTTCTCTCTACTCAGCAATGCCACATTTGTTTTTGCCAGATCCATCTCAGATGGCATTTCTGGCGTAAATCCTAGCCAGAGGAGCATTGCGCCGGTCGCCAGCAGTGTAATTGTCGTCGTGATCAGGACAACGAGGAAGGCCGCTATCAAGCGAGCAAAAAAACCACCGCCCCGACGTGCTGGCGGCGGCGTGGCAGGCGCAGACTCAGAAGCGTTGGTCATTGGACATCTTCCTGCATATCACTCGTCCGGCACGCCAGGCGACGTTTCGCCGCCGCGATTACTGGCGGATGCCGGAGGTCCCGCGTAGATCGAGCGCTCTGCCACAACCGGTTGTGTCGCACGCACAGTTGCGGAGATGGTCGTCTGATCAGGGAAAAGTTCGTGCACTGCCATCGTATAGCGCGAACCGGCAGGCATCACCAGTGACCGGCTGGCACCTGAGCCATCCGCCAGAATGAAAGCGACATCGATACGCGCCGGGCTGCGTGATGGATTGCTGATCAAAAGATACTGCTGGTAGTCGCCGCTCGTGCGACCATCGGCGAAGCGCCACGCGTAGGCTGGCGCCGTGACTCCCGGCCCAGCCGTTCCCGCCGCGCCATTGCGCCAGTAGAGCGCCCGTTCTGCTGCAACAGGGCGATCGGAAATGATAGTTGTAGCGACTCCCAGTTCCGGTACGACTTCGTTGACATCGATTGACAGACGCGCCAGTGGCGGGATGGCGTAGCGCCGCGCCAGCGATGTACCGTCGGGGGTCAGGAACCGCACCGTGACATTCGCACGGTCGCCATTCGGGTTCACGACCAGGAGCGACATACGAAACGGCGGCGCTGTGGTTCCTTCGGCGAAGTGCCACTCCCGGGAGAGTTCGGTGATCCCTGGCGATATGTGCATACCCCCGCTAGTCAGCGTGCTGCCGGGACCAAAGATCATCGTGCGTTCGGCAACAATCGGCTGGCTAGCTGTCACCCGCATCCCAAAGGAGGCATTCGGCAGCAGATCACCCATGACAATCACAGTTCGCTGCCGGGGTAGCAGCGTGACCGGTTCGCTGTCGAACGGCGGATACACAAATGTTGTGCCATTGTTCGTGATCAGCAGGACGCGTGCGCCGACCAGATCAGATTGCGGGTTGAACAGAACCAGGAAAGTGCGTTTATCGCCCTCGGTCGAACCTTCAGCGAAGTACCACACGCGCGATGGGCGTACAATGCCAGGTTGCACGCTCAGATCGGCGCCAAAATTCATAAAGCGTTCTGCAATGATCGGCGCATTGGCTTCGATAATCGCGGGAGCATTGGGGGTGTCGTTGAAGATCTGGTTGATCACCAGACTGGCGCGCGCCCCAGGTGCTAGTGTTGTCTCCCGGATAACCTCGACGCCTGGCTGACGCACGATGATGAAGCGCACATTTGCTGGTGTTGCGCCAGGATTGAGCACTGCCAGTCGCTCTTCGTAATCACGCGGATTCCCCTCGGCGAAGAACCAGCGTGAGCGAACGATCGCGGCGCTAGCAGATTGCCGGATCTGCGGCAGCAGGTCGCGCAGCGCATTCGAGGGATCGCCTGCGGCTGGCGCCAGGTCGCTATGCGCGGCGATAGTCGGCCCGACAACGTGAGAGCTATGAACCTTAAGTATCCGTTGCCCGGTCGGCTCGATGCGGTACGCATCACATAGCCACGCCAGCAGAGCGCGGAGCGCGTCGAGCTGGGGTGCAGGCGGCGCGCCCTCACCAATGAGCGCGATGTGGACCGCTGCGCCGCCGCTCAGTTCAGCGACGGATGCAGTTGGTCCGCCGGTCCGCCCCTCATAGATCGCACCATCGCGCCCGATGATATAGTGATAGGCCACATCGTTCAATCCTAGCGTCTGCTCGTGATAGGCAGCGAGAGCGCGCAGGAATGGCAAGGGATCGTCAAGCGCATCGGCGCCGACCTGATGGAGCACGATTCCCTGCGGCGCCAGGCGCGGTCCACGGTATGCGCGTGGGGCGCCGCCGGCCCACGACGTGCGCACGAACACCTTTGGCGGTACGGTCAGCGTTGCTGGTCCGCCGGTCGCCGGAACGGCATCAATCGCGCGCGGCGGTCCGACGCTCGTGTCGAAATAACTAATGCTGACATCGTTCAGCACCGGCGACGCATTGGGGACCGTGGTGCTGAATGTTGCGCGGAATTGCAATGCGCGCGTATCCGGCGGCAGTGGGCGCACTCCTTCGGTTGCAAAAGCGTCCGGGATCGCTCTGGCGCGCAATTCGCTGGTTGCCAGCGATTGCCAGGGTCCCCATTGATCGGGGGCGGGTCCGCCGCGGATCTCGAGCGTGAGCGTGGTGCCCGGTGGAACATCAGCGTGCCAGACAACGCCCACTGCATTCAGGGCAGTGGTTAGGGAGACGGGTTCGGAAACAAACGTTCCGCGGGTTGCGCCGCGCTCCAGGCGCACTTCGCCGTCGGCATTCGTAATAATCTGGACATCGGTGCGCGTCCCGCGCTGCCAGTCCGCCTGGGTGCTGAACACAATCCGTCCCGACCGCACCGGCGCCTGCGCAGACGCTTGCGGCGGAGCAATGCCAATGATAATGCTGATGAACAGAGCTGCAACAACCAGGCGGTGCATAACATCTCCCCGGTCAGTGATCAGGATTAGGGTTCTGAGTTCCTAACCCCTAACCCCGAAATCCGCCGCGCCGCTGAGGTTCGCGAACAGTTCTGAATTCCTAACCCCTACTCTGCCGGCTTCAACGCTTCCACGTGATACACATTCGTTGAGTCATACAGAATCCAGCCCGCACCGGCGTCGAACTCTTCGACCGCGCGGATCTGCGCCCGTACTTCAGCGGGTGTGTATTCGACAATCTGGTCTTTCGGCACCCAGATGAGCGTAAAATCCTGCAACCAGGGGCGCAGCAGCGCACGTTTGCCTTCGACCTGCCTAAGCGCTGCGGCCATGGCTTTCTGAATAACTTCATACGGATACTTTGCTGGATTGTCGAAGCCAAATTCGCCTGGACTGAAGTGCGAAGGATAGATCATCGGACTGATGTAATCGGTGTACTCCGCCATCATGCTCAGATTCTGTCCGAGCGTCTGGGAGGGGCGGAAGGACGTATAACCGAACACATCAACCGAAAAGAACGCTCCTGCGCCATTAATCGCACGGTGTGATCGTCTGAGCACTTCCGTAATGTTCGCCCAGCGTTCTTCCGTCGTGCCTTCACGCGAGAGCAGCAACCGGTCCTTGTCGGTCGGAGAGAACTCCAGCGACGGGAACCGAATGTAATCGTACTGAATCTCATCAAAACCGAGCAGCGCCGCTTCGACTGACAGTTGAATATTGTAATCCCAGACGTTCTCATTCCAGGGATCGAGCCAGGCATAGCGAATACCCGGCGCCGGATAATCATAGAAGATTCCGCCAGTTGTGCGATCTTTCGCCGCCCACTCCGGCTTCGCTTCGGCGAGCACATTGTCGTGGCTGAAGATGTGAACGCGCGCAATGGTGTAGATGCCGCGTCGTTTCGCCTCATCGAGGATCTTGCGCAGGTCCATGTAGGGCTTGAACGTCCCCAACTCTCGGACGATCGGCACCTGCGAGTCGTAGTACACCAGCCCCAGATCATTTCGAAGATCTGACTTGATATCGATCACGATCGCATTCAGTTCAGTTGCATCGATCACGTCGAAATATTGCATGAGCCGATCCCAGCGCGCTGCGGTGGCGGCAGTGACGTAGAGCGCCTTTGCGTAGAATGGCTCAAGTTCGATGGTCATTGGCGCACTGCCAGGTCGCAGCTCAACAACGGCTTTGCGATACCCTGGCGCCAGTACTTGAAGGTATCCCCGCTCTGGAATACCTTCCAAAGTGAACGATCCATCGGAACTATTGTCGATTCGCGTCATCGCGACGTCGCTGCTCTGGAGGTTCAGCGTTGCAATAATGGTCGCATTGCGGATTGGTCGTTTTGATTGCGCGTCGAGCAAGATGCCGCTCAGCGTATCAGGACGGAGCGCCGCATCAAGTGTCGTTATGCGTTCGATCGGTTGATCGAGGCTGGCGTATCCTTTGGCGCTGATGGTGATCGTCCCTTTCTCAGGGACGCCCTGTAAAAGATACTGTCCCTTACTATCGGTCGTCGACCGGAAATCGCCGAGCGACACTAATGCGCCAGCAATCGGTTGACCAGTGTATCTGTCGGTTACTGTCCCGCGCAGGGTGTCAGGACGAATCGCAGCATCGAACGATGTCGTGCGTGACAGATCACGGACCAACGGCGCATATCCGACGGCAGCGACCGTCACTCGAAACGTTTCCGGCACGCCCGACAGCATATACCGACCCGTGGCATCGGTGGTGTCGCTGATCGTTTCCGATACCTGCACTAAGGCGCCAGCCACTGGCTTTCCCGTATACAGGTCGGTGATTGTGCCGCTGAGTGTGTTGGGGCGCATCCGTAGCGGATCAAGTCTGACTGCTGGAGGTTCTGGTCGCTGCAGGTTTGGCAGGGCGGAGAGGTCAATCTCTGCAGGCTCATATCCGTTGGCGACGACCTTGATGACATCGCGCGCGCTCCAGCGGTTAATCTGATAGGACCCATTTGCATCAGTCGTCACTTGGGTGTCGCCAATGATCAATGTAGCAACGACTGGCGCTCCTGTGTATGCGTCGGCGACCGTTCCCGTGAGCGGTACAGCGGGTCGTCCGCACGATGCGGCAATCAGCGCCAGAAGAAGCGCGCTTGCAAAAGCGCCCACTTGAACCCGTCGCATCGATTGCTCCATTCCGGGTATGTATTGCTAGTATGGCGTTGCGCGTATGATAAAGGCTTGACAGCGCATTGTCAAGCATGGCGTGCCAGCAAATTGATCAGTGCAGGGGTGTCAAATCACTGGTGAGTGCCAAGGGGCGCGCGATTTGGCCAACTGTGCTGTTGCGGATCGAAGCGACGCCTTGAACGCATTCTGCAGGCGACAAGTCCGAACGTGGAGGCTCAGCGCCAAAAGCATGGGTTCAGGCGTTCTCTCAGGTGTGGGTGGGGTGCGAAACGGGTTTGCCGCATCTTGACGCCCTTTTCCCCCTCATCCCCCGGCCCTCTTCTCCTATGAGGGGCGAAGGGGGAGGCTCTCAAGTGTAGGCTTTTTGGCATGCAAAGCGGATGTGCCGCATCCTAACGCCCTTTTCCCCCTCATCCCCCCGACCCCCTTCTCCCACCAGGGGAGAAGGGGGAGTTAGGGCGGCCTGCTGCCTGAAACGGGCGATGCCGGGTAAGGGCTTGCTGGAAAAATCTACACTTGTGAGGAAGGGGGAGGTAGGGCGTCTAGAGGCTCTTTTCCCCCTCATCCCCATACCTCCTGCTCCCGCTAGGGGAGAAGGGGACGGGAGCGCGTTGCAACGCTCAGAACGGGCGATGCAATGGAAGGGCTTACTGGAAAAATCTACATGCGTGAGCCCGTTGCCCTCTGCGTGCGGGGGATCAGGGGGAGAAAGGGAGCTAGGATGTCCTGGCGCCCGAAACTTTTTAACAACCGCCCATTTTTCAATGTTCTGTCCTGGGAGGGAGAAAGGGAGCTAGGATGTCCTGGCGCCCGAAACGGATGATGCTGCGCAAGGGCTTGCCGAAAAAACTGCCCTCGTGAGGTTCAAGCGTCCAGGATTGCACGCACCTTCTGCAGGAGTTCAGCAGGAGTGAACGGCTTTTGGAGAACCGGCATATCGGCGGATCGCTGCCTGAGCTGCTGCACTTCAGTAACGTACCCGGTCATGAAGAGCACCTTGATCTGCGGTTGCAACGTGACCAGTTGATCCGCCAGCGCGACTCCGCTCGTATGCGGAATGACATGGTCGCTCAAGAGCAAGTGGATTGTTGCACTCTGTTTTGCGTGCGCAATCGCTTCAAGACCGTTACCTGCTTCAAGGACGGTGTACCCGTGGGCTCGAAGCACCCGCGCCGCCAGTGATCGTACGGCTGGATCGTCCTCGACCAGCAGAATTGTTTCGGAACCGCTGAAACTAGCGGCCTGATCGATCATCGGGGAAGCGTGCTGCTCCGGAGCCGGGGCGCGCGGCAGATAGATTGTAACGACCGTGCCGCGACCCGGCTCGCTCGCTAGATCAATGGCGCCGCCGTGGCGGGTCACAATGCCATAACAGGTTGCCAGCCCCAGCCCGGTGCCTTCACCGGGATTCTTGGTGGTGAAGAAAGGCTCAAAGGCGCGTCGACGCGTTTCTTCGTCCATGCCAATGCCGGTGTCACTGACCGTCAGGCGAACATACTCTCCCATCTTCAAGGGAGGATAGAGACGTTCGAATGTCTCATCGGTGACCACATTCGTCGTAGCGATAGTGAGCGTACCGCCGCTTGTCATAGCATCGCGCGCATTGACGGCCAAATTGACCAGCACCTGCTCAATCTGCCCTGGATCAGCGCGCACGTGCCAGAGATCGGGAGCAAGCTGCGTCTGCAAAGAGATGTTCTCACGGATCAGGCGACGCAGCAGTTTGTGCATATCGAGGATGAGCGCATTCAAGTTAATTGGGCGTGGATCGAACTGCTGGCGGTGGGCAAAGGCGAGTAACTGGCGGGTCAACGCCGAGGCGCGTTCGGTGGCCTGCTGGATCTCGATCAGTTCCGCCATTGCCGGATGGTCATCGGGAAGCGACTGACGCGCCAATTCGGTGCAGCCAGCGATGACTGCCAGAAGATTATTGAAATCGTGAGCGATGCCGCCCGACAACCGACCGAGCGCGTCCATTTTCTGCATTTGCAGCAGCCGCTCTTCCAGTTCGCGGCGTGCTGTGATGTCGCGTCCGATAATGATAACGGCAGAAGCGTTGTCCTGCTCGACGGCTTTGATGTCGCACTCGAACCAACGCCAGGAACCGTTTGCATGACGGCAGCGAAATGTGGCAGTCGTGCGCTTGTGCTGGATGATGCTCTGCCAGTATTCTGTACTATCTGGCACATCATCGGGATGCACGTAATCAAAGGCATCGCGTCCGAGCAATTCTTCGGGAGTACGCCCCAGCAGGTTGATGGCTGAAGGGCTAACATAGGAGAAGCAGCGCCGATTGTCGAGGATGGCGATCAGATCCGAGGTGTTTTCGGTGATCAGGCGATAGCGCGCTTCAATTTCGCGCAATGCCTGCTCGGATTGGCGCTGCGCCTCAATGGCGCGCCACTGACGCAAGGCGCGCTGCGCTACATGCGGCAGATCAATAAATGCGGCTTCGCTTTTGACAATATAGTCGAGCGCGCCAGCGCGGATAGCTTCGACTGCCACCCGCTCATCGCCGTAGCCCGTCATCAGAATAACCGGCAGCGGGTGCGCTGGATCGAGCAACTCCATACCGTCGCCATCGGGCAGACGCCAGTCGCAGATGATCAGGTCTACGCCAACTGCGTTGTTAGCCAGCAGCGCGCGCGCCTCCTGCAGGCTGCGGGCGACGGACAAATCGAAAAGCGATTGCCAGGCCTCGAAAGCGCGTTGAATGAGTTCGATGTGCAGGTCATCATCCTCGATGAGCAGCAGTCGGACGTGTTCGATGCCTACCACAGTTCGGTTCCGCATCTAGGTGGGAGACACCGTGTTCCGTGTCAGCCAGTAAACCCCAACGTCGTGCATCAGATTGCGGAATTCCTCAAAACCGAACGGCTTAACCAGGTAGCTGTTGGCATGCGCATCATAGGCATGAATGATGTCACGCTCTGCGGATGATGTAGTCAGCACCACTACCGGAATGCGGCGCAAATCCGCCGATTGCTTGATGCTTGTCAGAACATCGAGCCCATCGATGCGCGGCAGGCGCAGATCGAGCAGGATCACATGCGGACGAGGACTCTGATCAGGGTCGACCCATGCCCCACGACGATATAGGTAGTCAAGCGCACTCTCGCCATCACTCATGTGTACGATCTGCGGCGCCCACTCCTGCTCGCCGAGTGTTCGCCGGATCAGCTCTGCGTGATCATCATTATCTTCAACCAGAAGCACTCTGAGCGTCGCGTCGGCCATGGCTCGCCTCCTGGACCGGTGTGGCAACGACGGGAAGCGTGAAGTAGAAGGTGGCGCCAGCGCCCGGTCCGGTTGATTCGACCCAGATCCGCCCACCGTGAACTTCGATGATGCGACGAACGATTGTCAGCCCAACGCCTGTGCCTTCACTCCGTGGATCGAGTTTATTGAACAGACCAAAGATTTGCTCATGATACTTCGGGTCGATCCCGATGCCATTGTCTCGCACGAAGAAGACCGGCGACCCTGATGACTCTTTGGTGACACCGATCTCAATAACAGGCTCCTTCTGATTATCGCAGAACTTGAGCGCATTATCAACCAGATTTTGAATAACCTCAACAAGTCGACCTCGATCGCCGTACACGACTGGCATATCCGGCGCAATGCTGATATGCGCCTGTCGTTCGGCGATTTTGCCGGCGAGTAGATCGAGCGCATCTTGCACAATTGCGTTGAACGCTACTTCCTGAGGCGGAGCGCTCAGGCGACCAATCCGCGACAGCTCGAGCAGATCGCTCAACAGGCGCTCCATTTTTTGCACGGCTGCGCTGATGCGTCGGATGTCGCTCCGCGTCCGCTCGGTGTTTCCTTCCTCCAGGTCGCGTTCTAAATAGCCGAGAAATCCCTGGATAGTGATCAGCGGGCTTCTCAGGTCGTGCGAGGCGGTGTAGGTGAACCGTTCAAGCTCAGCGTTTTTCTGTTCAAGTTCAGCGATCAGGCGCTCGCGCTCCGCCTCAATCTGTTTGCGTTCGGTTATGTCGCGCGTAGTGATGATGGCGCCGGTGAACTGCTGGTGTGTAGTGTAGAGCGGTCGGATCTCTGATTCGAGCCAGACGCCCTGACTGCCAGGTCCGCGGTACTCGACGCGGACGGCAGATGCACCTTCGTCGCGCATGCGTTCGAGTCTCCTGATCACGTCTGATGCGTCGTCAGGATGGATGAGCGCTGACACATGCGCGCCTCCAAGTTCTGCGGGAATTCGCCCAAACACGCGCTGCACCGAAGGGCTAGCGTAGACAATCGTGAGATTCGCGTCGAGCTGCGTGATCGCGTCTCCCATGTTTTCAGTGATCATCCGGAGCTGCGCCTCCCGCTCGCGCAGCGCCGCCTGTGCTCGACGCTGTTCTGTTACGTTGCGCGCTAGGATCATAGCATACTTCACACGTCCGCCGTCGTCGATCAACGGAACGTAATGGTAATGGTAGATCCGATCCTCGTATGGAATCTCTGCTGAAAAGCGCTTACCGCTCAGAACAGCGCGGATATTCCCTTCGACCTGCGCAGCAAAGGATGGCGGTACGGCTTCGTAGAGCACACGCCCCTCAAGGCCTTCCTTCGAGTAACCAGTTGCGGCGAGTTCTGGTCCGTCGGCGAGCACAAACCGCAGGTCGTGATCGAAGATGAGCACGGCGCTATCGGGGAGATTCGCTGCCAGGATACGGTAGCGCTCCTCCGAAGCGCGCAGCGCCGCCGTCTGCGCCTCAAGCGCCTCCGCGTTCTTGCGCGCAAGCGCCCGGCTGTGCTGCAGGCTCTCGCTCAGCAGACGCGAGGCAAACGCCGTGAGGCCTAGAATGAGCGCCAGATCAAGCCAATCGCCGGGTTCGCCGTCGTATGGCGATCTCGTCCATCCATACATCTCTGCTGTCACGATCCCGGCGATGACTAGCAGGATCACTGCAACCATTGCGATGAATGCATGCCGGTCGAGGAGAAGACTGCCAATGACAATAACAGTGGCGTAGAGACTGGTGACTGTGTCGTGCGCGCCGCGACCGATGAACTGGAGCGAGGCAGTCAGGGCAATGAACAGGCTCAGCAGCACGATGATCGACAGGCGCAGCCGACGCACATAGAGCAGGAGCAGCGCAATACACGCGACACTGCTGCTTGCAAGTAGTGCAATGGTTGATATCGAGCGCCCGAGCAGCGCATTGATCCCCGAAGCGCTCAGCGCAATCGCGAGACAGATAAGCAGGAGCAGGTGTTGGATCTGCGCGATGCGCGTCTGCTCTTCATCGTCGAATCGGGGAGGTTGGAACTGTCTCGAAAGGACGCGTTTCATCCCATATCTGCATTATGATATCTTCGTCATACATATTGTACCTGAGAGATATTAAACACAGTTCAGATTACTGCCACTCGCGCACCTGGTTCATCCACGCCCTTCCGGTCTGGATCAGACGCTCCTGATAGCGCTCCAGGATAACATACGCCAGCACCATGAGCAGCCCTATAGCGCCAAGCAAGACCCACTGATTTAGCATTTGCGCTGCATTGATGGTCATCCACAGAACAGCTCCAATAAAGAAGGCGATGCCGCCAACGAACGGCACTCGAAGCCGCGCCAATGCCCCATATGCGGCAATGATCAACGACTCGGCGAAGAGCAGCAACGCATACCCCAGCCCGCTTCCGGGCATCAGCGCCTGAACCGCAGTTGTGCCAGGCATCAACGCCAGAGCGGCGGTCTCGATGAGTCGTGAAACGTGATGCTGTCCCTGGAAGCGGCGCAACCCGGCTGCCAGCGCGAACAGGTACAACCCTGCTGGAATGACGTACCACTGGGGATCGCGCAGATCCCAGGTAGTCATCTGGCTGAGGATCGCACCAACAAAGGCTGCACCGGACCCATAGGCGTAGCCGAATGCCCGCTCGCGCACGGCGAGCGTCGCCAGCAGCAGCCCCAGATTCGCCAGGGCGAACGTGAGCGGCGCAAATCCGCCCACAAACGATCCAAAGGTTAACGGCAGGGCAGCCCATACCATGCCCAACCCGGTAACCTGTCGCCACAGGATGGCGCCCAATCGCTGCGCTCCCCACCCTGCCAGACACACGCCGACAAGTTCAAGAACCATCCAGGCGGCAGCCCAGGCGCCATCAAGCCCGGCAGCGGTGTGAGCCAGCCAGGCGCCCGGAATAGCCAGCGCCAGACTGCCCCACGCTGCAACCGTGTTCCTCTCAATCTGCGTCAGAACGACGAGCAACGCAGCCAGCGCCAGCGCGACGGTTGCCAGCGTTGCATTGCTGGCAGCAGCCAGCGCCAGATCAACGAGCGTCTGGAAGGTATCGCTCCCGGCAGCCAGCGCCAGCGCACCGGCGCCGCCGAGTCCGGCGGCGACGTAGCCCCATGTTCCAGCAGTGCGCCATAACGCAGTGCGCCGTCGCAACCACGCGCTCGTCAGCGCCTGCGCCCAGACGATGCCTGTCAGCAGAAGTCCGTCTTGCTCAGGCGCGCGTTCAGGGAGCAGCCAGGCGATACCCTCCAGGATGGACAGATCGCCTGCACCAAATGCCAGCGCCAGCATCCAGGGGCGCCGGTAGCGCCAGAGCGCCAAACTGTAGAGCGTTGCCATGGCTGCCCAGGTGAGGGTCAGGCGTACCGGATCACCTGCCGCAGCCCAGGGAGCGAGGAGTAGAACCGCAAAAGCGGTTACTTCGTAGGGCAGCGCATAGGCCCGATCCACGCGGCGCAGCGCCTGCCCGATCAACGCCAGACCGAGAACCAGGGCGCAGATGATGAGCGCCATATCGCCCGGCGCTGGCTGCCAACCGGTGAAAAATCCCTGGGAGGCAGCAATCAGCGCACTGCCAAGCATCAGGGGTGCAGCCACATACCCCAGCGTCGCCTGACGCCAGAGCCAGGTGTGCAGGGCTGCCAGCCCCGCCAGACCCAGGATCGCCAGTGTGGCGAACGGCGGGTCGAAGAAGAAGAGGACGAAGCCAAGCGCCGCAGCGATCAGACCGCTCAGGCTGCCCCACGTGATGGCTGGCCAGGTCCAGTAGCGCAGAGGTGTGGTGCGGAGACGTTCACCACAAATGGTGTAGGCTGCACTCATGATCAGCGCAGCAAGAGCAGCGGCGCGGAGCAGTCGAGCCCCAGCAACAAACTGGTC
>JANXAL010000089.1 GCA_025062325.1 Roseiflexus sp.
TGCCGCTGGCGATGCCAGCAGCGGCTGGCGGCGCACTGCTCGTGGCGCTCTACGTAATCTCGGATTTTGGCACGGTGGCGATGCTCCGCTACCGCACCTTCACGCTGGCGATTTTTCAACAGTTCGCCGGTCAGGTGGATCGATCCGCCGCAGCGATCCTGAGCTTCGTGCTGATTGGAATGGCTGTACCGGCGCTCTACGGCGCCGCGTGGCTGGCGCGCCGCGAACGCCAGATGACGCGCACCCGCTGGCAGCCGCGCCGCCTGACGCGCCTGGGGCGCTGGCGCCCGCTGGCGCTGCTGGCGGCTGGCGCGTTGACCTTCTTCTCGCTCGGTGTGCCGCTCCTGACGCTTGGCGGGCTGACATTGCAGGGGCTGCTCTTCCCTACCGAGGTTGATCGGATCTGGAGTGTCAACAATGCTGGCGTGCTGCACTACGCAATGAATAGCGTCGGTCTCGCGGCAGCGGCAGCCACCGGTGCGACGCTGCTGGCGATCTTCCCTGCGCTCCTCGCTGTTCGCCGACCAGGGCGCTGGAGCAGCCTGTTGATTGCCGCCTGTCAAAGCCCTTTTGCGCTGCCTGGGATCATTATCGGGTTGAGTTTCGTTCTGTTGTTCAATCGCTGGATGCCAATGCTCTACGGCACCCTCGTGGTGCTGGTTATCGGTTTCGTCTTCCGATTGTTGCCGCAGGCGGTCACCGCTAACGAATCGGCGCTGCGCGTCGTGTCGCCGTCGCTCGAGCAGGCGGCGCGCACGCTGGGGAACAACGGCATCCGCACGTTCCAGCGCGTAACGCTGCCGGTCGCTGCGCCGGGGTTGCTGGCAGGCTGGGTGTTGTGCTTCGTGACAGCGATGAAGGAGTTGCCCACGGTCATTCTCCTTCGTCCGCCGGGCTTCGATACCCTGCCGGTGCGCATCTGGGTGGCTGCCAGCGAGTCGGTACATACCCAGGCAGCGCCATCAGCATTTGCGCTGATTGCCGTCACAATTCTAACGCTGCTGCTTATCACACGCTATCAGGCAGGGATGGAGAAAGTGCTTTCCCATAGTTGATGCCAGATATGCGACGTTAGTTGTCCTGACGCAGGCCGCACCGGCGCAGAAGCTGATCCGCCCATGCTGCATCGTCGCCGGTCAGCGGCGGTTCGGGATCGCGGCGATAGTCGATACGCAGATCGAATGCAGCGCGTTCGTAGATGGCATGCAGCAGCGCGCCCAGGTCGATCTCAGGTTCAGTTGCGTCCGCATCGAGCGGCACAGCGAAACGCGGGATCGGCTGGCGAATGCTAAAGGGAATGAGCAGCGCACGAGGACGATGGGTGCTGCGACTGATGAGAATGCGATAATCGCTGACGCCTGTCCATCCGCGCACCGGCATTGGCTCACCAGCGCGCAACAGATCAATTTCGACCAGATGACTGAGGCTGCCCAGTACGGCGAGACGTTTGCGGAGGTAAAGCGCGCGCCCTTCGCCGGGACGCTTATTGGCAGGCGATAGCGCCTCGATGACGGTCACGACTCGTCCGTCGGCCGCTGCGCGGACCTCCAGATACGCCTCGCGCACTAGGTCCGGCAACTCAACCTCCACCGCTACCCCGACCGACTCCTGAAGAGGGACCGATACACTCGCTGGCTGCGCAGATCGCGTCACAACTGCGGCATCCGCCCGACCAACAAATGCTGCGTCCTCGGGCTCGACCAGATAGGTGCGCTCCTCAATTGCAACATAGTATCGTGGACGCAGCGCTGGCGCCAGATCATCGGCGATGCTGACGATCAGACGATTATGAACGTCTGGCCAGAGAGCTGGCGCTTCAAGGTAAGGATTCATTCCAGGAAACGGATTAGTCACCAGTGATCCTTTCAGATTAGAATTGCTCCTGATAATTATATCGGTTGTATCCGTCAACATCTCACCCGATCCTGACGCCTTTTTGTCCTCATCCCCCGCCTCGCAAGCGGAGCGTTTTTCAGTGCGATGGATGTCTTCCGCATCCTGATGCCCTTTTCCCCCTCATTCCCCCGGCCCCCTTCTCCCACCAGGGGAGACGAGGGAGAGGGCGTCCTGTTGCCTAAACAGACGCTCAGCACGGGAAGACTGCCGGAAAAAGCTACACTTGAGAGGACGGGGGTTGAGGGAGAAGGGGGAGTTTGCGCATCCGGACGCTCAAAACGGACGATGCGACATAAGGGCTGGCCGAAAAATCTACGCTTGTGAGGTTGGGCAGCCGGGATCGCTCTGCAACCGCTGGCACTCTGTCCGCACCAGAGCAGTGAGAAATCGCCAGAACCCTGACTCTCAGCCCTGGCGCGCAAGGGTACGATCGCTGTTGCGGGATTTTGGTCGTAGCGTGGCGCTCTCAGCTCTGGCGCGCAAGGGTACGATAGCGGCTAAGGGAAAAGCTGGTGGAGCGTCGCTGAATCTCGGTTCTCGCATCAGGCGACTCACAATTACCTAACGCTCATTCGCGTATTTGTTGATAGAACCACAGAGGCGCAGCGGACAGAGGACACAAAGGGCGCCCTTCGCCTATCTGCCAACCCCTTCACTTATTCGTCGCCCATCATTCGCTTATTCGCTCCCGTATCCGTTGATCCCCTCGCTTGACTCGCTCTCTCCATGCGTTGACCCCTTCGCTTGATTCGTCGCCTATCATTCGCTTATTCGCTCCCTCTTTTCGTTGACTATTCGCTTATTCGTTGCCCGTCATTCGCTTATTCGTTCCCTCCTTTCGTTGACTGTCATTCGCTAACCAATGCTGCTCAGAGTGCGCCCCTGGTGCTATAATCATACCGGATCCAGGTTCAAGAGGTCGGCGCGATGAATGTTCTGCTCATTGGCTCTGGCGGGCGCGAGCACGCCCTGGCGTGGAAACTGGCGCAGTCGCCGCTGATCGACACGCTCTTCGTTGCGCCCGGCAATCCAGGAACAGCGCAGGTCGGGCGCAATCTGCCGGTTGAGGTCCTCGACATCCCGCAACTCGTCGAGGTTGCGCAACGCGAGCAGGTTGGACTGGTTGTCGTCGGTCCCGAAGCGCCGCTGGCAGCGGGATTAGCGGACGCCTGCCTGAAAGCGGGCATTGCGGTCTTCGGTCCAACTGCGGCAGCGGCACAGATCGAGAGCAGCAAAGCCTTCGCCAAGCGGTTGATGATCGAAGCGGGCATTCCGACTGCCGAAGCGCGCATCTTTGATGATCCCGATAGAGCGGCAGATTTCGTGCGCACGACCGGACGCGCGTGGGTTGTGAAGGCGGATGGGCTTGCCGCCGGCAAAGGAGTGATCGTGCCAGAGTCGGTTGGCGATGCGCTGGACGCTATTCGAACGCTGAGCGCCACCCGCGCAGGTGCGCGCCTGCTGCTCGAAGAGCGCCTCAGCGGACCGGAGGTGTCGCTAATTGCACTGTGCGATGGCGAGCGCGCCTTGCCGCTGCCGCCAGCCCAGGATCACAAGCGCCTGCGCGATGGCGACGCCGGACCGAACACCGGAGGCATGGGCGCTTACGCTCCCGCGCCGCACCTGACACCCGCTGATATCGCCGATCTGACAGCGCAAATCATTCTCCCGGCGCTGCGCGCCCTGAAACGTGCAGGAACCCCTTTCTGCGGCGCGCTCTACGCCGGGCTGATCTTGGCCGAACATGGACCGCGAGTGCTGGAGTTCAACGCGCGCTTCGGCGACCCGGAGACGCAGGCGATCCTACCGCTACTGGAAGGCGACCTGCTCGTGGCGCTTGCGGCGTGCGCCGGAAACGGAACCCTGTCCGACGAGCTGCTGCGCCAAACGGCCAATGCGGCGGCGTGCGTCGTGCTGGCGGCGGAAGGGTACCCCGACACGCCGCGCCGTGGCGATGTGATCAGCGGCATTGAGTCGATCTCTGACCCGAACGTGCTGATCTTCCACGCTGGCACTGCCTGGAAAAATGGTCAGTTAACAACCGCTGGCGGGCGCGTGCTTGGAGTCACTGGCATCGGCGCTACGCTGCGCGAGGCGCTGGCACGTGCGTATGCGGCAGTTGATCGGATATCTTTTCCAGGCATGCATTACCGCCGCGATATTGGTGCAAAGGCGCTCCAATGAATGCCCCGGCACATCCGTATCGCGTCGCCGTGTTCGTGTCCGGCAGCGGGTCGAATCTTCAGGCGCTGCTCGATGCGCAGCAGACCGGCGATCTCGGCAATGCCGAGATCGTCCTGGTGGTCAGCGACCGTGCCGACGCCTATGGGTTGCAGCGTGCGCTCAACCACGGAGTTGCGGCAGCGTTTGTGCCGCTCCGTCGTCCGCGCGATCCTGCCGTGCGCGCCGAATGGGAACATCGCCTGGCAGACGTGACGGCGGCATTTACCCCCGATCTGATCGTCCTTGCCGGATTTATGCGCGTACTATCGCCAGTGTTTCTGGATCGCTTTCCCAATCGGATCATTAACCAGCATCCGGCGCTGCTCCCCGACGATGGCGGCGACACATTCACCACGTCGCAGGGCATTGTTATTCCGGTGTTGCGCGGCGCACACGTTGTCGCCGATGCGTTGCGCCTTGGGCTGCCGATCACCGGCTGCACCATTCACCGCGTGACGCCAGCCGTGGACGACGGACCGGTGCTGGCGCGCGCCGAGGTTCCGATCCTGCCTGGCGACACCGAGGAAACGCTCCACGAGCGCATCAAGCAGGTCGAGCATCGCCTGATCGTCGAGGTCGTTGCGCGCCTAGCGCGCCTCGACAGATGAGCAACGTTCAGCCGTCACACACCGCCAGACACCGCAACCTGGTACACGATCTCATACGCCATATGCGGCTCGTGTTTCCCTTTGAGCATAACCGGACCGATCGGGCGTAACTGCCAGGGAAGATCGCACCCTGGCGGCAGCGCATCGATCAGGCGATACGACACAATGATCTGATCCGCGCGCGCCAGCCCGCTCAGGCGGTTGGCCGTATTGACAACATCGCCGATCACGGTGTAATCGAGGCGTTGCGGCGATCCGATATTGCCGACGAGCGCTGGTCCATAGGCGACCCCTACGCCCATGCCGAGGTCAAGGCCAAGATCGCGGCGCCAGTCTTTGCGGAGATCGGCGAACGCCAGTTGCAGATCGACCGCTGCTCGCAGCGAGCGGGGCACATCATCGTCGCGCGCAATCGGCACACCGAACACGCCGATCAGCCCGTCCCCTAGGAACTTATCGACCGTGCCGCCATACTTGTAGAGCGTCTCGGTCATCGCTGTAAAATAGCGATTGAGGATCTGATGCACCAGAACCTGCGGCGCTAGCCCTTCGGCGAGCGTGGTATAGCCGCGAATATCGGCGAACAGCACAACAATGTCGCACTCCCGCGGCACGCCGAACTCACCGCCGCCCGCCAATACCTCTTCGACCACCTGCGGCGACACATAGCGTCGGAACATGGCGCGCAGGCGTTCCTGCTCTGCACGTTCCAGCTCCTTGATTGCGGTAATATCCTGCATTACTGCCACCCGTCCGATAAGGGAGTCATCAGCGCTGCGCACTGGAGCAACGCTGACGTTGAATGTTGACCCGTCGGCGAGGGTGACCTCTGTTACTGACTGGCCATTTGGGGAAGCGTCGTTCAAAGCGTGGATCAGATCGCGGTTGCTAACTGCATCGTCCACCAGACGACCGATCGCTCCGGTGAGGTGAAGGCGCTGTTCTGCCGCAGGATTTGCCAGCACCAGACGACTCTGCGAATCAATCAATAAAATCGGATCAGCGGCGCTGCGCAGTACTGCGCCTAGCGTCGAGCGTTCGTCTTCCACCTCGCGGTACAGGCAGGCATTCTCGATAACCTGCGCCAGCAAACTGGCGACCGTTTCGAGCAACGTCAGATCGGTTGACTGAAACTGCCGTTCGTGACCACTGACATCAAGCGCGATCAGCCCGATCTGTTTGCCGCCCGCCAGCAGTGGCGCCAGCGCTAGCGCTGTCACTCCAGCCGTAGCAAGATCGCTGGCGCACGGCGCCAGCAATGCATCGGCTGCCGATAGCACCTGCGGAGCGGAGAGCACAACCGTTTCAGCGAGGATGCGCCATGGAACACGATTGCGGGCGGCATCGGTCGCAAACACTGCGTTCCGCATGCTCTGGGCTCGGGGGTTGGTCAGCACGATGCCACACGCGGCGACCTCGAAAATTGACGCAATGGCGTGCGCTGCAATCGTCAGGTTTTCTGCCGCATCCAGGCGAGCTGTCATCGCAATCGACAGGTTATTCACCATACCGAGCTGGCGCACGCGGCGCTGTTCCATATTGAACAGACGCGCATTATCGAGGGCAATGCCTAACTGACTTGCGAGCGTCGAAAGCAGCCGCACGTCAGAGTCGCCAAACGCATTAGGGATGTATGCCATCACTGAAAGTGCGCCGAACACCTGGCGCGCCGTCTGGATGGGAACTGCCAGCTCCGAACGCACACTGCGCTCCGCACCCGCTGGCGGATAGCAGTCGGTCTGAAGAAAATCGGCGACAGTGTACGCTTCACGCTGGGCGATCGCCCGTCCGGCGGCGCTAGCATCGGGCAGTATCGCCTGCCCGACAGCCTGTTCAATAATCGCGCTGCCAGCAGCGGCGCGCAAGACCAGACGCTCATCTTCTTGCAACGCAACGGCGACCAGCGGATAGCCAAAGGTATGATGAATCAGATGCACCACCAGGCGCAGCAGTTGGTCGGTGCTCATCAATTCAGTCAGGTATCGGCTGATCTGATTGATGCGTTGCAGTTCTTCAGCGCGACGTTCGAGCAGATCGCGCTGGGTGCGCGTCAGATGAAACAACTCTGCATTTTCCAGCGCAACAGCGCTTTGCGCCGCTACTGCGTTCAGCAACTCCAGGTGGTCCCGGTTGAAGTAGCCAGGGGTGTGATGCACCAGGGTGATGGCGGCAAGGGCGCGTCCTTCGCGCACAAGCGGCACGGCAGCGACGCTCCGCACTGCGCGCTGCTGGGCATTCACCGCAATCCAGCGCGGATCCTCGCGCGTATCGGCGATAACCAGCGGTTTACGCTCACGGAGCACCCATCCGGCGACCCCCTGGCTCAGGATGTCGTTTAACGGAATGGTTGGTCGATTACGTGTGCTGGAGAAGAAGCGCGGCTGGTCGCTCATGAGCACCAGAATACTGGCGCGCACTGCGCCGACGGCATCGGCGAGCCGGTTGAGAAACTGGGTCAACAACTGATCAAGATCGAGCGTTGTCCCCAGTTCACGAGTGAGATGGAGCAACAGCTCCGTCTTCCGCTGCTCGGCGCGTAGCGAACGTTGACTGCGTTGCAGACGGAGCATCGCGCGCACCCGCGCCAGCAGTTCGGTCAGATCGACCGGCTTCACCAGAAAATCATCGGCGCCAGCGTCAAGCGCTGCGACCTTCGACGCCAGATCGCTATGTCCGGTGATCAAGATCACAGGAATGAACGGACGATCTGGATCGGCTTTGATACGTTCCATCACCTGCCGACCGCTTAAGCCGGGAAGAGAGATGTCCAGCAGCACAAGATCGGGCGTGACCAACTCCAGATACGCCATGGCCTCCTCGCCGCTGCTGGCGAGAGAAACCCGGTAACCGGCGTTCGTCAGCAGAATCTGAAGCATCCGACGCACGCTGGCGTCGTCGTCAACTGCCAGAATATGTGCCAGTTCAGCCATGCCACCGCACGAAGGCAATGCGCAAGCGCGCCTTTCTATGCCATTGTATCCCTGCTTAGGGGGATACGCAACTAGAGAGCATCACACATTCGCGTCGCAAGCAGCGTCTGTTCGTTTCTTCCTGCGCTTCGCCCGGATCTTCATTTTCGCCTCTATTCAGGCACGCTCTCGTTCTTCTGGCGTCTTGCGTTCCTGCTCATCGGTTTCTTGCCCGACGCCAAGCCCGGCAACGATGAGTTCAGCCGTCGCCAGGTTGGTTGCCAGCGGTACGTTGTACAGGTTGCAGACGCGCAACAATCCCTGGATATCTGGCTCGTGCGGATGGGCGTAGAGCGGATCGACCAGGAAAATGACGCTATCGATCTCTCCCTGCGCAACACGCGCCGCGATCTGCGCATCACCCCCCATTGGACCGGACAGCATCCGTTCAACCTCTAGGCGCGTCGCTCGCGCAACGCGCTCGCCAGTTGTGCCGGTGGCTACCAGGCGACACCGGGCAAGTGTCGCGCGGTGACGCAGGGCGAATAATATCATATCGTCTTTCTTGCGATCATGGGCGATCAGCGCCAGAGTCGGTCGTCGAATTGTCACCTCGTGCTCCTCAATGCGATGGAATGGCGCCTGCTGTATCATACACCGCTCAGGTTTCAGCAACAATGTTGTAATCTCCAGAGCTGGAAGTATCGTGGCATCAGCGATACGATCAAGGCAAAAACGACACGCTGTAGGACGCTGCCATGATCACACGTCGCCAGTTTCTCAGGGCATCAATTGCGGCATGCGCCGCCTCGATCCTCGCAGCAACCAGTCGCGCCAGTGAGCGCCCATCGTACCAGGTCTACCTTCCTCTGGTGCATACGCCAGCGGCACCGCCGACCGACAGACCGCCCCCTCCCACGCCGGTTCCTATCCCGCCGGGAGACGACCTTCCTCCCATTCTTGATGATGCGCCCATCATCGGACGAGCAACCGGCACCGAGGCAATGGCGATCAACTGGTTCGTCCCGCGCGCTGATCGCAGTTACACTGCGTTCGATATTGGCGTTATTGTCGGCGCGTACCGCGCTATTGGCGAAGCTGCCGGCATGGACTGGTTCCTGGCGCTGGCGCAGATGGCGCACGAAACCGGTCACCTGACCAGTTTCTGGAGCCTGCGTCCGCAGCGTAACCCGGCTGGCATTGGCGTCACCGGCGAGTGGCGCCTTGATCCGCCGCCCGACCTGAACGGATGGGCGTATAACACGCAACGGCAGCGCTGGGAGCGCGGCATCAGCTTCCCAACCTGGGCTGAACACGCTGTTCCGGCGCATCTGGGACGTCTGCTGGCGTATGCGCTCACCGATGAGCAGGCGAACGATGCGCAACGCGCGCTGATTGCCACAGCGCTCGCCGTGCGACCGCTGTCGCCCGCGCTGCGCGGCATCGCGCCAACCATCCTGGGTCTCAATGGCAGGTGGGCAGTGCCAGGCACGATGTATGGTCAGTCAATCGTCGCCCTCGCGCGCCGCATGCGCTACGGACCCGCAACCCTCGATCTGAGCGCACCTGCCGATGAGGATGAGGATGTGATGCCGGAAGGATCGTAGACGAACGGATGGCAGGCAGGAAGGTGAGAAGATTGCAGGCGGCAGGCAGAAGCGCGCTGGGGGCGTCTCTCACAGGTGTAGATGTGTTTGCAAACCTTTTGATTGCATCGCTGATTGCAGGCGTCAGGACGCGGCAAACCAGCCTCGCACGCCGAAAAGCCTACACTTGATAGGCCTCACCTCCCCCTTCTCCCCTTGTGGGAGAAGGGGGTTGAGGGGATGAGGGGAAAAAGGCGTCAGGACACGGTAAATTTTCATCGAACTCCCAAAAATCCGCTCCTGCGAAGCGGCGCGCCTCCGAGCGATGCGCAGGGCGTACATGGTGACCATTGAACCAGGCGGCAGGTAATCCCTTTCCCAATTCTCGGTTCTCAGTAAGACATGGTATACTTCCAGGCGACCCGAATCTTCTCGGAGCGAATGGTATGAACGACGCCTCATTACAGCGCGATCTGACCAGACTGACCTGTGACTTGATAGCGTTCCCTTCGACTGCCGATCGCCCCGATGCGCTGTTTGCTGCTATTGATTATGTCGAGCAGTATGCGCGCAGCGCAGGCGCCCGGTTTGTTCACCGCTTTGACGTTGAACAGAAGCCAAGCCTGATAGTCACGCTACGTGACACGCATACGCCTGCCGTCATCCTTAACGGGCACCTCGATGTTGTAGCTGCGCGCGCCGAACAGTATCAACCGGTGGTGCGCGATGGGCGGATCTACGGGCGCGGCAGCCAGGACATGAAGGGCGCGTGCGCGGTTCTGATGCGTCTGATGGACGATCTGGCAACACTGCCGGATCCGCCCGACGTCGGCTTTATGTTTGTGACTGATGAGGAGATTGGCGGATTCCACGGGACAAACTACTTGCTGGAACAGGGTTGGCGGGCAGCGTTCTTCATCGCCGCTGAACCGACCGATCTGAACATTTGCTACGCTGCCAAGGGCATGGTGCGCTTCGACATCATCCTCCACGGACGACCGGCGCACGGTTCGCGTCCGTGGGAAGGGGTCAATCCGATCCTTCTGCTGCGCGACGGGTTGCAGGCGCTCGAACGACGTTTCCCGACGCCACGCGAAGCGGTATGGGCGACAACTGCCGTCCCGACTGTGGTTCGTGGCGGCGATACGCTCAATCGCATTCCCGAGGCGGTGGCGCTGTCACTCGATATTCGCCACGTCCCTGAAGAAACCCCGGACGAGATTGAAGAAGCGGTGCGCGCCTGCTTCCCTGGCGCAACAGTAACGCGCAACAGCATTGGCGGCATTCCGCTCATGACCGACCCTCGCGATCCGCACCTCGCACAACTGGCTGCCAGCGTCGAGCGCATTACCGGACGCCAGCCAGTATTCTACCGAGAGCACTATGGCTCAGATGCGCGCTTTTACAGCGGCGCGGGCATTCCGGCAATCTGCTTCGGACCGGTAGGCGCAGGATTGCACTCCGACGATGAATGGGTGGATATCGCCAGTCTGGAGCGCCTGTATCTGATCCTGCGCGATTTCGTGACAACGGCGCTGTGATTGGCAGCGTCACTGCGCTGTTGCCTCCACAAACGCGAGATGCAGCGCCGTAACCGTCAGCGCGCACCATGGATCGTCGTTCAGCGCGGATGTTACCAGGGTTTCGGCTGGTCCGCGCGCCAGCACGACGGTATTCTGACGCAGGAAGAGCGCACTTCCGCCTGCTGCACGGTGGGAGCGCAGCGCAGGATGATCGGCAGAGCGCGCTATCAGCATGAGCGGGCACGGCGCATATTCAGCAAGCGCCAGAATCGCCGGGTCGTCGGCGTTTAGAACTGCTCTCCCATAAGGCACTGTCACCAGCAACGCCACTCCAAGCGCCCGCGCCAGGTTATCACGGCTGCCCGCCTCAGACACGAGTTCTTCCGGCAAATTGAGCAACGCACTGACAAGGCACTGCTCGACCGGCAATCCGCGCCACAGCAGATCGAGCGGATCAAGATCAAGCACCACCACTTCGGCTGACGGATCGATCAGACAATTGCGCGCTGTATCAAACGATGCGGTCAGGGCGGTCGCCACGCCGCTATATTGCTGCCGGAGGCGGGAAACAAACGCGGCTGTTGTTGCGGATGTCGCTCCGCCCGAAACGGCAACGACTGGAACGGCGCCCAAACGACTCCACGGAACGAGTGAACTGACGGCGGATCGGGCGAATGGCGGCGGACCGATGCCGACCTCAGACTCGCGCAACGCCGGTTTGCGTTCCCGCAATATGGCTGGATCGATCGCATAACCACGGGCGCCGTAGCCGATCTGGATCAACCCATCGTCACGCACAAATGAAGGCACACCTCGTGCTGACGCCTCAGCCATGAGTTGCAACGCGGGCAATGGCAGCGCTGTCGCCCGACGCTTCTTGTGCAGGTCCCACAGTGGGCCATCGGCGTCCCATGTCTCATCGCCAGCATGCTGCGCATTGAGCAGTGTAACGACATACCGCAATGCTTCCGCGCCAATCGCTGGCATTGGGGTCACGAAGAACACCTCGTGCCAGACGGCGTCGCCTGCCTGCTGGCTTTCGATACGGGGATTGCCAATCACCAGCCCGATCCGCTGCGCCGCGTCCTTCAGCGCCGCCCGCAGCGCAGCGCCGTCCTGGCGACTGGCGCGAAGGTGCGCCAGGACGCCAGGACGCGGATCAAAGCGATTGGGTCCATCGAATGTCGCAATGCGAACAATATCAATACCCACCGATGTTCCTTCTCTCCTTCGCAGATAGTCCGCTTCGGGGGACATGGTACCAGATTGTCAGGGTCATGACCATTGCTCTACCCAGAAGGCAGATTGACCAGCGCGCATCAGCGCCACCGCTCGCTGCCTGATTGCTCGCTCGCTGCGTCCAGCACTGGTCATCCCTCACACGAGCCTGCAGCGTTCGGTCGCGCTGGGAGTTTACGTCTGGCTGATCTTCCTGTGAGCTTAAAAACCACCCCCGCTTTTTTCGGGGGTGGTGAGAGACAGCCGTACTGCGTAAGCCGGGTATCAGCGTTGAACCAGCGGCAGGAACACCTGATACGACGGCGTCGATCCGGGTGCAGGCGTTACAGTGATACGCACCTCGACCGGCGCCGACCGATCCTCGCCATCGAACGCCGCGATCTGAAACGTGTCCACACCGATGAACGAGTCCCGCGGCGTATACGTGAATGACCCATTAGGGTTGAGCGTCAGCGAGCCATTCGTCGGCGGTAGCACCAGCGTCGCGGTGAGCGGCTCGCCGTCCGGGTCGCTCGCGCCGGTCAGCACGCCGGGCGCTGGCACGGTGAGCGTCTGCCGGTTGGTCGTCGTCCACTCGCTGGGCTGCGCGGTCGGCGGACGGTTCCCCTTCTGCACCGTGATGCGCACCTCAACCGGCGCCGACTGGTCTTCGCCATCGAACGCCGCAATCTGGAACGTGTCCACGCCGACAAACGACCTCTGCGGCACATAGGTGAACGACCCATCGGGGTTGAGCGTCAGCGTGCCATTCGCTGGCTGGCTGATCAGCACTGCCGTCAGCAGCTCGCCGTCCGGGTCGCTCGCGCCGGTCAGCACGCCGGGCGCTGGCACAGTGAGCGTCTGCCGGTTGGTCGTCGTCCAACCGCTGGGCTGCGCGGTCGGCGGCTGATTGGGAGCGACGCGGATGATCACGGTCGTCGGCGGCGCGCTCAGGCGACCGTCGCTGGCGGTGTACGTGAACGAGTCTGCGCCGATAAACCCTTCGTTTGGCACGTAGATGAAGGATCCATCGCTGTTGAACGTCAACGTCCCGCTGAGCGGTCGGCTGGTCAGCGTGACCTGGATCGGATCGCCGTCGCCGTCGCTATCGTTGGCGCGCACGCCGGGCGCTGCAACCCGGAGCGTCTGACCCGGGCGCGTGAAGTACGTTTCGCCCGGCGCCCAGGGCGCAAGGTTGGGCAGGAGACGCTCGCCTCGCCCGACGGTTACTGCCAGATCCCGGTAACGCCCCTCGATCTCGGGCCCAAACGCGCTATTGAAACTAGCCGGGGCGCTCTCGACAAACCCTAGCGAGAAGCGACGCTGACCCTGCAACTCCTGGCGCAGAGTCTGCGCTGGTGGCGTATCATTCGTCCACTCACGCCGTCCGAAGCCAAAAACCGTCATGCCGTTCTCCCAACCGGAGGAGTTATTTTGATAGCGGTACATATCAATGGTCGTGTCGGCATCGTCGTGGTGCGCCAGCCACAATGCCCGACCGCCCTGAGACGGCTCGCCTGCGCGGAAATAGACCCACTCCGGACCGTTGATATCAGCGTGGAAGCGTTCGTTGTAGGAGAAACTGGGATCGACAGCAATTCCGGACAACCCGTCGCTGCGCACCCAGCGATCGCCCTCGTTCAGCGTCCCGCCCGGCGTCCCTTCGTACAGCCACCAGTACAGGAACGGACTCGCACCTCTTGGCGGCCTGGGGATGATAGTCATTCGCACACTGTTGGGGAAGAATTCCCACACTGCTTCCCACTGCCTGTTGCTGCTCACTGAACGGAGGACAGTACGCAGCGTCCCTTCCTGTTCAATCGTGGTCGTCGAACGCTGGTTCGTGCCGAGTTCATTCCCCTGCAGCCAACCTGTGGCGGTCGTATCCGGAATAGGGAACACGTTGTAGTATCCCGGATGGAAGACCGGACCGACGTTAGGAATACCGCGGTATTCGCCTGCTGAGTCAGCGGCCGGGTTGTACGAAATCCAGTCTGTATCCGAACGATCAAACATACTGATAAGCGCGCCGCCGTTGAGCGAGTAGTAGAAGGTCGCATTGCGCTCGCCGTCGGAACCGCGCGTCTCGATGACTGCGGCAAGGTCGCGCTGGTAGGTCAGCGTCGGCGTGACGACCCTTGTAAGCGGCGTGAAGGATGGCGGCGCAAAGCGCCCCTGGGTCTCGAAGTAGACGAAGAAGCGCCGGGTGACGTTCGCCTCGGTGCGTCCGCGCAGCAGCACGAGCAACGTTCCGCGCGCATTGGTGGTCGGATTGTAAGCGCTGACTGGATCGAACTGATAGACGACATTTCGATCAACGAGATTGCCAGCCGCATCGACTTCGACAACGCGGATCGAGTCGCGCAGCAACGCGCCGCTGCCGCCGGCCTGTGAAAGCGCTGCGGTAAAATTGATGTCGAACTCAGCAACGTGATCGACGCGCGGATAGGCGCCGGATCGCGCTTCGAGCGGAATACGGTAGCGCCATCCGGTTAGATGCCAGTTGCCCGGCGGCGGTGGCGTGCCAGGAGTCAGGACCGTAATTGTCGCCGTGGCAACGCTGGTCTGCGTGCCATCGCTGGCGCTGATCGTCAGCGGGAAACGCCCGCCGTTGCTATAGCGATAACTCAACAGGAACGAACCGTCCGGATTGAGACTGAGCGGTTGCACCCCCCTGCCATCGCCGTAATCGACGGTGGCGGTCAGGCCGGACGCATCGGGATCGCGAATGACGCCGGTGCGGGTGAATACGTCCCCCGGATTGAGCAGCGCGCCCTCGCCGAGCAGGATTTCTGGCGGGTCGTTCACTGCCTGAACGTTGATCGAAACAGTGGCGGTTGCGCTGCGCCCATACTGGTCATCAACGCGGAAGACGAAACTATCGCTGCCATTGGCATTGGGGTCAGGAATGTAGGTCAGGTTCGGCGCAATGCCGCGCAGCACGCCGCGCGTCGGCGGCGTCAGGATCGTGTACTGCAGCGCAGCGCGCGCGTCGTTGCTAACCGGCAGTGTTATGGACAGCGGTTGATCTTCCTGAGTGCTGAGCAAAGTATCATTCGCAACCAGCGGCGGCGTTTCCGGCGGCGCACTGTATTCCACAAACAGCGCCGGACCGGGCCAGAGCACTTCGAGCGCGTGATCGGTGCGATTCGACCAGATGCGCAAAATATTGTCGCCCTGATTGAGAAACGCGCGCGGATCATTGAAAACGACTGCATCAAAACTGTAGTCGTGATAGATGCCAAAGGCAGTGCTGGGCCAGATCGACCGGCGGTTGACCGCGACTGTTGTGCTTGACTCGACCGACGAGCGGGCGCTCCAGCTATAGAGCATAAAGCGCGCTCGCGTCGCGTTCGTCAGCGGGTCCGGAACGGAGATGAACGCCGTCTTGCCGATGCGCGGTTGGCTGTACTGATTGAACCCGAAATTGCGCGGCGGACCGAACACGCGCCGCCCGTAGTAATCGCTCCAGGTGGTGTACATGCGCACACTGCGCCCGACGCGGTTGAACGTCACCGTTACTGCTGGCGTCATATAACTGACGCCAGTGTTGTCGGTGATGCGCGCCATCAACTGGATCGGCTGGTCCTGATCGGGAACCCATTCCGTATCCCACCTGAAGTCGTACTCGCCGTTTGTCGCCGTGCCGCGCGACGGCGAGGTGCGCGTTCCGATCGTGCGCTCCCAGACCCCGTGGCGCAGCGCATAGTGCCACTCGCGCAGCACCCCGTCGCCGTCCCAGTCGTAATCGAGGTAGTTGCCGATCAGGTCCACGCGGGCAATGGTGCGACCGGACGGCGCCTGCGCGCGCACGGTGATCAGCGGCCGCTGATTGGCGCTCAGATTCTCGGTGATAACCCCGCCGTTCGCTGGCGAGATGATCGCACCGTCGGGGCGAGTCACGCTCGAGCTGTAGTAAATGCGCGTCGTCACCTCATAGATCCACATGTTGCCCCAGTAGAAATTCGTTCCCGACGCGCACTGCGGCAATGACCGCTGCGGACCAATGCGATAGCGATAGGTGACCGTTACGTTATTACCTGTGCTTCCGGGAGGGCGCACACCGCCGAATCCGCTTAGCGGCAACGGCGCGATTGCATTGGTCAGCGCACGGAAGTAGCAGGTCGGCAGCGTATCGGGCGGGATGCCCTGAATGTCGGGATAGGGCGTCCAGGGACCGCCGTTGACGTTGAACTCCTGCTGCGTCGAGGCGAGGTGCCCGCCCCAGTACTCAAAGACTGCCTCGGCGCGCACCGCATTGGCGAGATCCACGTTCCGCGCTTGTCGCTGTTGTTCAGACGGTATCGTGCCGCAATTCGCAGAGGATGAATTACAGACCGAGGTGTGGCGAAAATTGGCATCATCCTGGAACTGACGAAACACATCGCCCGGTTGCGGACCAACTGGAGCGCTGGTCTGTGCGGCGACGGTCGGCGGCTCGATCACTGTCGGAAGCGGTGCAGACGGTGGCGCGAGCAGCGGCGCGCTCACAGCGACCAACAGCACAATGGTGAGCAGATACCGGCGACCGCGACGTTGTTGCGACATCATAGCCCATCCTTTGAAACTTGCACAGGAATAGCCAGAGCCCTCGACGGTCACACTGCCGTCGGGCGCTTTCTCGGACACCAGTCCGAACACCGCGTTAGGCGTCACAACGAGCCGGTGCGACGCTTCGCGCCGCTAGGAGTCGCGCATGCGCCAGGCTCTACGGAGCGACCTCCCAAATCTCGTGAGCCTGCTGCGCAGACGACAGGCGTCGCTCACATTTCTCGCAACGACCCTCGCGGTCTGTTCGGATAGCCTATCAACATTTCGATACGGGCGCTCGAGTAGACTATAGAAGATAATACGACAGTTTGTCAATGATAATGAAAATTCTGTAAAGTGGCTCTCTTTTTACCCCGATTTGATAACAAAAAATACATATCGATTCATTGATTCCCGCACACCGCGCGCCGTCGTTGACATCCGCGAAGAAAATGATATATTTTTTGAAATGTGGCGTAAAACCAGGAGCAGGGAGCAACGGAATGTCAGCATTTCAGCGGAAACGCCTTGGCGTCGTCACCGATGGCTCGCTGGTCGATGGGCTGAATGCCCGCCTCGACAGCGGCGTGAGCGTTGAGGACGTGCGCGTCGGTCAGTTCGTCGTGATCCAGGGAGAGAAGAACGCCTTCTTTTCCATGGTGACCGATGTTGCGCTCGAGGCGACCAACCGCGCCATCCTTGCCCGTCCCCCGGATGGCGACAGTTTCTTCCACGAGGTGCTGGCAGGCACGGCGACGTATGGCGTGGTGCAACTCAAGCCGATGCTCATGCTTCCCCATGATCAGCGCGAAGGGCTGCGCCCGGTTAAGACGGTTCCGTATCACTTCGCACCGGTGCTTGAGGCGAATGAAGAGGATTTCAGGCGCGTCTTCGGTGCGGAGGACGCCACCCACTTCGAGATCGGGCGGCCGCTCGACATGGATATCCCGGTCTGTCTGGACCTCAACCGGCTGGTTGAGCGCTCGAACGGCATCTTCGGCAAGAGCGGCACCGGAAAGAGTTTCCTCACCCGCCTGATCCTGTGCGGCATCATCCGCTCCGGCGTCGCGTCGAACCTGGTCTTCGACATGCATAGCGAGTACGGCTGGGAAGCCACTTCGGAGGACGGCGCATTTGTTAAGGGATTGCGCCAGTTGTTCGGACCGCAGGTACTGATCTACTCGCTCGACGCCGAGTCGTCGCGCAAACGCGGCGTGAGCGTGGACGAAGTCATCACTATCGGCCTGAACCAGATCGAAGCTGAAGATATTCTGCTCCTCCAGGACGAACTGAACCTGACCGCCACCGCCGCTGAGTCCGCCTATCTGCTGGTGGAACGCTACAAACAGGAGTGGCTGAAGACGCTTCTGGGAATGAGCAGCGACGACATCCGCAACTTTGCAGATCAAGCCGGAGCGCACGCTGGCGCTATCAGCGCGCTTAAGCGCAAACTGGATCAGATCCAGCGCCTGGGGTTCGTCCGCGAACAGACGTCCACCGATGTGATTGATCGCATGATCAGACATCTGGCGCAGGGGAAGCACGTGGTGCTCGAGTTCGGGCAGTATCGCAGCGCACTGGCGTATATGCTGACGGCCAACATCATCACGCGCCGCATCTATCGCCGCTGGGTCGAACAGACCGAAACCTTCCTGCGCACTAAGAACGCCGCCGATAAACCGCGCCAGTTGGTCATCACGATTGAAGAGGCGCACAAATTCCTCAATCCGATGGCGGCGCGGCAGACGATCTTTGGCACTATTGCGCGCGAATTGCGCAAGTACAGCGTAACGTTGCTGATCGTCGATCAGCGCCCATCCTCCATTGACCCGGAGGTGATGAGCCAGATCGGCAGTCGAATCACAGCGCTGCTCAACGATGATCGCGATATTGACGCCGTTTTTACCGGCGTGAGCGGCGCTGCCAGTCTGCGCACCGTGCTCGCCAGCCTCGATACCCGCCAGCAGGCGATGGTGCTCGGTCATGCCGTGCCGATGCCCGCCGTCATTCGGACGCGCCCCTACGATGCGGCGTTCTACAAGGCGATGGGCTTTGTCGAGACATCCATTGCCGAGCGACGCAATCGGGCGTATGCGGAGGCGGATGAGTTGTTTCCCTGAGTAAGGGTTAGGGGTTAGGGGTTAGGGGGAATGATTGCAGGATCATGCCGAGGCGTGTTTTGGCGATGACTTCGAGATGCGGCTTATCGGCGGCAGCCGCACGATCCGCTGCCTGCTGAAAAGCATCAATCGCGCCCGCGCGATCGCCGCGCGCCTCACGCACGCTGCCGAGCAGCAGGTATCCTTCCGCCTGCGCATCCGGGCGCGCAATCAGCGCGGCAGCGTCCGCTTCGGCAGCGTCGAGCAGACCAACCTGAATCAGCAGATTGCCACGCTCGAAGAGAAAGCCAACCTCATCGGCAGCCCGTTGTCGCGCCTGCGCAAACAATGCCTCCGCTGTCGCCGGGTCGCCAGCGCGCAACTCGAGCACCCCGCGCCAAAGCGCCGCCTCAGGATCGTCGGGGAAGCGTTCATACTCGGCGCGCGCCCGATCAAGCGCCGCAGCCGCGCCTTCATTCGCAAGCAGGCGGCTTATTGCCCCAATGTCCGGCGCCGGTTCGTCCGGCAAGATGATAGGGAGCAACGTCAGCGTCATAATCAGCGCCAGTGCGCCGACTCCGGCGATCGCCAGTCGGCGGAGGCGACGGGCGCGCATCGTGGCTGCGATGGTCCGCACCTGTTCCCAGGCGCGACTGCCCGCAACCTCGTCCAGTCGACCGGCGCGCTGCACCACCCGAGCGATTGCTTCGGCATTTGTCCGCAGTCGCTCTCGGACATAATCGGCGCGGTTCATTTCAGGGCGAATATCGGCAGCGGCGCCAATCTCGTCAATCAGGCGATCAATGGCATCGCAGGCGCGCAAAAACGACACTGCATCGTCGGCGGATACGCTGGCGCCGACTGCCATGCGTTCGGCATCATCGAGCGCAGCCCGCAACCGGCCCAGCGGCGTTTGCGCTGTTGTTTCAATGGATGGTCGCCGTTCGAGTTTCATCCGCGGAACTGGTATAATGCCAGACGTTTGTATCATATCGCAAGATCACGCGGAACGGTACGTTTCTACCGGATCGGTTCAGAGGAGACACCCCCATGCGCCTGATCATCATCCGCCACGGCGAGAGCGTGTGGAACCGTGAAGGACGTTACCAGGGGCAACTCGACGCACCCCTCTCTGAACTTGGCCTGCGTCAGGCGGAAGCGCTGGCTGAACGCCTGCGCAACGAGCCGCTCGACGTTATCTTTACCAGTCCGCTGCAGCGCGCAGCGCTCACCGCAGAAGCTATCGCACGCTATCATCCCGGCGTTCCGCTGCTGACCTCGCCAGCGCTGCTTGAGATCAACCACGGCGAGTGGCAGGGTCTGCTGGTGGAGGAGGTGATCGAGCGCTACGGCGACGGACTGCGGGAATGGCGCCTGCATCCGACGCGCGCGCAGATGCCAGGCGGAGAGAGTTTCAGCAATGTGCTGAAACGCGTGCTCGATTTCAAGGAGTGGCTGCTCCGCGAGTACAACGAGCGCACAGTGCTGGTTTCGACCCACGATGTCGTGGTCAAGATTCTGGTCGCCGATGCGCTTGGCATGAATATGGACCGGATCAACCGCATCTGGGTGACGAATGCCAGCATCAGCGTCATCGAGTACGGGGATGACCTGCCCTACCTCGTGAGTCTCAGCGAGGCGTGTCATCTTGGCCGGCTCGAAGTGGCGCGCGAAAACCAGAAGGCGTTGTAGAGAAGAGGCGAGGGGCGAGAGGTGGGAGGCGAGAGGCAAGAGGTGAGGGGCAAGAGGCAAGAGATAAGCGGCAAAAGGCGAGGGGCAAGAGGCAAGAGATAAGCGGCAAAAGGCGAGGGGCAGGAGGCAAGAGGTAAGCGGCGAGCGGCTGCGGGTGGGAAGGCTGACGGGTTGACCGTGACAGGCGGAAGGTAAGCAAGGCAGGAGGCGAGCGGCAAGAGGTGCAGAGCGCAGCAAACGACTGCTGATTCGCGTCCTATTCGCTGACAGCAGGAGGCGCGAAGGCAAGGGGCGAGCGGCGAAAGGGCGCACGAGGAAGGCGAGAAGGTGAAAGGTGAAAGGGTGCAGGTGAACACAATGGCCCTGACCTCTAACCCCTCATCCCTAATCCCCAGCCTCCCGTGGTATAATTTAACGCAAAAGGTGTGCAAAAACTGACAAAACCTGTGCAAACATCAGAGTTGACACCTATAGTGAGCGAGCGCTACAATTGTTCCGTCTTTCACAATCGTAAGCGCCGCATAGAAAGGTGCGCGTAATGGCACACTCCCCTTTGCACCTCGGCGTGCCTGAGCAGCGGTTGAGCGAGCCGGCTGCGACGACGCGCACGATGCCGACCGGACTAGGAGACATCCTTCGCCGCGCCGATCTGCTCAACGACATGGCAGAGGTTGAGCGTCAGATGCTAGCGCGCACCGCCTCGCGCTCGCCATTGCTGGCTGCTGCGGGCGCATACACTATCGCTGCTGGCGGAAAACGACTGCGCGCTGCGCTGGTCCTGCTTTGCGCGCGGCTTGGGATGTACGATCCGGGCCGGGCG
>JANXAL010000107.1 GCA_025062325.1 Roseiflexus sp.
GTTACCACTCATTCGATTTGCTCTACCTGCACACGACACGCGTGGCGCCTGTGATTGATGCTGCGCCATTCCTGCCAAGGGCGATTGATTTCATTGACGCGCTGTCGCTTAACATGTATCGCCGCGCCCGGCTTCAGCGCAGTCCGGTGCGCTGGCTCTTCGATCTGGAGGCGCGGCGCATGGCGCGCCTCGAACAGCACCTGACCAGCATATGCGATGTTCAGATCGTCTCAGCCAGACACGACCGCTCAATCATCGGTGCCCGGGTGCACGTTATTTCGAGTGGCGTTGATGTGGACCAGTTTCCGTATGTTGAGCACGGTCGCGCCGAGAATGTGATAGTATTGACCGGTCGCATGGGCTACTTTCCAAATGCGGACGCTGCAGTCAGGTTTGCAACACGCAGTATGCCGCTGATACGGCGTGCTGTGCCGGATGCACGCCTGCTGATAGTTGGCGCCGATCCGCCAAGGCGTGTACGTAGGCTGACGCGCCTGCCAGGGGTGACGGTCACTGGTCGCGTACCGCGTATGCAGGAGTATCTCCAGCGGGCGACCGTCGCTGTTGCGCCGTTGCGAAGCGGGTCCGGCTTTCAAACAAAGGTAGTTGAAGCGATGGCGAGCGGCGCACCGGTGGTGGCAACGCCTCAAGTCCTGGAGTCGCTTGATGTGCGCGATGGTGAGCACGTGCTGTTGGCGCGCGATGAGGACGAAATGGCGCGACAGGTGGTTCGCCTGCTGCGTGATGCGGCGCTGCGCCTGCGCCTGGCGCGTGCGGCGCGCGTCCTGGTAGAGCAGCGTTATACCTGGGAAGGCTCTGGCAATGCGGTGCACGAACTGTTGGTTGCGGCGCTAGCACAGAGCGCATAGGTCCAATGAGTCGCCGAGTCATAGTCAATTCACCAGCACAACCGCGTGAGATACCCTTCCACCTGCGCCTGGAGATCTCCGAGCGTCGGTTGTTGCTGCGCGTCGGCGATCTGGCGTTGACGGTGATTGCGGTCTTTGGGGCGCTGTGGATATGGGCGCGCCTGGCAAACCGCTCGCTGGATATGGAACTGGTTCGGGAGCAGATCGGCTGGGTGGCGTTGATCGGTCTCGGATGGCCCCTCTGGCTGATGCTGGCAGATATGTACAATCTGCGTCTGGTTGCGCGCGTCGGTCCCAGCATGCGCCGCATTTTCCTCGGCGGTCTGGCGCTCCTCGTCGCTTACCTGATCCTGTTCTTCGTTCTGTCACGCGCTCCCGTCACCGGTATACTTGCTGTGATTGAGACCGGAGCGCCGCCGTTGCGTTTCGCCCCGGCGCTTGCGGTTGTCGCGCTTGTCACGTTGATGGTCATCTGGCGTCTAGCATATATTCGTGTCCTGGGTGCGCCGCACGCACGCCGGCGCCTGCTCATTCTGGGAACGGGTCGGGCGGGTTCAATCCTGTCGCACATCATTCTCAAGGGGCATAGCCCATACTACGAGATCGTCGGATTTCTTGACGAGTCGCCGCAGGCGCGTTTCGATCAGATCGGCGGCATCCCGGTGCTCGGCGGCGTCGACCGTCTTGGCGATGTAGTGTGGGAGCGGCGTATTGATGAGATTGTCATCGCTAGCGGCGAAGTGAGCGGCGAGGTGCTGCAAGTCCTGATGGATTGCTACGAGAACGGCGTTGCCATTACTCCGATGCCGCTGCTCTACGAGCGATTGACTGGGAAGATCGCTGTGGAGCATGTCGGCAGTCAGTGGTACGTGGCATTGCCGCTGCAATCACGTCCGACGCGCACGGCTGAGGCAGTGGTGAAACGTCTGCTCGATCTCGTCGGCGGTTGTGTGCTGACTGTCGCGCTGCTGATCCTGCTCCCATTCATTGCGCTCGCCATTCGTCTCGACTCGCCCGGACCCGTGTTCCATCGGCAACAGCGCGTCGGCTGGCGCGGCCGGCCGTTTACTGTCCTCAAGTTCCGATCAATGGTGCCGGATGCTGAACCTGACGGCGCGGCGCAATGGGCAGCAAAAGACGATCCCCGTGTTACGCGGGTCGGTCGCCTGCTGCGGCAAATGCGCCTCGATGAATTACCGCAGGCGCTCAACGTGTTGCGCGGCGAGATGAGCCTGGTCGGTCCACGTCCCGAACGACCAGAATTTGTCGAACGATTGCAACAGGAGATTCCGTTCTATCGCGTGCGTCTAGCGGTCAAGCCCGGTTTGACCGGATGGGCGCAGATCAACTACGGGTACAGCGATAGTGTCGAAGCGGCGTTAACCAAACTTCAGTACGATCTCTATTATTTGAAACATCAGTCGTTTTGGTTTGATCTGCTCATCTTAGCACGAACAGTGTATGTGGTGCTGCGGATGAAGGGGCAGTAGGGGTTTCTTGCAAAGGTAGGATTTTTGGAGGTGATGGATGTTTTCCGTGTCCTGATGTTCTTTTTTCCCCTTATCCTCCTCCGCTCCCTTCTCCCAACAGGGGAGAAGGGGAGTGTACGCATCCTGACACTCAAAACGGGCAACACAAGGACTTGCCGGAAATCTGCCTTCGTGAGCGGCGGGGGCTAGGGATTAGGGGTTCGACGATACATGAAAACATACTCCCCATCAATAACAGACACCGGATGTTCGAGCGCTCCTACCATCCGTAGCGTCGCGGCGTGGTGGCAGTGGGGGTTGGCAGGGATCCTGGCGATTGTCGCATTTGGAATAGGTCTGGCGTTTGCGCCCGGTGGATTGCACTTCGATGCGGCAGATCCGGAGGCGGAGCGGCATCTGGTCCGATTCAGCGCCGCTGAGGCGAATGAACACGAACGGTACCGCTGGTCGGAGCGCGGCGCTGCGTTGCGGTTGTTTGGCTTAACCCGACGCCAGTTGATCGTCGATCTGCGCATGACCTCGCCGCGGCCGCCAGGCGCCGCCCCTGCTGAGACCCGACTCGCTCTGGGTTCCTGGCGCAGTAATGTCTTCCTTATCGGAGGGGACTGGCGACGATACCAGGTATTGCTGCCGCCGCGCCCTGGCGCGCCTGACCTTCGCCTCGAAATGCGCACCTTTCGCCCTGCCAAGGCAAGCGATAAGCGCGACCTCGGCGCCGCTTTTACGCACGTGGCGGTGTATCCTGCTGATGGTCGCTCGTTGCTGATCGGCACTATTGCACCCCTTGGCACAATACGCACCCTGACGCTGCTATTGGCGCCGGTTGCGCTCTTTGCGGCGATACTGCGATCAGGAAACCGTGTTGCACCGTGGATCGCTGTCGTCGGCTCTGCCGTCCTCATTGCAGTTGCGGCTGCACATCCGGTTGAGGCGGTTGCACTTCTGCCCGACCTCTGGCTCATTCCGGCTGGAACTGCGGTCAGCGCGGCGATCTTTTTCGGCGCCCGGCCGCACCTGACACCAGTGCTGGCATTTATGCACCGTGTGCTGGCGTCGGACGCGGCGCGCCTTGGCGCAGTGCTGGTCGTCGCCGCTGTACAGGGTTTGGTATTTCTCGTCCTGGTCCCTCCCTGGCAACACTATGACGAGCCAGCGCACTTCGAGTTCGCCTGGTTGCTAGCGTTTCATCCTTCCTGGCCCGCACCGGGCACGGTCAACCCGACGATCGCCTGGATTGGCGGCGAAGGTCGAGCATTGTCGCATTTGCCCACGTACCATCTGCTGGTCAGTATTCCGCTCCGACTCGCCAGCGGCTGGAGCATCATCGATCAGCTCTACCTGGCGCGCGCGGTGTCGCTCATCATGTTTATTGCAACTACTGCGATACTCGGCGGCATTGCGCACACGCTCTTTCCCAACGGACACTCGATGCGCTGGCTGCTGCCGCTGGTTGCTGCGCTTATTCCGCCGTTCGCTGACATCATGACTGCGGTGAACAATGACGCTGGCGCAATCATGGCGTTTTCTCTCTTTCTATGGAGCGTCGCTCACATTCTTGTGCAGGGATGGAGCGGCTGGCGTGCAGCCTGGGTCGCTGGCGCAGCGCTGACTGCTGCAGCGATGAAGAATGTGACGCTAATCGCTGTGCCGCTTGCATCGGTGGTGCTCCTGATCGCGGTTGGAATCCGACGGAAATGGCGCTGGAAGCGAATTGCGGCTGCACTCGCCGGAGTAGTGATAGTGATAGCAGGGGGCGCTTTGGCATGGGGCGACCCTGCTCGGTGGTATCGCTATGGCGCCGTTTCAGCAGATGGAGCGGCGCGCGTTATGTTTTCCAATGCGCCGCACGGACAGTACATTTTTCGTCTCGCGGCTGGCGCTTCCCCATATGAACTCTCCGGTCTTTCCGCTCCAATAATGCCTGATGATCTCCCCAAAATTGCAGGCGGTCCGGTCACAATTGGCGCATGGGTGTGGGCATCGCGCACAGCAACGATTGCCGGACCTGTCATTCTCTATAATGATCTCACCCCCGATTTGAAAACGATATCCACCTCATCTATAGATGTTGACAGACACCCTCGATTTATCGCGTGGACGTTCGACGCGCCGCCGGTGATGAGGACCTTGCAGATTGTAATGCCCGCTCCTGCTCCGACACCCGATGCTTTGCCACTCACACTCTTCTTTGATGGTCTGGTTGTTGCTAAGGGGATCTACCCTGCTCATTCACCGCCGCAACTCAACGATACGGCAACTGCCGGTCTTTGGAATGGACAATCCATCACAAACCTGATACGTAATGGATCTGCGGAATATGGCTGGCCGTATCTTCGCCCGATAATTGATAGCACGGCATGGCCCCTCGTTCGACGGTCTCCCTCCCGAATTGTGACCTCGCTACTCGACGCTGATCGCACTGGGCCGATCATTCTGTTCCATGTGACGCCTGACCTGGTATTTCGTTCACTCATGACCTTCGGATGGGGGGAGGTGGAACCGTCGGATCAAATCTGGCGCGCAGCGTTGCCGCTCGTTGTGCTGGCGCTTCTCATCGGCTTCGCTCGCGCCGTCGTCACTAGACGCGGCATTCTCTCATCGAGACATATCGCAGCCGCTGTCGTTCTGATCATCGGCGCGCTTCTCTGGGCAAACGCGGCATTGCGGATTCTCCCCGCACTGGTGGCGCAACCGGCGCCTTTTCCGCGCTACGGTTTTCCTGCCATCGCTCCGTTAGCACTGGTTTTCGCCACCGGATGGCTGGCGTGGTGGCCAGCGCACCGGCGCTCAACCGCTGCTGCCGCGCTGGTAATTGCTCTGCTGATGTTGAACGCGCTCGCCTACGCGACCATGTGGTGGCACTGGTATGTGTAGGGAGGCGCGAGGTGAGAGGCAGGAGACGAGAGGTGAGAGGCGCGAGGCGGGAGGCGCGAGGTGAGAGGCGCGAGGTGAGAGGCGCGAGGTGAGAGGCGCGAGGCGGGAGGCGCGAGGTGAGAGGCGCGAGGTGAGAGGCGCGAGGCGGGAGGTGAGAGGCGCGAGGCGGGAAAGTTGCAGGTGGGAAGGTTGAACGTGGAAGATGGAAATATGACCAAAGGTGAGCGGCAAGGGGCAAGAGAGTGTGAAGAGTATGGCAAAATGGTTCTTGGTTCTCGATTCTCGTAACCCCTAACCCCTAACCCTTAACCCCTAACCCCTAACCCCTAACCACCGCCTGCACCGACTCACCAATGATTGTCACGATCCGGTCAATCTGTTCCTCGGTTGAGACGAGCGGCGGCGCGAGGAGGACCATATCGCCAAGGACGCGGGTGAACAATCCGCGCTTCAACATTTCCTGATACATGCGCCCGCCGACGTTCGCTTCCGTCGGGTAGGGCTGTTTCGTCGCCTTATCCGCCACCAGTTCAACGGCAGCCATCATCCCTTTACCGCGCACGTCGCCTACCCCATCGAGGGTGGACAGCGTCTTCAAACCGTTGAGCAGCCGCTCGCCAAGCACGGCTGCGCGTTCGACCAGCCCTTCTTCTTCGATGATCCGCAGGTTGCGCAACGCCACAGCGCAGCAGGTCGGATGCCCGGAGTAGGTGAAGGCGTGCATATAGCGTTTGTCGGGCGGGGCGCTGTGAATGACTTCGCGAATGCGGTCGGAGATGCCGATGCCGCCGAGCGGCACGTAGCCGCTGGTGATGCCCTTGGCGAACTGTACAATATCCGGTTCGATCCCGTAGTGTTCGAGGGCGAACCAGCGCCCGGTGCGTCCAAACCCGGTAATAACCTCATCGGCGATCAACAGCACCTCATATTTGTCGCAGATCTCGCGGATGCGCCCAAAATAGTCGTCCTGCGGCACGATCACCCCGCCTGCGCCTTGCACCGGTTCGGCGATGAACGCCGCCACTGTTTCAGGACCTTCGCGCAGAATGGCCTCTTCGAGCAGGTTGGCTGCGGCGATCCCATCGCTGACCTCTGGAGTCGGATTAACGAAGCGGTACGGGTAGGGCGACTCGATGTGGATAATGCCCGGCACACGCGGCTCGAACATGGGCCAGTAGACGGGCAGACCGGTGGCGCTCATCGCTGCCAGGGTGACGCCATGGTAGCCGCGCATCCGCGAGATGAACTTGACCTTGTCTGGCTTGCCGAGCAACTTCCAATAGTAGCGCGCCGTCTTGAACGAGGTTTCGGTCGCCTCGGCGCCGCCGCTGGTGAAGAAGAAGGTGTTGATCGACGGATACATCAACTGGCTCAGGCGTTCCGCCAGGTTGATGGCGGGCAGGTTCGACGAACCGGTGTAAGTGGAGCAGAACGCCAGCGTCGTCATCTGTTCCGCCGCTGCTTCCGCCAACTCGCGTCGTCCATGCCCAACGTGGACATTCCACAACCCGCTCAATCCGTCAATATACTCGCGGCCCTCGATGTCGATCAGAATTGCGCCGCACCCTTTCACCCAGATTTTCGGCGACTGATGCCCACTGGGGTGATACAGCGGATGCAACAGGTGCGCCAGATCGCTCTGGATACGATCAGCGACATCGATGGCGGTCATACGTCCTCCTCACAAAACCGTGATAACGACATCCAGTGCAATGATAACACAGGTACAACCAGGTGAAGTGAAGATAGAACGCTGACATATCAAGGAAGGGATGAACTCCCTGGTGAAGATGAGGGAAATCGCTCTCGTGACTAGTACAGGGCAATGCTATACTGCGTAGCGAATGAAAGGAGGGTTGCGATGGGCATCTTCGATTTTCTGTTTGGACGTGACCGACAAAACCAGCAGCCGCACCCTGCTACCGGGCCAACTACGCGCCTGAGCAGCGAAGAACAGGCGCTTGAGCGTTATCGGTATTTTCTGCGCACTGCGCCGCCTGATGCTATCGAGCAAGCGTATGCCGACGCCTTTGCGCAATTGACGCCAGAACAGCGCGCGTATGCGCTGCGCGAATTGACGAACGTATTGCCGCCACATGAGCGCGCGTCTGCGCCACAGCAGGACGATCCGCAGACTCTGGCGCGCCTAGCGACGCGTGCAGAACTGCGTGAGCCGGGCATTGTCGAGCGTCTGTTCAGCCGCAGTGAGGCGCCAACTGCGCCGTATGCGACGCCTGCAACCGGCGGCATGGGATTCGGCGGCGCGCTCGCCGGGACATTCTTCGGCGCTCTGATTGGCGGGGTGCTCGGCAGCATGGCGGCGCAAGCAATCCTGGAAGGGTTCGCCGCTGACGAGATGGCCAGTGATCTGGGCGTGGACGAAATGTCAACCGGTTTCGAGGACTTTGGCGGCGACTTGAGCGCTGATATCGGCGGCGATTTCATCTAGGCGGCAGGTGGTGAATGGCTTGGTTGGGGCAGGTCGCAGACCTGCCCCTACGTTTCATCGCGTGCGTCCCGCGCAATTAGGTCTTCATACGTTTCACGGCGCTGAATGAGGCGCACGTTCCCACTATTCACCATCACAACCGCTGGACGCGGGGTCAGGTTGTACGTGCTGGCCATGCTCAGTGTGTACGCCCCCGCAACAGGAACTGCCAGAATATCGCCAACTCTGGCGCGCGGCAGGGGCGCAGCGTGGATCAACACATCGCCGGACTCGCAATAGCGCCCGGCAATCTCTACAATCTCTTCGGCTGGCGCGTTCGCCTGTTCCGCCAGTACAGCGGTATACCGTGCGCCATAGAGCGCTGGGCGAATGTTATCGCCCATACCGCCGTCGATGTGCAGGAAGCGCGTATGCGGAAGATTTTTCGTAGCAACAATTGTGTAGAGCGCGACTCCCGCGCGCGCAATGATGGAGCGCCCAGGTTCGATCACTAGGCGCGGCAGCGGAAATCCCCGCTCGCGGCATCTGCAGGTGAGCGCTTCTCCTAGCCGTGCTGCGCAGGCATACGGGTCGAAAGGCTTCTGATCAGCCGTATAGGGTACGCCCATCCCTCCGCCGGCATTGATCTCCTGAATAGTCAAACCATAGCGATCGCGCAGACGCGCAGCAGTGTCGAGCAGCACCTCAATTTCAGCAGCATACGGGTCCAGGTCGAAGAGTTGCGATCCCAGATGAGCGTGCAACCCAAGCAGACGCAGCCCAGGCGCTGTGCGTAATCGTTCAGCAGCAGCATCGAGTGCGTCGAGCGGCAGGCCAAATTTTGAGGTCGCGTGACCCGTCTGCATATGAGCATGTGTGTCGGCGGCAATATCGGGTGCAATCCGCAACGCAACCGGTTGTGGCCGCAAACGATACAAGGTTAGGTTCGCCAGTATTTCCAGCTCATCGAGATTATCCACGATAATCTGCCCAATCTCCGCAGACAGCGCCTGCTCCAGTTCGGCGCGCGTCTTGGCGTTGCCGTGCATATAAATGCGCTGCGGCGGGAAACCGGCGTGAAGTGCAACGTACAATTCACCGCCGGATACCACGTCTAATCCCAGCCCTTCATCAGCGATCAGACGAGCGAGAGCGCTATTGAGCAATGCTTTGCTTGCATAATGCACTGCCGTCTCACCCTGATAACCGGCAGTGAGCGCTGCGCACCAGGTTCGACACGACTCACGAATGGTCACTTCATCGAACAGGTAGAGCGGCGTACCGTACTGACGCGCTAGTTCTGCTACATTGCAACCGCCGATGATCAGGCGTCCGCCCTCATCGATGGCGGCTGTCAGGGGCCAGAGGTGAGCGCCAAGGAGAGCGGCGCGCTTCCGGGTTGTATGGCTGGCATTCATAAGCGTCCGAAACCAGGAACCGGGAGTTAGGAGTTAGGGGCTAGGGGTTAGGGGTTACGAGAACCAGGAACCGAGAACCAAGAACTAAGAACCACTTTGCCATACCCCTTATCCCCTCTCGCCTCTTGCCTCTTACCTTTGGTCTCGCTTCCATCTCCCACCTTCAACCTTCCCCACCTGCCACCTTCCTACCTTCTACCTATCACCTTCGCCCCTTCCCGCCTGCAACGTGCATCCTCTCACTTTGCTCAGAGCAAGCCTTCCCGCGTCCAACGCGCAACACTGATGACAGGCAATGACCACCTTCAACCTCCATTCAATCTGCAACCTCTCGCCCCACGCCTTTTGGCTCGCTTCGCCAGCGCTTGCACGACTCCTGGGCTTAACATTCTACCTTTGCATGCTCAGCGTCGCCGAGCACGCGTCTGACCTCATCGAGCGCGTTGCGTTCCGCCAGCAGCAGCACCTGATCGCCCGGCTCCAGAATTGTCGTTCCGCTAGGCACGAGGCTGTCGTTGTTGCGGGTGATCAGCACAACCAGCACGCCGCGCGGCAACCCCAGCTCCATAATAGCGCGCCCGCAGGCCGGAGACCCGGCCGCAACCGTCAACTCAACCAGTTGGCTGCTGGCGCTGACCTGCGGAACGAACTCCTGCGGGTACCGAAATAGGGATGGGGGCTGTGATTGCTGAACACCAAGCCAGCGTGCCACGCGCGCGATGGTTGTTCCCTGGATCAGCACCGAAGTCAGGACAATAAAGAAGACCAGGTTGAACATTATACCGGCGCGATCCAGCCCCGCTAGAAGCGGAAAGGTCGCAAGGACAATCGGCGCAGCGCCGCGCAACCCCGCCCAGGCGACCATCGCTCTGGCGCGCCAGTCGTAGCGGGTAAACGCCAGCGAGACAAATACTGCCACCGGGCGCGCAACAAAAATGAGGAAAGCTGACATCAGCAGTCCTTCGCCAATGAGCGGGATCAGTTGTGAAGGATAGACAAGCAGACCGAGCACCAAAAACATTGCAATCTGCATCAGCCACGCCAGACCATCGTAGAAGCGGAGCAGACTTCGTTTATGGGCAAAGTCGCAGTTGCCAAGCACAATGCCTGCCAGATACACTGCAAGAAAGCCGCTGCCACTGATCAGCGCCGTTCCGCTGTAGGTCAGCAGCACCAACCCCAGCATCAGCGCCGGGTACAATCCTTCGAGCTGCAAGCGGGCGCGATTGATCGCAAGCGCCATCAGGCGTCCCATCGCATATCCCGCAACGCCACCGACAGTCATTTGCAGAACGAACAGCGGCGCAAGGCTGATGAGCGAACGCGACGGATCGGCAATCACCATCGTCAACCCGATGGTTAGAAACACCGCAATTGGATCATTGCTGCCCGACTCAAGTTCAATCAACCCTTCCAGATTATCGCGCAGGTTAACATCACGGGTGCGCATAACGGCGAAAACTGCCGCTGCGTCGGTCGATGAGACGATGGCGCCGAGCAGAAATCCTTCCAGCAGCGAAAATTGCAACAGCAGATGCGCAGCGACCGCCACCAGCAGCGCACTGATCAGCACGCCGAGATTCGCTAGGATCAGTCCCGTCCGCAGCACTGGACGAATTACCTGTATGTCAGTGTCCAACCCGCCGGAGAACAGGATCAGCACCAGCGCCAGCACGCCGACCGACTGCGCCAGCCATGCGTCATCGAACGCAATTCCGCCAGGACCGTCGGAACCGGCGAGCATCCCGATCAACAGGAAGAGCAGTGGCGCAGGCACCCCCAACCGCAGCGACGTCTTGCCGGCGATGATGCTGAGAATCAAAAGCAACGCTGCGATCAGGAGTATGAGTTCGAGCAACATAGCCCCTTTCTGAACTCGTTGGGGCAGGTCGCAGACCTGCCCCAACCTTTGATTTGAGTCGCACCGCCTTTTCTAAGAAACCTGCAAGAGAGCTATCCTCTCCTGCGCTGCGCACTCACAACAGTTCCTTCAACGCCGCCAGCGCCGCGTCGTAGTTTGGCTCTTGACTGGCAACCGGCACGTACTCAGCATAGCGGATAATGCCATCCTTATCCACAACAAACACCGCCCGGCTCTCAATGCGCAGCTCCTTGACATAGGTTCCATATGCCGCGCCGAAACTCATATCGAGATGATCAGACGCCATAATGACTTTATCCACCCCTTCAGCGCCACACCAGCGTCCCTGGGCAAACGGCAGATCGGCGCTGACCGTCAGAATATTCACCGCATCGCCAAGCGCTGCTGCCTCCTGATTAAAGCGGCGGGTCTGCTTAGAGCACACGCCGGTATCGATCGACGGGATGACGCTGATCACTAACGGCTTACCGGCGAACTGCTCGCTGCTGATCATGTCTTTGCCGGTGGTCAATTTGAACGGCGGCGCTGGATCTCCTGGTTTCAGCTCAGGACCGATCAGCGTCTTCGGACCCCAAAAATCGAAGGCATTCGGGCGCTCCATCAGGTTCCTCCTTGCTGGTGTTCAGTGCAATCCTATCTTCCCCTCTACGACGCATCGCCATGCCTAGTCATGGTCCTACTTCGCGCAATGACCATCGTACAGTTGAAGATTATTCTTATGAATGATTATAATCGATATAGTCTTTGTCGCATATTGGCTCTGCCACTGAAGCATAGCAACCCTAGCACGTGTGAAGTTTCCTCGATGAATCTCATTCTCATCCTTCTGACACTCGTTGTCCTGACCGCGAGCGGGGTGTATGTTCTCTTGCAGGACTGGCGCGCTGTGCCGAATCGTTTGTTTATTGTCTTTGCATCGAGCATGGTTATGCTCACGTTCGCCGCAGCCGTGCGGTTGACCAGTCGCAATCCCCAGGAGACGTGGTTCATCTCTGGGATGCTGGCGCCGCTGCTCGCTGCGAGTTCCTGGCTGCTTATCTGGCTGATCCTGGCGCTATTTATTCCACAGCGCTATGCGCAACCGTCGGTGCGCTGGATGCTGGCGGCGCCCTACCTGCTGATAATCGCTCTTCTGACGCTGGACTGGTACGGAGGCCTCGGCATCGTCTGGCGCGATGTTGTTCGTAGCGATGCTGGCGCGATTGTGTTCTCGCGCGGTCCGGCTTATGTTCCAATACTGGTTCTCTATCTGATTGGCGGCATGGTTGTGCCGCTGGCGTTTCTGGTTACGATTGCGGTTCGTTATTCCCAGCAGCGTGCTCCGGCCCTCTGGTTGACCGGCGGCGTTGCGATCTCCTATGCGGCAGGCTTGCTGTCCGGAACGCTCTCGCTGCCGGTTTTGAATTATGTAAGTCTGCTCCCGCTCCAACTGACGTTCGCCTGGGTGACATTGCGCTACCAGATGTTTCGCCCGTCGAGCGTCGCGCTGCGTACTGCTATCGAGCATCTACCGGATGGAGTGGTGGTGCTCGATGCGCAACGACGGGCGCGTTTCGCCAATCGCGCAGCGCAGCAACTAGCGCCGCTCGCAAACGTCGGCGATATACCATTTGAGGAGGCGCTGGCGCGCGCCGGTTTTTATGAACATACAACGTCCGAAGACCAGCGCGCCGGTCTGCGGCGCTTCCAGCGTGATGGTGAGGTCGCTGCAACGCTAGTTGTGTCAGAAGCCGCGATTGAGGGTGACCGCGGGTCTGCCAGCGTTGTGCTGCTCCGCGACATGACGGCGGCAGAACGACAGAAGGCGGCGCTGGCATCCTCGCGCGCTGCGCTTGAGGAACGCACTGCAGAATTGGAACGCTCGCTCAAGGAGATTCAGGAGCGGGATGCGCTGATCACCCGCCTGACGCTGCCGTTCATTCCGCTGGGCGATGGTGTGCTGGCAATGCCGCTGATCGGCGCATTCGACAGCGCGCGCTGTGAGACGCTTGTTACATTGTTGCTCAGCCGCATTGAAGAACGCAATGCGCGTATGGTATTGCTTGATCTAACCGGTATTACCAGCTTTGATAAATCGCTGGCGTTGGCGTTGCGCCAGGCAGTGGACGGGGCTCGCCTGATGGGGGCGCAGATCGCGCTGTGCGGCGTGCGCCCCGACATCGCTGAAAGCATTGTCCACGAACACACATACCTGAAAGGCGTGCACCATTTTGCCACGATGCAGGAGGGCGTGGCAGCGGTGCTTGGGCGCGCCAGATGACCGAGGTAGCGCGACTGAGGGTGACGAGTGATGAGTGACGAGTTGACCGCTTTTCTCGTTTGCTTTATTGCTTCCAGAATTTCCTTTGTAGAGTTTTGCGGGAGCGAAACGGGTTTGTCGCTCGCTACGACGTTCCTTCCAGTTGATGCGGACCAACCCACCGGTAGAAGTCTACAATGATGCCCTCTGGTCCGGCAATCATCGCCGACTCTGTTCCCCAATCCGTTCGCGTCGGTTCAAGTACGACTGTTACACCGGCGTGGCGCGCGCGTTCAATGGCGCTTTCCACGTCCTCCACCTGGATATGCAAAATAACCCCTGCCGCCTCTTGTACGGGAACGAGCGCACCAGGACTGAGCATAATCGTTATCGCCCCTCCGTCAAGTTCAGCAAATCGAGCATCTTCAACGCGGACAGTCAGCCCAACGACGTCGCGGAAAAAAGAAGCAGCGGACGGAACGTCGCGCACAAGTAGGTCTATTTCCAGTTTCGCATTGGTGTCTCGACAAAACACGCATGCGCCGTCAAACAACAGCCTCCCGCAGGTTCGGGACCTGCGGGAGGCTCTCACATCTCGCCCCTTACACCTCTTGCCTCACGCCTCACTCACTCAAAGGCGCCAAGGCATAGGGTTCTCCATACTACTCGTCACTCGTCACCCGCCACTCGTCACCCGTCACCCGTCACCCGCCACTCGCCACTCGCCACTCGTCACTCGTCACTCGTCACTCGCCCCGCGCCTTTCGCCTCTTGCCTCACTCCACCTCCGCCAGTACGACGCCAAGGGCAACGCTCTGCCCGGGCGTGACGTTGATCTGCGCGACACGACCGGTGCGCGGCGCACGGATTTCGTTCTCCATCTTCATCGCTTCCAGCACCATCAGCGGCTGCCCAATCTCGACGGTTTCGCCGGGGCTAACGAGCACGCGCGTGATCAATCCCGGAATTGGCGCCTTGATCCGCCCATCGCCGCTTGCCGGGCGCGCCACCGTAGCTTCCAGGTCGCGCACCTCGACCTGGTGCAGACCGTAGCGCGAGCGCATCCAGCGCAGGTTAGGATCGACCACCAGTTCATATGGTCGTCCATCGACAATAAGCCAGTCGAGCAGCTCGGGGCTGCCCGTTTCCGGCGCCAGCACAGTGATCGGTTGCCCGTCGACCCGCACTGTGATCTCGCTGGTAATACGGCGTAACGGCGGCGTTTCAACCACAAAGGTGCGACCGTCGATGGTAATGCTCAGTTTGCTCATAGCTCTTCCCTCTACTGTGGCAGTCGGCGTGAGTCGCGGTGCCAGCCGGAACCGGCGCGATCCGGCAAAACGCCGCTCGAATCGATGCCGCGACGAACATACGCCAGGGCCGCGGCGACTGCCAGATTGCGAAAGTGTTCGGGTGGAATCTCAGCGCCTGGCAGCGGTCGGCGGCTGAAATCCGAGTCATACGTGCCAGCAGCGAATTCGGGAGCTTCGATAATGCGCTGGATAAGCGGCAGGTTGGTCTGCACGCCGCTGATCGCAAAATCAGCGACGGCGCGGCGCAACCGCCCCAACGCCCCGGCGCGCGTATCGTCCCAGGCGACGACCTTCGCCAGCAGCGGGTCGTAGCGCACTGGAACGTCACAGCCAGCGTAAGCATAGGTATCGACGCGCACCCCTGGTCCTCCAGGGAAACGGAAACGGCGCAGACGTCCAGGGCTTGGCAGGTAATGGTTCCAGGGATCCTCAGCGTTCACCCGCGCCTGGATAGCGCACCCGCGCAGCGCCACGTCGTCCTGGGAGAATCCAAGCGGCTCGCCAGCGGCGACTTGAATCTGGGTGCGCACCAGATCAATGCCGGTGCGCATTTCGGTGATTGGGTGCTCGACCTGGATGCGCGCCTTGACTTCGGTGAAGGAGAAGCGCCCCTGAGCGTCGAGCACGAATTCGACGGTGCAGGCGCCAGTGCATCCCAGCAGGCGTCCGATTGCCAGCGCCTTCTGCCAGAGCTCTTCGCGCTGAGCATCGGTCAAGTACGGCGCGGGCGATTCCTCGACCACCTTGCGATGATTATGCTGGATTGTTCCATCACGCTCACCGAGATGAACGAGGTTGCCATGCTGGTCGCCGACAATCTGCACTTCCAGGTAGCGCGCTGGCAGGAAGGCCTCCTCCAGGTAGAGCCGATCATCGCCGAACGCTGTCAGCGCTGCCGAATGCGCATGCTGCGCTACGCTCTCCAGTTGCGTCGGTTCGCGCACCAGGCGTGTGCCATGGCTGCGCCCACCGCCATACGACTTGAGCACCAGCGGGTAGCCGAGTCGCTCGGCGGCATCGCGCAGCGCTTCCCACTCCGACGAGCGATAGGCGTGCGGCGAGTGACGCGGCACAGCAATACCGGCAGCGCGCACCGCCTCAAGAGTGGCGATCTTGTCGCGCACCTTCGCCAGCGTTGTACTCGACGGCCCAATGAAGGCGATACCCGCTTCCTCGCACGCACGCGCAAACTCGTCGTGCTCAGCAAGGAAGCCATAGCCAGGATGGATCGCATCAGCGCCGCAATCACGCGCAATTTGCACCAGCGCCGCCGCGTCGCAGTAGAGCGCTCCCGAACTCAAACGCACGCATTCGTCCGCCAGACGCACATGGAGCGAACTGAGATCGGTGTCATCGTAGAGCGCCACCGTTCGGATGCCCATATCGCGGCAGGTGCGAATGATGCGAACGGCAATTTCACCCCGGTTGGCAACAAGAACTGTACGGAACATCGGTCTCCTCTCAAGATGGCGAGACGCCATGCTTGCGCGGCACATGGCGTTCACGCTTCGACAAGGTCACTTCCAGCGCCTTGATCAGCACCCGGCGCGAGTCGCGAGGTTCGATCACGTCGTCGATCAACCCGCGGGCTGCCGCAATATACGGGTTGTTGAAGCGTTCTTGGTACTCTTCGATCAGTTCGCGCCGTTTCGCTTCCGGGTCGGGTGCGCTCTTAACCTCGTTACGGTACAGGATGTTCACTGCGCCAGCCGCACCCATCACAGCAAGCTCGGCATTGGGCCAAGCGTACAAGAGGTCGCCGCGCAGCCCCTTGCTGCTCATCACGCAGTAAGCGCCGCCATAACTCTTGCGCAGGATAATCATCAGTTTGGGAACAGTGGCTTCGGAATAAGCATAGATCATGCGCGCGCCATTGCGAATGATGCCGCCGTACTCCTGGTTTGTGCCAGGCAGGAAGCCAGGAACATCCTGTAACGTGATGATTGGAATATTATAGGTGTCGCAAATGCGAATAAAATGCGCTGCCTTGATTGACGCTTTGATGTCGATGCAGCCGGCCAGCACCATCGGCTGGTTGGCGACAACGCCGACGACATAGCCGTTCAGCCTGCCAAACCCGACGACCATGTTCTGCGCCCAGAGCGCATGCACCTCAAAGAACCGCCCGTCGTCAAGAATGCTGCTGATCACCTGGCGTACATCGTAGGGCTTGGTCGGATCGACTGGCACAATCTCTTCAAGTTCCGGGCAACGCCGTTCGGGATCGTCCACCGGGCGAATATAAGGCGGGTCGTCCTGGTTGTTGAGCGGCAGATAACTGAGAAGTTCGCGCGCCATAGCGATGCACTCCTGATCATCGCGCGCCAGGAAGTGGCTGACGCCGCTCTCCTCGGCATGGACGCGCCCGCCGCCCAACTGATCCTGCGTGACCTCTTCCTGCATGACGGCCTTCACCACTTCAGGACCGGTGATGAACATATAGGCATTCTCGGTCATGAAGATGAAGTCGGTCAGCGCTGGCGAATAAACCGCGCCGCCCGCGCACGGTCCCATGATCAGCGAGAGCTGCGGGATCACGCCTGACGCTTCGCAGTTCGCATCGAAGATGCGCGCATATCCGGCCAGGCTATCGACCCCTTCCTGAATGCGTGCGCCGCCCGAGTCGTTAATGGCGATGAAAGGGCACCCATACTTCAGCGCCATGTGCAGCGCCTTCACGATCTTGTTCGCGTGCATTTCGCCAAGCGACCCGCCCATGACTGAGGCGTCCTGCGCTGCAACGAAGGCGCGCCGCCCGTTGATCAACCCAAAACCGGTTACAACGCCGTCGCCGTAGCGGGAACGCTTTCCGCCGGGGTACACCTCATAGCGCGGCAACACCAGGGTATCGATCTCTTCGAACGTACCCGGATCGAAGAGCAGGTCGATGCGCTCGCGCGCTGTCAGACGCCCCTTCTTGTGCTGCGCCTCGGCGTCCTGCGCCGTGCCGCGGGCAATCGCTTTGCGCTGGCGCAGTTTTTCGATATACTCCTGCATCGTCGTCATGGGGAAACTCCATCTTCAATCCGTCTTGCTTCTGCCACAGTATCACCAGCGTTTATTGAGAAGCCGCGATCTGTTGTCGCTGTTGCAAGGGTCAATACAAATCTGCCCATCTGTCGCCACCAGCCACGGTGCACGGTTGCGTTCAATTCGGGGTGGCATTGGACGAGCACCGGCGCCCATCCATCGACAGTTGGTTCGTCCGGCAGGCACACAATCCAGCGGGTATCGACCGTCAGGCCGCAGCGCAGCGACTTGAGAGCGGCCTCCTTGGCGCTCCAGATGACGGTCGTCAGCAGCGGTCGCGCCGACGGCGGCGCGTGATGCACATATGCAATTTCTGGATCGGCGAAGAAATCGGTTACAAACCCAGGATCGCGCGGCTCAACATACTCGATGTCGGCGCCCGGTGCATATCCCGGCACGGCGATCAGTGCACAGAAGGCATGATCGCGGCTGTGGCTGATTGAGATCGCCAGTCGATCAATAATGAACGCATAGCCGTTCCGACCATGAAGCCGCGGCGCACCGTCCGGGTCAGTGGTAATGAGAATGTCGCTCAATTCCGGTCGCCGTCCGGTGACCCGTTCGACATAGAATGCCGCCAGACGCTTTGCCGTCCAGCGTCCAAGCAGCCAGTCACGGCGGCGCTTCTCCCGGATCAGCGACCGGAGTCGCACCTCCTCGATGCTGCTAAGCAACCCTTCCGGGGCTTCAGCGCGGGCAAGCGCGGGATGGTCAGCAAGCGTCTGGATCAGCCAGTATAGCATAGTCACGGATTCCCCGAAGCGGCGAGGCGTCAGGACACGGCGGAGAAGACACCCGACGCCTCGCCCGGGATTGATTACACGGTGACTTCGCCCGGCAATCGCGAGGTCCGATAGCCGCGGAGATCGACGTACACGTTGCCGTCGGTATCGACCACCTGCACGTCGTAGGATGCTCCGCCGTTGATGGCTGTGACGAGCGCGTAGAGGCGTCGCCCTTCCGCGCGCTCCGGCTGCCGATGGATCGTGACGCTCCCGATCGCGGCTGGCAACGCCATCGCCCGGTGGGTCACCATCTCCCACATTCCTGCCGCCTGGAAGCAGAGTTCGATCAACCGCGGCGCGATCAGCATCGGCATGTCAGGCGAGCTGTTTGGCGGCAGACCGTCCACCATCAGCGCCACTGCCCGATCGCCCATCACCCCGATGCGCTCCATCACCTGGTACGCCGGTCCATGGAAGTAGACCCGATAGATGCGCTCCCGGTCAATATCAAGCGCCTCGTTGGATGGCGGCACGAAGTCGATCCTCCGCTCTTCGACCGGCGCCGTCGTGAGGTAGACCTCACCAACGAAGTGGGTGTCGAAGCGCGGCGGCAGGTCAGGTCGCGGTTGCACCATGCCGCGCAGCGTCGTCTTCGCCACGAGCATCCCGTTGCCTGTCGGGTGGATCGTCGCACTCAGATAGAGCGTGCGCGGCTGGTTGCGGTGGAATTTGAACGGGCTGCTGAACTGCTCGCTGATCGACGCAATGTGGAAGCCAGGCGTCAGGAGCGTCGCCAATTCAGCGAACGCCTCTGTCCCCATTACGCCGGGCAGCACCGGCACCCCGTCGATCTGATGATCGTAGAGGAACGGCTGCTCCTTTGGATCAAGGGTCGTCTCCACCTCGATGCCGCCGTACAGCTTGAAGGCTTTGACGCTCCCGATCATCAGGCGTCCGGCGGTATTGACCTTCGACGGGTCGAGACCGCCGGTTTCATCGAACTCTGCCGTTAGGATGCCGAGCCGCTGCCCGACGACGATCTCGCCACGGAAGGCGCTCTGTGTCAGTTCGCGGCGGATGGTCGGGATGCCCACTTCCGGCGGCAGCATGTCAATGCCGGCCATCTCCATGATCTTTGGAATCGAACCGCGCGTTGCCATGCCGATGCCGCCCCAGGCCGTCCAGTCGATGGCGATGCCGCGCGTCTCCGGTCGCCAGGTGCGCAGGCTGCTCGTCACTTTGCAGAGCAGGTCGTTAGCCGAGGAGTAGTCCGACTGACCGCTGTTGCCGAAGCGACCGGCGACTGAGCTGAAGACCACCACCGCACCGATCGGCATGCCCTTCGCGGCATTCAGGATGCTGAAGTAGCCGTCCGCCTTGATGTCGAACACCAGGTCGAACTCCTTCGGCTCCTTGTCGGGCAGCGCTTTAGAGATCTCGATGCCGCCAGCGTGCAGCAGCACGTCGATCCGCCCGTAGCGCTCGCGCACATCGGCGATGACCGCCGCCACGCCCGGACCGTCGAGCAGGTTGACACTGAAGTAATGCGCCGTACCGCCAGCGGCCTGCACCGCTTCGATGGCGCGCAATGCCGCCTCTTCACGCTCGATCGCCAGGATCTTGCGGTCGATCATCACTGGCGTCGGGCGTTCGCCCGCGGCACGGAAGTCCTCGATCAGCTTGCGTTTGAGCGCCTCTTTGTCCTGACGGAACAGCGCAATGTTCGGGTCGTCCGGGTTGGGCTTCGGCGTCAGATCGAGCAGATAGAAGATCCCGCCCGACGCCGCTGCCAGGTCGGCGATAATAGCGGAGGTGATACCGCCTGCCGCACCGGTGACAACGAACACTGTGTCCTTGCCAAGGGTCATGCCAGGCGTACCATCGGCAGCCGGACGCTCCTCGAAGGTGATGGTGTAGCGCAGGCTGTCGCGGTAGCCGACTTCGACGACTCCAGGATCGAAGAGGGTTTCGGCAATCAACAGATCTGCCGGTTCGGCCGTCTTGCGCCCTGGCTCGAAGTCGACGGCCTTGACCAGAATATCCTGGCGCTCGCGCTTGTACGACTTGGCGCAACCGACGACGGCGCCACCGAGCGGCGCGGACGCGCCTTCCGGCCCATAGCCGTGCAGACCGCCGAGTCGCGTCGCCACTACCAGGAACGTGCCCGGTCCGACGAGCGTATCGTACAGTGTGCGCAGCGTCAGGTAGAGGTTCTTGACGCGCACCCGGTTCAGTTCGCGCCAGGTTGCCAGGTCCATCTCTTCAATCGCTGGCTCGACGTCGAGCGCCGTGAGCCAGTAGACGCCGTGGATCGGCCCTTCCGCCAGCCAGCCTTTGAGCCGCTGCTCCAGTTCTTCGGCAGAGGGCGGCTCTTCGATGACGAGCGTGCCGACGCCGCGCTTCTCCAGGCGGTTGAGCAGCGCCTTGCCGACGCCGCCGCGGTCCATCATCACGACGACGCGGGTATTGCCGTCGAGGGCGACGCCGGTCGGCTTGCATAAATCGATCGCCGGGCGCAACGCCGGAACGACAACGCGGCGCGGAACCATGTCAGCGTTCTCCAGCGGCATCAACGTGACGGTCGGTTGCGCTGCGGGCGCTGCGGGCGCGGGCGCCGCCGATGCCTCTGGCGCTGCTGCTGTTGCGACTGGCGTCGCTGGGGCTGGCGCCGCTCCCTCAGACGGCCTGAGGTCGGGTCGGCGCTCGTAGACGAAGTTGATCACGTGGCGCAGGGTCGGATAGTCGCGCAGTTTCAGGTTCTCAATTCGCTCGATGCCGAACGCCTCGCGGATGGCGGCGAACGTCTCCGCCTGCTTGACCGTATCCA
>JANXAL010000100.1 GCA_025062325.1 Roseiflexus sp.
GTCGGCGGGGCCGTAGAAGACCGCGCCGCCAGCGGGGAGGGAGGTGGTCCAGCGGACGGCGGCGTGAGTGGCGCCAGCGGTCACCTGGAGATTGGCGATGGTCAGCGCGGGCGGGACGGGCGTCGGGTCCGCAGCAAACGCGCTGCCGAGGACCGCCGTCGCCAGCACGAGCGCAATAGTTGCAGCACGGCGCATATCTCACACTCCAGACTGCCAGAGCAGCGCATCCGCCGCTTCATGGCGCTCTTTCGTCATCGCCGCTTTCGCTCTCTCTAACCCCCTGCCGACGAGCGCAGACAAAGGCGACTCGACACACCGGCGTTCAGAGCAAAGCGGCGACGCTATACGATGACAGGACTGGGGATCGGAATAATGAACTTCCCGCCGCGCCGACGATACTCCGCCTGCTGGCGCAGAATCTCATCGGCGAAGTTCCATGCCAGCAACAACACATAGTCCGGCTGCTGCTCCAGCAGCGCCGTGGGAGGAACTATCGGCAGGTGATTGCCGCTCATAAACTTGCCCTGTTTGTAGGGGTTCAGATCGGCAACAAAATCGACCAGGCGCGTATCGATCTGGCAGTATGCCAGCAGGGTCGTCGCCTTAGCGGCTGCGCCATATGCGGCAATCCGTTTGCCCTGCCGCTTCAGGTCGTGCAGCAGCGTCGTCAATTCATCCCGAATAGCACGCACCCGTTCGGCAAACGAGCGGTAGAAATCGATACGATCAACGCCGCGTTCGCGTTCCATCGCCAGCAGTGATCGCACCCGCTCGCCAACCGCCTCATACCGTGCCACGAACAGGCGCAGCGAGCCGCCGTGGATCGGCGTGCGTTCGACATCGTTGAGGAATAGCCCATTGGCGCGGAACAACCGGTCGAGCGCTGTCACCGAAAAGTAGCAGAGGTGCTGATGATAAATAGTATCAAACTCACAGTGATCGACGAGATCAACCACATACGGACACTCAATCACGGCAATCCCATCGTCCTTGAGCATGACGCGGATACCGCGAACGAAGCCATTGAGGTCTGGCACATGCGCCAGCACGTTATTTGCCAGAAACACATCGGCTGCCTTGCCTTCACTGCGCAACTGCTGCGCCAGATCATACGTGAAGAATGTATTGAGGGTCGGAATGCCAATCTTGCGGGCGGCCTCCGCCGGCGCGCGCGCCGGGTCGATGCCCAGCACCGGAATACCGCGCTCGACAAAATTGCGCAGCATGTACCCATCGTTGCTGGCAGCCTCAACCACCAGGCTCTCCGGTCCAAGCGCACGCGATGCCATAATCGCCTGCGCACTCTCGCTAAAGTGTTTCAGCAGCGACTTCGAGACCGACGAAAAATACGGATACTCGGCATAGAACAAAACTTCAGGATCGACCGTCTCCTGAATTTGAAGCAGCGCCGAGTCCGGGCAAAAAACGAGAGTCAGCGGGACGAACGGTTCTTCGCTGCCGATCTGATCCGCCGTAAGCAACCGATCTGCCAGCGGCGTCGCGCCAAACGACAGAACCGGCAGCAAGTTGGGCGAACCGCTGGCGCGGCAGCGTTCTTCAACGCGGTAGAGCATGGCTACCTTCCTTCCGCTGCGAGACGATACTTTATGCCGCCTCAACCGACGCCGCTCCGACAGCCAGCGTTCGCTCCACACGACGCAGCGAAGAGTCGAGGCGTCCGGTTGCGATCAGCTTCCGAATGTGGTCGATCCGTTTATAGCGCGGACCTTCGAAGTCTTCGAGCGTCAGCCCGATCTTCCGATAGGCGTCATACAGTTCCTGCGCGCCTGTGCGAGCATCCCACACCGGCTGGAAATCGGGCAGCACCCGCCGAATCTTCGAGCAATCGACGCGATAATTGCGCTTGTCCGGCTGTGCGCCTTCGGCGAACTGAATGCGACAGCCGGGCACGGTTTCGTACACGATCTGCGCCAGATCGCGGATGCGGTAGTTGTCCTCGTTGCGGCCGACATTGAACGCTTCGTTGTGGATCAGTTCGCGCGGAGCTTCCAGCACAGCGATAAACGCACGTGCAATATCGGCAATATGTACGACAGGCCGCCAGGGAGTGCCGTCGCTCTTCAGGTACACCAGCCCCGTTGTATATGCCCAGGCGACGAGATTATTCAGCACCAGGTCGAAGCGCAGGCGCGGCGACACGCCGTATGCGGTCGCATTGCGGAGATACGTCGGGCTGAAATCGGCGTCGGCAAGTTTCGCCAGGTCCCGTTCTACCATCACTTTTGAGCGTCCATAAGGAGTGACCGGGTTGAATGGCGAGGTTTCGTCGAGCATATCATCGCCAGCCGCGCCATACGTGCTGCACGACGATGAGAAGATGAAGCGCTTGATGCCCGCCTGCTTCGCCAACATCGCTAGACGCACCGACGCAAGATAGTTGATTTCGTAGGTAAGCTGCGGATCGAGGTCGCCGAGCGGATCGTTCGAGAGGCCAGCCAGGTGGATGACTGCGTCGACGCCCTCAAGGTCCGCGGCTTCGACATCACGGATGTCTTTGCGAATCTCCGGTACGTCCAGCGGCGGCGCACCAAATGTGCACTCCTCGAAGAGATCGCTATCCAGCCCCAGCACCTCGTAGCCGCGTTCGAGCAGCATCGGCGTCAGCACTGTGCCAATGTATCCCTTATGTCCCGTCACCAATATGCGCATCGTCGGCGTCCTTTCACATTCAGTTCCGATCGCTCCCGGCAGCCGCAAGAGGCGGGCTAATCCCAAATCTTCCAGGGCGCCTTGCCGCTCTGCCAGAGGCTTTCGAGCAGTTTCTTGTCGCGCAGCGTGTCCATACACTGCCAGAACGATGTGTGCTTGTACGCCATCAACTGACCATCGCGCGCCAGGCGCTGCAACGGCTCACGTTCCCATGCTGTGTCGTCGCCGTCGATGTAGTCGAACACTCCCGGTTCAAGCACAAAGAACGCGCCGTTGATCCATCCCTCGCCGGTTTGCGGCTTCTCATTGAATTCAACAATCCGGTCGCCGTCCAGTTCCAGATGACCGAAGCGCGCTGGCGGACGAACCGCTGTCAGGGTTGCCAGTTTGCCATGCGAACGGTGAAACTCCAGCAATGCGTGCAGGTTGACGTCCGACACGCCATCGCCCCAGGTCAGCATAAACGTTTCATTGCCCAGATACGGCGCCAGGCGCTTGATCCGGCCCCCGGTATTCGTCGGAATGCCGGTGTCGATCAATTCGACGTTCCAGTCGGGACGATAACCGCCATTTATCTCAACCGTGCCTGAGCGCAGGTTGACTTTCAGATTACTGTTGAGTGAACAGTAATCGACCATATACTTCTTGATAACCTCACCTTTGTACCCTAGGGCAATCACGAAATCCTTGAAGCCATAGTACGCATAGTGCATCATAATGTGCCACAGGATCGGGCGTCCGCCGATCTCGACCATCGGTTTTGGCTTGACTTCGGTCTCCTCTGACAGGCGTGAACCGACGCCTCCAGCAAGAATAGCGACTTTCATAGCGAGTTCCTCCGTGCAACTGTCGTTGAATGTAGAGCGCGTATGCGCCGTAATACGCGCCGCCCCGCTTGACGACCGGCATAGACCACGTCGTTGCCCAACCGCGCCCAATTGTGATCAGAGACGACCCAGCGCAGGAGCGCGCGATAGCACCGGCGCGCCTCGTCAGGCGGGAGCGGCGTCTCGCGGATGGCTTTGAGGTACTCGTACAAGGTGCGGAAATGTGGCATCACAATCTTGCCTTCGTTGGCAGGGTCGAACCAGGCGGCGCGGGCGCGCAGTTTCGCGGCGCGCACCGACTGTGCCGGGTGCCGCCGCGAAATGAATAGATGCTCAGGCGCCTCGTAGAAAGGTCCCAGCAATCCCAGCCGCGCCAGCAGGATCCTGTCCGACGGCACATAATTGCCGATCAGCGGCGTGCGCCGAAGCACATCCGCGCGTATGACGCCGAACACCTGGAAACAGGGATGGCCGATGCAGATCAGATCGCGGAAACGAACGCTTGCAAGCGGCGAGTCGGTACGCAATCGCTCATCATAGGTGTACAACGTGTGGCCAGCCGCATCGACGACGCGGGTGCGACTGAAGGCGAGCACGATCTGCGGATCGCGCTCCAGCACAGTCACACACCGTTCGAGAAACGTCGGCTCAAGCATATCATCGTGCGCGTGCCACTTAAAGTAGGCGCCGCGCGCTAGACCAAACACATAATTGAAATTCCAGGCAGCGCCGCGATTGACCTCGTGGCGCACATACCGGATGCGCGGATCGCGCGCCGCATACTCACGACAGATCTCCGGCGTAGCGTCGCTGGAGGCGTTGTCGGAAATGATCAGCTCAAAGTCGTGAAACGTTTGCCCCAGCAGCGAGTCCAGCGCCCGAGACAGATAGTGCTGCCCGTTGTACACCGGAAGACCGATACTGACGCGCGGTGCAACTTCCATAGCGTTCTTGCCTCAACAAGCTCTGTCCTGCCTCGATCAGGCGCCTGCGGCGGACAGACGCAACATGATCCTTGCGGCAACCGCCAGATCGCTCAGCATCTCCCATCGCGTCCGACGCAGCCACCATTGCATATGGGCATAGCAGAGCAAGCGATCATGCCAGGTCAGCGGCGCACGCCGGATGACACGCAGCAACTCCCACGCCCAGCGCCAGTGGGTCAGTTCGATTTTGCCGCGATTCCGCGGGTCAAACCAGACCTGACGCACCTGATAGTCGCGGTTTGCCTGAACCGACGCCGCTTCGTGATCGCGCCGCAGAAACAGGTATTCCGGCACTTCATAAAACTCGCCGCGAAGGATCAGGTCAGCTAGCAGGATCATGTCGGACGATGAATAACTGCCGATTAACACCGTTTCACGCAACACATCTGCGCGCATAACGCCAAAAATGGCATTGATCCAGTTGCGGGCGACGCGCAGATAGGCGTGATATCTGGCAAACACTGAAGGGTGACGGAAGTGCAGGCTATCTTCGTCGTAGCCGATAACCCGATCATGCTCATCGATAAAAACCGTTTTTGAATGGCAGAGAACCACGCTCGGATTGGCGTCAAGCACAGCGACGCAGCGTTCTAGATACGTCGGCGCAAGAATATCGTCATGCGCCATCCATTTGAAGTAGGCGCCGCGCGCTAGCGCAAACACTCGATTATAGTTCGGTGCGGCGCCGATATTCCGCTCGTTGCGAAAATACCGAATGCGCGGATCGTGCGCGGCATACTCACGACATATGTCAGAGGTGGAGTCATTGGAGGCATTGTCAGAGATTATCAATTCAAAGTCGCTGAAAGTCTGAGAAAGTATAGAATCAAGCGCTTTTCGAAGATAGCGCTGCCCATTGTAAACCGGGAGACCGATACTGACGCGTGGTACGGGCTTATCACTTGAAAACGCCATAATACTACCTTGAACCTGATTGGATTATCGAATCGCCGGTCTTCCCACTATTACTATAATACGTCGCAGATCGTTTTTCAATTACAACTTTGTTATCTCAGAAGCAATCTATCGCCGAACCAGTTATAAAAATTGTTATCCTCCGGCAAAGAGCGTGCGTTCGACGATCTCGCACACTACATGCGCCACTGTGATATGCACTTCCTGAATGCGCGCTGTGTTCTGCGACGGAACACACAGGCACAGATCAACATGACCGATCAGCAATCCCCCAGTTGCGCCAGTCAATCCGATCGTTGCCATGCCGCCATTGCGCGCTGCCCGCATCGCTGCGAGCACGCTGGCCGCAGCGCCGCTAGTGCTGATGCCAACTACCACATCACCCGGCTGACCCAGCGCCTCAACCTGACGGGCAAATACGCGCTCATACCCGTAATCGTTGCCGATCGCCGTCAGAATGGAGGTATCAGTCGTCAGCGCAATCGCGGGCAGACCGCGTCGCTCGCGGCGAAAGCGGCTGACGAATTCCGCAGCAATATGCTGCGCATCGGCGGCGCTGCCTCCGTTGCCGCACAGCAGCACCTTGCCGCCGCGCCGGAACGTATCGACAATGCGCTCCGCAATGGCCACAATCACCGGCAATTGCGACTCAAGCGTGCGTCGCTTGAGATCGATGCTGGCTTCAATCTCTTCTCTTGCCCAACGCGTGTACAGATCACTACGGGAGTCCACGTGCGCCTTCCTCTCTGTCTAGACCTACACGGCAGTGCGCACAGCACTGGCATTCCGGTCGCTCAACAGGCTCTTGTACATGGCCACATAGCGTTGCGCCACGGTATCAATGGCGTACTGATCCTGAATTCGCCGACGCGCGCGCATACCCCACCCAGGCATTGCGAGCGCTTCCGCCAGCGCCTTGGCCAGCGCAGCGGCATCTTCCGGCGCGACTAGACGCCCACTTGTTCCATCTTCGATGACCTCTGCCGAACCGCCGACGCGCGTGGCGACGCACGGCAAACCGCACGCCATCGCTTCGAGCAACGCGACCGGCATTCCCTCCGTCCGCGACGGAAGCACAAACGCATCGCAGGCGCGCAGATACGCCGCCGGATCGTGCGTGCCGCCGGTGAACGCCACCGACTGTGCAATGCCCAGTTCATGCGCCAGGCGCACGAGATCATCGCGCAACTCGCCATCCCCCACAACAATCAGATGCGCATCCGCCAGCGTTGCATCGCGTTGCGCCCAGGCGTTCAACAACACATCCAGTCCTTTAGCGACGGTCAGACGCCCCGCGAAAACGACCAGCCTTCCATCCGGCAGACCGAGCCTGCGCCGCAGGTTGATCCGCTCAGCAGGCGAGGCTGGCGCAAAATGTTCGATGTCAACGCCATTCGCAATATCCCAGATGCGCTCCTCCTGAACGCCCATTGCGCGCAGTTCCTCATGAATCTCCCGCGCAATCGCAACAAAAGCGTCACCCCAGCGCAATGCCGCAGCGACCCGCAGTTTCCCGGTCAGCGGGCGCAACCGGGTAATCTTTGCCACATCGCCACGCGGACCGCGACCGTGCGGATTGATGACCAGGCGCTTTCCCGGCAGCGCACGCGCCATCAACGCCAGCGTCATCGGTGAAATCATCTGATGGCAGTGCAGAATCTGATACCGATGTCGCTCGCGCACCAGCAGCGCGAGACCGGCGGCCAAGTAGCTCACGCCAGCGATCACGCGCCCGCCACGCATTCCGACGCGATACGTCGGAATGCCCTGAACCTCCTCGTAGATGGGCGCTCCGGGATACGGACGCGTAACCGCGATTACGTCGATGCCGCGTGCTCTCAGCGCCCGGCTAAGCGCCAGCGTGTGGGTTTGCGCTCCGCCAATCGACGGGTAGAAATCGTGCAGGATCATGGCGACGCCAATCGGCATGACGACACTCCTTACTAGTGCAGATGGGCGACCCGCGTTCGATCGCGCACCATAGCCAGCGATGCGTACAACTGCTCGTGCCCATGCACGTACTGCTCCCGTCCGAAGGCGCGGCGCACTTTCTCCCGTCCGCGCCGCCCGTACAGACGACTCTGCTCAGGGTCATCGAGCGCCTCGAGCAGCGCCGTTGCCAGTGCTGCGACACTCCCCGGCGGTACAAGCCATCCTTCAACCCCTGGCGTCACCAGGTCGCGGCAACCGCCGACATCGGTCAACACAACCGGGCGCGCGGCTGCCATGGCTTCGACTGCCGTCACTGGCAGACCTTCCCAGAGCGACGAGAGCACGAAGACATGGGTTTCCGCCAGAATCGCCGGAATATCATGCCGCAGCCCATCGAACGACACCGCATGAGCGATGCCGAGATCGTGCGCCTGTTGACGCAGCGCCGCACCGAGGCGCCCTTCGCCGACGATGCGGAAGCGGATCTCAGGACGTTTATCCAGTATCAGACGCGCGGCGTCGAGCAACAGATGGTACGCTTTTGGTTCGCTCAAGCGTCCGATAGTGGTCACCGTCGGCGGCACGTGGTCGGCGACCCCTTCAGCAATCGCCAGGTACGGCTCCATGGGAACCGCGTTATTAATGGTGACAAGCCGGGACGCAGGAATGCCCCATTGACGCTGATACTCGATGCCAATGCTTGGCGAAACCATTATCAGGCGTGCGGCGAGCGTTCGCGCCGTCAGGCGCTGCAGGGTGCGACGATGGATCTTCTGCTGATCATAATCGCGCGGAACGCTGTGCATCGTAGAGACGACCGGCACCCCCGTGAGAGCGCCAGCGATCCGTCCCACAATATCGGCGCCGGTCAGATGGGTATGAATGACATCAAACCCCTGGTCGCGCACCAACCGCACAACCGCCGACATTACCTGCGGCTCGTAGAAGCGACGCGCGCCGAGCACGGTCAGTGAGACGCGGGCGGCTTCGAATTCTTTGCGCAACACTCCGTCGTGCAGCGCCAAAGTATGCCCCTCAAATCGCTGCGGATCGAGTCCGGTCATCAACCCCGGAAGCAGGCGTTGCGCCCCTCCCAGACACAGCGTTTCCACCAACTGGAGTACGCGCAAGCGATCATTCATACCATTACGCTCCGTTCTTCAGGAACCTGCTGCGCGCCGCGCAGCCGCAGCTTCCGTAGCGGGGTGGCATCAATCAGAGCGTTGTATCGTTCCAGCCCAAGCAAGGCGCGGATGGCGACGCGCACCTTCTCCTGCGTCTCTCCAAATGGATAGACCAACACCTGCAATGCGTGCCGAATCTGAACGTGACGGGGCATGTTGAAATCAACCGCATACGTGGCGCGTACCATTTCAACCATACTCCAGGCGCGCAACAGCAGCAGCGGACGACGCCAAAACGGCTGAAACGCGCCGATTGCGCGAAATGCAACTGCTTGCTGCCCGGCAAGACGCCGCCACATATTCTCGTGCGCCAGCCCGCCGCTATGCCAGCGATAGACGCAGAGCGGCTGATGAACGAAGCCGATGTCTGCGCGCGCTGCGATACGCGTCCATAAGTCCCACTCCTCCGCCCATCGCATGGTCGTATCAAAGCACCCGGCGGACAACACCGCCTCACGTCGCACCATAACCTGCGAGGGATTACCGACGATGTTGCGCACCATGACTTCACGACGCGCATTGCCGCCCCTAGGAGGACCAAAACGCTCGATAGACCGTCGTCCTTTTTCAACCTTCCACGTCCAGCGGTCACAACTGACCAGCGCCACTGTCGGATGCGCTGCCAGATACGCCTCCTGCACCTCTGTTTTCGTTGGCAACCAGATATCGTCCGCATCAAGAAAAGCGATCAATTCACCGCTCGTTTCTCGAATGCCGCGGTTGCGCGCCGCTCCAGGACCGCGATTCTGCTGAGAGATGCAGCGCACCCCTTGCGAGGCATAGCGCGCGACCACCCGGACAGTATCATCGGTCGAGCCATCATCGACGACCACAATCTCATCGGGGCGTCGTGTTTGCGCCAGAGCGCTCTCAACTGCATCAGCGATAAAATGCGCCGCATTGTAGGCGGGAATGATCACACTTATGCGCAATTTCTGAGACTCACAGATGGTCATGGCCGCTTCTTGATCAGGCGATCTACGAACGCGCTAGGGCGCTGCGCACCGCTGTTGTCGCTTCAATCAGCGTTTCACGGCTGAACACTGCCAGCGCAGCGCTGTACACGACGCCACCAATCAACGCCGGAACGATCAAACCAATCAGGTTCTGCGGCAGCATCGCGGCAACGCCAGCGACGACCAGCGCCATCACGGCGGTCGCAGCGACAATTGGCGCGAGCACACGCAGCATATCGACAAAACGAAAACCGATCACGCGCTGCACAACGATGCTGTCCAGCGCAGTCGATGCGAGCGAAAGCGCGACCATGCCCGCCGCCACGCCGTTAATCCCCCATTGCGTCGCAAACCAGAGAACAGCAATAACGAAAGGCAGCTTGAGCAGGGTAAGCTTTGTCAATATCTCAGGACGATTAACCGATTTGTAAATGATGCCAGGCACATATGCCACTGATGCAATCCCGATCTCAAGCGCGATCAGTTGCATCGGCACAATCGACGGACGCCATGCCTCCGTGTAGAACGTGCCAAAAAAGGCCGGCGCCAGCAGTGCGATTCCCGCAGCCGCCGGAAAGGTAAACACTGCCAGATAGCGCAGATAACCAAAATATGCCGTTTCCAACCGCTGCGCATCCGCTTGTAAACGGGACAACACCGGGAACGCCACCATCATCACCGTATCCACGGTGCTGCGAAGAAAGAGTTCCGGTATCCGATAGGCGACGGTGTAATATCCGAGGGCGACTCCGCCGAGCACACGCCCGACGATGATATAGTCGACATTCACCATGAACGTGCCGAGCAGCCCCACTGCAACGATATTGACTCCGAAGCCGAGCATGTCTCGCGCAACACGATAGTCGAACGCGCGACTTGGCCGCCATCGGACAATCGCCCACGGAATAATCACTTCCAGCACTTTATTGATCAGCTCGGCAACCACCAGACTCCAAACCCCAAACCCCTGCCACGCCATGCCGACGGCGACACAGGCTTTGATGACATTGCGCGCAATACCGGGCAACAGGTATGCCTTGAAACGCAGATCCCGCTGCAACATCGCCATCGGCACCGTCCCTACTCCTACCAGAAGCAACCCGATCGCCAGCACGCGCAGCAACGGCGCCACCTGCGGTTCGTTGAAGAAATCGGCAATCAACGGCGCCAGCGCCCAGGCCCCGGCATATAGCACAATGCTGCTCCCAATACTGATGACAAACGCTGCATTCTGCGCTTCTTCGAGCCGGTCGCGGCGCGCAATCAGGGCATGACCGACGCCGACATTGTTGAGAAGATCGAGAAACCCGATGACAACGGTGCAGTAGGCAATAATGCCAAACTCTGCCGGCGTCAGCAGGCGCGCCAGCACGATCGTCGTGGCGAATGTCAGCGCTTTCGTGCTGAGAAATGAGAGGAACGACCAGAACGTGCCATGCACCGCACGCTTGCCGATCCCTTCGGGTTGTCCGCTCATCTCAGTCAATGGATTGCTCCCCCATTCTCGATGGCCTCATTACGTCGGACGCAGGTAGAGCCGTCTGCGATATCCGTCCACGTAGGCAATCCACGTCCCCTCATCCGTGGAATGGAGATCGAGCGTATGCATCCCGCATTCATTCCAGCCTGACCGTCCCGGTTCGAGCAGCGCTGCTGAGCCGAACGGACGCTCTGCATAGCGTTCAGGCGTCAGTTCTGTGATCTCGAACCCCAGCACCCGCCTGCCATAGTTCTGCGCACAATCCTGCGCCAATCGGATCAACCGCCCGCCGTAATCAAGCACGCGCCCCGCTGGTCGCGCGCTGCGCGCATCACCCTGGACAATCGGACTATGCGGATGCTCCTGCCATGGACCGAAGAGCGTCGCGGCGTGATAGAGGCGAAGGGTATCGTTGCGGCTGATATTGGTTCCGACCAACAGCCACCACCGATCCTGATAGAAGAACGGCGTCGGATCGAGATAATCGTCGCCCTCCAGCAATGTGGCGGCATGCTCCCAACGGAATGGAAAGTCAACGGCGCGGTACAGACGCACCTGACGTTGCGCTGCCGTTTCCGGCGTCATATACCAGGAATCGTTCCATTTGAAGACCAGCGGATACGAGAGATGGAACGGCTCATGCAGCACGATCTGGCAGTACTCCCAATCGCGCCCGTTGCGACTCATCGCCACGCCGATCTGCCCGCGCCGCAGGGTTGCGTGCAGCACTTCGAAAAACAGCCAGTAGCGTTCTTTGGTGCGCACCATGAACGGATCAGCGACAAACAGCGCCGGTATATCGCGCACATGCGCCGCTGTGAGCACCGGCTTCCGTATGCCGGGCAACGGCTTCAATGCCCGCAGGTCATGGCCGCCGTAGATGCTGATTGTCCAGTCGTCCTTGCGCCGCATCCGACGCAACAGCGGCAACGTTTTGCGAAAAGAGGAGAGAAACGGATGCATTCCAGCCACCTTCGTCACATCGTCGGGCTTGCCCGCTTCGCGGCTTCGCGCTGCGCGATCACCGCCAGCGCCACCGCCATGCCGACCTGCAGCCAAAGCATGTACCCATATGCGCCATGCAGAAAGAGGGATGTTACCAGATATCCCAGAAAACCAACCTTCACCGCAACCGAGAGAGCGGCCATCCGACGTTCGCTTGCGGCTGCGAAGAGCAGTTCGGCTGCCCGCAACCGTCCCCATACCGTCGCCAGCAATCCGATGAATACTGTCAGACCGACAATTCCCTGCTCGGCAGCAACTTCGAGATACAGATTGTGCGCATCACGCTCGGTATTCGTGCCAGCGCCTTCAATCTCATTGATGTAATCGCGGTAATGCAGACGATAGTTGCCGCGTCCGACCCCCAGGATTGGATTGTTCGCCGCTATCGCAATTGCGATCTCCGCCTTGACCGTGCGCCCCTGGAGTGAGCCATCGGCAAAGGCGCCCGCACTGTTTCCAGGGAGCACTTCATCGAGCGTGCCAAAACGCGCACGGAACTCCGGCGGAGCAACGTAGAGCAACGCGCCAATAAGCGGCAAAATGAGCAGATAGCGTGCATCAAGCCGCAAATACATCGCGTAGACGCCCAGTACGACCACAGCGCCTAGATACGCGCCGCGTGAAAAGGTCAGACCAATGGCGGCCAGCAACAGCAGGAATGCCGCTACTCCGAACGACTTGCCGCGCCAGGTGCGTCCATTCAGCGCTGCCCATATCGCCAGCGGCACAAGCACGAGCAGCAACTGACCAAAATAGTTAGGATCATTCACTGTGCCAAATGCGCGCGCGCGGTCGTCCATTGTCGTCGAAATCTGGCGCACTGCCGCCTGGGCAAACCCCCAGTAGTTGTTGTCGTAGGTTCTGGTGATCTCTTGATACACCGTCAGCGCACTTAATGCAGCGCCGACGATCAGCAATCCCCACACCGCACGCTCAAACGCAGCGCGCGTCGTCAGCAGGTTGAAAATCAAACCGGCAATGATACAGTCCTTGGCGGTATCGACCACCTGCTTCATCACGGCATCGGTGTCGCGCGCAAACCAGAGACCTGTCGCTCCGACCACTAGATACGCCAGCATCCACCAGATGACCGGATCGGACACCAGACCGCGCGGCTTGCTGGACAGGAACCGTCGCCACAGCAGCACGACCGCCAGCAAGGCGACTGTCGGCTTGACCACCGAGGGAATGCCGTGATGTTTGATCAGAACATCGTGGATGTTTCCCCAGTGGATCACCAGCAACGCTGCCGCTACATACTCCGGTTTGATGAATGCAATCGCCGCGACAGCGACACCCGCAATGCCGCCGAGGATCAGCCAGAGCGGCGGGTCGCGCGATATGACCATGCCTGCTGCAAGAGACGCAGCCGCTACTACGCCCACTTGCAGCCAGACATGCCGCCAGAGTTCGGCAGCTGTTTGAATTGGGTTTTTGAGCATATACTCCAGGCGCATACCACCCTCGCTCTACTGAGTTGCGTCGACAGACGCCTCCTATCTTGGCGACATTGACGATGTGTCCCGCTAGAAAGCCGAGGGGGGTTGCGTCATTCATCCTTCGACGGCGCTGGAGGCGAGACGACAGCCTCAACCGGTGAAAGCGGGGGCATCTGAGCCGCGCCTATATCGATGCCTGATATGCCAGCGCCCGTGCGCAGACTCTGAAGCGCCTGCTCTAGCAGCGCGAATGCTACACCCAGGATCAAGCCAAAAACGACGGCTAATGTCAGCAAACGCAGCGGTTGCGGCGCAATCGGGGTTGTCGGCGGTACGGCTTGATCGATGATCTCGACCGAAATGACTTTCTCGTAGTCTTGCCCCACCATCTTGCGCGCAACAGTATTCGCCACCAGCGCTGCAAATACTGGATCGGCATGCTGCGTGCGCACTTCGATCAGATTGGTCTCCGGCGGCGTGATCGTGCGCACCTGCGCTGAAAGCACCTCTTCGACCGGTTTACCCAGTTCCTTTGCCACTTCTTCGTGCATCGACATACTGGTGGCTTTGCGGGCAATGGTGTTGATGACATTGCGCCGGGTGAGCGCGTTGATGGTATTGAGAATCTGGTTTGGATCCTCGAGCACAGCGCTCGGTTTCAGTTCGACAATTGTCGAAGCCTGGTACACTGGTTTCTGCAAGAGCACAAAGAGCGCTGTGCTTCCTACGGTCAGCGCCGTCGCTAGCACCACGAGCCACCAGTTGCGGATCAGGATCCGAATAAATGTTGCCAGACTCATTAATCTCCCCTTCCTTACGCTGTATAATCAGGCTGATGCGACACTCTGCTCAGACGCACTGCGCTCATGTTCGCGTCGCTGAACCCGATTCCAGAATGAGGTATGGCGACCGGTCAGAAAACGGTAGAGTCCGATAAGCGCCGCGCAGTTGCTATTGACCAGAAACGCCGGAATGTACAACAGTTTGCCTAACATGCCTCGACGTTCGCTCCGACCTCCCGCCCATGCTAGCGCGTAAAACCCCGCCTGTAGCGCCAGCATGACCCAGTTGTAGGGATGCGCCAGGCGCATTACTCCTCCGCGTGATGTCGGACGAATCACTGCTGCCAGATTGGCAAGCAGTGCGCCGATCATTGCGAGCGGCACGAGTGGGCGCAGGTATTTGTGCGACACGATCTGCCAGACCAGCAGGGGGTTTGCCAGCGGCAGCATAATGTGCGAATACCGCATCATGACAAACCGTTGCGCGACAATGCGCGCTCGGCGCTCCCGCTCATCCTGCGCCGAAGCGGAGACCCGCTCGATCGAACGCGCAGCCGGGGCGTACACTACGCGATACCCTTGTTTCAGGACATGCATTGCGATCGCCAGGTCATCCGCCATGAACCGCGCTTCCGGCGGCAACGGCTGTTCCAGCAGCGAGCGCCGCACCGCCATGATTTCGCCCACTGCGCCGGTGCAACTGCCCAGCCGCGTTTCCTGACGCTTGATGTACGATTCATACTTCCAGTACAATCCTTCCGAGTCGCCGAGCGCTCCATCGCCCTTCGCAATGACCTTGGCGCCGGTCACAGCGCCAACGCGCGGATCGATAAATGGCACAATCAGCGCGCGCAACGCTCCGACATCGTAGAGGTTATTGGCGTCGGAGAGCACGACAATCTCGCCGCGCGCCTGGGCAAGTGCGCGAATGATGGCTGCCAGTTTCCCGGCGCGCTCCGGGCGATAACTCAGCTCGACACCGCGACTGGCGAAGCTAGCGACAATCGCTGGCGTAGCGTCGTCGGACCCATCGGCAGCCACCAGGATCTGGAGCCTGTCGTGCGGATAATCGAGCGCCAGGCTATTTTCCAGTTTGGCGGCAATGACGCTCTGTTCGTTGTACGCGGCAATCAACAGCGTCACCGTTGGCAGATTGGCAGGCGACGCGAACGACTGCGGCGGGCGCAGCCGCGCCAGTATGGTCAGCAACGCCGGGTAGCCGGCATAGACATACCCGACCATTGCCACGCAACACCAGAACAATCGACCGATCATCGCACAACCCCCTGCCGCTGGCGCAACGCCGCCCGATAGACCGCATCGGTGCGTTCGAAAAAGCGTTGCCGGGTATACTGCTGCCTGACAGTGCGCAGACCGCCCTCACCGAGGCGTCGCACGAGATCCGGATTGTCGAGCATAACGATGATTCGCTCCGCCAGCGCCTGGCTATCGCCTGCCGGCACGAGCAGGCCATTCTCCATCGGACGCACATGTTCGGGAATGCCGCCGACGTCGGTGGCCACCACCGGTTTGCCGCAGGCGAACGACTCGGTGATGACAATCCCGAACTCTTCTTCCAGCGACGGCAAAACGGTGAAGCCTGCCAGCGCCATAATCGCCACAGCATCGCTGCGCGCGCCGGCAAAGATGACGTTGCGCGTCACACCCAGCATCCGCGCCTCCCGTTCGAGCGTTGATCGCTCCTCGCCATCGCCTACCAGTACAACCTGAACGTCGGGATGTCGCCGCACAACCTCAGGCAGCGCCCGTATCAGATAGATATGCCCCTTGCGCGACACCAGCCGCCCGACGCTTACGACAATCGGTGCATCGCCGTTCAGATGCAATTCGTCCAGCAGCCGCCGACGCTGGTCATCAGACAGCGGCGCCGGAATGGTGATGCCAATCGGAATAACCGTCACCCGATCCGGGGCGATGCCGCACGTTTCGACCACGAACCGCTTCATCATCGCGCTCATGGTGATGGCCCGCGCGCCCAGGGCGAAGCGGGTCAGATTGCGATTTCGCCACGGCACCTCTTGCAGGGTGGTCACTACCGGCACGCCGGTCAGGCGCGACGCCAGCCGGGCAGCCAGCGCCGCAAAGCGATGGTGGGTGTTGACTATATCGATCCGCTCGGCGCGAATAATGCGCGCCAGCTTGAGACCGGACGCTAGCAGCCCCGGAATGTTCGGCGTCTGTTTGCTGGCGCCAAGGTAGGGGGTGAGCGGCAGCCGATCATAGGATTGCGCAAACCCCGCAATCCGCCCGAGCCAGTCGCCGCCGCCTGACGCGACCGCGACGTGATACCCCGCTTCCGCCTGACTCTCCGCCAGGCGGATGAGATACTCGGTTGCGCCGCCGATCCCCAGACGCGGACGGACGTGCAGGACGCGCAGCGGACGATGTGGCAGATCTGTCAGCATTCCAACGCCTCGACAGGTTGCACTGTCAGACTCTTCTCCCGTGATCGCCAGTCGCGCTCGAACAGGGCGCGCAGTTGCGCTGCGCTGCGTTCGAGGTTGAATTCCTGCAGCACTAGTTGCCTGCCCGCCGCTGCCAGCCGTCGTCCTAGATCCCGGTCGGCGTATAGCCGCTCTAGCGCGTCCGCCAGCGCCGCTGCATTGCGTTGCGGCGTCAGCAGGCCGGTTTCGCCATCGCGCACCAGTTCTGGAATGCCGGAAATCGAGGTGGCCACAACCGGGATCTCAGACGCTAGCGCCTCCATCAATGCCACCGGAATGCCTTCCATCTTGCCGTTCGGCATCACCACGCTCGGCAGCGCCATCACATCCGCCTCACGCACCACCTCGCTGACCCGCTGGCGCGGCAGAGCGCCCATCAGGATCACCTGCTGCTCAAGTCCGAGGCTCCGTATTTGCGCTTCCAAGCGAGGGCGATCTTCCCCCTCGCCGATCAGCAGGCAGCGGAACGGAATGCGTCGGTCGCGCAGCATGGCGCAGGCGTCGATCAAATAGCGCTGCCCCTTGTACCCGGCCAGGCTGGCGACGCAGACAATCGTAAAAACGTCGCTAGCGTTCCGCTGCTCACGCGGACGAAAGAGGGTCGGATCGATGCCGCAATGCACAACCACAACGCGCTCGGCAGCAATCGAACCATACAGGTCTATCAACATCCGACGATTGAACTCGGAGATTGCCACGACAAAACTGGCAGCGGCGACTTTTTCGCCCAACATCGGGCGCTCAACGTAAAGATCGTGGGCATGCACCGTGAAACTGTACGGAATGCCGGTGAGCAGATGGACAACGTATGCAAACAGCGCCGGATGCGTCGCATAGTGCGCGTGCAGGTGATCGACCTCAAGATCGACCATGCGGCGCGCAGCGTATGCGGCTTTGGGAACGACGATCAGCGCGCGAGAGAGAAACTTCGGCGACGAGAGATTGCCGCGCACCGCCCGCCACCACGCCCGCAGGTACGCTGCCGGTCGGCGCATGAGCCAGTAGATCTGCGCCTCGAGCGTCGGCCGCGACAACAACCGACAGTAGTGCGCTCGCTCGACCATCGCCTGCGCCTCAGCGTGCCAGACCGACGCACGCTCCCGAATGAGCGGAAAGATTTCAATCCGCACACCCTGGCGCTCGAGTTCGAGCATTTCAATCAGAATGAAGGTCTCGGTCAGCTTGGGAAAGCGCGACATCGTGTATGCAACGGTGCGTGGACGCTGCGGGATCCGGCTCATAGGCTTACTCATGCGCTCTCTATCTCGCAACTAATGCGGCCCATACCGTCCGACGGCGACGCTAGTGCGCCCCGCGGCCCTGAAACACCGCCAGGACGGTTCGCAGCAAAATTTCCAGATCCAGCCCCAGGCAGCGATGCTCGATATACAGGATGTCCAGACGCAGCCGTTCATCGAACTCGGTGCTGGCGCGTCCATACACCTGCCACAGGCCGGTCAACCCTGGCTTCACGTCCAGGCGCGCCGTCTGCCAGAGTTGATACGTGCTGGCGTCGAACGATGTCGGGCGAGGACCGACCAGACTCATCTCACCGCGCAGCACGTTGATGATTTGCGGCAATTCATCGAGACTAGTCTTGCGCAAGAACTTGCCAACTCGCGTCACGCGCGGATCGTTGGTAATTTTGAAATCTGGCCATTGCAATTCGTTCAGGTGCGCCAATTGCTTCTTTAGCTCCTCAGCGTTGGGCACCATGGTGCGGAATTTATACATCTTGAAACGTCGCCCGCCCTTCCCGGTGCGATTCTGGGTGAAAATCACCGGGCCATCCGGCGACTCAATCTTGATCGCCAGAGCGATCACCACAAACAGCGGCAGGATGATAGGCAGCGCAAGCAACGACAGCGCCAGGTCCATGATGCGCTTGGCGCGTCGATAGGCGCGTCCGCGCAACCAGTGACGTTCCGGGCGGTAGCGCTCGATCCAGTCGAGCGAGTAGGCAGGTCGGCTTCGCCGATCAACAATCGTAGCCATAACATCCTCACAAAACAAACCTCAATGACTTCCTGCACCGCTGCAATCGACCGCCAATCACGCCCGCACTTCCGGCGCATTCAGCGTGTCCTGCGCCGGAACATCGAGCGCTTCCTGCTGCGCCTGCCGGAGATGGCGTTCAGCGGCATCGAGCAAATCCTCGAATGTTAACGAATGGTCAGGAAACGCAGCCACACCATACCTGGCAGTGATGCCCAGCCGATCCTGAACCAGACGCACCAGGCGATCGCCAAGCGCTCTAGCTCTGTCCTCCGAAGTCTCGGGCGCCACCAGGATCAGGCGGCCTGGTCTGTCATCCTCAATAATCAGATCGGTGCGGCGCAGATGGCGAGCGAGCACGCGCGCCGTGACCGCCAGAACATACCGTTGCATCATGGCGCGCTGCAGATCCTGCACGAAGCGGTGCATCATCATATTGAGCGAGCGCGCATCGGCTTCGAGCACAATCACGCTCAGCGGCCGTCGCATCCGGCGACAGGCGCTCATTTGCGTCTGCACGGCATCCTGTGCATCGCTGAGCGAGTGCAACCGATCATTCTTATCACGCAGCGTGATGGTCTCGACTGCCTGGCGGAACTCTTCGAGCGCTTCACCCGCGCGATGAGCGAAAAAGGCAGCGCCTCCGACCAGGACGAACTCGACCATCACCAAGTAGGTATGGATGCCGCCGAATTCTGGCGAAGGATCGAGCATCAGCCCGATTCCCAGCGCAATCCACCCTGCTGCTATAACCAGAATTGCAGGACGCTTCTGAAAGAAGCTGAAGAATGGCAGGAGCACGGCCATTGCGACCACCGCATAGGTGACAGGTTCGAGATCGAGCGTGTTAACGCTGCCCAGATCGAGACGCTCGATGTTGAAGCCTGCGATCAGCCAGAGAAGAAGCGCAACACATCGACGACGCAAACTGTTCATGGCTCCTGCCCCTCTTTGATGGTCTGACTCTGAGCATTGGAAACCTGGACGCGGTAGATGCGGTAGGGACGATCGCCATTTGCCTGACGGTCATCTGGATTGGTCATCCCGGCGCGCACTCGCAACATCTGCGCGTTATAGTGCAGCCGATAGATCAGGTAGCGCGCCAACTCCTTCCATCCGCGCTCGAAATACCTGCCTGATGTCAACACCGCCAGACGCGGCGAACCGTTGTAAGCGACCGGCGCTCTCATAGCGCGCAGCACCGGTCCAATGCTGAAATCGGCCGGCAGATATCCGGCATTGAACAACTCAATGAACAGATCGCGATCAATCGCAAAATTACTGCCGCGGATCGTCGGCACCCCGATGACCCGGCGCTTGAACCAGCGCGCCAGATGATGGATGGCAACCCGCGCCTGCGTAGCGGCATCGTCGTGGAGATCGCAAAAGTTAACTGGCGTATATGCGGCGCGGGCGCCAGCTGCGAACTGCTCCACATACCAGTCCAGCAACGCCGTCGGATCAGGCACGCGGCAATCGGCATCGAAATGAATAGTGAGCGAAGACGCAGCGACACGCGCACCATGAACCCGCGCCGTTACGGCCACACGAATGCCCGGCAAACGGACATCAGGCTGGCTGACCACCCGCAACCCCGTTTGATGAAACGCATCGAGCATCGGCGGGTCATCCGGCGGGTAGTTGTTGACCATCACAATGATCTCGAACGTGTGCTGACCCTGGTAGCGCAGCAGATCATTGATGACTGTCCAGACTCGCTCCAGATCTGCCTGGGCGTTGACCGGAACAATGATTGACCCATCGGGACGCCGCGACGGGTCGCCCCGTAACTGGCGCATCTGGACAGCATACATGTCCCGTGCGTTCATGGCGCCTTCTCAACTAATTGAGATATAATTCCAATAAGCAGGACACACAAGAATACCACGCTTTGTATTACTCCTACTTCCTGGTAGTACGTACGACGGTGGTATTTCGATTAGGCGGCGCTACACTGTAATAATCGGCGCTTTCAGTTTAGCGCTTCAAGTGAAGTAAGTGATGACATTCAGGAGCATGTCTATGAAAATTCATTCATTTTTCACAAGAGAACCGGCGTTAGGCTGACTCTTTTGCCATTGTAGCGCATGACGACTCTGAGCCATCGTGTCCATTCTCTAGAGGCAGGTATAGACACATCAACGCTCCTTCGGGCGTGTCGCAAGCAACCGACAGCGCTGCATCGACTCATTGACGCCGACGCTGAACACATCGCCCGACAGCAGGATTAATGAATGGTGGAGGAAGGCTGCCGGCAGTCTACGTTATGAGCGCACAGTTGCGCAGAAGGAAGATCGTTGAGAAACGTGGAAGGCGGAAAGTGCAGAGGTTACCAGCAGAGATGTCGCTGTGCAACGTTCTAAAGCGTCTGATACGCCTCCATTGGAGCAAAGGTCACTTAAAAACAACCAAGCAATCTCCCTTTCCATTGGGAAGGAGATTGCTTGTTCCGCTTGCAACACACGCGCCGGGCTAGATACGTTTCCTCTAACCCCGCCTCTCCTGACGCCTAACCCTTATGACGAAACCTTCATCACGCAGGCCTTGCGGCAAGTGATCCTGCCGAAAGGTCTCACTAGCGCTCAGCCCCTATGACGAAACCTTCATTACACCCCACATACCGCCAGCGTAATGCGCTGGATAGGTGCAGATGTAATAGTAGGTGCCAGGGCCAGGGGCTGTGAAGGTGATGGTCTCGCTCGCGCCAGGACCAAGCATCTTCGTAGCGGCGATAATGTTTTCTCGATTCGCTGGCAGATAATCGGGAGGACCGGCATTGATCGCCTCTTCGTCGACTTTGGCCGCGACATCCTCACCGCCCTTGACAATCACAATGTTATGTTGCTGGGCCGTGGATGTATTCTTGAACGTCAGGGTGATCGTCTGACCTGCAGGGACGGTGAACTCTTTCTTGTCGTATGCCAGGTTCTCGCCATCTGTCGCGATCTGGATCGTTGTGCTCGCACCGCCGCCGCCACCGCCGCCACCGCCGCCGCATGCAGCCATCGCAAATACGGCGAGAAGCGCAACCGCTAACATCCAGAATCTGTGCGTTTTCATACCAATCCCCTTTGCTGGTTTTCAGGTGAGTGCGTGTATTCTATCACAATCCGCAGGGTTGTCAATCAACAGTACGCACTGCAGGCTCAGGAGGATGGATGACCCCGCGATCTGGAGCAGAAATGACGCCTTCTGGTCCTGGGCAGGCATTGCCTTCCCGCCATCCGATGCGCTCTTGAGCAATGCTTCACGCAATGCTTCAACGAAGTCACGCGGACGCGCCGGGCTGATGATGAGCGACGGCGCATCATACCGCGCCACTGCCACTAGGCGTTCACGATGCGTTGCAGCAAAGAACACGCGCCCGTATGGATCAAGGTAGAACGGACCATGATACCCGAATACGCCAGCGTTGAACGATCGGCGCAAGCCAAAACGCGGCACGTCCGCCAGAGCGCCTGCCAATGAGACTCCGGCGATCTGCTTGAACGGAATGCGCAGCGCCCGCGCCCATCGCCGCCGAATGATCAACGCATCGCTCGTCACCACATAAGCGATTGGCTGGATCGCATAGTTAAGCGCCAGCCAGACTGCCAGCCCCAGCGCGACGGCAACCGTCACGACGGCGCCAGTCTGTGCAATCCCTTCGCTCAGCAGCCCGCTGAGATAGAGAAACAGGGTGGGCAGCATCAGGATGCCACCCAGCGTCGCAACGCCGCTGGTAATGCGCTCAGCATACGGATCGAGCGCGGCTGCGGTGAACGATGTTTCCATTGCAAAAACCCTGACTATAGTACTTATTGCGCCTGAGCCACTCGTATGGTATACCGTCAGTGTACGGTATGTCCCTTGCTAGCCCCGTGCGGCTTGGCCATCGGGCGCCTGACAAACGAAGCGCGAATCGCGCCTCCTTCCGCATCATCAACGCCCGCAACGCTTTACCCGGAAAGGCGCCAGCACAATGCAAACAGCATCCTGATCGACCTGCCCTATGTTTGTACAAGACGGATCATCTCGCCCGCTGCCGCCTGAGCGAATGGCGCGCTCGTCTAGCCAGCTTCTCCGCCCGCCCGTGCCGGCTCGCTGGCTGTATCAGCCGACCGCCTTCGCAATTGGCGTCATTCTTACGCTCAACGGCATAGCGCTCGCAGCCACTCTGCCACAGTGGTCCTTGGGGGCGCTGGTTGTCAGCGTCGGCGCTGCAGGTATGCTCGTTCTGAGCGATCGCTTCGCCGTGCACGAGCCCGAAGGACGGCGACTGACGCCAGCGCCGGTCCTGCTCGCAGGAGGGGCGCTGATGGCAGCCTGGTCTCCCGTGCTGATTGCAACGCTTCTTGGCAGCCTGCTGTCGGCGCCGCGTTCCTGGCAGCGCACTGCTCGTATTATTGCGATTCGTTCCCTTATCGCAAGCGGCGGCGCACTGATTGCATCGGTTAGTCCATCCACGCCGCCGCTTGTTCCATCACTAGCGCTAGCATTATTGATCGGCGCTGGCTACCTTGCGGAAACGCTCTTCGCAACCGATCATGAGCAACGTTTCGAGCGCCTGCATAGCGATGCGGCATCCCTCCGGTGGTACGTTCCTGGTATGGCGTTGCACGGCGCTCTGTTCGGCGCATTCTGGCCCGCCGCTCCTGAAGCGCTGCCTTTCGCGCTGGCGTTGGTTGGAGGGACGCAGCTCCTCGCGCGCAGTCAGGCGCAACAGCGCTCCATCAACGCTGAATTGACCAGTCTGCGCGAGCAGTTGAGCGCCCGCACTGAACGCCTTGAGCGCCTCCAGGCGTTGGCGACGGCAATGCTGGCGACCCTCGATGATCGGCGCCAACTCCAACTCCTCTGCGAACGCCTCGCCGCTCTCCTCGACGCCGACGCTGGCTGGATCGCGCTCTACGAACAGGAGACGTTGCGGGTCATGGCAGTGCATAGCTTGGCGCTCTATCAACCCGACCCGCCGCTGCCTGATCAGCACCGCTACCACGAGATGATTCAGCGAGGACAGATCGTTCTGATCGCTGATGAACGCGCCCAACATCTGGCGCCGCCGATTGCGTCCGACGATCCGATGCGCTGGTCAGCGCTTCTGGCGCTTCCGCTCAAAACGGACCACGGCGCCCTCGGCATCATCTGTCTGGCATTCGAACATGTGCGCGGTCTCAATAGCGATGATCAACGCATCCTGACCTCCTTCACCCGTCAGGCGGCGGTCGCTATCGAAAATACGCGCCTGTTCACCGAACTTCGCCAGAAGCAGGCGGAACTGATCCAGTCGTCGAAACTGGCAGCGGTTGGCACGTTTGCGGCAGGCATCGGACACGAGTTCAACAACCTGCTGGGCGGCATGCTCGGCTATGCCGAACTTGGGCGCAGCGCAAGCGACACTGACGAAAAGGACCACGCGCTTGACGTCATCCGGCAGGCATGCCAGCGCGGACGCGGAATTACGCGCGGATTACTCACGTTTGCGCGGCGCAGCGAACATTGCCGCGAGATGCACCATCTCGCCGATATTATCGCCGAAACGCTGACCCTGGTCGAAGTTGATCTGCGTAAATCCAACATTACGCTGGTGCGCGACATCGAACCTGCACCAGCCATTCTCTGCGATGGCGGGCAGATTGCCCAGGTTCTTCTGAACCTCATCACGAACGCACGCGATGCCATCGGGCAGCGGGGCGGAACGATCACAGTGTCGCTCCGTCAATGCGGCGCATTCGTTGAACTCAGCGTCCGCGACACCGGCTCAGGCATCCCAGAGAGTGTACGCGACCGCATCTTCGAACCGTTCGTTACCACGAAGGGTGCGCTCGGCGCGAGCAACACCCCCGGAACCGGTCTGGGGCTGTCGGTGTCCTATGGCATCGTCAAAGACCACGGAGGGGACATCCGGTTTGAGACGGAAACCGGCGTCGGCACCACGATGATTGTACGTCTGCCGATCACGCCATCAGCGGCATGATGACCCATCCCGCCAATTCCGGCAGCGACGCATCGCTATTTCAGCTCCGGGAGGTCGATCGGGTCCTCGCGCGGCTCACAGATGCCGCAGTAGAGCGTGCGCGTCGTGACAATTGCGCGATGCACATTGCGCTCATCGCGGTAGAGCGCCACAATGTGCGGCATCTCGCGCGCACAATCTTTGCAGAGCGCCCGCCCGCAAAAAATGCATACTCCATGCGCCGGTCGTTCACAATGCCAGCAGTTCACTGAGGCCCTCCTGAAGAAGCTCTGCGCGCGTTCCACAGGTGCGATTGTACCTCAGAACGGCGCACCGGCATTGCACCGCCTGCGGCGCTGTGGTAAGATGCAATGGGACATTTTGCGTTTGAGGAACGAGCTTGGATCCCGCCAATCAACCGCCCGACAAACCGCCAGCGCCATTGCTGCCGTTTCGCGTCTCGCGCGATACGGCAATCCTGCTGGCGGCGCTGCTCTTCCTGGCATTCGCCATTCTGCTGGCATTGGTGTTTCCGCCCGCCGGAAGTGAACTGGCACGCGCCCTGACGCCTGCACCCACCGTGGCACAGGCGACGGCTGCGGTCATCGAAGCGGTTCAGACAACGACTCCTGCGCCTGTCGAGACGCCAGCGGCTGCGCCGCCGTCGCCGTTCGTACCACCATACCCCCCGCCGCAGGAGGCTACACCGACATCCATGCCGCCATTGCCCACCGCCGTGCTGCCGCGGCCAACCGCAGCGCCCGATACGGTCGGCGCGGCGCCGACGACCCTGATTGCGCAGGCGCCAACCCTTGAACCAACCCTTGCACCTCCCCTCGTGACATCGCCGACCGCAGCGCCGCCGGTCGTACAACCGACGCCGGAGCCGCCGGTCATCATCCAGCCGACGGCGACGCCAGTACAGCCAACCCAACCGCCAGCGCCCCGCCCAACCCGCCCTCCGCCGACGGCGACGCCGATCCCTGTCGACGTCATTCGCAGCACCACCTACTGGACGCTCGCTCAGAGTCCGATCACCCTGCGACGCGACACGGTGGTTGCCGCAGGCGCCGGGTTGATCATCGAACCAGGGGTTGAAGTGCGCATCCCGCCGGGAATAACCCTCTATGTCGATGGGCGCCTGTATGCCTTGGGACAGGCGGATCGACCGGTGCGATTCATCGGAGCGAGTCTGCCGCGCTGGGAAGGGATCGTCGGACGGCCCGGCAGCGACCTTGTGCTGGAGCATGTCGAGGTGCGCGGCGGCGGCGCCGGGGGGACGGTCATTGCCTCGGAACGGGGATCATTGACGATCCGTTCGAGCCGCATTACGGACAATGGCGGTCACGTGCGCGTCTCCGCCGGTCGCTTCGAACTGCGCGACAGCGAGATTGCCGGAAATGACATGCCATATGGCGCTGCGGTCGAGATCATCTATGACGGCGGCGGGACGGTTATCCTGACAGGCAACCGTATCGGCGGCAACCGGATGGCGTTTGGCTCGCCCAATGTCCGGATTAGCAGTCGCAGCCCGAACGATACGGTAACGCTCGACATCCAGGGCAACCTGCTCGTCGGTCAGGATGGCCCGAACCTCGCCCTGGAGACGAATGGGCCGTTGCAGGGCGCAGTGGTGTGCAACGGGTTCATTGGCGGCTCGAATGGCGTGAGCATCCTCAGCACCCTGCCGCAGTCGCCCGGTCTGCCATCGCTGACCTTTCGGAATAACGCGATTGAGAAACACACGCCGCCGATTATTCCGATCTACCTGCAGCGCGGCATCGGGCGCGGCGCTACCAGCGACGTGCTTATTGATATGCGCAACAACTGGTGGGGCGCTGCTGAAGGACCATATGAGCCGGATCGCCATGCTGACGGTCGCGGCGATGCGCCAGGCGATCTGGTGCTGTTCGATCCCTGGCTCACCGAACGCCCCGCCTGCGCCCCCGCGCTATGATAGCATTCTGCCGTGTCCATTCCAGCAATTGACGCTCTCATCGCCAGCGCTATTGAGCAGCGCATTTTTCCTGGCGCAGTTGTTCTCATTGCACGTGACGAGGTGATTCTCCATTACGCGGCATATGGCACGACAACCTACGACATCGCCGGAGGCGTGCCGGTCGAACCCGCCACCATCTACGACATCGCGTCGCTGACCAAGATGTTTACTGCGACTGCAGCGTTGCGCCTGTATGAAGCAGGACAGCTTGACATCGAGGCGCCGGTCTGCGCCTACCTGCCCTCCTTCTGCGCCCAAACCATTACGGTCCGTCACCTGCTGACTCACACATCCGGCCTTGATCTGCGTCTTTCCACACTCTGCCGCGATGGACGAGACGCTTTGCTGACCGCGGTGTACCGCGCACTGCCCGCCTACCCTCCTGGCAGTCGCGTCGCCTATATGAACATCAATGCTTTGCTATTGGGCGAGATCGTCGCTACCATATCCGGTCGATCACTTGATCGCGCCATCGATGCATTCGTCTGCCAGCCGCTTGGTCTGCACCACACCAGGTTTCGCCCCGATCCAGCGCTGCTAGGGCGCATCGCGCCGACCGAATTCGATAATGAATGGCGTGGATGCCTAGTTCACGGCGTGGTCCATGATGAAAGCGCCTACGCACTCGGCGGCGTTGCCGGGCATGCTGGGCTTTTCAGCACTGCCGGTGATCTCTGGACGTTTGGCCGCGCCTGGCTGCCCCCAATGCATGACTGCGCCAGCACCCTTTTCCTGCGCCCGGAAACGATTGCGCTGGCAACGACAAACCATACGCCAGGGCTGATGCAGGCGTGCGGTCTGGGATGGATGATCGACCGACCCAACTTCATGGGTCCTGCTCCTGCGGGCAGTTATGGTCATACCGGCTTCACCGGACCGGCGCTGGTTATCATTCCGCAGCACCGTGTGATTATCGTCGTGATGAGCAATCGCGTCTATCCCCGACGCAGTGCGCCGCGCCACCATGCTGTTACTGCCGCAATCGTCGCTGCGACGCTTGATAGTATTGGCCGCCGCATTGCTCATTAATGCGAAGGCGCAACGCCTTGCAATCACTGCGGTGCGCCTCACATCTGCGCACAAAAGCCATTGATCGAGCCTCTCATCTGTGCTCATAAACGCACTGAAACGCGCGACTCCCTACAAATCATGCCAGAAAGGTGGGTTTACAATCAAACAATGTGTGCTATGATAAGGTGACTGATACCATTTCCACACATCGGTGGAAAGGGCGGAACCTATGGCTGTCACGCGTATTCTTATCGCGGAAGATAACGATCTGGTCGCGCTCACGCTCGAGGAGCAACTCAAAGGGCTTGGCTACGATGTGATCGGCATCGCCCGCACCGGCGCCGAAGCGATTGACCTGGCCGCGCGTCTCGGACCAGATCTGATCATTATGGACATCCGCATGCCTGAGATGGAAGGAACAGAAGCGGCAGCGCGCATCAACCAGCAACGCCCGACGCCGATTCTCATGCTGACCGCATACACTGATCGCGAGACTATTCGTAAGGCGGAACAGGCAGGTGCACTCGGCTACCTGGTTAAACCGGTCAACGAAGCGGAATTGTCGCCCGCTATCAACATCGCGCTGGCGCGCTTCCGCGAACTGCAGGCATTGCGCGCGCAGGTCCACGAACTGGAAGAGTCGCTCGAAGCGCGCAAACTGATCGAGCGCGCCAAAGGGATTCTGATGCAGCGCCTGGGGCTGACCGAACGCGACGCCTACGAGCGACTGCGGCAGCGCGCCCGCGATAAGCGCGCCAAGATGAAAGACATTGCGCAGGCCATCATCGAGGCGGAAGAGCTGCTGGGCTCCGGATCTTAACGATTGACACCTTCGCCTGAGTATGCTATATTCACAACGTACATCGTCGTGAAGCAAAGAACTCTGGCACTCATGCAACTGCGAAGCGCCTACTTCTTCTGGTTCTGGTATTTTGCCAGCTCACTCCGAGCCTGGCTGCTTCGCGTTGGATGACGTGCAGGGTACCGGAACTCAGAAGGCGTGGAGCACCAGGCTCCACGCCTTCTTGATTTTTCAGGAGCGGTGTATGACGATTGTCTGTCGTGGCATTCGCGGTGCAACCACCTGTGAGGAGAACACGCGCGAGGCGATTCTCGAAGCAACACGCGACCTGTTACAACGGATCATTGCTGCTAACGGTGTGCGTCCCGAAGACGTCGCCAGCGCCATCTTCAGCACCACGCCCGATCTCACCGCCGAGTTTCCAGCCGTCGCTGCGCGCGAACTCGGCTGGCTCGACACGGCGCTGCTCTGCACCCACGAAATGGCGGTTCCAGGCAGTCTGTCGCGCTGCATTCGCGTTCTGATCCACTGGAACACCACCCGTCGGGCGGACGAGATCGTGCATGTGTACATTCGCGGCGCACATACTCTGCGCCCTGATCGCGGCATGACCCATGCGTTGACGGAATTATCGGAACGGATGGAGTAGCGGAGGCATCTTCCTCCGCTTTTTATTCGGCGATGAAACGCACCTGGTCGGAAAGCAAAATCCAGCCGTTGAGACGATCCCTCTCGGTGCTCGACTCTTAGTTCCTGATCCCTGGTGTTTGGTTCTCAGTTCTGGTGCTATGGAGCATGTCATGACCACGCTTGAACTCGATGTCACCGTGCGGCCTCGTCTGCGCCCGGCGCCGCCACAGAAGCATCGTCTCTCGTTCATCGAGCAACTATTACCGCTGGCAAAGGAGAATGTATCTATGATCGTCGTGATGCGCAGCGACGCCACAGAGGAGGAACTAAACGCCGTTCTAGCGCGTATTGAGGAACATGGACTCAAAGGGCGCGTCACCTGCGGCGAGGAACGGAGCATTGTCGGCGTCATCGGCGCCGCCATTCCGCCAACGCTGCGCGAGGAACTTGAGCGCTTCCCCGGCGTCCAGGAAGCGGTGCGCATCACCTGCCCCTACAAATTGGCCTCGCGCGAGTTCCATCCCCAGGACACTGTCGTGCAAATCGGCGACCTGCTGATCGGCGGCGGTTCGTTTGTCGTCATCGCCGGACCGTGCGCTGTCGAGAGCGAAGCGCAGATTATGGCGACCGCCCTCGCTGTGCGCGAGGCAGGCGCGCATATGCTGCGTGGCGGCGCCTTCAAGCCGCGTTCGTCGCCGTACACCTTTCGCGGGTTGGGGGAGGAGGGGTTGCGCCTGCTGGCGCAGGCGCGCGCTGAAACTGGACTGCCGATCGTGACCGAAGTGATGACGCCGACCGATGTCGATCTGGTAGCGCGCTATGCCGATGTGTTGCAGATCGGCGCGCGGAATATGCAAAACTTCCAGTTACTGGAAGAAGTCGGACGCAGCGGCAAGCCAGTGTTGCTCAAGCGCGGCATGTCGGCGACGATCGAGGAATGGCTGCTCTCCGCTGAATATATTATTGCCCAGGGCAATCCCAACGTCATCCTGTGCGAACGCGGCATTCGCACCTTCGAGACAGCCACCCGCAACACGATGGACCTGAACGCCGTGGCGCTCGCCAAACGCCGGAGTCACCTGCCGGTGATCGCCGATCCATCGCACGGAACCGGCAAATGGTACCTGGTGCCCCCGCTGGCGCTGGCATCGCTGGCGGCTGGCGCCGATGGCGTGATGATCGAGGTGCATCCTGACCCGGATCGGGCGGCATCCGACGGCGGGCAGTCGCTCACCTGCGAAAACTTCGCTGCGTTGACGCCGCAAATGACGGCGCTGGCGAATGTTCTGGGACGGCGCGATCCACGGATGGTGAGTGCGCCGATTTGAACCGTAAGTAGAACACCGTAGGATGCGCCCCCAACAGTCCACGCCCGCCTTGCATCCCTGACAAGGGGAGGCTTTTCTGAGAAGCCCGCGCCTTCCATTGCCCGTCTTGGGCATCGAGACGCCCAAACTCTCCCCTTCTCCCCTGGTAGGAGCAGGGGGCAGGGGAATAAGGGGAACAAGGGCGTCAGGATGCGGCAAACCTGCTTCACACCCTACAAAGCCTCCGCTTGAGAGCGGGGGGCGCGCCCCTGCGACAGGCGCTCTGGGAGGCGCTAGACGGCCACAGGAGGCGTCCTTGGGCGCCCGTCAACGGATGTCACTTGCTAAACGGAGGCGGACAGTATGCGCCAATCGCCTCTGTCGCGCGCGCCAAACGCCGATCACGCGACAGGATCCTTCCACGCCCGCCTCGCCGCCCTATCGCAGCGCACGCGCCCGCGCGGCGCCGCATCCGCCGCCTGCCGCGCTCATCGGTATCATCCGGCGGATGAACCGTCACGCCGCCGACATCGCCCGCGCGAGGCCGCGCGACCCCGCCGCCCCGGCCACAGCGCCGCGGTTGCGCCGCTGGCGGGAAACGGCGCGGGCGACCCAGTCCGCCTATGACCATCCCCTCGTGCCGCCCGCGCTCCACAGGGTGCGCGGTCAACGGGCGCCCGCGCTGAGCGTCGCGCGCGGCGGCGGCACCCGCCGCCCCTCCCGGCGCTCAGCCTCGGGGGAACGGCGCCGCGCGCTCCCGCTCGTCGGCTGCGCATCGCCGCAGCGCGGGTCAGGCCAGCCACGGGAGCGCCTGGCGCTCCTCCACCCCGCCGTGCCGCGGTTGCCGCCCGACGTGCGGATCGGCGTCCGCGGCGAGAGCGCGCTGCGCCCAGGCATCGTTTGGCGGGGTGCGGGCGCGCGGCGATGCTGCCACGCTGAGCGTGCGCGGTCGGATTGGCGGCTCCGACCGCGCACGCTCCGCACGCCGCAGGGCGCCCGTCGGCGACGGGCGGCGCGGCGTTGTCGCCGCCGACCGCCTGGGGGCGGCAGCGGCCGCAGCGCCCCGCGCCCGTCAGCGCTCTGACGCAGGCGGACCGCGGAGCGGAGCTGCGCGCTGGGCCGGTCAACCTCAGCGCGCGGCGGGAACGCGCTGAGGACGGCCCGGGCGCGGTGCACGCGGCGATGACGCAGGCGCCCGCCGCCGCGCAGCCGAACGCCGATGGCGGGCGTCGGGAGGGGAGTGAGACGGTCGTGCGCGCGTGGCGGCGCGGGGGCGTGCACCTGGACCGGCGCGGCGTGACGGAGATCAACCGGATGGTCCGGCTGCGGCGGGGGTTGGCGATGGCCTCTCCGGGGCTGGGCCGCCTCGGGCGTTGGGGGGCGAATGGGGCGACCGGCGCGTGGATGATGGGCGCGGGCGCCAAGGGCGTTGCGGTCGGCTTCAAGTGGGAGGCGGGGGG
>JANXAL010000108.1 GCA_025062325.1 Roseiflexus sp.
ACACTGAGCGCTGGCCAGTCGATCACGACACTGGACGCCGGGTATCGGACACAAACGCGCGTCTTCCTGCCGCTGATTGTCGCTCCAGTGCCACCGCCGGACCTGGTGGTCGAGGAATTCACCGTCACCCCGGCAAAGACCAGTTACGCCGCAGGTGAGCCAGTGCTGATCACGGTGAAGGTGAAGAACGTCGGCGGCTCACCGACAACGATCGGGTTCTGGGTCGACCTGTACATCAACCCGTCCACGCCGCCGACGACGCCGAACGTGCGCTGGAATGACGTCTGCGGCATCTCGCCGTGCTACGGCATCGCCTGGTACGTCAATCAGGCGCTGGCGCCAGGTCAGAGCATCACCCTGACATCCGCACCCGGTCAGTTTGCAGGACTGCAGTCAGTCTGGCCCGGCTACTTCGCCAGCGGCACGAACGCCCTGTACGTCTATGTCGATAGTTACAACCCACCGGTGCCGACGGGAGCAGTCGTTGAGAGCAACGAAACCAACAACCGCGCCCAGATCACCGGTTTTATCGTCAGCGGCGCGTCGTTGAGCAACGGCGCCAGTCCGGGAACGCCATCCAGTACGCCGGATTCGCCAGTTGCGCTGCCGCCGCGCCGATTGCCCGAACCGATTGACAGGTAGGTAGGGGCGCGGCGCCGCCGCGCCCACAAGGAGGAGAGTTATGCGTCATTGCCATCTTTTGTCATCATTCCTGGTCTGCTGTGTCCTGCTGCTAACATTCGGAATCGGGACGCTGTTGCCGGGCGCGGCATTAGCGCAGCAGGACCCATTGCCTGCGCCCTCGCCGCGGCCAGCAGTCCAGTTCATTGAGCAGAGCAGCGGCGACGGATCATCGGCGCCGGATCGCTCAGCGATCCCTGGGCATATCGGCGGCACCGTGATCGATGTGATCAGCAACGCCCCCGTTCCCGGCATGCCCGTCCGGGTTGGTGATAGCATCGTTGTCACCGATCAGAACGGCAACTACGGCATTTGGGTAGTGCCAGGGACGTATCTGGTTAACGTGGCGCCAGCGCCAGGTCGGGGGACAATCGTCGATGGACCGGCAACCGTCGTCGTTCAACCGGAAACGTCAGTGGTTCAGCACCTGCGCGTAGCGTTGCCTATTCCTGAGGTCAGAGCCGTTGAACCGGCAGTCGCAGATGCGCCAGCCGAAGCGCCGCGCCGCCTGCCGCGCACGAACGATGCCGCAGATGTATCCTGGGTATGGGTATCACTTGGTATACTGTTTATAGGAGTCGGTGTCGGTCTGGGCATGCTGCCGGTTGGCAGGCGCGCCCTGGCGACCGGGGCAGTAGGCATTGCACATCTAAGCAATCAGGCGCTGCTGCAGAAATTGTTGTCTGAACGACCAACGACTCGTTCGGTGCAGGATGACGCATTGCTCAGAAAACTTCTCGAATCGCAGGAATGAGTCCCACTCCTCGGACGACGCGTGACAGGTGGCTGCGGCGGATCAGTCGTCTGGCGCGCGCCAACATGTACGATTTCCAGCTGCTTCTGCAGGAGTCGTGGCTGGTTCTGGTTGCGTTCGCTATTCTTGCAGGCATTACCTCGACGTATCTTACGTCGTTTTACGAGTATGAGTCTCTTCGTCCTCAAGGAGTGCTCGAAGCGCTCTACGAGACGCTCATGCTCATGACATTACAGAGCGATCTGGAATTTCCGGCAGACCATCTCCCTGGCAAGCTGATTTTCCTGCTGACGCCATTCCTCGGTCTGGCGCTGATCTTCCAAAGTGTTCTGAACTTTGGACGTCTGCTACTTGACAAGGGGAGCCGCCGCGAAGCGTGGCAGGTAGCGCTGGCTTCAACGTACCGCGACCATATCATCGTGTGCGGGCTAGGACGTGTCGGGCTGCGGATTGTGACGCAGTTGCACGCCGCTGGCTACGACACGGTGGTTGTCGAACGCGACTGGAACAGTGAATTCGTACCGCGCGTGCTGAACCTTGGAATCCCCGTCGTCTTAGGAGATGCGCGCGAAGCAATGACGCTGCAACAGGCTGGTGTGAAGCAGGCGCGCGCAGTGGTTGCCGCCATCAACGACGACCTGCTGAATGTCGAAATTGCACTGAACGCTCGCGGGGTTCGTCCAGATATACGCGTCGTGCTGCGCGTCTTCAATGAGGAGCTGGATCGCAACCTTGAGAAGGCGCTTGGTCGGAACAGCGCCTTCAGCGCCTCGGCGATCGCGGCGCCGACCTGCGCTGCGGCAGCCGTCAGCCGTGAGATTGACTACGCGCTCGTGGTTGGAAATACCCAGTTGGGAGTTGCACAGATCGTCGTCCAGAAGGATAGCCAGATTTCCGGGTTTGTGCGCGCAGTTGAGGAGACGACCTATGTGCGGGTCCTGCATCACGTTAGCCAGGAAGGGCGATACATGCACTACCAGCAGCTCAGCCAGTTGAGCGCTGGCGATCGGATCACCGTGATCGGAACGCTTGAACGTATCGAGTCTCTGCGCCAGCGTAACGTACCGCTGAGCAAAGTAGCATTTCTCAAACCCGAACGACCGGTACGACCGACCGAGCGGTATCACACCGTCATTGTCTGTGGTCTGGGGAAGATCGGGTTTCGCGTCGTCAAACAGTTGCACAGCCTGAACCCGCGCCCGCGGATCGTTGTTGTGCGCCTGGGAACCAGTGATCGCCCGGAGTTCGTCCAGCAGATCAGGCAGCTTGAGGGAGTGGTCGATGTCATCGGCGATGCGCGCAATCTCGACGTACTCCGTCGTGCTGGTCTCGATGACGCCTACTCTGTGGCGGCGTTGACCTCCGATGATCTGCAGAATGTCCAGATCGCGCTGGCAGCCCGGCGGTATCGCCCGGATGTGCACATTGTGCTGCGCACGTTCAGCGATGCACTGGCGGATCGACTGGCGGAGATGTTTGGCATTCACACAACATACAGCACCTCGGCGCTAGCAGCTCCGACGATGGCAGCAGCGGCGCTGGCGGGTGAAATCAGCCAGGCGTTTTTCGTCGGCGAGCGAATTTTTGCAACCGATGAAGCGCATCTGTCTGCCGGACATCCGTTTGTCGGCATGCGAGTTGACGACCTGCGTGAGCAATACACAACTCTCGTGCTTGAATTACGGCGCGATAGTCGATCAATCCTGCTTCCCGATCTCGACCTGCGCCTGCAAGACGGCGACCGGGCCACTCTGCTGGCGCCTATCGAGACGATCCAGTACATGCGACAAGCCGGGAGAAAGGTGACGCTGGAAACGGTGAGATTGGCGGGTTAGGGGTGAGGGGTTAGAGGGCCTTTTAACCTTCAATCTGTCGCCTTCGAACCCTCCCACTTTCAATCAACGTTCAACTCTCGTCTCTCTTGCCTCTCTCGCCTCGCCCTTCTCGCCTCTCGCCTTACTCCTCTCGCCTCTCGCCTCACCCCTCTCGCCTCTCATCTCTTGCCTCTCGCTCTAGCTTACCTGCCCGCCCTTTGATCTTCCCGCCTTCGATACCTGTTATTCTCGCCGCAGGCGCTGCATCATACGCGCGTAGAACGTGCTCTGCGGATAGACGCGCGCAAATGTACAACAACGCTGGGAACGTCGAACAATGACGCGATCCCCTTCGTGCAGCACAATGTGATCATGCCCATCGGCGGAAAATCCTGCAGGATGACGGCTTTGCAGCGTCAGAGTCACGACGGCGTCTTCGTGAAGCACCAGCGACGGAACATTCGTCAGGTGTGCAGCCACTGGCACAAGCACCAGGGCCGTCGAGCGCGGATCGATGATTGGACCGCCAGCCGCCAGTGCATATGCCGTTGATCCAGTGGCGCTGGCAACGATCACCCCGTCGGCGTGATAGGTCGTCAAATGCGCATCATAAATTTCGACGTCGACGAGCACGGTGCGATTGATGTCGCCGCGCGAGACAACGATTTCATTGAGTGCTAAAATTGGTGAGACAGTAATGCCATCGGCGCGCTGCACCGTCGCCTCCACCAGTGTGCGTGAGTCGAGCCAGAAGCGACCGGCCAGCATATCTTCAAGCCCCTGGTAGAGCGTGGACGGTTCCAGTTCTGCCATGAAATTGAGCCGCCCCAGCGCAACCGGCAAGACCGGGACGCCGCTGGGAATGGCAAGGCGTGCAGCGCGCAGCACTGTGCCATCTCCACCCAGTGCAAGCACCAGATCGGTATGATCAACTGCGTGCTGTGCGCGCCCTTCGTGCGAGACACCGCGCCAGACCTGAATTGAACGCTCCGTGAGCCACCTGGCGACTTCGCCAGACACGCGCAGCGAATCCTCGGAAAAGGGGTTGAAGATAATGGCAACCCGCTTGATCGGTTTCACGCGGCGTACTCCTGTGCTGCAGCAACAATGGCTTCGGCACAGGCAGTATAGAGCAACCTGATGCAGTATGCAAACTTGACAGGTCTGCCGCTGCCGTGTATACTTCGCTTCTCGTAAATGAGCAATCCGCATAGGCTCACCTCCCACACCTCGACCGGAGTAACCGGGCACTCAGGAGCAAGCCGGAGCGGAGCCTTCGTGGGCGCCGTTTAGGACAACGCCAAGCGTATGGCACGATAATGTCGCGCCTTCTGCGCGGCAGCGCTCGCTTGTTTCCGAAAGCGCCCTCCGTCCTGACGAAGGCAGTGGTATTGGCGCCATTGCTACAGGCGGGCAATGGCTAATTTCCTCTAGTTCGGAGGTCACTGCATGAAGGCAGTACCCGACAATGCCGTCCAGCAAACAGACGATGTCGATTGGACGCAGATGCTCGACGACTACGACTATGCGCGTCCGCAACGCGGCGAGGTGCGCGAAGGCGTGGTCATGAAGATTGAAGAGAGTGGTATTCTGGTCTCAATTGGCACCAAGCGCGAAGGTATTATTCCAATCGCCGATGTGCGCGCCGTAGGCGACGAGGTGCTGAACAATCTGAAGGTGGGCGACCGGATCCAGGTGTACGTTCAGGACCCGGAGAATCGCCAGGGCGATCTGGTATTGTCGCTGACGATGGTGCAGGTTGCGCGCGATTGGGAAGAGGCGGCCCGCCTGAGCGCCGAGGGCGGCATTGTCCAGGGCCAGGTGATTGGTTACAACAAGGGTGGCTTGTTGGTGCAGTTCAATCGCATTCGCGGGTTCGTACCAGCGTCACAGGTCGCCCAACTCCACGGACGCACCGCTGCTGAAGAGCGACAGCAGGCGTTGCAGCGCATGGTCGGTCAGACCATTCCGTTGAAGGTGATCGAGGTTGATCGTGATCGCAATCGGTTAGTACTGTCGGAGCGCAGCGCAACGCAGGAGTGGCGCAAGGCGCAGAAGCAGCGGTTGCTGACGGAATTGCAACCTGGTGATGTTTTAACAGGGCGCGTCAATCAGTTGACCAACTTCGGCGCCTTCATCGATCTGGGCGGCGCCGATGGTCTAGCGCATATTTCTGAATTGTCGTGGCAGCGCGTCAACCATCCGCGCGAGGTGCTGTCACCGGGGCAGGAGGTGAAGGTCATGGTCGTGGAGGTCGATGCCGAACGTGAACGCATCGGTCTCAGCCTGCGTCGCCTGCAGCCTAACCCCTGGGATACGATTGACCAGCGCTATTCACTCGGGCAACTGGTCAGCGGTCCAGTTACCAATGTTACGCCGTTTGGCGCATTTGTGCAGATCGAAGAGGCGATTGAAGGGTTGATCCACGCTAGTGAGCTCGATGCTGATCCGCAGGCGCAGCCGCGCGATCTGTTGCAGCCCGGACAGATCATCACTGCCCGGATTATTAGCCTTGATAAGCAGCGCCAGCGGATAGGGCTGAGCCTGCGTCGCACCAGCGCCGATGAGCCGCCATCCGCCGAAACGCCGACTGAAGAGACGGGCGTCGAAAGCTGAAAGGCGCACGAAGGAAGTTCTCCTAGCGAGAACTTCCTTATTTTATCCACTGCCATGTCTCCGGGCTGCGTAAAAGAACGGAATAGAACCCGTGCCTAGAAGCGCCTCGTATCGCGCCACGAGGGCGCTGTGTAGCCTTCACCCCTGTGTCCCGGCGTAGGGTTGTGAGAAGTGAAGCGCTCTCCTAACATTTCCGCCATTCCTCCCGCTCTGTTCTCCAGTAAAACGCTCTCTACCAGTTACTGAGTGGGCTATACTGTGCTTACTCTTCCAAGAGAGTCGGCACGAAGAAGGAATGCTATGAACTCGATCGATACCGTTGTCGCTGCTGCTATCGCACAGATCGAGGCGTGTCACGCAGCACGGGAGCAGGCTTTAACTCTGGCGCGCGCGCTGACGCGCCAGTGCGCCAATACCATTCGTGCTGCTCATCGGCGTGACTTCGCCGAGGCTGCCGCGTTGCTCGCGGAAGCTGGCGCGTCAGCGCGCGCGCTGCGCGAAAGCCTTGCCCGCCATCCCGATCTGTTGTACGCTGGCTATTCCCAGGATGCGCTCAAGGAGTACGCTGAGGCCGCGTTGGTGTACGCCTTCCTCCGTGGCGACCCGCCGCCGGACGCGGAGTCGCTAGGGGTAGATGCAGCCGCTTACCTCAACGGGCTGGCTGAGGCGGCGTCGGAACTGCGCCGCGCCGTCCTTGACAACCTGCGTACCGGTGCAACGGCGCGCGGCGTCGAGTTGTTATCGATGATGGAAGACATCTACAGCCTGCTGATCACGGTGGACTACCCCGAAGCTGTCACCGGCGGCTTGCGCCGCACCACTGACGCACTGCGCGCCGTGCTCGAACGTACCCGCGGCGACGTTACTGCTGCGATCCGCCAGGATCAACTGATAGCGGCGCTGGAAGCGTTCGAGCGGCGTCTTGATCAGCACGTCGCCGCCAATCCCGGTTCTCTCCGCAATCCGCTCTCCTCCGGGCCATCCGGCGGGTCTTGACCATCGCCTCTGTAAACGTGAGGAGGGCATGACGACTGTGCTCAACATCGTGCTTCTGGGACCGCCTGGCGCCGGGAAGAGCACAATCGCTGAAGAACTCGTTCACCAATTGCCGCTGGTTCCGATCTCCACTGGCGCGCTGCTGCGCGCCGAGATCAGCGCTCGCACGCGCATTGGGCGTGAAGTGGCGCCGCTGCTCGAACGCGGCGAACTGGCGCCCGACTCGCTGATGGACCGGCTATTGCGCGCCCGTCTGGAAACGCTTGACCCGGATCAGGGCCTGCTGCTCGACGGATACCCGCGCACTATGCGCCAGGCGCTGGGCCTTGCCGCTATGCTCGCCGACTATGACCGTATTCTGCATATGGTCATCGCAATTGAAGTCACCGATGATGAGGTTATCCGTCGCCTGAGCGGACGGCGCATCTGCGAAGGGGCTGGTGAACCGTTTCCGGTGCACATCGATGATCTGGCGAGCATTATGCGCTGCCGTGAGCGCGGCGGACGCCTAGTGCAACGCGACGACGACCGGCCTGAGGTTGTGCGGCAGCGCCTCGTCGCGTACCATCAGCAGACAGCGCCATTAATTGCGTACTACGAAGATCAGGGTATTCTGCGCCGAATCGACGGTTCAGGAACGCCTGCGGAAGTAGCGCGTCGGACACTGGCAGCGATTGCGGAAGAACTAAGAACCAAGAACTGAGAATGGTGTTCCTGCTTTCGAGACCCTTGAGGTCAAGCCACGCACTTGTTAGCAGACGATGACCGTTCCGCTGCGGATATTATCGCGAGATACGCTTTGTGGCAGAGACCTCAAGGGTCGGAGCCGTTTCCGTCGTCAACCTTCAACCTTCACCCCGCGGTGCCCGTCGTGATCCGCTTTTACTTCGCTTAGCGCCGCCAGTTCCTTGTAGTGCTGCCAGCGCGCGCGCACCAACGCCTCGGCCTTGTGCAGCAGCTCCTCTGCACGGTGCGGGTCGCTCTGCATCAGCATGCGATAGCGTGTCTCATTGTAGATGAACTTTTCGAGCGGCAGCGTTGGGTCTTTCGAGTCGATGATCAGCGGATTCTTTCCTTCGGCTGCCAGCTTCGGGTTGTATCGGTACAGTGGCCAGTAGCCAGTCTGAACCGCTAGCTTCTGCTGTTCAAGGCCTTTGCGCATATCGATACCGTGGGCAATGCAGTGTGAGTAGGCGATGATCAGCGATGGTCCATCATACGCTTCCGCCTCCATGAAGGCGCGCAGCGTCTGCACATCGTCGGCGCCCATCGCCACCCGCGCCACGTAGATGTTGCCATACGCCATGGCGATGAGGCCGAGGTCCTTCTTCGGCGCCGATTTGCCTTTAGCAGCGAACTTGGCCACCGCGCCGATCGGCGTCGCTTTCGACGCTTGCCCGCCGGTGTTCGAGTACACCTCAGTATCGAGCACTAGCACATTGACGTTGTACCCCGACGCCAGCACGTGGTCAAGCCCGCCATACCCGATGTCGTATGCCCAACCATCGCCGCCGACGATCCAGACGCTCTTCTTGACCAGCACATCCGCCAGGCTGAGGAGTTCGTGCTCACGCTCAACGACATCCGGGAACTGACTGCGATCCAGCGTGCGCAGACGCTGTTTGAGCAGCTCGACTCGCTCGCGCTGCGCAGCGATCCCTGCTTCAGTGCTCTGGTCGGCGTTCAACAGTGCATCCACCAGGTCCTGCCCGACGACCGGCGCGAACAGCGGCAGCAGTTCACGCACGTGCTCGATCTGCTGATCGAGCGCCAACCGCATGCCCAGCCCAAACTCGGCATTGTCCTCAAACAGCGAGTTGCACCATGTCGGACCGCGCCCCTCTGCATTCTTCGTGTATGGCGTCGTCGGCAGGTTGCCGCCGTAGATTGACGAACAGCCGGTCGCATTGGCGATCAGTAGGCGATCACCGAACAGTTGTGTCAGCAGTTTGATGTATGGCGTCTCGCCGCACCCGGCACAGGCGCCGGAGAACTCAAAGAGCGGTTGGAGCAACTGTGAGTTCTTGATCGATCCGACGTGCAGAGTTGTGCGCGGAACTTCAGGAATGGTCAGGAAGAATTCCCAGTTGCGCACTTCGCGCTCGCGCACCTCGACCAGCGGCTTCATGTTGATCGCCTTGCGCCCGACCTGGCGCTTGTCCTTCGCCGGGCAGACCTCGACGCACAAACCGCAGCCAGTGCAGTCTTCCGGCGAAATCGCCAAGGTGTACTTGTAGCCAGGGAACTCCTTAAAGCGCGCTTCGGCGCTGAGGAACGTGTCAGGCGCGCCCTCAAGCAACGCTGGTTCGTACACTTTCGTGCGAATGACGGCGTGCGGACAGACATACGCGCACTTGCCGCACTGAATGCAGATGTCCGGCTCCCAGACCGGCACTTCGAGCGCAATTGCACGCTTCTCCCATGCTGCCGTGCCGGTGGGGAAGGTGCCATCGACGGGCAACTTGCTTACCGGCAACGAGTCGCCTTCGTAGGCGATCATCGGACCGAGCACCTCTTTGACGAACTCAGGCGCATTGTCGGGTACTGGCGGTCGGCGCGTCTTCGGTGAGCGGAAGCCGGCGAATTTCTCGACATCGACCTCGTAGAGACGCGCGAGGGCGGCATCAACGGCGCGATAGTTCTGCTGCACCACCGCTTCGCCGCGCTTGCCATAGGTCTTCTTGATGCTGCGTTTGATCTCGGCAATCGCCTCTTCGCGCGGTAGGACGCCTGAGATAGCGAAGAACGCCGTCTGCATCACTGTGTTGACCCGGCGCCCCATGCCGCTCTCTTTCGCCACCCGGTCGCCGTCGATCACGTAGAACTTCAGTTTCTTGCGCACAATATCGTCCTGCACTTCGCGCGGCAGGTGATACCAGACCTCGTCCGGTCCGTACATGCTGTTGAGCAGGAAGACCGCCCCCGGCTCCGCTGCCTTGAGCACGTCAATGCGCTCCAGGAACGAGAACTGATGACAGGCGACGAAGTTCGCCCGATCAATCAGATAGGGCGCGCGGATCGGCTCGGGCCCGAAGCGCAGGTGCGAGACCGTCATTGACCCGGACTTCTTCGAGTCGTACACGAAGTACCCCTGCGCGTAATTGTTGGTTTCTTCGCCGATGATCTTGATCGAGTTCTTGTTGGCGCCGACCGTACCATCCGCGCCAAGGCCGTAGAAGAGGCAGCGCACCGTGCGCGGCGACTCAATCGAGAACGATGGATCGTACTCCAGGCTGGTGTGGCTGACATCATCGATAATGCCTACGGTGAAATGGTTCTTTGGGCGATCCTTCGCCAGTTCGTCGAAGACGGCCTTCACCATTGCAGGAGTGAATTCCTTCGACGACAGACCATAGCGGCCGCCGATCACCGGCAGATGACGACCACTCTCCGCCATTGCCGCCACCACATCGAGATAGAGCGGCTCGCCGCTGCTTCCTGCCTCCTTCGTGCGGTCGAGCACTGCAATACGCTGTACCGTGGCTGGCAATGCCGCTATGAAGTGCGCTACCGAGAACGGGCGATAGAGGCGCACGGTCACTGCGCCGACCTTCTCGCCGCGTTCCGCCAGGAAGCGGGCTGTCTCACGCGCCGTTTCCGCGCCGGACCCCATAATCACAAGCACGCGCTCGGCGTCTGGCGCGCCGGTGTAATCGAACAGATGGTAGGCGCGCCCCGTCAACTGCGCGAACTTATCCATCGTTTCCTGGACGATGCCAGGTGTGGCGGCGTAGAAAGGATTGACCGTCTCACGCGCCTGGAAGTAGACATCGGGGTTCTGCGACGTACCGCGGATGACCGGACGATCAGGGCTGAGCGCACGCATGCGGTGAGCCTCAATGAGCGATGGATCGATCATCGCGTGCAGGTCGTCGTCGGTCAGTTGCTCGATCTTATTGATCTCGTGCGATGTACGGAACCCATCGAAAAAGTGGATGAACGGCACGCGCGCCTTTAGCGTTGCGGCGTGCGCCACCAGCGCCAGGTCCTGCGCCTCCTGCACCGACGATGACGCCAGCATCGCCCAACCGGTCTGTCGCACCGCCATCACGTCCTGATGATCGCCGAAGATCGACAGTGCGTGTGCTGCAATGGAGCGCGCCGCAATATGAAAGACCGTCGGGGTCAGCTCACCGGCGATCTTGTACATATTCGGAATCATCAGCAGCAAGCCCTGCGACGCAGTGAAGGTCGTCGTCAGCGCGCCACGCTGTAGTGCGCCGTGGCATGCGCCAGCCGCGCCGCCTTCCGACTGCATTTCGATGACCAGCGGCGTTGTGCCCCACAGATTGGGCTTTCCGGCGGCGGCCCAGGCATCCGCCAGCTCGCCCATTGGCGTTGAGGGTGTAATAGGATAAATCGCAATGATCTCGCTCAGGCGGTACGCAATACTGGCAGCCGCTTCGTTGCCGTCCAGCGTGACCCAACTCCGTTTCATGGTGACCTCCTCACAAGCCAGAGTGCGCGACAAGAGGCTGTCTGGCGGATGCTATTACGTCAGCCGACTCTGGCAAGAGATATGTCAAACGGGAACATATGTCGCATGCAGTTGTAGTCGCTTGACAGTATACGCCGCGAGGGAAAGCCAGGCAGTGAAGAACACGCAACAGACAGTGACGCTTCCTTGCCATAATTCGTGGGAGTTGGCACAGGAAATGCGACTGGGCGCGGACACGGGTTGCAGAACATTTACCGTGCGTAGCGACGTTCTGTCCCGCTGCTGGCGCTGCGCGTGCTACGATGAGGAGCAGATTAGGAGATAAGCGCTGAGATGGTGCGCTTATCCCGCATCTAGGGGGGGAATGCGCGAGTCGCTCCGGGGGCTGGGTAGATCTTTCAGGTCTCCGCGACCAACGTCGCTAAAGCGGAGCAGGGATGAACAATGTCCGCCAATTCCAATTAGAAGTCAAGGCGATGCCGCCTTGCAGCGGTTCTCACGATGAGGTGAGCGATGGAGCGCTATGAACAAGAGCTCATTTCCCCTGGTCAGATCGATTCGCTGTTGAAGCTTCGACTCGTGCTGCTGTTCGCTGAATACCCGTGGTTGCGCATGAGCGCTGCGAACGCACAGCAACGCCTGCGCGAAAACCCATGGGCCGTTGCCGAAGCGCTCGATGAACTGGCAAACGTTGGATTGCTGAGCAAAACAGAATGTTGTGGTGAAACCGTGTTTCGGGTTTACAACCTTAAGGAGCAGCGGAATGGAATGGAAACTCGTTGCCGCAACATAGACGATGCCCACAAACCCGGTTAAGGTTTTACAACCGTACCGAGCAGCCACAGCCACACCGAACGCTTTCCCCCACCGTCGACGATACGCCGTAACGCGCTGTAATGTACCAACAGGGGGGCAGCGCCAGCGAGGAGCGTCGCTACCGCGAGATGATCTCGCTGCGAGTCGGCGTGTTCGCTATGCCGGAGTTCGAGA
>JANXAL010000015.1 GCA_025062325.1 Roseiflexus sp.
CTCGGCGGAGCAACCGACACGCTGGCGCGTGAGGCGGCATTGCGCGAAGCAGCCATTCTCCAGGCGGCGCGCGACGAACTCCAGCAGGCGTTCAGCGCCGAGGGACGGCGACATCTGCTGAACCCATTCGCCCCCGCTGCCGAGCGAAACGCTGAGGTCGTCGCTGTGCTGCGCCAGGCAATCGGACAACATCGTGCGCGCGGCGGCCCACTGGCGCGCGTCCCGACCGATGACGAAACCCTGCTGGAAATTTTCGCTGCCACCCTCGGCTGGGGACCAGCGCAACGGTATCTCGACGATCCGCGCGTCAATGAGGTCAAAATTATCGGTCGGCGCATCCGCGTTCAGGAGAGCGGCAAACCCTTCGTGACCGTTGCGGAACAGTTTGCCACCGCTGCCGAAGTGCGTGATCGCGCGATGCTGCTGGCATCGCTCATGGGCGTGCACCTCGACGCACAGAATCCGCAGGAAACGCTGCCTGCCGACCATGGAACGCGCATTCACGCAACCATTCCGCCGCGCATCCCGCCCGAAGATGGCGCGCTGATCTGCATCCGGCGCGGTCGGCGCGTCGCGTGGGATTTGAACGATGTTATGCAGCGCGGCACATTCGACCGGCAGGTCTACGATCTGCTGCTGTTGCTGGCGCGGGCGCGCTGTTCCTTCTTGATTGCGGGACGAACGGGCAGCGGCAAGACAGCGCTGCTTGAAGCGCTTGCCAACTCCTGGCCCGGCGATCCTCACATTCTGACGATCGAAGACCATATGCAGGAGATCCACATCCGGCGCGCCGATCTCTGGACGCGCGAACAGGTCAATACCCAGCGCGACCCTGGCGCCTTCGGACGTGTTGCCAGAGAAGCGCTGCGCCAGACGCCCGATCTCCTCTGTCCTGGGGAAATCCGCGGCAACGAAGCGGGAGCGGTGCTGGCGCTAGTGCTCTCCGACCATCCAGTGATCACCACGCTGCACGCCCGCTCGTGCCGGGAAGCGGTGGAGCGCTTCGCCAGCTTCGCCGCCATGCCCGGCGCCTATATGTACGAAAACCGCCGCGCTGATGCGCTACGCGATGCCGCCAGCGGTTTCGATGTAGTGATCAAGCTCGACAACTGGGAAGAACTCGGTCTGCGCCTAATCACCGACATCGCGCTGCTGGACGGCGTTGTCGTGGAAGACGGCGCTCCCCGACCAGCCCTGGTTCCGCTGGCAAAGGTCGACATTCGCTCTGATGGACGGATTGCCTGGCAGTGCCGGGCAAGCGCCGGAGAAGGCGGTTTGCTGGAATGGCCAGAAGGTGATCAGACGCCTGCTTCGCTGCGCGAAAAACTGATTCGGGCGCGCGCGCTGGCGCAGGTGCGGCAGCATGCCACGACCCTCGACGCTGTTGCTGATGCCATTGCGCGCGCACAGACTCATACGCTGGCAGGTGCGCCAGCGCGCGCGCTGGCAGCGCTACGTAGCGCCTGGACGCAACGCCGAGACCCTCGACTGATCGGCGCGGCGCAGGATGTCCTGGGTCAGGCGCCAGGCATCTTTGCTGATGTCATCGAACAGGCAGGCGCCGAGGGGGCGGCATTGCAGCGCCTCATCGAAGCGAATCGCTGGCGTGATGCGCGCCTGGCGCTCGACGCAATCATGACCGACCTCGCCATCGCAGCGTATGCCGCGCCGCCAGGCGGCTGGGAAGCGATTGAGACCCGCATTCGCCAGGGTATTGCCGCTGAAACCGCTGCCGAAGAAGCGCGGATCGAAGCAGAGCGGGCGCTCGAACAGGGGCACGCCCGGCTTGCCGTTGACATGCTTGCCCGCTTCACTCCATCCAATCTGCCAATTACAATTGCGCTCCCGCTGATCCGTGTGCGCGAACGCGCAATGGAATACCTAGTGCAAGCAGGGCAGGGGTCCGAAGCTGCGCTCGCAACCGTGCGCGCCCAGCGCCGGGCACTGGAGATGAGCAGCGGATCGGACGCATGCTCGAATTGAAAGGACGTTGGAATGAAGCCAGACTCAATTATCACACCAACCACAACACACCCCGAAACTGTATGGCTGGCGGATGTTCCGCCGCTGGCGGCAACAATCGCTGCCATCCTGCTGTTGACCCTTCTGATGCGCAGCCGGTTGGGCGCAGCGCTCGATGCATATCTTGCGCGGCGGTTCACTCGTCCCGGCGCTGATCGCCTCGACCCTGCGCTGCGCTGGCATCCTCCAGTAATTGCGGCGTCGCGTCTGCTCGCCATTTGCATCGTCGCCTCCATCACGATCCTGGTTATCGTGAGCCGGATAGGACCGCTGCTTGTCGCTATCGTGCTGGCAGGACCGGCGACCGCGCTGCTCATCTGGGCGCTGCTCTGGTTTGAAGAGCAGCGCTACGTGAACCGCATCGACGCAGCCCTGCCAGCGACCGTCGGGCGGCTGGAGGCGCAGTTGCGCGCGGGAAGCGGTCTGCAACCCGCCATCGAGAAGGTCATCGCCGATATGCCTGCCTCACCGCTCAAAGCCGAGTGGTCGTGGTTCCTGGATCGGCTCGGGCAACCGCTCACTGCCGGATCGCTCGCCACTGCAACGACCGTGTGCGCTGCACTGCGCGCTCAGACGCCATCCCGGCGCCACGCCACGTTTCTGAGCCATCTGGAGATCGCCATCGATCAGCCGCATGCCTCACTGGTGCAGCGGGTTCGTGCAGCATATGAAGCTATGCAGGCATCCGAACGCCGCACCAGTATGCTGGCGACAGAACTCGCTCAAATGCGCAATACCGGAATTGCCCTCTTCCTGATCAATGTCGGTATCGCGCTCTACCTGTTCATCGTCCAGCACGAACGGTTTCTGAAGGCATACAGGAGCGATGTAGGCGTTCTTGTAGGAATAGGGCTGGCGCTGGTCGTTAGTGCGCCGCTCATTGGCGGCTACATGCTGGGACGGGCTGAGGACATCACCTATTGATACCACCAGAGAGGCGTTCAATGATCGATATTTTCATTGTATCGGGCGTCTGGACGGCTTTCGTCGGCATCGCTGGCGTCCTGATCGCCGTGATTGGCATGGCGCAACTCGAACATGCGCGCGCGTTGGCAAGCGGGTTACGCACCCTGCCATCCCGCTGGGGGATGACCGGTCGGTTTGTACTGGGACACCTTGCGGCGCTGCCGCTCGCATCGGCGATTGTCCTGCTCATTGTATCTGCAGGGATTGACGGCGCGCTGCGCCTGCTCCTTGCAACCGTCGCATTTGCCATTTACCTGTATGTCGGCGTAATCATCCCGCGTAAACCGGTTACTGCCCGGCAGCGGGAACAGAAACGGCTGCGGCGTTTGACTCCGTCATTTGTCGCGTATGTGCGTGTAGCGCTCGCCGGATATGACCCTCCTCCGGCGCTCCTCGAGCGCTACCTGATGCGCCCTGATGACAAACATGCACCGATGCAGCGCGTCGTGGCTGATGCGCTGCGCCTGGTGCGCGATCACAGCGTGTTGCCGTTCGACGCACTGCGGCGCGTGGCGCGCGATCGGGGATGCCCTGAGTTGATCGACATCGCCGAGGCGCTGGCACAGGCCGAAGCAGAAGGTTCCGACCCGCACACCGTGTTGCTGGCGCAAGAGACGACGCTCAATCAAGTGCTCCACGATGAGTTCCGTCAGATGATCGAGCGGCGCAAACTCTACTTGCTCGCGCTTGCAGCCCTGGCAGTTGTCGGTGTGCTGGTGCAGATCATCTTCGTGATTGTGATGGGCAGCAACGTGATGGGACGCTTCTGAACCGGGGATTGAGCGATGAAACCGTTTCGCCGCAACCGCTCGCGCCGCCGGGGTAAGCCGTTGAAGAAGAGCGCACAGCAACAGAGCGCGACTCATGCGCCGACGGCCAGTGATCGAGCGCTGTGCTGGCTGCTTGCCCGTCCGTCGCTCGATTGGTTACTGACCGCTGCGCTGCGCTATCCACGCATGCTGATGACCGCTGCCCTCGGCGTTGGCGCAGCGCTGGCAATCTGGCACATTGGCGCACTGCAGCCTGCGCCCGCAGACACGCCAAGTTTGATGCGCATCCCTAATGTGTCTGCGCCAGCAACATCGACTCCAGCAACGACAATCGCCGACGATGTCGTGCAGTTTCTGGCAGCGTATAACCAGGCGAGCGCGCTGGCGGCGGCGCGGGGACAGGCGGCGTTGCTCGAACCCTACCTGGCGCCTGACAGTCCTGCCTGGCAGTCGGTGGCAGCGGAGTATGCACGGCGCGCCAGCGTCGGTGAGCGCCGCGACGCCTCCTTGGTGCGGTGGGGCGTTTTGCAGGGCGACATAACCTCCGCCGGAGGCTGGGTCGATACCCAAGAGCAGTGGGATGTCGCCATTACCGTCGGCGGACGCATCGTCAGCAGCAGACGTGGCGTCCTGACGCGCAATAGGTACTGGCTGCGCCGGGACGCTGATGGCTGGCGGATCGTCGATGCAGCGACAACCGAGGTGATCCGATGAGTGTGACAGAGAGACGTTTACAGAATGTCTCAGAAATGTCGATGCAAAGGCGGAAAGGCACAAAGCGTCGCAGTCGTGATGACATACCTTTGCGTCTTCGCGCCTTCGCGTCAGCTTGTTTGAGCAGACCTCTTGTGTACGTGATTGTGGCAACGCTGATAATCATTCTGCCGACGCCGGTTCTTGCCGACGCGCCTGGCACCCGCGGCGATCCGCCGCAGCCGCAGGGTTCGATACAGCAGACAGGCGCTGCGCCTGCTGATACAGCTCACTGGCAAGGAGTGCAGCTCCTAGCGCCATCAGGCACGCCGCTGGATGCGCCCGCACCTTTCACAACTCTCGACACCGATTCGGCTGGCAGTTGGTTGTCGCGCAACCTCAACCCCGGCAACTGGGTGCTCGATGCCGGGATGGGCGTTGTAGCGGGGGTGATCGCCACCTTCGGCGAGACGGCTCAGCGCACAGCGCTGGTACTCCTCAACGCACGAGCGTCTGGTCACTGGACCATCATTCCTTCAAGCTGCAGTGACAATGCTGCAACCAACTTCGTCTTCTGCACGCCATCGGCCCTCACCTACAACCATCCGGCAATGGCATCCATCTGGAGTGTAATGCGCGCCGTAGCGCAACTGCTGGTCACACTCCTCTTTGTCGTGCGGATGAGTCGTCTGCTGGCGGAAGGTCAGCAGAGCCTGGCGACCGAAGGCAAAGGACTGCTATTGACCTTCATCGGCGTTTCGCTGTTCATCAATTCGACGCAAGCGACGCTTGCCTTCATCATTGATCTCTTCAACGCCGTCAGCGATGCGCTCCTTTCACGAGCCGCATTCGAGATGCCGACGCCGGTCAGGCTCGATCTGAATATCGGCGCGATGCTGATGTATGCCGTGTTCTGGCTGGTGATGGTGTGGTTGATCATCAAAAGCGCGTTCCGTGTGGTGTCTGTGATGGTGCTGGTCGGTCTTGCGCCGCTTGCGGGCGCGCTGTTGATGGATCGCTCGACATCGCCGCGCTTCTACGGCTGGCTCAACCGTCTCTTCGATCTCCTGATCGAACAGGTGGCGCTGGCGGCAACGATGATTGTCGCAGTGGCGCTGGTGTCGCCGCTGAGGGGCGGGGTGGTTGAGTCATTCACCGGATATGTGCTCGGTCTCCTCACACTGCTGGTAACAGTGCTCGGTTCGGAGAAGTTGACCGGCATGGCGCGCTCGGTGACCCAGGGCATGCCGCTGGTGACACGGCTGCAGAGCTACCTTTGGCGCAAAAGCGGAGTTGTTCCAAGAGCAGAGAACGCGGCAAAGTGGACAGCAAGACAGGCCGTGTCCGCTGCTGGCGAGTCGCTCATGCGTCTCGGCTTTGATCGTCGCTTCAGCCGGGCAGTGCGCGCGATGGTCAGACCAGGCGCGGACGCGGCCAGCGGACGTTCCGTTACAGCGCCTCGAACCGTCGATGGACGCGTGCCGTTTCAGATGCCTACAGCCGACAGCCGCACCCGGCGCAGGTACGACCGCCTGAAGGCGCAGATGCTTGCTGGCGATCAACCCGACCGGGCGCGGCGCGAGATGGCAGCGATCCACGCTCGAGGCATGCGCGCTCAGGCTGATGAAATCAAGAAGCGTATCGGCTTCAGAACTCCTGCGCAGGAAGCTCTGGCGAAGCGGCAGGCTGTCGCTGATCTGGAACGACGCGCTGCGCAGCAGGAGGCGTTTGCGAAAGGGCAATTGCATCCGCGTCCATCACCATGGAATGCCGAGCAACGCCAGCGTCGCCGTGCGATTGCGCGTGATACGTTGCTCGAAGTGCAGGCTGAACACAAAATTGAGCGCGAAAACACACTCGCGGCAATCCAGCGCGATGAACACGAGCTGCGCACTGCAGCGCCTGAACAGCGCGCCGCTATTATGGCGCGCATCCAGGAACGGCGGGCGCGCGTGGCGGAACTGACTCCCGCTGCAGGCATGACTGTTGCTGCAGCCACCCGCGCACACGCAGCGGCGCGTATGCGGCAGCGCCTGGCGGAGGAAGGGCTGGCCACGCCGCCACGCGCGCGCCGACCGTGGAAGATAGCATCACAATCGTCACCGCTCTATCACGCTGTCGGTACGGTTGAGCGTCCCGCTCCAGGAATGAGTCGTCCCTCTATGCCACCTGCTCCCTCCCAACGGTGGGAAATGGCAAAACAATCGTTGCCGCCCTACTACGCCGTCATCGCCGCTGAACGCCGCACGCCAGGAACAGAGCATCCCTCTGCGCTGCCGACCGCTCCGCGTATGCGGGTTCCGCCGATGCGCCGCGAAGATGAACAGGAGCGCCGCTGATGAGCGAGAGTGAACCGCAATCCGCAGCGCCATCACTGGCGCGAGACATCGCAGATGGCGCTGCGCGGCTGGCGGCGCGCCAGGCGGCAAAGCGCGCACTTGCAGCAGGCGGCAAGGCAGCCCTGAAGATTGGCGCCGTGGCCAGCGGCAAGGTCATCCTCATTGCAGCGCTGGTCGTTCTGGCAATCGTTCTGATCTGTGGTCTGGCACTGGTGATCGCGGGCGCGCTTGGCACGATCTTTCAACACACAGCGCTCCCCTGGCCTGTGGCGCCGGACGTGCAACCCGACGGAACCTACCGCGCAGGCGGGTGGGCTATCTCCAGTCGCTTCGGCTGGCGCACGCATCCGGTCACTGGCCAGCCAGAGTTCCACGACGGCATCGACATTATCAGCCCGACTGGCGCGTGTCCCTTTGCGTATCGCTGTCTGCTCCCTGCCATGGTCGATGGTGTGGTCACCTATGTGGGGTGGGACGTGAACGGTGGACGCCATCCCGACCAGGAAGGCGGCGGGCAAATTATTGTGGTCGAAAGCAGCCGCGGCGCCTATCAGACGATCTATGCTCACCTGGAACCGTATCGTCTGCACGTGCAACTGCAAGGGCGGATCATCGATGAGTACGGTCGTTACGACGAGTATGCCGATTACCAGCCGATCGGCGCCGGTGAACTCGTTCCCGACGTTGCCGACGGATCGATTGCTATCTCGTGTCAGGGCGATATGCCAACGTTTGCGCCGACGCGCAGCGGCGCGACGATCACGTTTCTCTACGACCGCCCCGCTAACTGTCGAACCACAGTGACGTGGGGGAAGCGCGGCGACGGCTGGCGCGGCTGGATCGCCGACGATCCGCCCGCAAACGCGCAGGGACAGGCGACGCTACGCTGGCAGACGCCGCTCCATGGCTCACGCGGTGATCGCCGCGCCGGTGATGTGGCATTGCGCTTCCGCGCTCACCTCGTGCCGCCGCCACCCCCACCAACCCCGACCTCGATGCCGGTTGCACTAACACCAGCAGCACATGCGCCCAGAATGACGCGGATGGTCCAGGCAGCGCAACCGGATGATCTGAACAGAAATCGGGACAGCCAAGCCTCGGCATGCCACTTGACCGGCGATGGCGGGCGCTGTGTGTGGCGGTTGGCGGATATTCCGGTTGCGCCTCGTCAGGACGCCTTCTGGAATAGGGGGTATGGAATGGGAAGTCTGCAACGCGCGTCTCACGCGACGTCTTTTGCTGCCCACGGCATTTCATCCTCCTCCAGTCCGACGCCGCAGCACAGCGCCCCATCATTTCTTTCCGCCAGCATGAGCACGGTTGGATCCTACCAACTGCCGGTTGGCGGGCGCCGCCGGATTGCGTTTGTTGGCATAAGCAGCAACTGGCCCCTCGTCATCGAAGCGGATGCGGGCGAGCATCTGACTGTGCTGGACGTGACCCACGTCTCTAGCGGCGTGCAATGCTCATCGACCGCGCGCAGCGTGCGTTGCGATGCGCACGGACCGCAGGCGTTCTCGGTCGAGTTCGTGGTAGAGGTGCGCGCTAGCGCGCCGATGAACAGCATCCAGACCTTGCACGGCACGGTCCGTTCGCCGGTGCGCCAGACCACCGCGACGCTTAACCTTCTTATCGATCCCTATGCCGTTACTCCCGGACCCTGGCCCCCGCCGACCCCCTTCCCCACAGCGACGCTGGCGCCGTATCCGCCGCCAGCGATTGCGACGGTTCCACCTCTTCCGCCGGAGATTATTCTCCCGGGGGTGACACCCATAGCCGGACCTCCGCCAGGACCGGGACAGGGACCAGGGCAATCGCCGCTGGCATGCCGACCGCAGGCGCTCGTGCCGTTGCCAGGTGTTATCAACGCCGCAGGAAACACAGCGAATATGGCGCTAGCGGAAGATGCAGCGCGCAGTTTTGCCGCTGTGCGCGCCGAGATCGCTATGGCAACCGGGCAGGACCCGCTGGCGCGCCTGGCGGATGCGCTGCGCACGCCGGAGTTTCGCTCGAGCAAGCCGGGGGTGGCGCTGATGTCGTGGCATATGACGGGAAGAGCAATTGATGTGGACACCAGCTTTCCCTGGCGACGGCTGCGCGACGGTCGAATGTGGCGACTGTATATCAACACGACCGATATAACTGCCATCTTTGAGCGCCACGGCTGGAACCGCATTCCAGATCGCGCCGATTCACAGGAGTGGTGGCACTATGAATATCACCCGAATGGCATTAGTTGGGCAAGCGCTATGCGCGAAGTCTGGCCCCTCCAGCGTTTGCAGGCAGCGTTTCCACAGATCAACTGGATCAGCGTTGGTTGTCAGCCGATGTCGCCGGATGGCGCCACGCCGCCACCCAGTGACACGCATGAACGCTGTGTGGCGGGCGCCCCCGCGTTTGCGCATGCCGTCGAAGCATTACCCGGCTGCGGTCCGCCAGTGCGTCTAGGGGATCGGGTGTATCAACTGGAGTCACCGTTGGGATTCGTCGGACTGACCGGGCAAACAACTGGACCGCACCTGCACCTGGGCGTGCGGCAGCGCGGATATGCAGGCGATTTCCCGATGATCAATGTCTGCACGCCGGAGTGGTTGCAGGGCATTCAGCCATTGCCCGGCACGAACTGCTGGACGGACATGGTCGATCCGCTGGCATTCCTGCCGCTAGCGCCGCCGGACAATCTCGCTGGGCTGCCGGAGGGCGCTCCATACCAGTTGCCGCCGCCAGATTATCCCGGTTCGCTCTACCGTGATCCGCGTCCTGGCGAACCACCAGTCGGTCAGTACTGGTCGCCCGACGCCGACGGCGGACGGTATGGCGGCGGTAATCCGGGGCGGTCAGCATCACGGTGATCGCTCCCACATGAACCAGACCTGTCATCGAACATTCTCCTCTGCAATCTGAAAGGAGCTGGCACAATGGAACCCATCATTTCAACTGTCGGTACAGCAGTGTCATCCATCCCTGCCGATCTGCTGCATCCCCTCGCTGATCCCCCGAAGTTCGACGGTTTGTTCAAGGCGTTGTTCGAGTGGCTGAAAAATATCATCACCGTCGCTGGCGGCTTCTTCCTGCTGATCGACATGGCGAAGCACATTTTCTCATCCCCGCGCGACCTGCGTGGTGCAGGCATCGATCTGGCAGTGTTCATCATCCTGCTAGTCGTTGCCAATCAGTCGTCAAGCATCGTTGCGTGGGCCATGGGGCTGACCGGATAGCCCGGAGAGGAGGAGCGACGTGAGTGATTTCCTGAGCGTGGTTATGCCGCGTCGGTTGCGGTTGCACGCATCGGTGCAGATTGCCGGAATGCGCATGCCAGCGCGTGCGTTCCTGATGATTGTCGGTGTCGCGGCGATTGGAGGAATCGCCATCTCGCTCGGCGCCGAGATTGAACGCACAATCTGGATAAGCGGCGGACTGATTGTCGTTGGTCTAGCGATGCTGGAAGGGCGCGTTTGGGGACGGTCGTCCCGCGACGCTGTTGGCATTGTGTGGCGGCACCTGAACCGACCGAAGCGCCTGCGCATGGGTCAGTTGCGAGTGACTCTTCCGACCGAAGAACGCTTGGCGCCAGCGCTGGCGCTTCAACCGCCGCGCTGGCAGCGCAGGGAGGATTCCCATGAGTGACAACGAACTGCGCGCTGCAATCCCGCAACGTATCGTGCGCGGCGCCATCCTGCGCTCCGACGGACGCGCCGTCGGACTGGTCGGCGGTGGCGCGCCTGCGTGGGATTTGCGCTCGCGCGAAAGCCGGGCGCGCCTGGCAGAGACGTATCACCGCATTCTGCTGGCGCAGGACTCACCGGTGGATATATATATCGTTGACGGACCGCCCGATCTGGAACGAGAACTAACCGAACTCTATCGGCGTAGCAGTCAGTCGGCCCATCCGACATTGACCGCCATTCTTGACGAGATCGCGGAGTATCTGGAGGAGTGCGCCAGCGCAACGGTTAGCCGTCATCGACAGACAATCTGGGCAGTCGCCGGTCGCGAACCATCGGCGCTTCCGGCTAGCGCCAGAAACTGGCTGTCGGGATCATTCCGAAGCGCGAACGGCGCCGTCCCACTGATACGCGACACCCCACTGCTGGCGGAGGCGGTCGAACGGGCGCGGCGGCTGGCAGATGCGCTGGCATCGCTCGGCGGAACGCCTCCGCCCCGCCTGCTCGAAGCCGAAGAGATCGCACGACTGTGGTTTCGCCTGATCGATCCGGTGCGTGCATCGCGCTACCCGTTGCAGGGCGCCCTACTCGAGCGAATCCGTCTGATCGTGAACGCGAGTCGATGAAAGCGAGGCTGTATGTCGCTACGAGACGCTCTCTCCCGGCCGATTATTGAGCCGATACGCCGCCGCACGGCTGATGTGACGTTCTTTACCGGCGCCACAACGCTACCGACACTGCTAGCGCCCGACGGGATCGACAGGCGCTGGAGTCATATGGTGCAGGTGGGCGACTCGTTTATCACCGCGCTGGAGGTGCGCGCATTCCCGCCAGCGCTTGCGCTGGCGTGGCTCGATGATCCGGCGTTAGGTCTGGATGGCGCGGGCATCACGGTGCATCAGCACCTGGTTCCTATCCCCGACGCGCTCGCCCGTCGCTGGCTGGCGCGCAGCGAAGATGCGGCGCTTGGCACGCTGGCTGGCGACGCACAGGCGGGCACGCACTTCGACGCCGAAGCGCAGCAAGGCATTGAAGCAGCAGCAGCGCTGCGCCACGATCTGACCGCCGGAACAGATCGTTTATTCCAGATAGCGATCACAATCACGGTTGCAGCGGCCACTCCCGAGGAACTGGCAGCGCGCGTCGACCGGGTACGGCTTGCTGCCGCCCAGCGGGGCATCCTGCTGGGCAGTATGCAATTTCAACAGTGGGAAGGGTATCTCGATGCCCTGCCGCTGGGACGAACCCCCGCCGGACTGTTGCACGACGCCAGCGGGCGCGCCGCTGCGATGGGCATGCCCACAGCGTCGCCAGGCCTGACGCGGCGCGGCGGTTTGCCGATTGTCTGGGGAGAACACCCGCGCAGCGGCGCGCCCGTCGTGTATGATCGCTGGCAGGCGACCAATCCGCATATGCTCATTGTCGCTGAGTCGGGGAGCGGTAAAACGTACACCATGGGCGGGTTGCTGGCGCAAGAACTGGCGCTCGGCGAGGATGCGCTGCTCATTCTCGACCCGAAGCGTCAGGAGTATCGCGCACTGACGATGGCGCTTGGCGGAGCGTACATTTCGCTCTCAAGCCGCGCCGGGTACCACATCAATCCGCTGGAACTGCCGCCGCTCGCGCCCGAACGTGCGCGCACCGTTGCAGCCCTGGAAGAAGACCTGCTGGCGCAGCGGATCAGTGTCATCAAGGCCTTGATCACCCGCGAGCTGAAGGCACAGGGCACCCATGTCGATGCAACCGGCGCAGCCGCGATCCAGGACGCCATTGCCGCAGCCTATGCTGCACGCGGCATCAGCAGCGATCCGCGCACATTCATGCAGCCAATGCCGACCTTTAGCGACGTGCAGCAGCGCCTGGCGGAGATTGCGCCCGACCTGGCGCGCGCAATGGCGCTGTTCACGCGCGGCATTATCGGTGATCTGTTCAACCATCCGTCGAATGTGCCGACCGATAACCCGTTGCTGGCGATCGATCTCTGGACATTGCTCCAGAGCAACGACGAAACCCTGGCGCGCCTCTTGCCGGTAATCGTGATGGATTTTTTCGTCACCACTGCGATCAATCGTCCGACTGGGCGACGCAGCCACCTGGTGCTCGACGAGGCGCACGCGCTGCTGCACTCGGAAGCGGGCGCCCGCACCCTGCAGATGATATTCCGCATCGGGCGCAGCCTTCAGTTCAAAGCAACCGTTATCACTCAGAGCCTCGACGATCTGGACGAGAGTGAACAAACGCGCGTGTTACTGGAAAATGCGCGCACCAAACTCATTCTGGGGCTGAACCAGGACTCAGATGCGGTCAACCGGGCAGCCGCCATTTTACGGCTGAACGATGAGGAAGCGGCGTATCTGGCGACATGCCGGATCGAGCGCGGCATCGGCGCAACGGCGTTGCTGCTGGCTGATGGGGAACGCACGCCACTGTTCATTCCACGATGGCCCGACGCAATCCATCGGATTGTGACCGGCGCAGGGAGCGAGCGATGATTATTGCCGGGTATCGTATCAATCTGGACGCGCTGCTGGCGCGCGTCGTTTATCGCTGGCATTGGAAGATCGCGCTCGCTGTAGTTGCCGCCGGAGCACTGATCGGCATTGCGAGCGGTGTCATTCCTCCCTTCTGGCGCGGTCGCGCTAACCTCCAGGTGCGGGCTGCGCCAGAGGCGCGCATCACAATTGATGGACGCCCCTGGAGTGGCGACGTGTATGCGGGCGAGCATACCGTCGCTGCGACTCTGCCGGATGGACGACGCTCCTGGGTGCGCCTGACGCTGCAACCGGGAGAAACGGTCGCGCTCGATCTTCCGCCTGGACTGCTGCTGCCAAAGACGCATCGGGTGCCGTCCGCCGCTCCCGGCATGCGGCTCACAGCAATCTGGCGCGCCGGTGACTCGTGGCGCGTGCAAAGCGTTGCTCCGCCGCCTGTGGAGACCAGTGCAAAAGACGCCGGGGAGGATATGCCGGCAACACACACTATTGCTATTGGTACGTCAGGGATCGAGCGATTGACCACGATCGACGCCTACCGCGGGCGCGCTGATGTGCTGACCGTCGATGGCACACGCTACGAGGCGGCGTATGAGCCGGCTCAGCCGGGCAGCCGCCAGGAGAGCAGGATTATCGTGCGCGGCTGGGAGCATATGACTGTCACGGTTGTCGGGGATGTATCACTCGTGAGATTTGCGCCGGACGGTCAGGCGCTGTTGCTGGCGGAACGCACAGTGGCTGGCGAACACGTCCGGTACCTCACGCCAGATGCGTCGCCAGTCGCAGTCGTTGCGCTTCCCGGCGAGATCACTGGGGTTGCCTGGCATCCGTCGGGTAACGCAGTGCTGATCGCCAGTCGCGACGGCACGCGACGCGCTCTGACCCTGGCGCGCCTGCGTCCAACGCCGGTTGCAGCGGTCGTTGCCGAGCCTGCCGCCGACGGATTGCCCCCTTATGCCTGGAGCAGCAATGAGCTGGTATGGATTACGCCAGACGACGCGGGAAGACCACAGATGTGGCGCGCCAGCCTCGACACACTGCTTCCCGAACGCCAGATGCCGCTTGAGGCGCGGGCAATCATGCGACTGGCGGATGGTACGCTTCGCGTTGTGTTGCTCCGGGATGGTGAAGTCATCATTGGTCGTCTGGACGGTGAACGGTTCATCGGCGAAACGACGATAGCAGGAGTGCCAGCGCGCGCAGACCTGGCTGGCGAATGGTATGGGAACGAGCTGCTGCTCCGAAGCGGGAATGACGCCTGGTTGATCACCATCGTAGAAGGAGAAGGCAGATGAGCGCACCGCGGATCGAAACACTGCTGGTCAGTCTTGTTGTGCTGATTGCTACCGGGATCGCGCTGGCAGCAGCATACGCTCCCCCCATTCCCCGGCACCTGCGGGCAGGAGCGACTCAGGAGGCGTTGCGCAAAACGAGAGACGCATCGACTGCGCCGCATCTCCGGCAGCATAGCGACGATCGCGCAACCGCACCCGACGCAGTATCGTGGATCACTGATGCCGCCGCCCGGCAGATCGCCGGTATTGACGCTTACAGACAGATCGCTGCGCCTCTCATGAGCGGCATCGTGGCGTTGATGCTAGCGATTATCGGAGTGCGGCGCAGGCAACGCACGACTCCGGCACAGCAATCCATCCCTCTACGGGAACCAGTCGTGAGCGCTCGACGCCGGAACACCATTGCACGAGATATTTCACATATGTGGACAAACTCCATGCATCGCGTAGCAATGTTCCCTAGCGCATATCGGAGAGCGCTGGGCCAGATCGAGGTTTTCGCGCGGTTCTGGAAGTGGAGAGCCGCAAGGGATCCACGTTCTGGCGGTTCCCTGCATCGTCTTATCCGTTTCAGACATCAGCGCGCCCCGGCGCTCTCCTTTCCGCTTGTGGAGGCAGGAGAGCAGGGAGATCTTACGGGATCGGGCTCTTTGGACACGCTTCTCAGTCATATTGCCCGTTTTGGGCATCAGGACGACCGACCTTCCCCTTCTCCGCTTATGGAAGAAGAGAAGCCGGAGGATGAAGGAAAAAAGGCGTCGGATTGCGAAAAACACGCTGCTCCACCGGAGAACGCGGAAGAGGGCCAACCCAATGACCAGGCAGCCGACAATCGTTGGGTAATAGCAGCGTTGCAACCATCCAATGCGCGACCCGAACCCGACGCCGCAGAAGTTCATCAATCCGTTACGACCGACAACGCTGCGGCAGCAGTTGCTGCCGTCCTGGACATTTACAAACAACGGGGATTGGCGCAAAGTGAGGTCGTGTTTGCCGAGGCGAGCGCTGAGCGCCAGCAGGCGCAGGTGCGCCTGACAGTCATCGCCCACCCGGACGAAGCCAGGGCGCTTGAGGATCTGCCCGCACAGGTGGAGATGACCTTACCCGGATCCAAGGCGCAGTGGCAACGTACTATGCGAGCGCAGTCAGTGCTGACAATCACTATGCACAGAGATATTCCTGCGAAGCAGGGCAGTCATCTGCTTCTGCCGGTTGCGCGCCATCAATCAGGTTCACGCCTGCCCATCATCAACCGCAGTGCGCCAGCAGTCTCATTTCTGCCGCTGCACACCTGGCGCCATGTCGGGTTCTGCGGCGGCAAAGCCATCGAAAGCGCCAGTGCTGCACTTATCGACCTGTTGTACGTTGAGGCGCCGAATGCGCTCGCCGTGACCATCATCGACCAGGGACAGATCAGTTCATTCTGCAAAGGAATGCCGCACGTTGTGCCGCTGCCCGGCGAGGCGGCGGATTCGTTGATTGCTCTTGGACGCGCTGCCCGTTCCTGTTCGTTCTCTGGCGCGACAATGCGGCCGCTGTTGATCATTATCGTGGAGCCAAGCGCGACGCTGCTGAGCATATATGATGATCTTACCGCTCGCCTGCTGCGGCGCCCAGGCGCGCCGGTATATACCATGCTGGTGCAGTCTCATCTGCCGAATGGCGCACGACGACCGCATCCCTCCTTTCCCGTTGTTATCACCAGTGGCGGAACAGCGCCATCGACAGGTGCAGGTTATGCGCTTCCACCAGAAACGGTGCGAATTCTTACTCGGCACATCCGCCTTGAACGCCAATGCTATGCCTACGATGCAACGCGTCTAGCAGCGCTGACCGCGCTGCTGCGCGTCAGTACTGCTGAACCGCTTCTCCCGACGGCATGGGACGCTCTGGGCATATCTTGACAATCCGACAAAGATAGTGCTACACTTCACATACTTCGTGGATCGGGCCTTTTGCCGTACAGCGCGTGTATAGTAACAAGTCGGTACGGAGGTCTACGTGGATCGGATGGAAGGACCCCCTGATGTTGTTATCCGGCGGTTGCCATTGTATGCTCGCAGTCTTCGCTATCTTCTCCAGGAAGGCGTGGAGTCCGTTTCCTCGCAGGAACTGGGTGACCGCATCAACGTCACGGCCGCACAGATACGCAAAGATCTCTCCTATTTTGGCGAGTTCGGGAAACAAGGCATTGGCTACGATGTTCGCAAGTTGCTCCGGCAGATTGAGGATATTCTTGGGCTGACCCAGGAATGGCCCGTGGCGCTCGTCGGCATTGGGCATCTTGGTGAAGCCATTGCCCGATACGAAGGCTTCCGTCAGCAGGGCATTCGGATTGCAGGATTGTTCGACAACAATCCCGCAAAGATCGGCAAGGTCATCGATGGCATGACCATCCAGAGTTTCGATGAAGCGGAACGAGTCATTCGAGAGCAGGGCATCCAGCTCGCAATTATTGCGGTCCCGGCGCGTAGCGCCCAGGAAGTTGCGGATCGTCTGGTGATGGCTGGCGTGCGCGCCATTCTGAGTTACGCCCCGACCGTACTCCAGGTGCCCGAAGGCGTCTGGGTGCGTTATATCGATCCGGTTGCCATCCTCCACAGTATGACGTACTATCTCGCACGCGACCTCGCGGGCGCACGCCATAATAATCCCGAGATGTGAGCAGGAAGCTGCCAATGGGGCATTTTCCTGGCAAGAGGCTCTTCCGTACTGAACGGCGCCCCGAAAACTGCCCGACAACCTGCATCTTCATGGACTGCCTGAAAACTGGCCGTCGCCGCTGGTGCGCCTGCGACAGATGTTGGCATCTCATTGGGTGTACTATCGCCGAGCAGCATGCCACGGTCGCATGCAAGCCAGCGGTCATCGCACTTGCGCTAGCGCGCGCAGCGCTTGGCTTGCTGGCTTCATGACGAGACATAGTTATGCAGCCCTCGAGATGCACCTGAGCACGATGCCGGAAGATAATCCGCCCTCCTGACCACCATAACAACTCAAAGCCCTCAAGATGCACCTGATTGCGACGCTGGAAGGCGTAGAGCGCGCCAGCCTGAACAGGAGACGCCTCGCACACGTGTTCTGTCATCTGTAACCGATCTGTAACTGTCGCGCACTACGCTCAGCCTACGCTAGAAGTTTTGCCGCTCAAACAGTGTCCGCCCCGCGTATGATGCTTGTTGCGCTATGCCCGCGAGCGTGCGATATGCCTCCACTAGCTTGAACATCTGTGCCAACGGCTTTTTATTCGCCTAGCGCGTGCGTTGCATGCGTCGAGAGGGCGCGCTTTTATCCAAAGCAGCAGAGGGGAGAGTATGAAAGCGGCGAATAACATCCTCTGGAGCGACGCTTTCCCGCTCGCTTCGAAACAGCGAGCACGCTGCCACATTGGAGAACCTCAGCACACACTTACCTGTAGGCTGTGCGCTGTATATCCCTTACGGCATAGAAGCTCATATGGAGGAGGTCATCATGAAACCTGCTCGCCTGCTCAAGTTCCTGACCCTGCTCGCTGCCCTGATCCTGGCGGCATGCGGCGCTCCCGCAACCCCGACTCCCACGCCGCCGCCAGCGGCACCCGCTCCAACCCCTGAACCGACACAACCCGCAACGCCTGTGCCAACGCCGGAACCGACCAAAGAGGCGGTCTCCACACGCCTGACGTGCGCCGAACCGGTGAAGGTGGGATTGATTACAGATGCCTCTGGATCTCTTGCGATCTACGGTGCGCATATTTTGCGCTCATTTATGCTTGGCATGGAGTACATGGCTGGCGCACCCGGTTCGGCTGGCGAGAAGTTCGACTTCAATGCCACGAAGGAGAACACCTTCAAGGTGGACGACTGTGAGATTCAGATCTTCGTGCGCGATGATGCCAGCAATCCGCAGAACACTGCTACCATCGCCCGCGAACTGATCGATGTCAACAAGGTCAACATTCTGGTTGGAACCGTCTCTTCGGGCGCGACCGCCACGCTGCAGGGCATCGCTTTCGAGAACAAAATCCCGCTCATCGTGGCGCCTGCCGCTGCCAATGATATTACCGGCAAGGATTTCAATATTTACACCTTCCGCGTCAGTCGCAACAACTATCAGGATGCCATGAACGTCTGCACGTACCTCACCAAGCAGTATAAGAAGTTCGTGCAGATCGCGCCGGATTATGCCTTTGGGCGCGGATCGGCGGCGGCGTTCCGCGATGCCTGCGGGGCGCTTGGAGGCGAGTTCGTGGTCGATGATATTTTCGCCCCCGCCGATACTACTGACTTTACGCCGTACATGGAGCGGATCCTCAACTCAGGCGCGGAAGCGTACATCGTCACCTGGGCGGGTTCCGGCTTTGTGCCGCTTTTCCAGGCAGCAAAGGACCTCGGTGTGAATGAGAAAATGAGTTTGGCTTCCGCGTTCATCGATAATGCCTTGATGCCGGTCTTCTTTGGCGATGCAGTCGGTTCAACCAGCGGCATCATCTACCACTATACCGTCCCCAAAAATCCTGCAAACGACTTCCTTGTCGCCAACACGAAGCCACGCTATGGCGTCAACCCTGATATTTTCGACGCCGACGGCATGAATGCAGCTATCCTGCTGGTTGAGGCGCTGCGCAAGACCGGAGGCGATGTCAGTGGCGAGGCGCTGATCAAGGCAATGGAGGGTATGTCGTTCGAAGGACCGAAGGGAACGGTGTATATCCGACCAGAGGACCACGTCGCCATCCAGGATATGTACATTCTCAAACTGACCAACCTGACCGACCCGGATGCGAAGTTCTACGAGTACGTCGCTACGAACCGTCCTGAGCCGCCATGCCTGCTCCCTGAAAATCTCAAGGCGCGGTGCGGGAACCTGCCTTATGGCAGTCTAAGCGGGAAGTAGGCATCTCTGTCTGCCAGCGCTGCTGCGGGGTCTGCAGCGTTTCCTGAAGATTGACGCAAAGCGTTTTTTGCAACGGTCAGGCAGTACGCGCGGACGCGCCGCCCGTATGCTACCACACTGGAGTGCGCGGTCAACCTTTGTACGAAACTGCCGTGACGCCCGCAGAAGCGCTGGTTACCTCCAGTCTTCCTGATGCGGTACAATTGAAGCGCCGCTGTCGAACGCAGGTGCTCTGGATAGCGCCATGGAAACCGATATTATTCTCGAAACCCGGAATCTGACCAAAGCCTTCGGCGCACTGGTAGCCGTGGACAATGTGAGCATCAAAGTGCGCAAGCATTCGCTCCACGCGATTATCGGACCCAACGGCGCCGGAAAAACAACGTTTTTCAACCTGTTGAGCGGCAATCTCGAACCAACCAGCGGGCAGGTGCTGTTCAAGGGGCGCGACATTACCCGCCAGCCGGTCCACCGCACGATCCATTGCGGTATTGGTCGGTCCTTTCAGATCACGAATATCTTCCCCAACCTTACCGTCTTCGAGAACATCCGTCTGGCAGCGCAGGCGACGGGCAGGGACAACTTCCGATTCTGGCGTCCGGCGTCGCATTTCAAGCAGTATGAGGCGCGCACGTGGGAAGTAATCGAAAAAGTCGGTCTGAAAGAGCGCACCTTCGTGCCTGCCCGCACGCTGCCGCACGGTGATCAGCGCAAACTAGAGTTGGGCATGATCCTGGCGCCAGACCCGGAATTGCTGCTGCTTGATGAACCGACGGCAGGCATGGCTGCCGAGCAGGTGCCCGAACTGATTGCGCTCATTCGGGAGATTCAGAGCAGCGGCAATAAGACCGTGATGCTGGTAGAGCACAACATGAACGTCGTCATGAGCGTTTCTGATACCATTACCGTGATGCATCAGGGGCGGGTGCTGGCGGAGGGAACGCCGGCTGACATCGCGGCGAACGAAGAGGTGCAGACCGCCTATCTGGGCGGGTTGTACAAATTGAATGCGTGACCTAAGCCAATGACGCCGATCCTCGAACTCCGCGACATCCACACGTTTATCGGGCAGTACCATATCTTGCAGGGGGTGAGTTTCACCGCGCCGCACGGCGCCATCACTGCCCTGTTGGGGCGGAACGGGGCAGGGAAGACCACGACCCTCAAGACGATTATGGGGTTGACGCCGCCGCGTGTGGGTGAGATCCGCTTTGAAGGGCGCCGGATCGATGGGAAGCGCCCCTTTGAGATCGCCGCGCTGGGGATTGGCTTTGTGCCGGAGCATCGCGCCATTTTCCGCGATCTCACCGTCGAAGAGAACCTGAAGATTGCCGAACGCAAGAAAGGGGATTACGCCCGCAAGCAGGAGATGATCTTCTCGCTCTTCCCCGATCTCAAGCGGTTGATCCATCTGCGTGGCGCGAATCTGTCGGGCGGGCAACAGCAGATGCTGGCGATCGCGCGGGCGCTGGTGGCAGATAATCGCCTGCTGTTGATCGATGAACCAAGCGAAGGGCTTGCGCCGGTGGTCATTGAAGGATTGATGGGCGCCATTCGCCAGTTGACTGCCGACAGCACCGTGATCCTGGTGGAACAGAATTTTCTGGTGGCCAGTCAACTGGCGGAACATTATGTCATCATCGAAGAAGGGCGCTCGGTAAAAAGCGGACGCATGCAGGACCTGGTAAACGATAGGGCAGCGATTCACCGCTATTTAGGGGCGGCATGAGAGGCGGCTCATGGAACAGATGGCGGCGCTTGTTCGCAAAAACCTGGTGTTGATCCTCACCCTGGCGGTCATGCTGGCGCTTTTTGCTGCCGCTGCGAGCGGCATGAGCCAGCAGGATTTCGTAATCACGCTGCTGCGCGGTCTGGCGGTGGGGGCGCTGACGTTCCTGGTGGCGTCCGGCTTTTCGCTTATTTTTGGATTGCTGGACGTGCTCAACCTGGCGCACGGCACGCTCTTCATGATCGGCGCCTACATCGGCTGGACGGTGTATGTGCGACCTGATACGTTTGTGGATGTGTTGACGCCGCTGGCGCTGATCATCAGCGGATTTACGCTGCGAGATGTCTGGGCGCTCCTGGCAAGGCGCGTACCGCTGTCCGGCATGTGGGGGCGGGTGGCGCCGTGGCTGGCGATTGCACCCGGCGCTCTGATTGGCTTCGGCGTGATGCGCGGCTACCCGATCGCATCCTGGAGTCTGGAAAACTACGCCGAAAGCCCGGTCACGTTTTCCTTCCTTGCCGGACAGGGGCAGCGCGTGATCCCTGCGCCTGCCGCTTTCGGCGATGCCTCGCCGCTGATGGCGTTCGGCGGGTTGATCCTGGCGAGTATGCTGGTAGCGTTCGGAATGACGCTGTTACGGCGAGGTGAAACGCTGACGGGGTCGCGGTTGACGTGGCGTAGTTTTGCGTCCTTTGTTGCTCTGGTTATCGGAGGCCTGGTCGTGTTCGCCGTCAATGAGCCGCTGACAGCGTGGTTGTTTGCGCTGGATACGAACTGGCTGTTTCTGATCGCTGTCCTGGTGGCGGTGTTGAGCGGCATGGGGCTTGGCGCACTGATGGAGATGACGCTGATCCGACCGCTGTATGTGCGCCCGATCTATCAGTTGATGCTGACGCTGGGACTGAGCGCCATCGGGATCGAGATGGTGCGCGCGATCTGGGGACGGCCCGAATTCACCATGCCCAAGCCAGCGCTGTTTGCCGGAAGCGGAGCAGGATGCCCGGCGGAGTCGCTCGTGCTAGCGCTTCAAAATAGTTGTTCGACAATGATCTTTTTTGGCGGGCGCATTCGCGTCTACAATGAGATCTTCGTTCCCCTGGTCGGGCTAGCGGTTCTGATTGCGGTCTGGTTGCTGCTCCGGCGCACCCGCCTCGGCATGATCATTCGCGCTGGCGTGCAGGATCGGGAGATGGTCGAGGCACTGGGGATCAATGTTCGGCGGGTATTCACCATGGTGTTCGCGCTGGGCGTTGGATTAGCGGCACTGGGAGGCGTGCTGGCGGCGCCGTCGATCGGGCTTTCCAACACCATGGGCGAAAGTTTTCTCCTCAATGCGCTGATTGCGCTGGCGGTCGGCGGGCTGACCAGTTACCCCGGTGCGGCGATTGGTTCGCTGCTGGTCGGGATGCTGCAGCAGTTCATCATCAAATATGGTCAGATTGGCATTGTCATCCCGTTTACTGAGATCGTATTCAAGCCCTCGCCGCCATTGGTGCCAGCGTCCACCATTCTGCTCATGGTGATCATTTTGCTCATTTTGCCCAACGGTCTGCTTGGCAGGAAGGAATAAGAGATGACGCCGTCCGCTCCTTCCTTTGTGCAACAGCATCGCATTGCGCTGATCAGTCTGCTGGCGCTGATTCTTCTGCCGTTCATCGTCGGAGTCTTCGAGGGCGCGTCACCGCTGGAGGTGTGGTCGAATCGGAGTGGCGCGTCGAAGTTCATCCAGGGGCTTGCGATTGAGATTTTTATTCTGGCATTGTATGCCCTGAGTTACGACCTGATCTTTGGCTTTACCGGTCTGCTGTCGTTCGGGCATAGCATGTTCTTCGCCGTCGGCGCGTACCTGACTGGCATTGCGCTGAAGAGCTTTGGGCTGAACCTGTGGCAGACGTTTGGGCTGCTGATGGTGGCAGCCGTTGCGCAGGCGCTGCTGTTTGGCATTGTGCTGCCGCGCGTGAAGGGTATCACTTTTGCGCTGGTCACGTTGGGGATGTCCAGCGTGTTTCACATTGTGATCATGTCGCGCGAACTGGGCGATTATACCGGCGCAGACGTAGGGTTGCAGGGAGTGATCGTCCCGGACTTCATCAGCCCGGCGACGGAGCGCCTGCGCCTGTATTTTGTTGCGCTGACGATACTGGTCCTGTTTTATCTGCTCTACCGCCGGTTCGTCGACTCGCCGACGGGACGGGTGTGCAAGGCGATCCGCGAGAATGAGGGCCGTGCGCAGATGCTGGGGTACAACACGTTCCTGTTCAAACTCGCGGCGCTGATCCTCTCCTCAATCACGGCGGCGATCGCTGGCGCACTCCATACGATCTACCAGCCGATTGTCAGCCCCGACATTTCTGGATTGGGGTTCACTGTCACGGCGCTGCTCATCATCCTGATCGGCGGCGTGGGGACGCTCAATGGCGCGCTGGTCGGCGCAGCGATCTTCCGTCTGCTCGATTTCGGATTGCGGCGCTACCTGGGAGAGAGCGCCAGTTTCATCAATGGCGCGATCTATGTGCTGATCGTCCTCTTCCTCCCCTACGGCATCGTGGGGACGTGGCAGCTCAAAGCCTCGCTAACGTTCCAGCAGATGCGTCAGGGGTGGCGGCATTTACTTGAGCTGTTTGGATTGGACAGAGTGCGTCATGTGTCAAAAGAATAGAGTGATGAGTGACGAGTGACAAGTGACGAGGGATGAGTGACGAGGGATGAGTGATGAGTGACGAGGGATGAGTGACAAGCATCCTCTTGCCGCTCATGTTCCCGTTGGCGCGCGGGCGTCGCACCCGCGTGAGCAATTCCGTTTTAGGCGGCTGGCGGAACCATCACCCGCCATAGTGAAGCTGCTCGATCAACTGCTCTTGACGGTTGATCCTGAACATGGTACAAACGGGCTATCACACGTCACTCCGCGCATGCCGAACATGTGTTAGAATGTCTACACGATTTCGTGCTCATATTCAGTGAGCGCCCGTATGTCTAGCCTGACCTTCTACGAATTCTTCGCTGGCGGCGGCCTTGCGCGGATCGGTCTAGGACCGCAGTGGACCTGCCTGTTTGCCAACGACATCGACGACAAGAAAGCGGAGACGTACCGACGCAACTTCTCCGGCGCGCCGGAGCTGGTCGTTGCGGATATTCATCGCGTGACGACGGATATGCTTCCGGGTCGTGCGCTGCTCGCGTGGGCGTCGTTCCCCTGTCAGGATCTGTCGCTCGCGGGGAAAGGCGGCGGGCTGCGCGCCGGGCGCAGCGGCACGTTCTGGCCATTCTGGGACCTGATCACTGCACTTGACCTCGAGGGGCGCGCAGTGCCCATCATTGCTATCGAAAACGTCGTTGGTCTGCTCACCTCGAACAAAGGACACGATTTTCACGAGTTGGTCGCTGTCATTGCCGCGCAGGGATATCGTCTGGGAGCGATGGTTATTGACGCTGTGCATTTCGTTCCTCAGTCGCGGCCACGGCTCTTCATCGTTGCAGTCAAGGATGACGCGACAATACCGGATGCATTGATCACGCCCACGCCGCACGCAGTATGGCATCCGGTCTCGATTGTTCGCGCCTATCGTCATCTCGCGCCGCCTCTACGCGACTCATGGGTTTGGTGGAACCTTCCTTCGCCTGAACGGGCGCCGCTTCACCTGCGCGATGTGATCGACCCTGCGCCGACAGGCGTCGCCTGGCATAGCCCCGAAGAAACGCAGCGCCTTCTGTCGCTGATGTCCCCGGTTAATCTTGCCAAAGTGCGTCACGCGCAGTTAACCGGTCGTTTGCACATTGGAACGATCTACAAGCGAACGCGCATTCAGGATGGAGTCAAGCGCCAGCGCGCGGAAGTGCGGTTCGATGGCGTCAGCGGGTGTTTGCGGACGCCGGCTGGCGGTTCGAGCCGGCAGACAATTCTGGTGGTCGAGGGGGACGTCGTCCGCTCGCGACTGCTTTCGGTGCGCGAAGCGGCGCGGTTGATGGGCTTGCCCGACAGTTACTGGTTGCCTGAACGCTACAATGATGGGTATCATGTGATGGGTGATGCGGTTGTCGTGCCAGTCGTTTCGTGGCTGGAGCAACATATTCTTCGTCCGCTGGCGACATCTATTGTACAAACCAGGGAGGTCCCCGTTCATGTCAGCGCGTCAACCGGTTATTCTCTGTGAGTTATCCAGAGATACAAAGGATCTGATTGACGATTATGTCGAAGCGCTGAAAGCGAAGGCGCCGTCGATTGGTCGCCGTCGCCATGGCATGAATAAGAATGAATTCTGGCGATCTGGTCTCTTTCGAGCGGCAATTGAACAGCTGCGCGGTACACAGGCAGCCACAATACACGAAAAGCGCAAGTTTGTTGAGAACGTTCTCGGTTTTTTGAAGAAGCAAAGCAAGATAACGGATTGGAAATTCAGCGGTTCAGGCGAGCGACACGACTATGAAGTTCACATTGGCGATCGCATCTGTGTTATTGAGGCAAAAGGCTGCCTGGACGGAAACAATACCAATATTTTTCAACGTCCTGCAAATGCGGATGAGTTTATCATCTGGTCACTCTGTCAGAATCCTGGATCAGACCCTCGACATAATGCCTGGTCGGGCATACACACACGGCTGAGCGCCGAAATCATTCACAGAAAGGAGCGAGTTGACGGCTTAATTATCTGGGATATGCTCTGCGGTACGAAAGGTCGCGTCTGTCCCAAGTTGACTGGAAAGCCCGAACGTGCTACTGAGATAGATGGCATTCAGGTTCCTCCTCCGTGTTTGTATCTCTTCCCCAGAACCATTCCCGACGCTCGTAACAATCCCAAACCGGCTTGCTGGGACATCGATGATGTTAAGTTTTTGAAAATACTCTATGATGCATTCCGGTGCGATGCTCAGGATGTCGTCAAAATTGGCATTGAGGTGCGGATGTCAGGTCCTAATGTTGAACGAAAAACTATCTGGGAGCGCGATGGCATTATAGTCACCAAATCAAAGTGGACGGAGATCAAGCGAGCGCGATAAGTCATGCCGGATGTTTTTCAGCCAGAAGAGCGCAGTCGCATTATGGCGAAGGTTCGCGGCGAAAACACCTCGCCGGAACGGTTGGTGCGCTCGCTGGTCCATAAGATGGGATATCGGTTTCGGCTCCATCGCAAGGATCTGCCCGGCAAGCCGGACATTGTTCTGCCGCGTCACAAGAAGGTCATCTTCGTTCACGGCTGTTTCTGGCATCAGCACGAAGGGTGCCCCCACGCCGCGCGTCCAACGAGCAACACGGAGTATTGGAATAAAAAACTTGATCGCAACGTGATCCGCGACCGGGAACATCTGCAAAAACTGGAATATCTCGGCTGGAGTGTGTTGATCGTTTGGGAATGTGAAACGCGCGATCACGAAAAGCTGCTCGAAAAACTGCAAGGGTTCCTGACTTCCTGATGCCTCATCACATCTATCCCGTCCCTGCTATTATCGAGATGCCGCTGCACGAGATCGTCGAGCAGCGGCGCGTGGCGCAGATTGCGAGCGGAGCGGCGCTCGCGGCTGCGGTGCACGCCGGGTTGCGCCTGCCCGCCGTGTGGAGCGCCGAACCGCGTGAAGCGAGCGAGCTGTGCTCTGAGGGCTTTTCTTCGGGTCACGCCGGAGCCGAAGCGATTTGTTGCCTGAACTGCGTGAAGCGAGCGAGCTGTGCTCTGAGGACCCGGCGCAGGCCGCGCGTGCTGAAACGGAGGTGATCTATGGCATGACGGCGAGCGGCTGATGCGGTGAAGCATGTCGCAAAGTGACACGGCTTGCTGTTGATGTTGATCCCGACTATGCATCTTGGTCGATGCCTATATTGCGCCATCTTGGTCAGCGGTATGGCGCGAGAACCGTCGGTCGGCGGATGCAATGCCAGACGGATGCGCATGCTGAAGATAGAGTAGCGGAGTGGGCATTGAAACAGTCCTTTCGGATGATTAAACGCCCAAGGGCGCACTGATGTGCGCCCTTGGGTATCTCCCTGTTACAACCGGCGTTCACCGCGCGGCGTTCACCGTTTGCCCGCCTTTAACCTTTCCGCCTGCAACCCCTCTCACCTTGCGCCTGCTATCCAACCGACCCCTCCATCTCGAGCTGGATGAGGCGGTTGAGTTCGACAGCGTACTCCATTGGCAGTTCGCGCGTGAACGGCTCCATAAAGCCGAGCACAATCATCGACAGCGCATCGGTCTCGCTGATGCCGCGGCTCATCAAGTAGAACAGTTGCTCCTCGCCAATGCGCCCGACGGTCGCCTCGTGCGCCAGGGTGCAGCGGTCTTCCTCGATCTCGATGTACGGGATCGTGTCGGATGCCGACTTCTCATCGAGGATGAGCGCATCACAGTTCACATTGATCTTCGCGCCAGTTGCACCCGGCAGCACCTTTGCCAGACCGCGGTACGTCGTCTTGCCGCCATTCTTCGAGACCGACTTGTTCGTGATGCGGCTGGTTGTGTCCGGCGCGATGTGGATCATCTTAGCGCCAGCGTCCTGGTGCTGCCCCTTGCCAGCATACGCTACCGAGAGCACCTCGCCGCGCGCGCCGCGCCCCATCAGGTAGACCGACGGATACTTCATCGTCAGGCGCGAGCCGATGTTGCCATCGACCCACTCCATTGTCGCCTCTTCGTAAGCGACAGCGCGCTTGGTCACCAGGTTGAAGATATTGTTCGCCCAGTTCTGGATGGTTGTATAACGGCACTTGCCGCCTTTCTTCACAATAATCTCGACCACCGCCGAGTGCAGCGAGTTGGTGCTGTAGATCGGCGCCGTGCATCCTTCGATGTAGTGTACTGATGCGCCTTCTTCGACGATGATCAGGGTGCGCTCAAACTGCCCCATGCGTTCAGCATTGATGCGGAAGTACGCCTGGAGCGGAATATCGACGTGAACCCCCGCTGGCACGTACACGAACGACCCGCCCGACCAGACCGCCGTGTTCAGTGCGGCGTACTTGTTGTCCGCCGCCGGAACCACTGTGCCAAAGTACTGCTTGAAGATCTCCGGGTACTCCTTTAGAGCGGTGTCGGTATCGAGGAAAATGACCCCCTTCTTCGCCCATTCCTCGCGCAGCGAGTGATAGACGACCTCTGACTCGTACTGCGCGCCGACGCCAGCCAGAAACTTACGCTCCGCTTCGGGAATGCCCAACCGCTCGAACGTCTGCTTAATCTCTGGCGGCACAGCGTCCCAGTCGGTCTGTGGGCGTTCGCCAGCGCGCACGAAGTAGTGAATGTCGTCATAGTTCAGTTCTGCCAGTTCCGGGTTCGCCCACATGCCGACCAGCGGCGTCGGCTTCTTGCGGAAGATCTCGAGCGCCTGCAATCGGCGCTTGAGCATCCACTCCGGCTCACCCTTCATCCCCGACAGTTCACGCACAACCTTTTCATTCAAGCCCTTCTCGGACTTGTAAATATATCGCTCTTCGTTGCGGAACGCATACTTCGAGTAATCGAAATCCAGATTCGTTGCAGTGACAGCCATTGGTTGCACTCCTCTCCCAAAAGGTTATTCGATCTCATCATCCTGGGGTGCATGACCCACGCCATACAACCCTGCTTTCAGTGTTTTGAGCGGAAGCAGTGCGCATTTGATGCGCACCGGATTATGGCTCAATGGGATGCCGATTAACGTCAGAAGTTGTTCCTTGCTGAACCGCTTCGCTTGCTCAACCGGCATCCCGACGATTTCATCGGTCAGCATCGAAGCAGCCGCCTGGCTGATCGCACAGCCGCGACCGTCGAAGCGCGCATCAGTGATAATGCCGTTTTCAATCCGCAGATCGATCCGCACCCGGTCACCGCACAATGGGTTATGTTCCTCGGCGCTGATATCGGGATGGTCGAGACGACCGCGACGACGCGGATGTTTGTAGTGTTCAAGAATGAGTTCGCGATACAGATCGTCCATCCCTATCACCCAAACAGTGTGCGCGCCTTGTGTAGGGCGGCAACCAGTCGATCAACCTCTTCTGGAATGTTGTACAGGTAGAATGATGCTCGCGTGGTGGCAGGAATATTGTAGTGCGCATGCAGCGGTTGTGCGCAGTGATGTCCGGCGCGCACAGCAATCCCCTCGCTATCGAGCACTGCCGCGACATCGTGGGGATGCACGCCGTCGAGCGTGAAACTCACTGCGCTGCCGCGCATCTCGGTGGTTGTCGGACCGTACACCCGCAGCCCTTTGACCTCCCGCAGGCGTTCGAGCGCATACCCTAGCAACTCGCGCTCGTGGGCGTGGATTCGATCCATCCCGATCTCTTGCAGGAAATCGACCGCCTCACCGAGCGCAATCGCTTCGGCAATCGCTGGCGTGCCCGCCTCGAAGCGCGCCGGAACATCGGCGTAGGTCGATTCGTACAGCCCCACCACCTTGATCATCGAACCGCCGCCGAGGAACGGCGGCATCTGATCCAGGATTGCGCGTCGTCCCCACAGCACGCCAATGCCGGTTGGACCGCACATCTTATGCCCGCTGAACGCCAGGAAATCGATATCGAGCGCCTGAACGTCCACCGGCATATGCGGCACGCTCTGTGCGCCGTCCACCAGCACGAGCGCACCAACGGCATGCGCGCGCCGTGCAATCTCCGCCACCGGATTGATCGTCCCCAGCACATTCGATTGCTGGGTAATCGCCACTAAGCGCACCCCTTCCAGTTGCGCGTCCAGATTGTCCAGCACCAGGCGACCCTCGCCGTCGATTGGCAGAAACTCCAGTTTTGCGCCGGTGCGCTGTGCTAGCATCTGCCATGGCACCAGGTTCGAGTGGTGCTCCATGATACTCAGTAGAATGCGATCCCCCTCGCGCAGGTTGGCGTCGCCCCAGCTGCGCGCCACCAGGTTAATCGCCTCGGTCGTATTGCGCACGAAGACGATCTCGCGCTGGCTGCGGGCATTGATAAAACGCGCCACCTTGCCGCGCGCCCGCTCGAAGGCGAACGTCGCCTCTTCGCTCAGACGATAGATGCCGCGATGGACGTTAGCGTTGTAGCGCCGATAATAATCTTCTAAGCAATCGATCACACGGCGCGGTTTTTGCGACGACGCCGCGCTATCGAGAAACGCCAGCGCTTTGCCGTTCACCGACTGATTGAGGATCGGGAACTCTCGCCGCAGCGCGACAATATCGAACAGGCTCAGGGTGGTGCTTGCTGTCATTGGCGCACCTAATCATTAACAAAATAATCTAGCGCTCGCCCTGCGCCCGACGGCTGATGAGGATTAAGATAGTCCGGCATTCCTGGATGCTGCGGGCTGAACCCCTCGATCAGGACGTGAAAGCCCTGCTGGAGCTTCCACGTCCTGATAGAGAACGCGCCACCTGGCCGCACGGGTCTACCGGATGTATTCAATGTTCATAAGCCGCGGGCTGCGGTTGCGCAGCCTGCCTTCGCGAGCTATACCGAACGTATGCACGGACGAATATGGAACGACGCCCTGCGCATACCACGCCGTTCCATGACTTCGCATACTAAATCTTCGCCTCGATCATCTCCGCAATGCGCTGGCGCAGCGCATCGTTGGGAATGCGGTCGAGCACCGGCTCGAAGAACCCCATGACAATCAGGTGGATGGCTTCATCACGCGGGATGCCGCGCGAGCGCATATAAAACAACTGCTCCTCATCCACCTCGCCGCTGGTCGAGGCATGCCCAGCCTTGGCGACGTCGTTGGTGTCAATCATCAGACCAGGGATAGAGTCGCTGCGCGCCTTCGGCGACAGATGCAGCGCGTGCTCCTCAAGGCGCGACACCGTTGCGCGGCTCTGGCGTTCAATCTTGATCATCCCGTCGAAGGTCGTATAACTCTGGTCCTTCACAACGGTCTTGAAGTCCATATGCCCTTCGGTTTTCGCGCCGATATGGCGGAGCCAGGGCGCTGTCAACAGATTCTGATGATCGGCGGCGAACGTCGCCGCTACCCACTCGACGCGCGATCCATCCCCTTCGAGCGCAGTTTCCGCTTCGATATGCTGGACACGCGCCCCCAGGTTCACCGCTGCCCACTCGAGCGCCGCCCCATGCCCGACACGCGCCTTCTGTGCGCCGATATGGTACACATCCTCACCCCACGTCTGCACTGCAACGAAGCGCAGGGTCGAGTTATTCCCCAGGAAGATCTCGGTCACCGGCGCTGCGAATGCCTGATCAGACGCAGCAACCGAGTGATACTCCTCAACAAACGTTACGCTAGCGCCGTCGTCAAGGATGATCAGGTTGCGCGGTATGACCGCTCCGCCGGGGATCGGCATCGCAAACACTACTGTCAGCGGCAATTCAACGCTGACATTCTTCGGCACATAGAGGAAGACGCCATCCTTCCAGAGAGCCGCGTTGAGCGCCAGGAACTTATGGCGCGTCGGCTCGATGGCGGCGCCAAGGTGTTGTCGGATGATCGCCTCATGAGTGTGAAGCGCCTGTGCCAGCGTGGTAAACGCCACCCCTTGCTCTGCCAGGTCTTCTTCCTGATAGAGACTGGTTGCGGCGGTGTCAGCGGCGGCGATCACCTGCTCCGGCTTGAACTTCGACAGATCGGTGCGACGCCAGTAGGGCGGTTCAGCCGAGGCGAAGAACCGCCACGCCTCAGCGCGCTGCTCTGTGAGCCACGCTGGCTCACCCGCAGCCCGCGAAATTTCAACCACCAGGGCGTCGCTGATTTCACCGAGTGGAGGAAGCGTCTTCATAGTCACGCGCTTGCGACCTCCTCGCGGAGGAAGTCGTACCCCTTCTCTTCGAGCTCGAGCGCCAGTTCGGGTCCGCCCTCGCGCACAATCCGACCGTCCATAAGCACCGACACAAAATGCGGCTTGATGTAATTCAGCAAGCGCTGGTAGTGCGTAATCACCATCACTCCCATATCCGGATGCTGCGCATAGAGCGTATTGACCCCTTGCGCGACGATCTTCAGCGCATCGATATCAAGCCCCGAGTCAGTCTCGTCCATAATCGCCATCTTCGGCTCCAGCATCGCCATCTGCAAAATCTCGATGCGCTTCTTCTCGCCGCCGGAGAAGCCCTCGTTCAGATAACGACGGGCGAAACTCTCATCGATGCCAAGCGCCGCCATCTGCTCGCGCAACTGCTTGCGAAACTGCGCCATTGGAATCGCAGTTTCCTTCGGGTCCTTCCCCTCCTCGGCGCGATGCGCATTGATCGCAGCGCGCAGGAAATTCGCCACCGTCACCCCTGGAATAGCGACCGGGTACTGGAAAGCGAGGAAAAGACCGAGCTTCGAGCGCTCATCCGGCTCGAGTTCGAGAATATTATGCCCCCGGTACCACACTTCGCCACCGGTGACCGTGTAGCCGGGATGTCCCATCAGCGTGTATGCCAGCGTACTCTTGCCGCTGCCGTTTGGTCCCATGATGGCGTGAATGGTACCAGCTTTGACCGTCAGGTTGACTCCCTTGAGGATCTCTTTGTCCTCAACGCTAACGCGCAGATCCTTGATGACCAGATCGCTGTTCAATGCCGAAACTCCTGTGCTCATATATAAACGGAACGACCAATACGCGCAGCGCTAGTCCGAAGACCGCGCAATCTGGAAATGACAACTGCGACGCCCTTCGCGGATCGTGCCTTCGATTTCCACCCGCTCGCCAAGCACCTGTTCGAGCATGCGGCGCTCCATGGTGCACACTCCGGCGTGCTCCCGCGCCACATCGTGGTACGGACAGGCGAAAACCTGTATGGCGCCATCCGGCGTGACTTCGACCGGAATGCCGCGCGCTTCGAGCGTGACACGCAACCGCGCTAGACGCTCCTCCACATCATTGCCGACGACCTGTCCGCGATACTCTTCCGCCAGGCGTTGCCCGACCGCTTCGAGCAGCGCATTGAGGCGCTCTTTCCCCTCGCGGCTGGCAATCTCACGCAGCAGCAGCGTGACCAGCGTATCGTACTCCTTCGGGAACAGGTCTTCAGCGCGCGACGTCAGCGAGTAGACTAGCCTGGGCCGCCCCGGGCCGCCGCGCGCCTGCCGCGTCGCCAGCAACCCTTTTGCCTCGAGATGCGCCAGGTGCTCGCGCACTGCCGTCGTGCTGATGCCCAACAACTCTTCCAGGTCCTTGATTGTCGCTTCGCCATGACGCCGCAGGTAGGTCAGAATCTTCCCTGCTGGCGAGTCTTCGGTATACTGCGCCAATGTCATCGCATCATTCCTCCACACTTACTCTGCAGTATACCAGACGATTGTGCTATTGTCAATAAAAACAGAAGAAACCGCGAATATTGAGAGCGGCGCAGAGAGCTCAAGGATCGATGCGAAGACCCAAAGGCGCCAAGCCTCACCCTCAGCTTTATCTCTGCGTCCCGGCGCCTTTGCGTTAGCCTTTCTCAGAAAGGCTCTATAGCCTTCCGGCGATGTGTCCGACGGTCAACTCCTCAACGACGACGTGCGGAGGGTATTCCGCCAGGCTGGCAATCGCGGCGGCAACGTCCGCCGGTTGCAGCATCGCTGCGCGGTTCCAGTTGCCGGGAAGATCGTCCCACAGTCCGGTATCGGTTGCGGCTGGCAGCACCGCGGTGACGCGCACGCCATAAGGGCGCAGTTCTTCCCGTACCGCGCCGAGCAACCCCAACGCGCCATGCTTGGCAGCGCAATAAGCGGACCAGTTCGGGAAGACCTGGCGCGCCGCCACTGAGGCGACGTACACCAGCAACCCGCCGTTATGCATGAACGGCGTTGCATGCTTGCAGATCAGGAAGAGGCTCGTCAGGTGAACGCGCACCTGCTCCTCCCAATGGGCCTGGCTGATCTGCGTGACCGGTGCAATATACGCACCGCCGACGCTGTGGACAAGCAGGTCGATCCGTCCCGTCGCTGCGGTCGTCTGGTCGACCAGGCGACGGACATCATCCTCGATAGTAACGTCGCACGGCGCGACGACTGTCGAGGCGCCAGCGGCGCGCGCTTCGGCGGCAACCTCTTCAAGCAGGAAAACCGAGCGCGCTGCCAGGGTCATAGTCACGCCAGGCGCTGCGAGCGCCAACGCTGTTGCCCGCCCAATGCCCCGGCTGGCGCCGGTGATGAGGATGGTTTTTAGAGCCACAATGTCCTCCATAGGTCGAGCACTCCCAGGGGAGCGCCCCTCTCACACGTGGAGCGTTTTTGGGAGCGATGGATGTTTTTCCGCGTCCCGACGCTTGTTTCCCCTCATCCCCCCGACCCCCTTCTCCCACAAGGGGAGAAGGGGGCGTTGAGGCGTCCTGTTGCCCAGAGCAGGTACCGCAACGTGAGGGCTTGCTGGAAAACCCTCCCCCGGCGAGGGCGCCCCTACGAGGGCGTGCACCCCGCATGACCGTTGCCTGCGCCCGATCAGTCGCGTTCGATATGCGCCATGAATTCGCTGCGCGTCTTCGGATCGTCGCGGAAGACGCCGCGCATCGCCGAGGTGACCATGGTCGCGCCTGCCTTCTTGACGCCGCGCATTACCGCACACATGTGTACGCCTTCAGCGACGACCGCTACGCCGAGCGGTTCGATCCGCTGATTGATGAAATCGGCAATCTGCACCGTCATCCGCTCCTGCACCTGCAGACGCCGCGCAAACATCTCAACGATGCGCGGAATCTTGCTTAATCCCAGGACCCTTCCGTTGGGAATGTAGGCAACATGCACTCGTCCCATGAAGGGGAGCAAGTGGTGCTCGCATAGACTGGCAAACTCGATATTCTTGACGAGCACCATTTCATCATAGCCGACGCTGAAGATCGCTTCGTTGATCAGCGCATCTGGATCAATGTGGTACCCGGCAGTCAGTTCCGCGTACATTCTGGCGACGCGCGATGGCGTCTTCAGTAGACCCTCGCGATTAGGATTTTCGCCGATCTGCTTCAGAATAACCCGCACAGCTTCTTCAATCGCCGGATCGGAGTGATAACTCACCCCTTCGAGTTTACCGCGCCCTTGAATAATGAGCGGTTCGTACTCACGCTCGTCGATATCCGCGAGTGCGCGGTCGTGGTAACCGTTGTTGCCGTTGTGGTATGTCATAGGACTCGTTCCTCAATACTCGATCATCATCTCGGACACTGTAAGGGCGGGTCTGAGACCCGCCCTTACGCGATGGCGCCTCGTGCAGTCATGGCGCATTGCATGGCGGCTCGCGCCGACCCGCCCGTGCACGATGGCGTCTCATAAGGACAGCGGAGGCTCAGGCGTGACGTGGCTCAATGGGACATGGATTTAGGCGGATAGAATTCTCACGGATATGTCGGCATGAAAGGCGATCAATCCGTGCAAATTTCGATCCGCAGAAATCCGTGCGCTCCCCTTCGGCGATCATGCTAGGCGTGCAGCCAACGATGCGCCTGGTCCGGCATACTCGAAGACATTCTTGCGCGTTTCCCACAGTTTGAGATGGCGCAGCCGCCCCTTGAAGCGCGGCGCGAGTTCCTCCCACAAGTAGATCACAATATTCTCGGCAGTGGAAGGTTGCGCGGCAAACGCAGCTATTTCGCGGTCAAGATGCCGATAGTCGAGCTGGTCAAGTACGCTGCGCACCGTCCGATCCATGACTGTCAGGTCCATCACCATGCCCGTGCCAGGATCGACGGGACCAGCAATGCTCACCTCAAGCATATACGTATGCCCGTGCCCATTTGGATTGTTGCACTTGCCGTAGATTGCCAGATTCTCTTCATCGGAGAGCGCCGGCGAGTGCAGCCGGTGTGCAGCCGAGAAGGTGTACGCGCGCGTGAGGGTCGTTTCGTCTGCACCGTCGTACTCCGCCCACAGGTCGCTGGTCTCGTACAAACGCAACCGTGCCAGGCGCGCGGTATGCGGCAAACGCGCCGCAATCAATCGCCACAACACCCGCACCATGTTCTCTGTCGTTGGCAATTGATCGCGAAAGTAGGGCGTATCCTCATTCAGATGCTTATGGTCGAACTCTTCCAACACCTCTGACACCAGCGCTTTGAGTTCGGTCATGTTCATTACCATCCCAGTGCGCGGGTCAATATCGCCGGTAATCGTCACATCAAGCGTATAATTGTGCCCATGACCATATGGATTGGCGCATGGACCAAAGACACGCCTATTTTCCTCAGCGCTCCAATCGGATCGCCAGTAGCGGTGCGCCGCTGAAAACTCGAATCGACGAGTCGCGTAAACCATAGCGTGTTCCCCTTCCTTGTTCTCAGCCTCACAGGTCGGTTGCGCTCAGCCCAGGCTCAACCGCGCTGCGGCATTGCTTGCAAAGATTGGCGCGAAGACGCAAGGGCGCGACGCCTTGCCCTCAGGACAACACACCTTCGCGTCTCCGCACCGCTGAGTCAGCCTTTCTGAACACCCTCCAGAAGTGATAGAGGGACGCAGATGTCTCGGGTGCAGAGTGTACACAACAAATGTCTCGCCTTTCGAGCGAAACCGGGCTTTCGCTCTCTACACATCTCACTCAAGGAGTCCACTTACAGCACGTCTCAGAAAGACCTATGCTGTGACGCAAGCCCTTGCAATGTCTGCGCCACCAATGCGTCTTCGCGTCTTTGCGTCGGCTTCTCGGCGTAACGATACAATCCCTGCGCGGGTTCTGTCAAGGATGGCGAGCGGCGCTAGCATCGAGCGCAGACTTCATCCGTTCAAGCCCTTCTATGAGCAACGCGCGCGGACAACCGAAGTTAAGACGGACAAACCCTTCGCCCCCGGCGCCGAATGGCTTTCCATCGTTCAGCGCCACTTTTGCTTCGCGGCGGAAAAACTCGCACGGATTGCCCTCAATACCTGCCTCCCGGCAATCGAACCACGCCAGATAGGTCGCCTGCGGGACAGTCGTCCTGATCTGCGGCATCTGTTCGATCACAAAGTGTGTCACGACATCACGATTTGCCGTCAGATAGGCGAGCAAATCTTTCAGCCAGTCGTCGCAATTGCGATACGCCGCCTCCATTGCTGCCAGCGCAAAGGAGTTAAGCCAGGGCACGATGCCATCCATCGCGGCTATGAGGCGCTTGCGCAGGTCCGGATTGGTCACAATCGCAAAACTGGCTTTGAGCCCAGGGATGTTAAACGTTTTGCTGGGCGCCATCAGGGTGATGGTGCGAGCGGCGATTTCGGGCGCGAGCGTGGCGATCGGCGTATGACGCGTATCGCCGAGCAGCAGATCGCAGTGAATCTCGTCGGAGCAGATAATCAGATTGTGCTGTTCGCAAAACGCTGCCATCTTTATCAGATCCTCACGGCTATACGCTTCGCCGGTTGGATTGTGCGGATTGCACAGAATAAACAGGCGTGTGCGATCGTTCACAACCGCTTCCATGCGCTCGTAATCTACGCGATATGCGAACGTCCGACCATGCGGAACAAGCGCCAGCTCCGCCATCTGCACCACCCGCTGCTGGTTGGTCGGAGCCGTGAGGAACGGCGGATAGACCGGCGTCTGCACCAGCACGCCGTCGCCTGTTTCTCCAATAGCGCGGCAGACGGCATTGAGACCGGTCACCAGGCTAGGGATGTAGACGATCTGATCTGGTGTGACGTCCCACTGGTAGAGACGGTGCATTCGTTCACAGATACATTCGCCAAGCGCACGTGACGGCAATTCATAGCCGAAGTCGCCCATATCAACACGGGCGCGCAGCGCGGCGAGTATCGGCGGCGGCGCCGGGAAGTCCATATCTGCCACCCACATCGGCAGCACATCGTCACCGTAGAACGTCCACTTGACGCTTCCAGTGCGGCGACGATCAAAGACCTGGTCGAAATCGTAGGGCATAGACGGCATGATTCCTTTCAGCGACGGTATCTTTTAGGCGGTTGGAAAGATTATTTCTTAATAAGAGCAACGGTGCGACGACCGGGATGCAGGATTCTTTAGCACGCCTTTGTTGAGATTGTATTGTAATACCTGATGTGTGCACCATCTGAAAATCCATGAGGAACATATTGTACTATAACGCCTGTTCGCCAGGACCTGATAACAGGATCATAGACAGAGAAAACCTGTCAGATGCGATACCGCTCAATGCCCTGGAATGGAGGAGGAGCAAACGGTGGCGGCAAAAATCCTGGTAGCAGACGATAACCCAGCCATGCGTGAAGCGATCGTCCGCTTTGTTGAAGCAGAAGGCTACACGGCGATAGCGGCGCGCGATGGACGTGAGGCGCTGACGCTGGCGCTGGAAGAACTGCCAGACCTAGTGCTGCTCGACGTAACGATGCCGGAATACGATGGCTTCGAAGTGTGCCGTCGGTTGAAAGAGGATCCGCGCACTGCGCTCATTCCCATCACGATGCTGACAGTGCTCGATGCCCCGGAGCATCGCTGGCGCGGCATCGAGGCCGGCGCCGACGACTTTCTGACTAAACCGTTCGATGAGCGCCTGCTTCGCGCCCGCATCCAGTCGCAATTACGCACCAAACGCCTGACCGACCAGCTAGAGCGCACAGAGAGTGTCATCTTCGCGCTCGCGCTAGCGGTTGAGGCGAAGGATATGTACACCGAGGGGCATCTCTGGCGTCTGGCGCACTATGGTGAGCAACTTGCGATTGCCGCCGGTCTGGGACACGACGTCCGACGCGCCGTATGGCGGGGCGGATTGCTGCACGACATCGGCAAAATTGGTGTGGCAGACAGTATCCTGCGCAAGCCAGCGCCCTTGACGCCCGAGGAGTATGCGCAGATCAAGCAGCATCCTGAGTGCGGCGCGCGCATCATTGCTCCCATGCGCTTTGCACGTGATGTGGCCCCAATCGTGCGCGGGCACCATGAGCATTGGGACGGCAGCGGTTATCCGTACGGACTGCGGGGTGAGGAGATCCCGATAGGCGCCCGTATCATCGCTATTGTCGACGCTTACGATGCAATGACCACGGATCGTCCATACCGACGGGCGCTCTCACCCGAGCACGCCATCCAGCGGCTGCGCGCGCGAAGCGGGATTCAATGGGACCCGGATCTGACGGCGTTGTTTATCACGCTGGTTGAGCGAAAACAATTGGCGACACCCGACGATGCTGGCATGGCGCACCATATCTCTGCAGTGTGAGGAGCGAATGCGGCAGCGAAGAAGCGAATGAAAGAACGGGGCAGCGAATAAGAGCGTCACCTCTGGGCCTCTGTGGTTCTACCACCGGCGAAACGAAAGGCGCTGGCGAATGTGAATGGCGCAGACCTCAAGGGTTGGACACGTTTCCACCTGCAACCTGCCACCCTTCCGCCTTCAACGTTCAACTCTCCTCCCGTAATCGCCAGATAATCCACAGCCCCGCCATGCCTGCCAGCGCGACAATCACCTCAGGGATCAGAATGGCTGCCGTGCCTTGCAACTCGAACGCAGGCGCGACTCCCACAGCCAGTAGATTGACCAGCGTATGCGCTGCAACTGCCAGCCAGAGCCACCATATCTGCCCGCGCTGAAAGACCTGCACCACCATCACCGAAAGCGCCACGTGGACCGGCAGCGTCCAGAGGCGTTCCCATGCTCCGACGAGCGGCAGCCAATCGGGTTGCGCAGCGACAGCGGCTAACTGCTGGCGCGCTAGTTCCCGCTGCTCATCTGTCAACGGCAGCGCCGCTCGATCGACCGCGCTTAACGCCAGAAGATTGATCAATCCCAGCAGCGTCAGACCGGCGACCAGCACCGTCGACTCCAGGCCGCCATGCCCCAGACCGTACATCACCGCGCGCGACCATGTCCGCTCTTCGCGAAACAGCCAGCGATACCCCACATACCGGCCGATCTCCTCGGCAAGCCCGGCAGTCAGCGCCAGCGCTGTCAGCCAACCGAAGAGGAGCGGACGCGATGCCTGCAACTGGGGCGCTAGCGCCCCTTGGATCGCCAGTACTATCGGAACGCGGCTGATCAACTGGAAGAGCAGAAAGATGATGGCGCCGTATGCGAAATAGCGCCAGGAAACGTGCAGCCTGCGGTTGATGAACCAGGCGACTGCTGGCGGGAAGAGCGCCTCGAACAGAACGGCGACAATCGTTGCGGCGACTCGCCAGGCACTTATCTGAAGAGAAGGCTCCATTCAACGCAATGTTACATAAACGACCGCCAGCAGCATCACACTCCCTAGCACGCCATACTCCCAGATCACGCGACGGGTCAGTGTTCCCTCGAGATGCCCCTGCAGCAGACCAGTGATAATGTAGAACAACACCAGCAGCAGCGTTCCACCTATCAAAAACGACGCCGCCCAGTAGTTGAGCGCCCAGGTCGCCTCTGCCAGCGTCAGTCCCACAAGCAACGACAGGGTGAACAAGTTGCGCGCCGATGTCTGTGAGAGCAACGCATACGCTAGGAGCGTAGCGCTAACGCCGATCAACGTGGCAGAATAAAGGGTGCGCATACGGGCATAATAGACCGCGCTGAAGACCCCGAACGCCAGCAGCAGCGCCATCGCCTGCAGCGCCAGCCGCGCGCCCTGCCGCACGTTGGCGCGGCGATCAAGCGAGTAATGCTGCGCCACCAGCGAGCCAAACAGAAACCCGCCGGCGGCAATCAACGCCAGGACGAATGCCAGCGTTTCGAGGCTGGCGCTGAACAGGCGAAAGAAGGCGAAAGACGCAATGATCGCAAACGATGGCAGGATCCAGAAGGATGGCGCTAGTTCAATCTGCACAATGCGCAGATTCACGGTTGGCAGCGATCGCGTCTGCATCTGCGGATGTGCACGAATGAAGATATCAGCGCCGGTGCTGGCAATCACCACTAGCGACGCGATCAGCAGCCACGAGACGGTAATGCTGGGGAAGTCGCCGCCAAAGCGTGCGCGCAGAATATACGGGTTGACGTCGATCAGAAAGACGACTGCCAGCCCGAGCAGCGCTAGCAGCACCAACGACACAATTCGATCATACCGTGGTGCAGGGTTCATACGCCCCCCTCTCACTTCTGAGTCCAGTCGCGCAACGCCTGGACCAGCAGGCGCACGCCGACGCCGGTGGCGCCTTTGGGCTGATACGCCTTGGATTTCGAGTCGGTCCACGCCGTTCCGGCAATATCGAGATGCGCCCAGGGATAGTCGCCGACAAAAGACTGGAGAAATGCAGCCGCCGTAATTGCGCCTGCCTGCCGCCCAGCAGAGTTGCGCACATCGGCGATATCGCTCTTGACCATCTCGCGGTATGGTTGCCACAGCGGCAATTGCCAGGCGCGCTCGCCAGCCGCCTCGCCGGCGCGCAGCAACCGTTGCGCCAGTGCATCGTCATTTGCAAACAGACCAATCGCGTGCGGACCGAGCGCCACGCTGATCGCGCCAGTCAGCGTGGCAAGATCGATGATCGCTGAGGGATGGTAGCGTTGCGCGTAGGTCAGGGCGTCCGCCAGCACAATTCGTCCCTCGGCGTCGGTGTTCAGCACCTCAATCGTCTTACCGCTTAGGGTCTTCAGAATGTCGCCGGGGCGATACGCTGACCCGTCGGGCATATTTTCCGCAGCGCCGATTAACGCCACGACGCGCAGCGGCAGTTGCAGCTCCGCAATCGCGTGCAGCGCGCCCAGCACTGCTGCCGCGCCGCTCATGTCCATCTTCATCGCGTCCATGTTTTCGGCAGGCTTAATCGAGATCCCGCCTGAGTCAAATGTCATCCCCTTGCCCACCAGGCAGACGGTGAGCGCATCGGCATACTGCGCCCCGTAGTCAATGACGATAAAGCGCGGCTCATTTGCTGAACCCCGTCCGACAGCGAGAATGCCGCCGAATCCCTGCTCGCGCATCTCCGTCGGACCCAGCACCGTGATAGGCAGGCCGAACGCAGTGGCAAGTTCCTGCGCGCGTTCCGCCAGGCGCGCCGGAGTCAGATCGTTTGGGGGAAGGTTTGCCAGGTCGCGCGCTAGATTCACACCTCGCGCCACCGCATCGCCGCGCGCAACGCCGCGCGCCGCTTCTTCCTCAGCATCCCCCGGCGTCAGTAAAGTCAGTTCATCGACCTCGTGGCGATCTTCTGGCTTGAGGTCGGTCTTGTACTCCAAAAAACGGTACGATCCAAGCAGGCTGCCCTCGGCGATGGCAGCAGCAACTGCTTCAGCAGGATGATCAGGCACACCGGGCAAGGCAAACGCACATCGCTCAACCTTCAATTCTCGCGCACGCTGCGCGGCAATGGCCGCAACTTCACGCACCTGATCGAGATCAGGCGATGAACGCCTGCCAAGCCCGATCAACAACACCCGTCGCGCAGGAAGAGCGTCGCGCGGGTAGATCAAAAGCGTCTGCTTCGCCTTGCCCGACCAGTCACCCGGTTCGATCAGATCAGCCAGCGGCGACGGCAGCGGCTCCTCTTCCCACGAAGTGAGGACCAGCAGGTCGGTTGCAGTAGCCAGTGGATCGCCAGCAGCAGCGGTTACACGCATGTGAGAACTCCTATGCTCAGTGTAGAGTGTGACTAAAAAGCACTGATTGCGAGACTTTGCGTCTTCGCGTCAGCTTTATTTGAGAAACGCCAGAGAACGCCACGCTGACGCCATGCAAACTCCGTTTCGAGAACGGAGGGATATTATACCATCAGCGCCGCAGAAGCGCATTAGACGCTTGACTCCAAGTGAGGGTGCAATCGCTATAGCGGGATGTTTGGGCGCTCCGATTGGCATCGTTGGAGCGCACGGATTGCCGCAGATTGAGACGAACTCGCACGGAATTGATTGCTTTCAATCGCGAGCAAATCTGTGCCATCCGTTACCTCTGCGTCAATCCGTGTTCCCGCTATGCCGCGTTGTGTCGGGGTTCTGGGTAATCGACGCTTACTATCCTAACGCGGACAACGTAAGGGCGGGTCTGAGACTCGCCTGCAGGTCTGAGACCCGCCCCTACTGTTACTGCGCCATCCCGTTGACGCTCTCAACCGAACAGGATATACTCTTACGCCGTGCGAGTTACGTCGCGTCTCACGGTGCGTGCAGAAAGGACAGAGAGATGATCAGCGATCAGTTTCGTGTGCCGGGAATGTCCTGTCAGCATTGCGTCAACGCCATTACCAGAGCGGTTAGCGCGCTGCCCGGGGTGCGTCAGGTGGTCGTCAACCTTGGCGACAAGAGCGTGCGTGTCGATCACGACCAGCGGGTGACCGCTGATGATCTCATTCGGGCCATCAACGACGCCGGGTATGATGAGGTGGCGATTCTGGTGTAGAGACTACCTCACGCCCGCGCCGAACCGGTCGAGAAGTTCCTGCATTTCTTTCCTGTCCGGATTGTCCTGGCCTACCGGTCGAATAACGATCAGACGAGGATTAACGTTGCTGCTATGCCAGATGTAGAGCCGGTGCGTCACCTCTCCTGTCGCCAGGTCCGGCATATTCAGGACACGTCTGGCAGGCGCGCCTGCAACGACAGTTTCCTCTACGGTGACGGCTTTCTGCCGTTCTTGCGGAAGCGCTGCAATCTCGGATGCCACCCAGGCATCCAACGTCGCAACGTCGCCTGAAGGAGAAATGCCCGGGGGAAGTATCGGCACGTCGAAGGAAATGCGATAGCGATGAGCGTTGTAGGTTCCTTCCAGGCTTAAAGAGCCTGCGTAGACGCCAGCATCGTTGATCGTCCAACCCTGTGGGTATTCAATATTCCAGACATCGCCGAACTGCTGACGTGTCCACTGCACGGTTGACTCGCGTGACTCTGCCGTTGGCGTGGAAACCGCTACAGGCATCATGGGCAGTGTCGCGGGCTCAGAGATCCGCATCGGCGCACTTGCAGGCGTCTGCAGCGTTTCAATCACGGCAACCAGTGTCGTTGCGTTTGTTGCCGGAGTTGCGGTAGGCGCCAAGGGACTAATGCGAGTAGATGACATTGGAGAGGTGCAGGCAGTGAGTACCAGCATCGTGGCGAGACTGAACGCCACGATCCGCGGGAACACTGTGTCCATAGCATTGCCTTTCTAACGTAAGTCGGCGCGCGTCCTGTCAGAAGCATAAGGCGCCTGTTGATTGCAGACTATGATAGACGTGTGATGTGGGTCTGACGCCTTTCTCCCCTCGTCCCCCTGCTCGCAAGTGCAGATATGTTTGGAGTGCGATGGAGGTTCGCCGCGTCCTGACGCCCTTTTCCCCCTCATCCCCCTGCCCCCTTCTCCCACCAGGGGAGAAGGGGGAGTTGGGCCGCCCTGTTGCCTGAAACGGTCGATGCACCGCCAGAGCTCGCAGAAAACTCTACACTTGCGAAATCCCCCCTGCCCCCTTCTCCCGCTCCCCGCATCCGGGGGGTTGGGGAAGATTCGACTGACATCTGCACCCCGCAACTCTCCCGCTCCCCGCATGCGGGGGATTGGGGACGATGCGGGACGTTTGTGATAACACCAGTGCTCCCGCTCCCCGCATGCGGGGGATTGGGGGGAGAATGGGGAGAGGGCATCCTGCTGCCTGAAACGGGTATACGACGGGAGGGCGCGCCAAAATTCCACATTTGTGAGAGAGAGTTGGGGCATCCCAGTGTCCAAAACAAAGGCGGAAATTCCCAGGGTCAGGGGCGTTCCAGCCAGCAACTTTGGGGTGTCGGAGGCGATGCTGACGGTGCCGCTGTTGCGGCACCGTTGCGAGGCGACGTTCGACGTCTTTGTAGACGACGATCGTGCGCCCCCATGTATCCGCACATCCTCCACCTTCGCACATTCAACGTCCGACGCTAACGCCGCTCGTAATTCGGCGCTTCCTTGGTAATGGTCACGTCGTGGGGATGGCTCTCAATCAGGCCTGCCATTGAAATGCGAATGAAGCGCGCATCGCGCCGCAGCGACTCGATATCCTTTGCACCGACATACCCCATGCCAGCCCGCAGACCGCCAACCAACTGGAAGATGGTATCGCTCAACGGACCCTTGTACGGCACGCGCCCTTCGATCCCTTCCGCGACGAGTTTATGTCCCGTGCCACCCTGGAAGTAGCGGTCGCTGCTCCCCTGTTGCATCGCACCAATCGAGCCCATGCCGCGGTAACTCTTGTAGCTGCGACCCTCGTACAGGATCGTTTCGCCCGGACTCTCCTCAGTGCCAGCGAGGAGCGAGCCGATCATTACCGCATGCGCTCCGGCGGCGATGGCCTTGGTGATGTCGCCGCTGTAACGAATGCCGCCGTCAGCAATGATCGGGACGCCAAACCGTGACGCCACCCGCGCGCATTCGGTAATCGCCGTGATCTGCGGCATCCCTGCGCCAGTCACCACCCGTGTCGTACAGATGCTTCCCGGTCCCTGCCCGACCTTCACTGCATCGACGCCGCGTTCGCACAGCGCCGCCGTCGCAGCGCCAGTTGATACGTTCCCGGCAACCAGTTGCACATCCGGGAAACGCTCACGAACACGCAGAACGGCGTCGAGCACCCCTTTCGAGTGCCCGTGCGCTGTGTCAATCGCCAGGACGTCTACTCCAACCCGCACCAGCGCCTCGGCACGCTCCAGATAGTCGCCGGACGCTCCAATTGCTGCACCGACCCGCAGCCGTCCTTGCGCATCCTTGCATGCGTTCGGATACTCGATCTGCTTCATAATATCCTTAACCGTGATCATCCCCGACAGCTTGCCGCGCCGATCGACCACCAGCAGTTTTTCAATCCGGTGCTCATGCAGAATCTGTTTCGCCTGCTCGAGCGTCGTGCCCTCGGGCACGGTGATGAGATTGCGGGTCGTCATCAGTTCTCGGATCGGACGGCTCCGATCGGTCTCGAAACGCAGGTCGCGGTTGGTCACGATGCCGATAAGATCGCCGTCCGGCGTCGTGATCGGAATGCCGGAAATGCGATACTCCGCCATCAGATCAAGCGCATCGCCGACGGTCTTGTCCGGTCCCATCGTGATCGGGTCGGTGATCATGCCGCTCTCGGAGCGTTTCACCTTCCGCACCATTTCAGCCTGCGCTTCAATCGACATGTTCCTATGAATGAACCCGACGCCCCCCTCGCGCGCCAGCGCAATCGCCAGACGATGCTCGGTCACCGTATCCATAGCGGCGCTGGTAATCGGAATGTTGATCCTGATGGAACGGGTCAGTTGCGTTGTAACATCAACCTCGCTCGGCAGAACATGCGATTCTGCGGGGATCAGAAGGACATCGTCGAATGTCAACCCTTCGCGAACGTATTTATCGTCCCAGTCAATCGTCACGTCAACCTCCTTCTCCTTATGGAAGCGTGGAATAAAAGACCCTCTGCGCGCTGCTGCGCAGAGGGCAGGATGACATCCGCCCAATCATTGATTGGCAGATGACAGCGAATCAGCAGTCGTACTCCAACGGTCGCTTTCAACGATGCCATAGCATCATAGTATACTCACGGCATCCGGGATCGTCAATGTCTGAGTCAGCCCGATTGCGCTGGTACGTTGATTCGGTATACTTGCCCGGTGAGATTATGCGCCAACGGGACAGGCGATCCAATCGCGGCGAGTTCGCCCCATCGTCGCGCATCGGCAGCGATCGCATCACGCCGCCCGCTCACATAATAGACTGTATCGAACCCCGCAGCGCCCAACCGTTCGATAAGATAATCAAGATCAGCGCCGTCATCAATCAGAAAAATCATGCGCTTGTCATAAAAGATCGGCGCCAGCAGCGGCGGACCATACCAGGTGTCGGTGATAATCGCTGCGGCTCCGCTTTGCGCAACTGTCGTGAGCAATGTATGGTTTGCCATATTGAAGTCGCGCAACTGGCGCAAACCTGCATATTGTGACAGCAAGGCAACGAAGAGTAAAATGGCGGTAACACCTGCAACCGCTGCGCCAGCCGCGGGTTGGCGCAGCCATGAGCGCGCGCGCCAGAAGCCCGCAATTGTCAGCGCTGGCAATGCTGGCAATAGCATGCGCGGACCCCATTGCGCACCGCCGTCGGGCAGCGGCGCCAGCCAGGCCAGCGTGATAAACGTCAACCCGAAGGCTGTCAGAATCAAAGGGGCATCCACACGATCTGATCGCTCATCCGGGACAACCGGGAAACAACAGAGCAGCACTGCAGGAAAGGTGATCAGCAGCGTTGTTTGCAGCCCGCCGCGCGGCGTCATTTGAATGATGGCAGCAATCGCAATCGCCAGGACGACGGTGAGCGCGAATCCAATATTCGCCACGCTGTATGCGCGCCACATTGCCGTGATGAGGGCGATCATCACCATTATGATCACCGAGCCAACCAGAACAGGCTCGTCCTGGGGCGCGATCAGGAGATCAGCCCATGCTAGGCGCATCATCAACGGATCGCTCGTTCCCTGATACTGCGCGGCGCCAGCAACCAGCACATGGGGACCGACCACGGCGCCGAATGTGATCTGGTTGTAGATCAGCAAGGGCAGCACGCCAGCGATCGCACCGACGCCAATCCAGCTGGCGGCGCGCAGCGCCCGTGAACGCCGGGTAAGAAGGACTGCGCCAATCAGCGCTGGCGCCGCCAGAACGGTTTCATTGCGCAACCATACCGCCGCGCCAATGGCGATGCCAGCGCCAAAGAGCCAGCGCCGCTCATTGCGATGATACCCTTCCAGAGCCAGCCAGAGAGCCAGGGTCACCAGCAGGGTCGCGGGGAGATGTTCCCAGAAAATGACGCTGTAAAACAGCAGCGGCGATGTCAATGCCAACGCCAGTGCCGCCAGAAGCGCTCCTCGCGGACCAAGCAGCGGACGGGCAATGCGAACACAGATCACCGACAGCGCGGCGAGGGAAACCAGCGGCAACAGGTATAACCCGGCAAAGCCGAAGAAAAAGAAAGGGACGCTGCTCATCAGGGCGAAGGCGTCCGAAAACATTGCGTAGGTCTGCTTACCGCGCTGAAAATATTGCCCTCGTAACGGACTGACCCTGCCGTCCGGGTCGATCGCCGCACCGGGGTAGATCAGCGCACTGCTGCTGAATTTGTTCAGCAATAGACTCTGTACCTGAATCAGCTTCACGCCCTGATCGCTGGACCAGAATCCGTTGAGCGGGCCGACATATCCGAAAAGCAATGCGGCGGCAACGAACAGCGGCAACAGGAACGCGACAGCTTCCGGCCAGCAGTGCGCGAACGAAAAGCGTCTTCTCAGCGAGGTTCTGTGCATGGCGAACGGCAATGGTGCTTCTATCCGGCATCACCTGATGGGTTGCAGCAAGACGTAGCATTCGTTCTGACAGCATCTCGTCGCACCAGAGCGCAGCCGGGCATCGAGGGTCGGGATGATGCGTGCGTTCTGAGGCTCAGTCGTTCGTGGTTCCCAGTTCTCTCCCAAATGCTACGAAACCGCCCCCTTTCGGAGACGGTCTCGCACATCAGCAATGGATGGTATGATCTGGTACGGGAGACGGGAATCGAACCCGTGACTTGAGCTTGGAAGGCTCTCGCGTTACCACTACGCCACTCCCGCGTTGCATTCTGATTCTAATCAGGTCTGGCAGAGTCGTCAAGAGGTGTCGATGCTTCTTACGGTCACTCCCAATCCAGCCATTGACCGCCTGCTCATCGTTCCCGGCTTTCGCCACAGCGATGTATGCCGCGTTGCCGAGCGGATCGACTCGGCAGGCGGAAAAGGGTTCAACGTCACACGTGCGGCGCGCACCCTGGGTGTTCCGGTACGCACGTGCGCTCTGCTTGGAGGCGAGAACGGCAGGCAGATTGCCGCGCTAGCGCAGGCGGAAGGTCTTGAGGGCGCCTGGAGCTGGCTCAGCGCTGGCGAGTCGCGCATCTGCCTGCTGATCACCGACCCCGACGCCCGCGATCACCTCACGATCAACGAAACCGGTCCAACGGTCACTCCTGCCGACTGGACCGCATTTATGGAATTAGTCTGGAAACAGGCGCGCGGTGCTGCGTTCGTTGCAATCTCCGGCAGCGTTCCACCTGGCGTGACACCGGGGCAGTACCTCGAACTAGTGCGCGGTCTGCCTTTAGAGACCTTCGTGTGCATCGACACTAGCGGTCCGACCCTGGCAGCCGCACTCGATCTACCCGTTGATCTGCTGAAGATCAACGTGCATGAACTGAGCGCCGCGCTTGGGCAAACGATCTCCACACCAGACGAAGCGCGCGCTGCTGCGGTTGAAGTAGTGCAGCGCGGTCCACTGCGGGTGATTGTCACGCTTGGCGCGCAGGGGGCAGTGGCGATTGACGCGCGCGGCGCCTGGTACGCACGCACGCCGCCGCTCGATCCGATCAGCCCGGTGGGCAGCGGCGATGCTGCGCTGGCGGGGGTCATTGCAGTGCTGCACACTGGCGGCTCGCTCGCTGAGGCGTTACGCATGGGAGTTGCGTGCGGCGCTGCAAATACTTTGGTCGTCGGCGCCGGACGCATGCGCCGCGACGATGTGGCGCGGTTGCTTGCTGCAACGGATCTAAGGACGCTTTAGCGGATGCGCAGCACGATTAACGCAAAGGTGCGAAGACACAAGAGCGAATAGCGATCGGTTGCGACAACATGCACATTTGAGCATTCGCACTAATCAAAAGATGCTGGAGCGCCAGTTCAGAGGTGGAATGGTATACTACCAGTATTCTGGAACATCTGTATATGGAACCTCTGGCATGGAAGACGTCAAGACAATCGTCGAACGGATTGCGGCCAACGTCGAGCAGGTGATCATCGGGAAGCGCCGCGCCATTGTGCAGGTGTTGATCGCGCTGCTCTGCAAGGGGCACGTGCTCCTCGAAGACGTACCCGGCACCGGTAAGACAATGCTCGCCAAGGCCGTTGCACGCTCGATTGGCTGCAGTTTCAAGCGTATCCAATTCACCCCTGATTTGTTGCCATCCGACGTCACGGGCGTCTCCATCTTCAACCAGCGCACCCAGGAATTCGAGTTCCGCCCTGGTCCAATTCTTGCGCAAATTGTGCTGGCAGATGAGATTAACCGCGCGACGCCAAAGACCCAAAGCGCGCTGCTCGAAGCCATGGAGGAACGGCAGATCACAGTCGATGGCGTCACCTATCCGCTGCCGCAACCCTTTCTGGTGCTAGCGACACAAAACCCTATCGAGTACGAAGGAACCTTTCCCCTCCCCGAAGCGCAGCTTGACCGCTTCTTCATGCGCATTCACCTGGGCTACCCGGAGCGGAAAGACGAGATCGCCATTCTGCGTCGTCAGCGTCAGTCGCATCCAATCGAGACATTGACACAGGTAGCTGCCGCCGAGGAACTGATCAATCTGCAAGAACGCATCAAGTCGGTCTACGTTGACGAGCTGATCGAGGAGTATATTGTCTCGATCGTCGCCGCCACTCGCCACCACGAGGACGTCTACCTTGGCGTCAGCGCACGCGGTTCACTGGCGCTCTACCGGGCTGCGCAGGCGCAGGCGGCGATCCTCGGGCGCGACTATGTCATTCCCGACGATGTCAAGGCGCTGGCGGAGCCGGTGCTGGCGCATCGCCTGATCATCAACCCTTCGGCGCGTATTCGCAATATTAGCGCAGCGGATGTTATTTCAGACGTGTTGCAGGCGATGGCCGTACCAGGCGCACGCGCCGGACGTCGTTTCGAGCGCATGGCGCAGTGATGCTATCTAAGGCGTTGCTGGCGAGCGATGCCGGGCGCCGTCCCTTCGGCCGTATGCCGCAGGAAGAGCAATCCGGCTTCCATTCGGTTGCTCACCTTCAGCTTTGCCAGAATGTTGCTCACGTGCTTCATCGCCGTGTTGTAGGTAATGTCGAGCCGTGCAGCGATCTCTCGATTCCCCAATCCTTCAGCGATCAGTTGCAGAATCTCCAGTTCGCGGGAAGTCAGTTCGCTCAAGCTGGCGACCGGACCGCTGATCGCTGGCGGACGCGCTGCACGGCGCAACACCTCGGCGGGAAAAAGCAACTGCCCCTCTTGCAAGCGTTGGACTGCGTGCAGGTATGTTGCTGCCTCAAGTTCCTTCGACAAACATCCGGAGGCGCCAGCGAGAAATGCCTGACTCTGCAATTCTAGCGCTTCGTGTTCATATGCCGTCAGCAACAGAATAGCCGTCTGCGGTTGCAGCGTGTTCAGCATGTGAACATACTCAAAGACATCCCCGCCCGGCAGATATCGATCCATGATGATGATTTCTGGCTCAGCGTCGATCATGCAGCGGTCGAGACTTTCGAGCGAGTCCGCCTCACCAACGACGACATGCCCTGCGCTGCGTAAATGGTGCGCCAGGCTCTGTCGAAACAGATGCTGCTGATCGGCAAGCACAATACGCGCGCGCCGCGAAGCCATAGTGCGTCCTCATCCATCGTCAAGAGCAGGATCAAAGACTCTGGGAGAAAGAGTATGCCAGACTTCCCGCTATCGCTCGCTACTCTTACTCTCATATCCCTGCTGACATGTAGAGAAATAGCATGCTGTATCTCCTGTTGTCACCCCTCAACTCATCAGTTTCCCGGTACCTGAACTCAGTAATAGCCGACTTCCCTATTTCTGGAATGAAAAATACACAAACTCATCATAGCATCCGATTTCCCGCGCGTGCTATGGTAGATACGCACATTCTAGCGAGATTTCACTGCAATGACAGTCGCAATCAACACATCTATTCGCTCTCCGAACTACGGATCGCGTAGGGGTCGATCCATTTCGATGATTGTGCTCCACGCGACAGCAGGCTCGGCGCGCAGCGCGCTAGCGTGGTTGACCAACCCGGCAGCGCGTGTCTCGGCGCACTATCTGATCGACAAGGCGGGGCAGATCTATCGTCTCGTCCCCGACGAGTATGCCGCCTGGCATGCCGGGCGCGCCGAATGGCGCGGCGAGACGGCGATCAATGAAATATCGCTCGGTATTGAGCTTGAGAATGCCAACAACGGCCACGATCCCTACCCAATGGCGCAACTGAACGCGCTCGTCGATCTTACGCGCGAAAAAGTCGCGCAGTATCGCATCGCGCCCGACATGGTCGTGCGGCATCTAGATATTGCGATCCCGCGAGGTCGCAAAAATGATCCTGCTGGCTTTCCCTGGGTTGAGTTCCTGCGCCGTATCTTTCCCGATCCTCCTGTTACCGTACCGGAACGTCCAATGCCGCCAGCCAGGCGCGCCACCTTCAGCCAGATCCTGCTCAGCGAAGCATACCGCCAGGTTGGCGCAGTCGAATGGCCCGACTGGGCGATGACTCGCACAGCGCGCGTGACAGGGCTTGGATTGCCGGTCGCTCCCTCATTCGAGGTGACCGTCGCGGGGCGCAACTACATCGGGCAATCGTTCGGGCGCGAGACGCTGGTCAGCCCGATTGCCGAATGGAAGCGCGTCGACCGGTTGAGTATGCTGGCTGCGCCAGAACATCAACCGCTGCGCGAGGCGTTGTTGCAGGCGATCTATGCCCAAGCCGGCGAGACCTATCGCCCGGATTGGGCTTTTCATCAGTATGCGCTGCGCGAACCGGTCGGACCGCCGTTGAGCGCCAGTTTTCGGGTGCGGGTTGGCGCTGAGGAGTGGTCAGCGGCGATCTACGCACTCGATGTGTTGTACAGTCCGGTCGGTCGCTGGAAAGAGATCCATCATCTCAGCACCTTGATCGACGAGCGCAGCGAGCGCGATCCGCTGGCGCAGGCGTTGCTGGAACGGCTCTATGAACGGGCAGGCAGCCAATGGCGACCGATGTGGCCCTCCCAGCAATACGCACTCCGCGAGCGCCTGGGAGCGCCGCTGGGACCGAGTTTTCGGGTGTCATTCGATGGCCGCGATTATGTGGCAGAGGCCTTTGCACTTGATGTGCTCTATTGTGTGATTGGTGAATGGGAGAACGTGCAGCGACTGAGAGATCTGTGAGGCACGAGGCGCGAGGCACGGGGCAGGAGGCGAGAGGCGCGAGGCAAGGGGCACGAGGCAAGGGGCATGAGGCGTGAGGTAGGAGGCAAGAGGCAGGCGGCGCGAGGCGCGACACGTGATGAGTGACGAGTGATGAGTGACGAGGGATGAGTGACGAGTGACGAGGGATGAGGGATGAGTAATTCGAGGAGAGCCCTGCGCCTTCGCGCCTTTGTGTGAGTGAGGCGCGAGACAAGAGGTGAGAGGCAAGAGGCACCTGTAGTTGCGATCATTCGTTGCCATTCGTTTATTCGCTGACCCATTCGTTTATTCGTTGACCCATTCGTTCATTCGCTAACGCATTCGTTTCGAGGCTCAACTATGTTCATCCCATTGCAGCACAAAGAAGCCATTTCCTCCGGCGATGCAGAATTATCTCAAGAGCATCGCGCCCGGCGTCTCCCCAGAGAGCGGCGAGAACCCCGCTTTGGCGACTACAGCGCTGCACTCTTTCGGATAGTTCTGCTACTGATCTGCAGCGTCGAACTGATCCTGTACAACGTATCGCACCCGGCTGCACCGATGCTTAGCCTTGCCCTGGCAATCGCTCTCAGTGCGCTGGTCGCCGGGTTGATCTCTGCTGCGCCATGGTGGACGCTCCTAGTCGCCGACGGTGTTGCAATCGGTGCGCTCGTGCTAGCAACCGGCGGCGCCACAAGCCCAATGCTTGTCCTTGCGCCAGCGCTGGTCATTCAGAGCAGTTTGTCCGTCGAGGAGCGCGACACGTTTGCCTCCGCTGGCATTGGCGCGCTCATTGTGTTGCTCATCGCTGCGCTCGATCCGGCGCGGACAGGCAACCTGCTGATCGAAATTGCGGCAGTGCATGTCATCGTAAGCATTGCCGCAGTCTGGGGGGCGCGGCAGGCGCGCCTGGCGCTGACCCGCCTGCACGATGATCTTGCCCTGCGGACACGCCTGGACCAGGATCGCGACGAGGCGCGACGCGCACTTGAGTGGCAGCGTCAGAACCTTGCGTTACTCAGCGCCTGCGCCTCGCTCGATGATCTGACACGGTGCGCTATTGAGCGCGCTGCCGCGATAACCGGTGCGTCAGCATCACTGGAAGATGCGCAGGCGCCTGTCTCCTTCGCCCGGCACACGCTCGACATTCCCGGCGTAGGACGTCTGGTTGTGCGTTGCACTCTCGCCGAACTCAGCCGTGCGCAACGCGATGCGCTCGAGCATCTGGCTGCAACCGCGGCGCAACGCGCCATTGCACTGCAATCCATTGCCATGCTGGAACGTCACCGCCATGCCCTGATGGCGCTGTGGGAAGGCGCCGGGATGCTGCGCGCCGCTCCTGACCTCAATGCCACGCTGCTGGATGTCTGCCAGCGCATTGCCGCTGCGCTCGATATGGACTGGATGGCGCTGATCGGTCCCGATGAACGCCAGACGCCCGCGCCACTCCTGATCGCACGCGGGCGCGAGCAGGGTTCATCGCCGCGTCTGCAACCAGCGCACTTCCGCCTGGCTGCTGAAGTGCTGCGCAGCGGACGATTGCTCGTGCGCGTTGAGCAAAAGCGGACACTGGCATTCCTGCCGGTGCGCGTGGCAGGCGAACCGTCGCTTGTGCTGGCGGCGCGCGGCGCCGTGGACGATGCTGCAGTGCAGGCGCTCCTGCTGTTGCTCGGCGATCTGATCGGCGAACGGTTGATGAGTTGCGCGCCCTCTGAAGAACGACATCACCACTAAGCCATGGAGTTTTCAATGACCACAACCATCCAGATTGGTATGGCCGTCACTCTGTTCATTACCGGCATCGGCATGCTGATCTGTGGCCTGGTGATCATTATGACGCGCGAATATCAGGAAGCAATGCGATCGCTGGCGGGGCAATCGTCGCGTCTGAGCAGCAAGGCGCTGGCGGACATCGGCGTTCAGGCGGCGCTCGACGGAGCGGCGCATCTGCTCGAAGCGATTACCCGTCTGGTGCAGACCGCTGTTGGCATCGGCGCATTTCTCTGTCTGCTGGGCACGATTATCTGCGGGCTGGCGTTCTGGATGATGATGATGATCAACGCATAACGCACGTTTCCCGGGTGCGCTGCCGGACGAACCAGTGGCGAGGGAATATATGGCAGTACAACTCGCTGGTTGGGTGCATAGGTATCTCGAAGCCCTCTGTGCACAGCCGCATTTTAGCGCCGCGCGGACGGTCGCACCGCTCTGGCTGGCATCCGACGCCGGTCATTCCTCTGAGACGGGAACGCCAATCTCTGCGCCGATGACTATTCAAATGGCGGCAGAAATCTTTCCGCGCCTGGCGCTGATCGGTCCGGCAGGCGCCGGAAAAACGACGACCCTGCGCGCACTGGCGGTTGGTCTAGCAGAGGCGTTCCTTTCCGGCAACAGCCGCATGGTATGGAGCAGCGCCAACGCGCCGCTTCCGCTCTATCTCGAACTTGCCCGCTTCCAGGGGAGTATTGAAGCGACCCTGACGGCAGCGTTCGGGATCGGAGCGCCACCGCCGCTCGACGAACTGGCACGTGAGCGTCCGCTCCTCTTCCTGCTTGACGGACTGGACGAACTACCGCCAGCTTCGCAACTGACCAGCCTGGCGGCGCTGAGCCATGCTCTGGCGGCAACCGGCGCTCAGACGCGCTGGATCTGCACGTGTCGCAGCGAGCACCTGGGGTTGTTCCGCCCCTGGTTGAACGGCGCCGAGGTGCGCACGTTGCAACCGCTCCGTCCGCGCGACGTGATTGCCCAGGTGCAGCGTCAGATTGGCGATGTAGCGGCTGCCTGGGTGCAACGGAATGACGACATTGTTCATCTGGCGACCTGTCCGCGCTGGCTCGCTGCGCTCATCGAAGCGCGCGACGCGCTGACCGCGCCGATCCAGAGCCGCGGACAGCTCCTGGCGACCTGGATGCCCGCTATTGTAACGGCGGCGCTAACGGCGCACCCACGCCAGATCACGGCATCACAGGCGGTGGATGCCCTGATCGATATCGCCCGCCTGCTCGATCAGCAAGGACAAGACAATCTCTCCTTCGACAGCGCAATCACCGCTGTCGAAGTCAGCGCCTATGCACCCGACATGCACCTCACCACTGGCACGCTGCGTCAGCCAGCGCCGATACATGGGCAGACCTTGCGCGCCGCAACCGGCGAAGCCGCGCTGCTGGCGCTCATCGACGCTGGCATTCTCACCTTTGACGCTGAACGACGCACGATTGGCTTTCGACATCCCATACTGCGCTCGTTTGCCCAGGCGTTGCTGCTGGCGCGCATCCGACCTGATCAGTGGCCTTCCGCCATTCTGAGCCGCGCCTGGACGGACGCCGTGATCTTCGCCTACGGCCTGTCCGAGGATCGCAATGCTGTGGTGCGGCGCCTGCTGGCGGCTGGCGCGGTCGGATTGACAGCGCGCTGCCTGATTGATGCCGAGGATCCTGCCCACTACGATGAGCTGCTTGAGCGGAGCGGCTCGCTGACGCCGCCGTTGCGCGTGATGATCGCCGATGCCTTTGCGGCGGAAGGGCTGGATCGCGCGGCGCTGGAGCAACTGGAGCGCGCTGGCAACGAAGGGTACGACGAAGCCGGACTCTTCGGGCGCCTGGGCGATCTCTACAGCCGCTCCGGTCAGTGGCGGCTGGCGCGCGTAGCTTATGAGCAGGCGCTGGCGCGTGAAGCCGATGATCTGCGCTACCGCCAGCAACTCGGCGTTGTGTGCAGCCGAATGGGTGAGCTGGAACAGGCGGCGGCGGCGCTGGAAACCGTGCTCGATGCGCAGCAAAAGCGTTCGGCAGCCGCCGCGCACGAACTGGGACACGTCTACCTGCAACAGGGGCGCTTTGCGCGCGCGCTGGAGGCATATCGCCATGCGGTGCAGCAACAGCCTGGCGAACCAACGTACCGGCGCAGCATGGCAGCCGCGCTGCGCCGCCTGGGACGCCTTGACGAGGCGGAAGCAGAACTGTGCGATCTGATCGCTGCGTCTGGCGGCGATGCGGCAACGTATGCGGAACTCGGCGAGGTCTACGCCGATGCCAGCCGCTTCACGGAAGCAGTTGAACGTTATGCCCGCGCTGTTGCGCTCCGCCCCGACGACCCGACCCTGTATGCGCGTCTGGGGCAGTTGCGCCGCAACATCGGCGATCTGCCAGGGGCGCGGGCTGCGCTGCAACAAGCAGTCGAACTCAATTCCTCAAACGCGGCGCTGCAGGACGAGTTAGGACAGGTGCTCGAAGCGTGCGGCGAGATGGAGAGCGCGCTGGCGGCATACCGTGCGGCTGTCTCGCTCGATCCGCAGTGCGCCGCGTATCACCGACGCCTGGGAGCGCTCCTGCGCGATTGCGGCGACTACGACGGCGCCGCAGCAGCGCTGCGCACTGCGCTCGAGCTGCGACCAGACAGCGCCGAGACCTATAGCGAACTGGCGGAGTTGTTATGGCGCGCTGGCGCTACCGAACAGGCGCTCGACGCTTACCGTCGCGCATACGCACTCGCTCCGGACTCACCTGATCACGCGCGCGCGCTGGGACTGGCCTACCGCCGCCTTGGGCGCGCGCGCGACGCCGAGCGCCTGTTGCGCGAGGCGCTGGCGCTGGCGCCGGATCGCGCCGATCTCCATTATGACTATGGCGTGGCTGCCGAAGCCCTCGAGCAATGGGATACAGCGCTTGCGGCTTACGAACAGGCGGCGGCGCTCGACCCGCAACGCGCCGATTATGCGCGCGCTGCCGGTGCGCTCCTTCTGCGCCGCGGCGACCTGGCGCGGGCGCGTCGGTTGCTAGCGGCTGCTCTGCGCCGCGCCCGTCGTGATCCTGAAACTCTGTTCCAGGTAGGAATGCTCCACGCTGCCGCTGGGGACTGGCATCTGGCAGCGCGATCCTTTCAACGCGCCGCACGTTCGAGCGGCAGTGCGCGACACGAAAGCGCACTGGGCAGGGCATATCTGCATCTCGGTATGGCGAATGAAGCCTGCACGGCTTTCGAGCGCGCACTTCTCCTGTACCCTGATGACGCTGAAACACTTGAGGCCTATCAATCTGCGCTGGAAATGTGCGGTCGCCTTGAAGCGGCATACGCAGTCGGGCGGCAGGTGGCGCGCCTCGCGCCGGGGAATGCAGCCATCCAGCAGCGCGTCGGCAGTCTGGCGCTGCGCCTGGGTCGCGTGAACGAGGCGCTAGAATTGCTTGATCGCGCTGTAGCGCTCGACTCGTATCTGGTCGCGGCGCACCTGGAGCGGAGCCGGGCGCTCCTTGCCGCCGGACGGGCGGAGGCGGCGCTGGCAGCCGCGCAGCAGGCGTGCGCTCTCGCTCCCGATCAGGCGCAACCAATGGTGCTGGCGGCTGAAGCGCTCATTGCGCTTCGACGTGACGACGAGGCGCGCCCGTTGCTGGAACAGGCGCTGGCGCTCGATGCGACGCTTCTACCTGCCTGCGTTGCGCTACGCGATCTCCTGGCACGCACCGGCAATCTTGCTGCAGCCGTAAGCATGGCGCAGCGCGTCGCGGCGCTCGCGCCCGACGATGCATCCCATCACGCGCAACTGGGTGAGCTGTTTCTGACAACAGACAACCCAGCGCAGGCGGAACAGTCGCTGCACCACGCACTCCGCCTGACTGCCGGCATCGACAAAGAAGAACAGCGCAACTGGATGAGCGCCCGCATCTATGCACTGCTCAGTCGCACTCGCGCCCGAGTCGCGGATTGGGAACGGGCAATCGCGTATGCGCGCGCAAGCGTTGAGTATGCGCCAGGCGAGAGCGAGCACCATGCGCTGCTTGCTGAAGCGCTGGAGGGCGCTGGCGATCTTGCAGCGGCCATTGCGGAACTGGAAATCGCCGCTGCTGCTGAACCCGAGCGCATCGACTGGCAGCAGCGTCTAGGGCGACTCCTCTACCGCACTGGCGACTACACCAGGGCGCTCCACACGCTGCGTCGCGCGGTCGCAGGTTCCGGCGCCGCTGAGGATTACCACGCGCTTGGCATGTGCCTGCGCGCACTCGACAATCTCCCCGCTGCCGCTGAAGCGCTTGAACAGGCGTTGCGTCTGCGCCCCGACGCTGCATCCTGGCGCGTCGAACTGGGGCTTGTGCATCTGGAGCGCGGCTGGCACGGCGAAGCCCTGGCAGAACTCAATCAGGCAATTGCAACCGCCCCTGATCTGCCGGATGCGTGGCGCGCCCGCGCCCGTGCGTTCCTGGCGATCGATCAGGTCGACAATGCGCGCGCCAATCTGATTGAGGCGCTAAGACGCAACCCGCGCGACGCCGAGAGTTACGCGCTGCTCGCCGAAACCCTGATCGACCTCGGGCACACGTCTCAGGCGCTCGAGAGCGCCCGACGCGCGGTGGCGCTGCATCCTGATAATCCGCACTATCGGCGCGCGCTGGCGCGGGCGCTGCGCGCCAGCGGTCAGCGCGCCGAAGCTGCCGAACACCTCAGCCGCGTGATCAGCGATGCCAGCCCGGCGCAGTGGTGGGAAGAACTTGCCGACGATCATCTGGCGCTCGGCGATCTCCCCGCGGCTCGCGCAGCGCTCGAACGCGCCGTTGCTGCAGCGCCCGATCACGCCGCGATGCGCTTCCGCCTTGGCGACGTGCTGCTACGGCTTGGTGAACCAGCCGCTGCGGTCGAGCAACTGCGCGTCGCTATCGCCCGCCGGTCCGACTACGCCGCTGCGCATGCCCGTCTCGCTGAGGCGCTGATCACCAAAAACGATGGCGACTACGGCGATGCTGCGGTCGAAGCAGCGCGACTCGCCGTTGCGCTGGAAGGGCGCTGCGCTGATCACTGGCGGGTGCTCGGCGCTGTCTTGCGCGCGCAGGGCGCCCTAGACGACGCCGTTGACGCGCTGCAGCGCGCCCACGAGCTCGATCCCGAATCGGCGCCCGCCGCATTCCTGCTAGGCCTGACACTGCTCGAACAGAATAACCCGGCGGCAGCCGTCGCCCCACTCGCTGCGGCAGTCGCAGCAGCGCCAGAGAACGCAGCGCACCACGGCTACCTGGGCATCGCGCATCGTTCGATGGTCGCACCCCTCGTCGAACCGGACGAATTGCGCGCCGTGCCAACCAGCCATCGCGCGGCGCTGACGATTGCGCGGCGTTCGTTACAGCAGGCGATCACCCTCGATCCGCGCCGCGCGCGCTGGTGGTACGAACTTGGGCTAGTCGAGCAGCAATCCGCCAACCACGCACCTGCTGTCGAAGCATTCGAGCGCGCAATAGCGCTGCTGGACAACCAACCTGCCAGCGAGCCAGCATGCATCTACCCCTCGCCCGCCGATGTTGAACAAACCGCGATCCTGCGCAGCCGCGCCCTCTCACTCTACCTGATCGGTCGCCTCGACGCAGCGCGCGCCGATCTTGAGGCGCTGATCGCCCGTGATGCGGCGCTTCCGTCGGACCGGTACCTGCTGGGACGCATTCTCCTTGATGGCGGCGATGCCGCTGCCGCACGCGCTGAACTGACCGTTGCCGCTGCAGGCGACCCATCGCACGCGCCGGCGCGCCTGTTCCTCGGATGCGCCTGCCTGGCGTTGAATGAGCCGCTTGCCGCCATCGAAGCCATCGAACAGGCGGCCAGCCTGCGCCCCGATCACGCACCAACGGCCGCCGCTCTCAGCCAGGCATACGCCGCCGCCGGTCGGCGCGAACGCGCCATCGCTGCTGCCCAACGCGCCGTGCGACTCGATGCGTCCGTCGGCGCGCACCACCATCTGCTGGCGACCCTCTACGCCGCCAGCGGCCGCTTCCAGGAAGCGCGCGCAGCCCTGATCAACGCGCTGACCCTGCAACCCGACGTTGCCGCCTGGCACGCGGAAATGGGCGACATCTGCGAGCGCATGGGCATGATCGACGCAGCCCGCAGCGCCTATGCGCGTGCGGTGCACCTGGCGCCCGACCAGGCTGACTACCGGTATGCGCAGGCGCGTCTGCTCCGGCAGCAGGGGCGCATCGACGAGGCGCGTCAGGTTTTTGAGGAGGCGTTGAAACGCGAACCGCACCAGGGCGCCTGGCACTACGAACTGGCAGAACTTCTCCGCCAGCATCACGACCCGTCGGCTATCGACCATTATGTTGCCGCCGTACAACTCGCGCCCGATGAGCCGCGCCACTGGCTAGGGCTGGTCGAAGGGCTGCTGGAGCGCAACGAGCACGACGTCGCACAGGAAACCGTCGAACGGGCGCTGCTCAGGTTCAGTGACAACCCCGCGCTGCATGCTGCGGCTGGCGCTATCCAGGAGGCGCAGGGCGACATCGAGCGTGCAGCATGGCACTACGAGCGCGCCCTCGAGCGTGATCCGCAAAACGCCAGGTACTGCTGGCGACTGGGACGCGCGCAGCTCGAACTGGGCAACCTGGACGCCGCTCGCGAGTTGCTCGAGCGCGCGCTGGCGCTGGATCCCGGCTCGGCGGACGCACACGCGACCATTGCGCGCCTCTTCGCACTCGAAAACGATGGCCGCGCTGCTCTAATCCACAGCCAGCGCGCCGCCGAACTGCGCCCCGACGATCCAGCGATCCAGATTCAACTGGCAGAAGCGCTTGCGCACATGCGACGCTTCGAGGAGGCGCGTCAGGCGCTTGAGCGCGCCTTGCAACGTGCGCCATCCGACCCTGAACTGCTGGCGCGCTACGGCGAGATGGCATTGACGGTCGGGTTGCACCACGAAGCGTTGAACGCCTTCGAGCGCGCCATCGCGCAGCGCCCTGACGAACCGCGATACCACTTCCTGGCCGGGCGCGCACATCGCCGGTTGAAACAGTACAGTCGCGCGATCGAACGCTTCCGCCGCGCTGTCAGGCTCCGTCCAGGCTACAGCGAGGCGGTGATTGAACTGAGCACCCTCGGACCACTGGCGTTCGTGGCGCAGCATTTGCGTGGCGAAAGCGATGCTGCGTAGGGAGCAAACATCTCTATCAGACACAAGGAGGCACACGATGGGTCTCGAAACATACGAAGTTCCATTTCCCAACCCGCATCCGCCTGACCCGGAACCCGATCCGCCGCCGGATTGGAACGCATAACACGTTTTGTGCATGTCTGACGCACGTTGAAAAGGAAACGTTCCGCTATGACTACTGCCGAGTCGTCGTTGGAGACCGTTGAATTGCCGCATCTGGCGCGCGCCATTGAGCTGGCGCTGCGGCTGGGGGACGCCGGCGCCGCCTGGCGCGCAGCGCACGCGCTCCGGCGCGTGTTTCCTGAAGCAATCGCCACGCAGGTCTGGCTGGGGCAGGCGTTGCTCGACGCCGGAAACGCCGCTGTCGCAGTGGACTATTTCCGGCGTGCGCTGCGCCTGAACCCGCTCGATGCCGTTGCCTGGGCAGGGCTGGCGGGCGCGCTGGCGCGCACCGGGCAGGAGAAGGCGGCGGCCGCGGCGTTGAGTCGCGCGGCGCTGCACGATCCGCTTGGCAGCGCCGCGCTTGCGCCCGGCATCGCACCCGAACAATCCTCCGCTGGCAGAGGCATCGAATATCTGCGCCGGGGTCTCGCTGAACTGGCGGTTGCTGAGCTTGCGACCGCGCTCGCACGTTTCCCGCGCCGCGACGATCTGCGCCTGTACTATATCGAAGCATTGCGCCGCAGCGGTGATCCGGCTGGCGCGCGTCTCGCATATGCACAACTCACGTCGCCGGACGCCGGTCATCTTCCGGCGCTCCTCGTGCGCGCCGCGCTGCACGAGAACGAGATAGCAGCACGGCAGCGCTGCGCAGCATACGACCCCGACGGTCGCCTGACGCGCCGCTTCTTTGCGCCCGAAACTCCTCCCTGGACGCTTCCGCCGCCGCCCGCCGTGCACTGGCACGAGGAGTTTGATCCGATGCTGCCGTATCTGGAACACCCACCAGCACAGCGGGCATCGACCGAGACCGCCAGCGACTATACCCACGCCACCCGGCCCATGGCAGCGCCAAAACGTTTCCCGGAAACAAGCGTCCCGCAGCATCCCGCGACGGAAGGCGTCAACGGACAGGAAGCTGCACCACACCCGTCGGTTGCATACGAACGCCACGCCACGCAACCGGAGAGCGCTGCCGATCCAGAGGTCAAGAACTTCATCGCTACAGCGGAGCGAGTGCGCCAGCGCCTGATCGACGCCAGCGCAGCGCCAAAACCGCTTCTGCCGTATGCCGATAGCCGGACATTCACCCAGATAGTGCTGTCATCACGCGCGGCATTGCACCAGCGTTTCGGCGCCGACGGGTTTGCAGCGCTGGATCGGCGGTTGCGGCAGTACGCGACGGCGTTGCAACGACGTGGCGTGATGGCGCATATCTGCTACTGTGACGACGCAGACTCACTGCGACTTGAGGATGGCGTCGCTACCGCACCCGTTGCGGCTGAGGCAGGAGCGCTGCGCGATCTGCTGCGCACCCTTTCCGGCGCGCTCGCTGAACGCGGGCGAGCGCTGGGCGCCGCGCTGATCATCGGCGGCGACGAGATCGTGCCATTCCACCGTCTGCCCAACCCGCTGCCCGACGATGACATCGTCGTTCTCTCCGACAACCCGTATGCCACCGACGACCCGGCATACATCGCGCCGCAACGCATGGTTGCACGCCTTCCCGACGGCAACTCCGGCGATCCATCTCTGCTGTTTGCCCAGCTTGACCGGATGACGGCATACCACTACGGCAGTCGCCCACAAGCGAACCGATCGCGCCGGTTCTTCGGTCGACGCCGGGCGCACGATGCGCCCGAACTGGACATCTGGAGCGCCGGGTACTGCGCCGAAATCTGGAAAGACGTGTCGCGCGCCGTGCTCGACGCGCTCACAGCCGACGCGCCGCTCACCTCAAGCCCGCCGCACCTCGCCGAAACCCTCGATCTGCGCGCGCTGCACAACCGGCGATTGCTCTACTTCAATCTCCACGGCGCTGCCGGGCTGCCCAACTTCTACGGGCAGCCCGACACCGTCTGGCCCGGCGCGGCGACGCGCCTGCCGGTGGCGCTGCGCCCCAATCAGGTTGACGCGGATATGGCTGATGGCGTGCTGATCCTGAGCGAAGCATGCTATGGTGCCGAAATCATCGGACGCACCGTTGATACCTCCATCCCGCTGCGCGCGCTAGCGCGCGGCGCGCTCGCCGTCGTCGGCGCGACGGTCAACGCCTACGGCAGCCTGAGCGATCCCCTGATCGGCGCCGACCTCCTGTTCCAGCACATACTGAAGCATCTGGCGCGCGGCGAGCCGATCGGTCGCGCGCTCCACCAGGCGCGGATCGAATTTGCACAGGAGATGTACCGCCGCCAGGGGTTCCTCGACGATGTGGACATCAAGACGCTGATTGAATTTGTGCTCCTCGGCGATCCGTGGGGCGCACTCTACGATGCCGACATCGAACCAAAACCGTGGAACGCCGACCGCACGATCGTGGCGCTGGAGCGGATGCCAAAGCCGCGCGCGTGCGTAGTGCTCGACGAGGCGGAAGCGCCGCGCGATGCGTTGCAGCGCGCCCGCGCCGTCTTGCGCCGGGTGCTGCCGCACGGCGCTGCGCTGCCGCTGCGCATCACCGCACAGCTCAACCCGCGCCGCCAGCGCAAAAGCGACCCCGAACGCGACCTGACCTTCAGCGCGCGCGATCACGTGCCAACTGTCGATGGGCACTCCATAGCGCACACCGCGCACGTTACCATCAGCGGACAGGCAGTCGTCAAAGTAGCATTAACACGGTGAATAACAACCATTCACGCTTAGAGCAGAGCAGATGGCTCAGGCACGAGCGGATCCAGCAAAGTGCTCCCGCCTGTCAAGGAAGGACACAGCCCAATCTGCGCACATCCGTCCCGATCCGTCCCGATCCGTGTCCCATTCACGCATGAAGCAGAGCAGACGCCACGGGTGAAGGCGGACCGGGCGAAACGTTCTCGCCCGCCAGGGAAGGGCGCAGCCGATCCGCGCACATCCGTCCCGATCCGTCCCGATCCGTGTCCTCTTCACGCATCAAACACTGCATCCACTCGCACAGTGAAGCCGTCAAGCAGTTTCGAGCGCGCCTCGTCGCCGCGTCGGAAGACGCCATAGGTCGCGTAGGCGTCGCCCGCGAGGGTCAGCACCGTGATCGTCTCATCGAGCGGATTGACGATCCAGTACTCCGGGATGCCCGCCTCGGCGTAGTCGCGCGGTTTCTCCTCCAGGTCGCGCGTAGGATTGTCGGGGCTGACGATCTCCGCCACCAGGTCCGCGCCGCGCCAGTAGTCGTTCTGCCGGCGCGGATC
>JANXAL010000038.1 GCA_025062325.1 Roseiflexus sp.
CGTCCTGCGCAAGGGCTTTAGCCCGCAGATCAAAGGACGCGCGGCGCGGCAGCACAGGTTTACCGGACCCATCTTACATTAGCCCTGGCTGAGGTCATACAAGCCTCTGGGGCCTCCCCGTCCTGAGCGAGGGCTTGAGCCCGCAGCTCAGAGGACGCGCGACCTGGTGGTCCAGGTCTGCCGGATTTATTTGTTAGTCGCAGGCTATGGAAGGCGAAGACAAATATTGCAGGAGTGATGGCATGCTGATCCGTCGCATCAATCCCGAAACACTGGCAGCGCAGACCGGTCTGCCGGTCGAGATGGTCCAGGACTTGATCGATCTTGGACTGATCAGAGCGTTTGCCGAACCGGACGAAGACGACCTGTGCGAATTGCGCCGCGTGCGCCGTCTGATCGAGACGCTGGGTCTCTCCCACGAGGCGATAGATGTCGTACTCCAGATGCGTCGCCGCCTGGTGGCGCTGCAGCACGAAGTGGCGCGGCTGCGCGCCGAACTCGCAGAACGCCGCCGCACTGAACGCGCTGTGGTCTGGATCGAAGCGGAATGGGTCGAAGAGAGGGAATAGCCTGATAGACGGAGATTCTCTGTATGCTCCCTCTCTACGATACTGTCCAGGCGCGATCTTTTCCCTTCGTCAACTGGTCGCTGATTGTCGCCAATATCGCTATCTTCCTGGTGGAAGTCGCGCTCGGCGCTGATGCCGAGTGGTTTGTTGCGGCGTTGGGCGTCGTTCCTGCCCGCCTGCTCGCCAATCCGGGACCGGATCAGATCGCCACGCTGTTCACCTCAATGTTCCTCCATGGCGGCTGGTCGCACCTGCTCAGTAATATGCTGGCGCTCTACATCTTCGGCGACAATGTTGAGGACCGCATGGGGGGTGGGCGCTACCTGGCATTCTATCTCATTTGCGGAGTAATCGCCGCGCTCACCCATGTGTTCTTCAACCCGGATTCGCCCATTCCGACGATTGGCGCGAGCGGCGCAATCAGCGGCGTGCTTGGCGCGTACCTGATCCTCTATCCGACGGCGCGGGTCATTACGCTGATACCGGTCTTCTTCCTCCCCTGGTTCGTCGAAATCCCGGCGCTGGTCTACCTGGGAATGTGGTTTCTGTCGCAGTTGCTCAACGGCACGCTGGCAATCATTATCGGCGCGCAGGGATTCGGCGGCGTGGCGTGGTGGGCGCATGCTGGCGGCTTTGTCGCTGGCATTGTGCTCGTGGGTTTGTTCATTCGGCGCCGCAACCGACGGCGCGTCTATGTGGACGAGTACTGGCCCTGGTGATGGTGGAGGTCGCCCGTGGACCTGATAGGACTGTTCTGGATTTTCCTGATCATTTCATCGTTGCAGCCGGTGATTCGCCAGAAAATGCTGGAAGCCGGACGCCTGCGCCTGATCGAACGCATCGAACAGCAGCGTCAGAGCCGGGTCATAGTGCTGATCCACCGCCAGGAAACCCTCAGTCTGCTCGGTTTCCCGCTGGTGCGCTACATCGACATCGACGACTCGGAAGCCGTGCTGCGGGCAATCAAAATGACCGATAAGGATGTGCCGATTGACCTGGTACTGCACACGCCGGGCGGGCTGGTGCTGGCAGCGGAGCAGATTGCTAGTGCGCTGCGCAAGCATCCGGCGAAGGTCACGGTGTTCGTGCCACACTATGCAATGTCCGGCGGGACGCTGATTGCGCTGGCAGCGGATGAGATCGTGATGGACGAGAATGCCGTTCTCGGACCGGTAGACCCGCAGTTGGGGCAGCAGCCAGCGGCATCGATTCTGAAGGTGCTGGAACGCAAGCCGATCAGTGAGATCGAGGACGAGACCCTGATTATGGCGGACATCGCCGAGAAGGCGATCCGCCAGGTGAAGGCGACGGTTATCGAGTTGCTGGCGGATCGCATGGGCGCCGAAAAAGCCGAGCATATCGCCAACATGCTGGCGACCGGCGTCTGGACGCACGATTACCCGATCAGCGTGCGCGAAGCGCGCGACCTCGGGCTGCCGGTCAGCACCGAGATGCCGCCGTTGATGTATCAGTTGATGGGGCTGTACCCGCAGACGGCGCAACGGCGTCCGTCGGTCGAGTATATCCCGCTCCCCCGCTCGCGCGAACCGGAGCGCCGCCGGGCGCAGCGGTAGCATCAGCTGAGTTCTTGAAAGCCCCTGGGGAGCTGAATAGGACACGGATTCACACGGATGAAACGGATTCGCGCGGATCTGTGAGGAGATGGCGCGAATTCGCCCGCAATCGCGCGTTATTCTCTGGCGCCTGAGCAACGTCCAGTGCGCGGGCCAGCCCCGCAGGGGCTTGCACGTCCTCAGCGAGGGCTTCAGCCCGCAGCTTTCTCAATCCGCTCCTGGCGGGCGGCTGGAAGGAGCAGCCTCTATGTGCAGTTACCAGGACCAGACGATCATTACCCTTTCTCGTGAGGAATTGGAAGCATTGCTGCGTCGGGTCGTGCGGGAAGGGCTAACCCGTCTGCTCAAGGCGCAGCCGCTCTCGCCGCTTGATGACTGGGGCCACGAGGGCCCGGACGACCCGGACGGCGATACCGCTCTGCTGGCGGAGGCGCAGGATCAAATTGAGCGCGAGCGCACTGCGCCGTCGCCACGCATCGACAGGGAAAGGGCCAGGGATGTTTTGGCAAACTCTCACATTTCTTGAGACCCCCGCATCCGCCCGATCAAACCGGCCACCTCGCGCGCCAGGCGGAAGGAGGGTTGTACCATGCTCACCGGCATCAATCCCAGTCCGCACGTCGCTGTCACCAGCGTGTGCCGCGCCATGTCGACCTCCTCATTACCTCCAGCAGTTGCAATGATCCAGTTCGTCAGCAGATCGGCGCTGCGCACGTCTGCCAGATCGTGCAGCGTCGGAACTAATCCAAACGCCAGCAGACCGCCGTTTCGGACGAATGCGCGCACCTCTGCGCCAGCGCAACACAGCGCCGCCTGCTGATACGCATCGAACGACACGACATCCGCACCGGTCCGGCAGAGCAACGCAACCGGCGGCGCACCGTCCGGCAGCGACGCGCAGCAATGCACCCCGACGAGCGCGCCCGTCGCCTGGATGCCGCGCACCACTGACTGCAATGCGCGCAGCGCCTCTCCCGTCGCGTCCCGGTCCGGCAGCAGCGCCAGGTACGGCTCATCGATCACGATCAGCACCGGCGTGCGCCAGCGCACCAGGCGTTCGATCTGCCAGATCGCCAGGCGCTGAATGTATCCGCCAATCGCCTCAAGCGCGGTCGGGTCGTACACGACGGGCTGCCCTGCAAAAAACAGCAGCGCTGCCAGCGTCACCGGACCGGTGATCTGCCCCTTCAGCGCCACGGCGCGGGGAAAGGCGCCCGCCGCCAGCGCCGCCTCAAACGCGAAAAATCCGGCGGCAGCGGACGGCAACAGTTCGGCGCTCACCGTCGCCAGCCGATGCAGCAGTTCGGCATACCCGCCGGGATGGGCGATTCGGTAGCCATAGGAACTGCCATGCGGCAGCAAGAGGTCGCTGAACGGCATCAGCGCCTGTTCGATCATGCGCTCCTCCACAGCGCGCTGCGGCAGTTGGGGCCAGAATGGGATCTCCGGCGCTACCCTGGCAACCAGGCTCACCGCTTCACCAGCGTCGGTGTGCGGCAGACTGCCAACGCCGGTCACGGCGCCGTCACCCAGCGCCCGGCAGGAAAGAATCTCGCTCAGGTGCATGACGATATTTCCCGGAAAGGGTGACACAAAGGCGCAAAGCCTTACAATCCGTACTCATCCCTTCGCGCCTGTCTTCCTGACCTTATCAAACAGGCTCTCACAAAGGCACGAAGGTGCAAAGGTTTCGCAATCCGGCGTCATTAATGCGATTCGTCCGAATCCGTCTCAATCCGTCCACATCCGTGTCCCATCACAGCAGCTTTACGCAGTATATACCCCTTCCAGGCGGTCTTCAATCTGGCTGCGCAGCGCAAGCAACCGCGCCAGGTCATTGTCATCTGGCTGCCAGTAGCCGCGATTGTGCGCTTCCAGCAGACGATCGATGACTTCCAGCAGAGCGTAGGGGTTGTTCTGCTCGATCCGCCGCCGCAGCGCTTCATCGGCGATCAGGCAGCGATTCGCAGCATCGAACAGCGCCGGATCGACCGCTTCTGTCGTTGCTGCCAGGCCGACCATGTGCTCCAGGCGTTTCGCAATCTGCTGCGCGCCGTGGTAATCGTGCGCCAGTATCGCGTCCAGCCAGCGCGGGTTCAGCAGGCGGGTGCGCAGCCCACGTTGAATGGCGCGCTGCAACGGTTCGGCGCGGATGCGCCCCTCGGTCGTGTCGGCGACCATGAGGTGCGCCTGACGACCGGCTGCCGTCCTGACGCTGCACGCCAGCCCGCCGTAGAATTCGTAGTAGTGGTCAAGGTCGGTCATTTCGTAGTCGCGCGAACTGCGCACCTGGCTGATCAGTTCGACCTGGCTGAGTTGTGCGGTGAGGAGGTCGGGTTTCGCCTCGCCATACCGCCGCCGCGTGTAGACGTAACGCAGACTGTCCACATAGCAGGCTGCCAGTTCCGCCGGACTCTGCCACGCCTGGCTTTTGATCAACTGATCGACGCCTGCGCCGTAGAGTGTGTTTTGCGGACCGAACAACCGCGCGGTCGCCAGATCGTCGGCATCGTCATGGCTCAACCCTTGCGCCCGCAGTTCGTCGTAGAGATGACGGGTATGCGCGCGCACCGGGTTGTGTGCGTCGTCTTCGTCCTGCGCCGCGACCAACCCTACTGCTTCGTGCAGCAAGTCGATCAGGTTGGGAAACATATCGCGGAAAAAGCCGCACATTTGAATGGTCACATCCACGCGCGGGCGCTTCAGTTCGGCGAGCGGCACGACTTCCAGCCGTGTCTCCCACACGCCCCGGCGCACGAGCCGCACCCCCAGGTACGCCAGGATCTGCCCGACCGTCTCGCCCTGCGTTTTGGCGGTCTCCAATCCCCAGAGAACCACTGCCGTGCGCCGCGGGTACGCGCCGTGGGTCTGCCGGTAGTGATCCAGGGTGGCGGCGGCGATCGCGGCGCCGCGTTCCAGCGCCGCTGCTGTCGGCACGCGGCGCGGATCGAACTGCACCAGGTTGCGCCCGGTCGGCAGAATATCCGGCGAGCGGAACAGATCGCCACCTGGCCCGGCGGGCAGGTAGCCACCCGTTAGCGCGTGCATCAGCCCACCCGGTTCATCGCACTGGCGCAACCCGTCGCGGATGGCGCAGGCAGCAGCGTGCAACGCCTGCCATGCCGGATCACGGTGAGTCAGTGGTCGCCCTTCGAGCACGTGCGCCTGCACCCAGGCGCGCGCCGCCGCCTCCAGCCGCGCCAGCAGCTCAGCGTGGCGTTCCGGCGCTTCCCAGATCGTGGTCCACGGCATGCGCAGATCGCGGCAGATCAGCTCGAACAACGAAGGGCGCTCCCCATCGGCGGTGCGCAACGTCTGAACCAGAAACTCACGCACTTCCTCGTCGGTGTAGCGTTGACCGAAGCAGTGCATGCGCCCCGGAATCAGGCTGCTCTCATATTCGTAGAGGGTCTGTTCGAGCGCCTCAATGCCTTCCCAGGTCCATCCCAGCCGCTGCACGCGCTCGATGATGTCGTTCAGAATCGACGCCTGCTGTTCAGGGTTGAGACTGCCCGCCTGCGCGTAGTCGTTCAGCAATGCGCGCACCTCCGCCAGGTCGCCATAGAGTTCGCTGCGAATGAACGGCGGCGGCAGGTGGCTGATGATTGTCGCGTGCGCGCGACGCTTCGCAATCATCGCCTCGGTCGGATTGCCGCTGTAGTAGATGTAGAGGTGTGGCACATCACCGATCAGGTAATCCGGGAAACACGCGCCGGAGACGGCTTTTTCCTTGCCAGGCAGAAACTCAAGCGTGCCGTGCGTGCCGAGATGGATGATGACATCAGCGCGGAACACGTCTTCAAGCCAGCGGTAGAACGCGACATACTGATGGTGCGGCGGCAGGCGCGTGTCGTGGTACTGCTGAATGCGCTGCTCACCCGTGCCGCGCGCCGGTTGCACGCCGAGGAAGATGTTGCCGTTGCGCACGCCTGGTATCCGCAGCCCTTCTCCCTCGCGCATGATCTGCCCTGGCGCTTCTCCCCAGAATGCTCGGATCGCGTCCCACTGCGGGCAGGTGCGCGTCAGCGCATCATATGTCGCCGGTTGAACGATGACGTCGTGATCGGGTCGTTCCGGTCGCTTCCACTGCGGCGAGTTGATCTGAGCGCCAGCAATGAAGCGTTCCTTCAGTTCAGCCGCACTCCACGGCGTCACAGTGTACCCCTCATCTGCTAGTCGCTGCAGAATCGCCGCCAGCGAGGCGAAACTGTCGAGAAACGCGCCACACCCGACATTCCCTTCGCCCGGCGGGTAATCGTAGGTGATGATGGCAATGCGCTTCTCGGCATTCGGTTTCCGGCGCAACGCCACCCAGCGCTGCACTCGCCCGATGAGACGCTCGACGCGCTCATCAATCAAGGTCAACTCCTCGAACCCCTGACCGTTCGCCTGCATCGCGCCAATGGGATACGTTTCGATGCACCCATCAAGTTCCGGCAGGAAGATTGAAATCAAGAACTCACCTACCTGCGTCCCTCGATCATCCGCCTGCCATTCGGTCACGGTACGCTTCGTCAGCACGAAGGGGTGCAGCATCGGAACGTCGAGCGCGCGGAGCAGCGCCAGCGCGCCTTCGGGATCTCCGCCCATCGGTCCCTGCCCCAGGCGAAAAGCGAGCAGATTGATGATCAGATCAGCCTGCGGTCGTCCGTCCGGCGCCAGGATCGCCCGCAGGCGCTCCAGGTCACTCCCGACGGCGCGCGACAGCGCAATGGGAACCACGTTGCAGACTGACCGCAGCCGCTCGATCAACTGCCCGGCGACCGGGAAGAGATCAACGGGATAGGTCGTATTTCTCAGCAGGAGTGCGACAGTCGGGCGATGGGGGTCGGGCGGAAATGCGGCGTGATACTGTCGCAGGTCGGCATAGATCCGACGCGCCGTCGGATCGAAGATCGCAACCTGCTCCAGCGTGCGCGGCGGTTCCGGTTTCGGCAGATCGCCAAAACCCAGGTACTCGCGCGCCAGCAGGCGCAGCATCTGCTCGCAATTCTCCGGGTCGGCGAACTGCCAGTATTTGACCAGCCAGAGGTAGTTGCGCATATCGCGCAATTTCCCCACCGGCAGGAGTGAACCGACCTTCTCCATCATTGCCGTCATGCGCTGGATCGCGTCCAGCGATGGCAGCTCACCCGACTCGCTCTCCTTCGCCATACCCGCCATTGAAAAGCCGCCCAACCGTGTTAGCGCGCGGGTGGTCATGCTGTCGCCGTTCAGAACGACGATATGACCGGAGAAGCCAGCAATCCGTTTGGTCAGCGCACTGCTCAAATCTCTGGGAGCGCCCATCAGATCGAGCAACAGCATATCGGCACCCTGGACCGACTCCAGGATCGGCGCCCAGTCCGCAGGGCGCAGAGCATCGCGCCCGATGTAGTGCAATCGCAGATGGAGGCGCTCGCGCCACGGCGACTGATGACCAAGCGCCTGCACCTGATTCAGACCGACGGTGCTGACGGAGATGATCGTAATGGTGCGCATATGTTCCTCGTGTAGCGATGCGAAGAAGCGCGCAGGAAATACTCCTGCGCTACCGACGAGTCGCCATCGCTGCGAATTGTTCCGTTCGCAATCCAGACGACTCGATCCCCAAAGGCGCTGGCGCAGCGCCAGTCGTGTGTGACGACGATCAGCGTCAAGCCCCACTGCTGCCGCAGGGCGCTGAGCGCTGCCAGCATGCGCTCGACGCCGCCGGTATCCTGACCGACCGACGGTTCATCGAGCAGCAACACATCAGGGCGCATCGCCGTCATCGCCGCCAGCGCCACCAGTCGCTTCTGACCGGTGCTCAGCGCGTGCGGGTGACGATCGGCGAGCGGCGCCAGCCCAAAGAGCGCCATAACCTCGTCTGCAATTGCAGGACTGGCTGCCTGCACCGCAATCTCGGCGCGCACGCTGTCCATGAACAACTGACTATTCGGATTCTGGAACACGTAGCCGATCCCGCGCAGCAACGACTGACGGCGCTCCAGTCCGTAGCGCAGTCGCCCGCGCTGCGGCTTGAGCAAACCCGCGATGACGCGCAGCAATGTGGTTTTGCCGCACCCGTTTTCGCCGAGGACGACGATCTGCTCGCCGCGCTGCACGGTCAGCGTCAGATCGCGCAACACCGGTTCACCGCCATACCCGGCGCTCACAGCGTCCAGTTCAATCGCCACTTCCGCCTGTGACTGCCGGGGAGAAGCGGCGGAAAGGTTCATGCGGCGGATCAGTCGCTCGACGTGGACCAGCGCCTCGTCGTGCGGCAGGTCGAGCGTCACGCGCCCGTCCTCGATCCAGACCAGGCGTGTGGCATACGGCAGAACGACATCGAGGCGGTGCTCGGCGACAACCACCAGCGCACCCTGCGACGCCAGATCGCGGAGGGCGCCGAGCAGGCGGGCAGCGCCAGCCGCATCGAGATTGGCAAGCGGCTCATCGAGCAACAGCACGCGCGGATTCATCGCCAGCGTCGCGGCGGCAATCAGGCGCTGCTGGCCACCGCCGGAGAGAGTCGCCGTCGGCTGTGCGGGGTCAAGACCGAGCAGCGCGCAACTGCGGTCGATCCGACGCTGAATATCTTCAGGCGACACGCCCAGATTTTCGCACCCGAACGCAATCTCATCCTCAACGCGCAGCGTCACGATCTGACCCTCGGCATCCTGTGCGACCGTCCCGATGAGACGGGCAATCTGCGCAACCGGCTGCCCGATCAGCGGCGTTCCGTCGAGTGTAATCTGCCCATGCATCTCGCCGGCAAGCGCGGCGCTGCCGTTGATACAGTTCAGCAGCGTCGATTTTCCGACACCGCTTACACCGGCAAGCACGACGAATTCACCGCCGCGCAGATCGAGACGCAGACCTTTGAGCGTCCACTCACGCGCGGTTGCGTAGCGGAAGCGAAGATCGGACACGGTCAGGTGAAGAGCCATTGCACACTTGCAACCCCAATAACCAGCATCATCAGCAGAGCCGCCACACCATAGTCGCGCCCCTGGAGCGCCACCGGTCGATAGACCGTCGCATGCGGGTCGCCGGTGAACGCGCGCGTCTCCAGCGCCAGCGCCAGGCTCTCGGCGAGGGTCAGCACCCGGATCAGGAGCGGCACGACCAGCGCGCGGTAGAGGATGCGCGGCGGCGTGCGCTGCAGCGACAACCCGCGCACCTGCATCGCATCACGAATGCGCATCGCCTCACCGACCAGCGTCGGGATCGAGCGCACCGTAATGAGCAACCCGATCGCCACAATCGGCGGCGCGCCCACCTGTCGCAGGACACGCGCCAGTTGCGTCGGATCGATTGTCCAGGCGAGCGCTGTCGTCAAGCCAAGCAGACTGATCCTGCCAAAGGTCATCAGACCGCCAGTTATGCCACCGCCGAACATCGCCGCCAGCGCGCCAATCAGCGCCGCCAGCGGAACGACGATCAGCGCAGCACGGGCAAGCAGCGCGCCATAGCCGACAATGATGAACAGCAACGCCAGCCCTGCCACAAATGGCAGTAGCGTAGACGCATCACGCAGCAACAACCCGAAGGTCAGCGCGACCACTGCACAGGCGACGCTAAGGAGCGGATGCAGCGGTCGCGCCACTGACAGCAAAAACACTCGCTGGATCATGCGTCACCCGCTTACGCGCGCAGCACGCCCGCCACCCGCAATTCCTGCCCCAGCCGCAACCCCATCCAGGCGCCAGTAAAACTCAGCAGCGCCGTGCCGCCCAGGACCGGCACAAACACCCACGGATTCGCCAGGAAGTGCGCAATCGTGGGACCTCCGACCACGGTGCCGATCCCCAGACTGACCAGCGCCGTCAGCGGCATGTACAGACCCGCAGCCAGCAACACGGCGTTGGTGCGCTGATAGGAGCGGAACACCGCCAGCGCAATCAGTTCCGCCAGCACGCCTGCGATGACGTTAGTGGCGAACATCACCCACGACATCATCAGCAGCACCAGCCCGACGAAGAACACCACAATGACGAGCGTGCCCGGCTGACGAACCTTGAGCAGCGCTACTGCCAGCAGCAGACCGTAGAAGAGCGACGGCGCGAGCGAACGAATGCCAGGGATGGGAAGCGCGATCACCAGTGGGACAACCAGAAAACTCACCGCCAGCAGACAGGCAGCGACGACTGCCAGGAAAACGACATCACGAAGCGCGAATCGGGCGAACATGGTGAACCTCCCTTCTAATAAGCGCACACAAAGACACGAAGGTACAAAGATTCGCATATGAAGCCCAACCGATGACATCCTCGGCGCTTACAACATATTTCCGACACGCCACACCACCACGCCGACCGTCTGCGGGTAGGCGTAGCGCCAGCCGTCTTCATGCCGATGCAGGAGCGGCAGCAACCCCTTCTCCAGCGCGTCGAGCGCGTCGGGCGACGCATCCGGCGCGAGCGTCTGCGCAATGTCGCGCGGCGTTGCACCGGCGAACACGCGGGTTTCACGGGTGATCCGCACCTCAGCCGCCAGCCCCATCTGCCAGAGCGTTCCGGCAATCAGCAAATGGCTAGGATACGGCGACTCCGTCCAGGTCCCACAGATAGCCTCGATCAACGGACGATGCGGCGGGCTGCCGCCAACGCCGCTGACGATCACCAGCGCCCGGCGCGCGGCGGTCACCATTTTTTCCAGCGCCGCGCGCAGATCGATCAGGCGATAGAGCGACCAGGCGGCAAGCACGACATCGTGCGGAACAACTGTCGCATCCTGCCAGTCGACCTCGAGGAAAGTGATATTCGTGACGCCGCAGGCATGCGCCTTGCGCCTGAGCACCGCGAGCATCGCCGCCGACTGATCCAGCGCGGTGACGTGGCGCACCCGCTCCGCCAGCGGCAGGGTGAAGCGTCCGGTTCCGGCGCCGATGTCGAGCAGGGTATCGTTGGGATGCACCAGGTCACGGATGAGCGCCAGCGTCTGCGCAATCGCGGACGCATCACCGGCGCGCTCATCGTAGCGTTCGGCGTACTGCTGCCAGAACGCACGATCTGCAACAGGATCGAGCCGTGCATCGGGTCGCCGTCGCATACTGGCGGCCCACGCAGCGGCAAAATCGAAAAGCTCGTCGGGCATCGATGCGTTCCCCCAGATACCGAGAATGAGAGTGACTCTCATTGCGCTTAAACCATACCTCGACCATCTTGCGTCCGGCGGAGGCTTCGACGGGCTCAGCCAGTCCCGCCTGCGCAATCAGCGCCCGTCTGGTTCAAGCGCGGCGAGCAATTACAGTAGGGAACGCGGGGGTGCTGTGTAACGTGGAGAATGCAGTTAGGAACATGGTTCTCCTCCTTGGCTCGAGAAGGGTTGACCACAAAGCATCGCGGCAGGCGTCCTGGCTTCCGGCGAAACCGCCGGTTACAGTTGCGGCACAGCGCTGGACTTGCACCAGCTTCCACCTTTACGCCCTGGCATCCGGGCCTGCGGGTCACCGCGATGTTTGAGAAGTTTATCACTACGAATAGCATTATATGCGCTGATCGACCATCCGACGAGAGGGCATGGCGCTACTCTGGTTGAAAATCGTTAACGGGAGTGGGGAGGGGGAAGTAACTCACAAGTGTAGAGTTTTTGGAGCGCGATAGATGTTTGCTGCATCCTGACGCCCTGTTTCCCCTCATCCTCCTTGCCCTCTTCTCCCACAAGGGGAGAAGGGGGCAAGGGGGCGTCCCGCTGCCTGAAACGGGCGATGCAACACGAGGGGGTGCCGGAAAAATCTACACTTGTGAGGTGGGGAGGGGGGAGTAACTCACGAGTGTAGAGTTTTTGGAGCGCGATAGATGTTTGCCACATCCTGACGCTCTGTTTCCCCTCATCCTCCTTGCCCTCTTCTCCCACAAGGGGAGAAGGGGGAGTCGGGGCGTCCGGTTGCCTGAAATCAGCAATGCAACCAGGAGGCTTGCGAAAAAATCTACATCTGTGAGATGGGGAGTGGGGAAGGGTTCTCAAGTGTAGGCTTTTAGGGTGCGAAATGAGTTTGCCGCATCCTGACGCCTGTGTTCCTCTCATCCCCCTGCCCCCTTCTCCCACAAGGGGAGAAGGGGGAGTCGGGGCGTCCGGTTGCCGGAAACGAGCGATGCAATAGAAGGGCGTGCCAAAAAATCTACACCTGTGCGGTGGGGAAGGGGGAGTGGTGTCGGGTATCTCTGAGCTTTTGCGCCTTCGTACCGGGAATGGGAGGTGTGAGGCGTGAGGCGCGAGGCAAGAGGCAAGCGGCGAGCGGGAGCGCCTCCAGGTACAGCCTGATCGCGCAAGGTGAGAGGCAAGAGGCGCGAGGCAAGCGAGGACACCTCCAGGTACAGCCTGATTGCGCAAAGTAAGCGGCAAGCGGCGCGCCATGGCTGGCTGAAAGGTGCAAACGGGAAGGTGGAATGTGTAATCCGTCCTTCGTGCGTCTTTGTGTCCTTCGTGAATGACCGCAGCGCGCGGTGCGAGGCAAGAGGCGCGAGGCGAGCGGGAGCGTCTCTATGCCCGTGTTGATCGTGCGAAGACCCGCTGGTGCAGGTCTGGCAACTGCGGTTCTATCCGTTATAATGCGGGCGAATATCCATCCACAAACCTCGCAGAGAAACGGACATGCCCGATGGCAACGACAGAAATCCCCACACTTGATTACGTGCTGCTCCTGGCGACACGCCTTTCTGCAGAGGACAGGCTTCGACTCATTGCATATCTCGCGCTGCAGTTAGCTGAGACTCCGCGCTCCACGACGGCAACCGCAGATGATCAGTCCTTTGCACACCGCATGTCGCAGGTACGTCAGAAGATCCTGTCCACCATGGCAACTGTGGACGATCATCCCCTTCTGGAACCGGAGGATCTGATTGCAGAGCCGAAGACGCTTGGTCCCGCAACGCAGGACAGCGCCGTGATCATCAGTGAGATTCGACGCTAATGTACATCATATTCCATGAGCTAGATCGCGCGCTGGCGCACGCCGCAGCCGAGCTTGCCCGCACTCATCGCTTGCGCGGAGCGGATGCAGTGTATGCAGCGGTTGCGCTGCAGCACGGCGCAACTCTTGTCTCCCGCGACCGCGAACACCTTAACCGTCTGGCAAGCATTGTTCCTGTCTTGCACCCTTCGGCGGCCTTAATGGGGCTTACCACATCATAGCATCGCTGTCAGAATCCGACCACCGGGGCTATGTCGATCAATGCGGGACTGCCCTGGTGAAGGGCGACCACGGGAGGTGGCGCGCCCCTGCCGCCTAGTGGTCACACCGGGCAACCACGCTCTCAGGTAGGCTTTTTGGCGTGCGAAGCGGATTTGCCGCACCCCGACGCCCTTTGTCCCCTCATCCCTTCCACCCTCTTCTCCCACCCCCCTTCGCCCCCCGCACGCGGGGGGTTGGGCGATTGCAACGATTGCGGTTTTTGCTGCTCCTCCTTCGCTCCTCGCATCCGGGGGGTTGGGGCCCGCCTGCCGGTTGCGGTCAGCCCGTAGACTCTTCGCCCCCCCGCATGCGGGGGCTGGGGGGGAAAAGGGAGAGTTTGCGCATCCCAACGCTCCAAGCGGGTGATGCAACATAAAGGCTCACTGGCAAAATCTCCACCTGTGAGGGGCAACCACAGGGGTTGCCCCGACGCTAGCGCGCCCTGCCGCCCATTTTCGTAGACAGTTAGCCGTCGCCCGTGTTTCCGCATACTCACAGCGTGATTACCTGATCCGGCGGACTCCCGGCGAGCGCTTCGTACAACTGCGGGAAGCAGCCAGCAACTACGCCCTCGACCAGTCCTTTCGCTTTGACCTGCCCGAGACCACACTGCGTGAAATCGCCCTCCCCAAGATCGCGCTCAATGGCGCAGCGGTCGCACACCATCAGGAGAATGTTCTGCTCCTTTGCAATCTTCGCCAGGCGCTCCCCGATCGGATCACCCTTGCGCAACACGTACAGGTTGTCGTCGAAAAACATCATCCCAACCACCTGCGCGCCGTGTATACCCTGTTCGAGTTGCGGCAGGATCATCTTGCCGAGTTTGTACGTCGCCGACATATCGCTGGCGAACACGTATGCGACTTTCATATGCGCCTTCCTTTTCAGTAAAACCCCGATAGAACCACAACCGTCGGCGGTCACGCCGTGTGCTGCACCGGAGAGAACTTCGTGGTGAGCGATTGGTTTTGCTCATCGCCACAAATGATAGTTTATATCATCTATGTTGTCAAATCGCTTTGGAAAGCTGCTACCTTCGCTGCGCCTGGCGGCTGGTGGATCCTACGCGCTCGGCGACTTATGGTTTTTGAATAATTATTCCGCTATCCGCCTACCCGCCCGGTGGCTGGTGAAAAGAAAATAAGGCGCTGCAGGCTGAAGCCTTGGCTGAGATCGTACAAGCCCCTTCAGGGCTTCTCATGCGTGTAGATTTTTTCGGCAAGCCCTTGCATTGCATCACCCGTCTTGAGCGTTGCGATGCGCAAACTCCCCCTCTCCCCACCCCTCTGCATGCAGGGGGCGAAGAACGTGACGCGCCAGCGCTTGGAAATCCTCCCCCCTACTCCCCCGCATGCAGAGGACGAGATTTCGGTGACGGGCGCGATATGTGCGTGGAACCCCCAACCCCCCGCACGCGGGAGCGAAGGGGGGTGGGAGAAGGAGGCAGGGGGATGAAGGGGAAAAGAGCGTCGGAACGTGGTTTCACTGAACAGCAACCGACGCTGGCTCGCGCAGCAGCGCAACGATATCGCGCTCTATCTTTTCGGGAGTGTCAATCGGGGCGTAACGGCGGCGCACCTTTCCCTGGCGATCGACCAGGAATTTGGTGAAGTTCCACGGGATCGTTGGAATGCCCAGGAACCCCGGCTTCTCCTTTTTCAGCAGAGCAAACAAGGGGTGAGTGTTTGGACCGTTGACGTCAATCTTCTCGAAGATCGGGAAACTGACTCCGTAGTTGCGCGTGCAGAACTGCCGGATGGCATTGGGATCGTCGTACTCCTGCCCGGCGAACTGGTCGCACGGGAATCCGAGCACTGCGAACCCCTCGTCCCGGTAGCGACGATAGAGCGCTTCAAGACCAGCATACTGCGGCGTAAACCCGCATTTGCTGGCAACGTTGACGATCAGCAGCACCTTGCCGCGGTAGTCACTGAGCGGCTGCGGCGTGCCGTCAATCAGATTGGCGGTAATGTCGTATATGCCCATGACGTGAACTCTCCTGGTCAATGTGTGCAATACCTGTGCAATCTCAGTATGCCTGGTTTTGAGCGCCATGTCAAATCATTGACATTCCCTTTCATAAGTGATAGCATATATCATAAACGTATCCTGGCAATACGGACGAATCTATGCCGCTCTACACCTACACCTGCCCGGAGTGCGAGATTGAAGTCGAAGAACTCCGCCCGTCCTGGCGCGCCGATGATCCGGTCGAGTGCCCGGTCTGTCACGGGTTATGCGCCCGCAACCTGAGCACCTTCAGTATCCGGTCGCGCAGCGCGTCAACGCCGATCTACGCCAGCCCGGAGCAGGTTGCGCGCGCACTCCACGGTCCTGGCTGCCCGTGTTGCGTCCCGCGACGACGATCGTGACATCGTCATATGTTCAGGAGAACCAGCTATGTCTATTCAAGCGCCCTTGCAACCGGTTCCGGTGACCATTCTCACCGGTTTTTTAGGCGCCGGAAAGACCACGCTGCTCAACCGAATCCTCCACGCCGACCATGGTTTGAAAGTGGCGGTGCTAGTGAACGATTTCGGCAGCATCAATATCGATACGCAGCTCGTCGTCGGCGTCGAGGGGGAAACGATTTCGCTCGCCAACGGCTGCATCTGCTGCACCATCCGCAGCGACCTGCTCAAGACAGCGCTGCTTCTGCTGGATCGCGCCGACCCGCCCGAATATCTCATTATCGAGGCGAGCGGCGTGAGTGATCCATGGGCAATGGCGGAGACGTTTGACCTTCCCGAATTGCGTCCCTTCTTCCGGCTCGACTCGGTTATCACAGTGGTTGATGCAGAGTATGCGAGGCGGCAGCAGTACTACGAGGATCTGATTATCCATCAGATCAGCGCAGCGGATGTGGTGGTGCTGAGCAAGGTCGATCTCGTCAGTGAGGAACAGCGAGCCGAGGTTGAACAGTGGGTGCGCCAGATCGTGCCGCGCGCACGCATCCTTCCCGCCGTCCACGGCGATGTGCCGATGAGTCTGATCCTTGGCGTCGGTCGCTACCGGCTTGATGTGCAGCCGCATGTTGTCCTCTCTCGCCATGACCACGCTCACGACGCGCACCATGACCACAATCACGATCACGGTCCGCACTGCGATCACGACCATGATCACGATCATCACCACGACCATAGCACCGAGTTCAGTTCATGGAGTTATGTCAATGATCAGCCATTCAGCCTGAAGAAGCTGCGCACTGCGCTGCAGGATCTGCCAGCGACGATCTTCCGCGGCAAGGGGATTCTCTACCTGGCGGAAACGCCGAAACGTCGCGCTATCCTTCAGATCGTCGGGGTGCGAATTACGGTAACGGTCGGAGAAGCGTGGGGCGATGTAATTCCTGGCACGCAGATGGTGTTCATTGGAACCCCCGGAGGACTGGACGGCAATCAACTCAAGGCTGCGTTCGACGCATGCCTGACCGACGCGCCGGTGCAGGAGCAGGTTGCCGGGCAGCAATCGTGGTTCCGCTGGCTGTTTGGCGGCGCCTCTGGTACAATGTAATTGGTGGAACACGGATATGCACGGATCGAGACGGATCCGCGCGGATGGCTGGATATGCTGATAGGAGTCGCCTCACCCGTGCTCATTCGTGCGCTTCATAGCTGACCTGTTGCACTGCTGCGATCCACGAAGAACACGAAGGGATACGAAGGCTGCTTCTCTAAGCCCATAGCGATACAGCGTTTTCTGAAAGATCACAACTGCACCCCGGAGACCTGCTGCTTGACCCGCCAATCGCTCGAGAAATATCAGGTCCTCATCTATCTGGCTTCAATCTCTGCCGGTTTGATTATCGGTTTTATCTCGCCCGAGACAGGCGCAGCGCTGGAAACGGCGCTCTGGTACGTACTCGGCGCGCTCATTTACGCAACGATGACGCAGATACCGCTGACGCATCTGCGCGACGCCTTTGCCGATGCCCGTTTTCTGGCAGCAGCGGTTATCGGCAACTTCATCATCCTGCCCCTGGCAGTCTGGGGACTGATCCTTTTAGCGCCCGATAACTCTGTAGTGCGTCTGGGCATTGCGATGGTTTTGCTGGTTCCGTGCACCGACTGGTTTATCACCTTTACCCACTTGGGAGGCGGCGATACGAAGAGCGCCATCGCTTTCGCGCCGCTCAGTCTGCTGCTGCAAATGCTCCTGCTGCCCCTGTATCTGTGGGTTTTGCTTGGCGGAGAGATGGCGATAACGCTTGCCACCGGCGATATGCTCAAAGCATTTCTCGGATTGATCGTCCTGCCGCTACTGGCAGCGCTAGCGACGGAACGGTGGGTCGAGAGCGGCAGCAATCGCGCTTTTCTGATCGAACGCCTCGGCTGGCTGCCGGTTCCGCTGCTTGCCATCGTTGTCTTCATCATTGCTGCGTCGCAGGTCTATCTGGTTGCGGGTTCAGTCGCCTGGCTGAGTCCGCTGCTGCTCATCTTCGGCGCGTTCCTGATCGTTGCAAGCGCCATTGCGCGGTCGATGGCCGCACTATTCCGACTGCCAGCGCGCCAGGGACGGGCGTTGGCATTCAGTTTCGGCACCCGCAACTCGTTCGTGGTGCTGCCGCTAGCGCTGGCGCTCCCGCCGGGCTTCGAGGTCGCGGTTGTCGTGATTGTGTTCCAATCGCTGGTCGAGCTGTTCGGCATGGCCATCTATCTGTGGTGGGTGCCACAGCGCCTGTTCCCTTAGATGGAGTTAGGTGTTAGAGGTTAGGGTTGGGGACGTTTTCCGAGAAATCAGCGTTCTACGTAGACGCGCCCTTTGAATGCCGCATCTCCAAAAGACTGGCCGGGGAGGAACGGGTATGAAACGGCGAGCATTTCAGCGAGCAGAACGCCACCGCCAGAGTCTACGCTGCCCAAAGCGCACTTCCACCTGACGCCGCTCCATTCGTTCGGAACAGAGACATCGGGACGGGTTGCCGACCTGGCATAACACGTCATCCTTAATCAGGTGCGCGGATGTCTCTGCCCGCCCCCGAGGGCGTATCCATCATTCTTGCTGGATACTTGAACATTATGCTGGGAATGCGCCGGGGTTGCAGACGCTGCCTCGCCTCGCTCGTTGGGAGCCGGGGAAGAGAACGTTCGGACAGCAAGCTCCACAATTTCGTTTTGCACCGTATCCATTGCCTCATTCGCCAGTTCAAGGCGCAAGGCGCCGGACGCGCAACGGGCGTCGATCATTTCCATGCGCTTATTCGCTGATCGCATTCGCTGACCACGCGAGAGAGCGCATCTCCGGTTCGCGGTTCTTTAGTTTTTGGTTCTCAGTTCTCGGTTCTTCTCATCCTGTGCAGCGCCAGTAGATCGGACAGGATCGCAAAGCCCGTGGCGACCCCGCCCGCCCCAGGACCAATGATAGTTACGTCACCCAATAGATCGGTACTGATCATCAGAGCATTGGTCGCTCCATCGACGCTAGCCAGCGGATGTTCGACCATCAGCCGCATTGGACGCACGGCTGCCCGCACGGTCTGACCGTCCCGCCAGACGCGCGCAATCAGTTTCCAGCGTTCGCCTGCCACTGCTGCAGCCGCGACCATGTCGTGCGTGATGCCGGTAATCCCTTCACGCTCAACGTCTGCCGGAGTCAGGCGCGCGTCCATCAGGACATTCGCCAGGATGGCAGCTTTGCCTGCGGCATCGTACCCCTCCACGTCGCCGGTCGGATCGGCTTCAGCGTACCCCAAACGTTGCGCTTCCGCCAGGGCGCTGGCATAGTCCATTCCGCGCTCCATTCTGGTCAGAATGAAATTGGTTGTGCCGTTCACAATTCCGCGCACTTCCTGGATCTCGCACCCTGCAAGGTCGCTCCATCCTAGGCGCAGTGCTGGCGTTCCCGACATCACGGTGGCTTCGAAGCCGAGCATGACGCCGCGCTCTTCCGCGAGACGGCGCAGTTCAGCAAAGTGGAGCGCAATCGGCCCTTTGTTGGCAGTGATAACGTGCATCCCGCGCGCAATTGCCTCCCGGATATGCGTCGTCGCCGGTTCGCCTGTCGCCATATCGGTCGGCGACGCTTCCACCAGCACATCGGCATCTGCCTGGGCAATCATCTGATCGGCGCTCCAGGCGCACGCGCCCGGCAATTCACCGACCGCATTCGACGCCGCAGCACGTAGCAACGTTGCCGCATCTATCCCATTCGGCTCGTACACACACCAGCGCCGGGTGCAGACGGCGACAATGCGCACATCGACGCCGTAGCGATTGACAAAACGCTGATGGTGTAACGACAAAATTTCGGCAAGTCCGCGACCAACGCTCCCAAAGCCTACCAGGGCAAGGCGGTATGTCGCAACTGTTGATCTCATCAGCTCATTCCTAAGTGTAACGCACTGCGTTATAAAAGTCGAGAAATGTCAACCCTACTCAGGTGTGATCGAGTGTATCATAGCACACGGAGGTATCACAGGTAGAGGAAACTATGACGACACGCACTGAATCCAGCCACTTTGTTCGGGGTCATGGCTCTGTAACCGTTACTACCCGCAAGGGGCGCGAGGTGCGCATCAGGCATATCTGCCCGACCGACGCGGGGTTGCTGGTCGATCTGTTTCACCATCTCTCGCCGGAAACACGGCGCTTCCGATTCTTTACTGCGCTGCCCGATCTGCCGGACGACATCCTGTGGCGCGAGGCGCGACGCTACGCCGATTTCAATGAACGGCAACAGGCGGCGTTCATTGCACTGGCGCGCGAGAATGGGGAAGAGCACGCCATCGGCGTTGTGCGTTTTGTGCTCGATAAGAACGACCCCGATACCGCTGAGTTTGCAATTGTGCTGCGTGATGACTATCAGCGTGAAGGGTTGGGGACGATTATGCTCGACCTGCTCATTCAGCTGGCGCTGGTGCGCGGCATCAAGCGTCTGCGCGGCATCTCCCTGGCAGATAACGAAGGAGTGCATCGCTTGATCCAGAAATGCGGCTTCCCGGTTGAGAGCCGTACCTCTCATGGCGAAACAACGCAGATCATCTATCTGGAGTGATGGCTCGATCCTCTGGAATGCCTACAGTCTGGACCTTCTCAAGAATAAGAAACACATCCGATAGACGACTCGCGCTGCCAGGTCGCGCGTTCTCTGAGCTGCGGTCTCAAGCCCTCGCTTAGGACGTGGAAGCCCCAAAGGGGCTTTGATGAGCTCAGCAAGGATTTCAGCCCGCAACGTTCAGAATGCTGGTCTATTTATGAGCCCATGCTCAGGGCAGGCGCGTCTCTTCGGGACGTTCACGCGCTTAGCGCGGGCTAAGCCCGCAACGGTCGGTCGCACCGAGAGTAGGAGCAGCGCCAGCGTCCCATGGTTCAACGTCCGGCGTTCTCCTTTGAACCTTCCCGCCATCGCACCTGCCACATTCTTACGAGTGCATTGTCGTGCGCTGCCTTTCCGCCACGCAACGGGTAACTCTGCGGCAAACGCCCACGAGAAACGCCCCGACCTTGCCTGCAACCTTCCACTGGCAACCTTCCCACGTTCGATATGCAATGTTTCCATGTTTACACATACTATCTGCAACCTGTAGTTGCAGCCTTTTTACCAGTTTGTTTGCGATTTCACGAAGGGTTGTGATATACTCAACAGCGTTATTGCACCCGCATTCCCCAGAAGGAGCGCAGTCCGATGTTGGCAAACTACGCATTTATCGGCGTGTTCTTCATTGGCGCGATCATCTTCCCGCTCGTGCCACTGGTGGCCGCATACCTGCTCGGTCCCAAACGTCCCACGCCGATCAAGCTCGACACGTATGAATGCGGGCTGGAAGCAGTTGGTGATATTCGGGTGCAGTTTAAGATTCAGTACTATTTGTACGCTCTGGCATTTGTCATCTTTGATATCGAGGTCGTTTTCCTCTATCCATGGGCAGCCGCATATGGGCAAGTAGGACTGTTCGCACTGATCGCAATGGCAATCTTTCTAGTCATCCTGGTTGGCGGTCTAGTGTACGAATGGAAGAAGGGTGCGCTGGAGTGGGTATAGAGGTTGAGAGGCGGGAGGCGAGAGGAGCGAGGCGAGACAATACTCGTCGGCAGCCTGGGGGCAAGAGACTCGAGACGAGAAATGAGCGGCGGGAGGGAGATGAGCAATGTCTGATGACCGCGATATTCAGCTTGAAGCGGAAAAGCATGGCGTCTTTTTGACGACTATTCAGCGATTTTATAACTGGGGTCGGCGCTCTTCAATCTGGCCCCTGTCGTTTGGTCTTGCATGCTGTGCCATTGAGATGATGGCGACCGGACTGGCGCGCTTCGACCTGGCGCGCTTCGGCGCCGAGATGTTTCGCGCGTCGCCGCGCCAGGCAGATCTGATGATCGTCGCGGGGACGGTAACGAAGAAGATGGCGCCGCAGGTGGTGCGCCTCTATAATCAGATGCCCGAACCGCGCTATGTTATTTCAATGGGCGCCTGCGCTACATCCGGCGGTCCGTTCCGCGATGGGTATAATGTGCTGCGCGGCATCGATCTCTTGATCCCGGTCGATGTGTACATTCCGGGATGCCCGCCGCGCCCTGAAGCCCTGCTCCACGCTTTGATGACCCTGCAAAAGCAAATCGACGCGCAACGCATCAATCAGGTGCGCTGGTATGGCAGGCGCGAAGCGAAGGAATATCCGGTGCCGACGTTCGGGAAGCACGGGCTGGAGATCGATGGCAAACTGGTCGATCCGGTTGGCGGGTTGCCGCTCATCAGTCCGTATACCTCGCCAACCCAGGGCGAAATGCGCTCCGGTATGATCGAACACCCTGAATTGGTGCGCCAGTTCCCGATCATGGACGACACCGTCGAGCTGGAGTCACCCTATAAAGCGAAAGGCATTTCGCCAGAGATTGAACACAACGACCTGAAACGCCCTGCTGTCGAGGTAGACCATGCCAAGGATGAGCAGCGCTGAACTCAAAGAGCGACTGGCACGCGATCTGCCGGGCGTCTTGATGCCGACCCGCACCCGCACGCAGACGGGGAACAGCAACCAGGCGTCGGCTGACGATGGGAAGGCGGCGCGCCATAAGCGGGGAGAACACGCTCCTGTCGATCTATTAGCCACCGACGATGCCGTGGTGTATCCTGAGCGTCTCCTAGAAGTGGCGCGCTACGTGCGCGACGTCCTCGGCTACGAGTTGCTCTCGAATATCACGGCGGTCGATTATCTCGCCGATGGCGTCATCGAAATGGTGTACCATTTCTATCATCTCGACGGCGGTCCCGCCCTGGTTATTAAGACCCGCGTGCCGCGCGACAATCCGGTCGTGCCATCACTGACCAATGAATGGCCCGGTGCGAATTTCCAGGAGCGTGAGGCTTATGACCTGTTTGGCGTCGTATTTACCGGTCATCCGAATCTGACCCGCATCTATATGTGGGATGAGTTTGAGGGATGGCCAATGCGCAAAGATTTTCCCAAGCAAGGCGATAAGTATTTCGGCGAGAGTGAAGAGTGATAACGTGCGGGATGTGAGCGATGCTTCAAACGCAAGAACTCCAGATCAATATCGGTCCGCAGCACCCGTCGACCCATGGCGTCTTCCGGATGATTGTTACCCTTGACGGCGAGACGATCGTCGATCTGAAGCCAGTCTTCGGGTATCTGCACCGCAACCACGAGCAACTGGCGGAGGTTTCGACCTACATTCAGTCGATGCCGTACACCGACCGCCTTGATTATTTCAACTCGATGGCGAATAACCACGCGCTGGCGCTCGCCGTTGAAAAGCTGGCTGGCATCAGCGTGCCGCAGCGTGCCGAGTATATTCGTGTGCTGATGGTCGAACTGACCCGCATCCTGAACCATGCCTCAGCCATTGGCTTCCTGCTGAACGATATGGGCGCCTGGCAGACGCCGCTCATGTTCGGCATGCGCGAGCGGGAAAAGATCCTCGACCTGTTTGAGATGGCAAGCGGTGCGCGGATGATGTGCAACTACTTCCGCTTCGGCGGTGTGTGGCGCGATCTGCCGCCTGAGTTCATCCCGCAACTCAAGGAGCTAATGCAGGGACTGCCTGCCTTCTTCGATGAGTTTGAGCGCCTACTGAAGGAAAATGAGATCCTGCTGTCGCGCACGGTGAACGTTGGCATTCTGCCGAAGGAAGTCGCTGTCTCATACAGCGTCACCGGTCCGGTGCTGCGCGCGTCGGGCATTCCGTACGATGTGCGCCGCGCCGAGCCGTACAGCGTGTATGGCGAACTTGACTTCGACATCCCGATCGGGTCAGTCGGGGATGTGTATGACCGCTTTCTGATCCGCATTGAGGAGATGCGGCAGAGTTATCGCATTCTGCAGCAGGTGATTGAACGTTTGCCCGACACGACCGGCGGGCATATCAACCCGGCTATGGCGAGCATTAGTAAGCAGAAGGCGCTGCGCCCGCCACCTGGTGACGTATATGCGCGCATTGAGTCGCCCAAAGGAGAATTGGGCTTCTACCTTGTGAGCGATGGCAGTGAGCGACCGTACCGCTACAAGGTGCGTGCGCCGTCGTTCATCAACCTGACGCCGCTCGGCGATATGTGCCGCGGTCATAAGGTCGCCGATGTGGTGGTCATCCTCGGCAGCATCGACATTGTGATGGGTGAAGTGGATCGGTGACGCATTGAGTGTTGAACGTTTCCGGTAGAGACGTTGCACCGTAACGTCTCCAAATGCGTGGCAAACGGCGCAGGAGCGCTCCCCCGTGGGGGTCTGGCAAAGAATGGTGATGCTCCTCTCGGCGCTCTCTGTGTCTCCGTGGCCCAAGAAACGGCAAACGGGACAAGCATACACGAGGGTTGACAGTATCGTCCTTGATTTGAAACTTAACCTGGGATAATGCAAAATAGTCCAAACAAACGCAAGAATCGATCGAGATGCACCACGTGCGTGCAGGATGCGACGCTTCGAGCGTAGTGCTGAAAGCAGAGTAAGGGTGCAGCCTTGATGACGACTGAGATACAGACCGAAACGACAGAGATCCAAACGACTCGAGGCAAGGTGTATGTTATCGATCGCGGCCGGACCACATTGCGCGCCGGGCAAGGGTTGTTGACGGGCCTCGAGGTCGTGTTTCGCCATTTCCGCGATGCGCTGACGCGCAAGCTGGAAAGACCGAGCCAGCAGACGGGCGTTTTTACTGTTCAGTACCCAGAAGAACGTCTGAAGCTGCCAGAGGCGTTTCGCAACTTTCCGATTCTCCTCTATGACGACGAAACCGGGCAGGAGCTGTGCACCTCGTGCTTTCAGTGTCAGCGCATCTGCCCGCCGCAGGTCATCCATATGACGCAGGCGCGCGATCCGGCAACTGGCAAGCCGGTTCCGGCAGTTGCTGAGTTTCTGATCGAGTACGACGCCTGCATGAGTTGCGGTCTGTGCGCGGAAGTCTGCCCATTCGACGCTATTAAGATGGATCACGAGTTTGAGTATTCGACCGACGTGCACGGCGGGTTGACGCTCAACAAGGAAGCGTTAAACCGCCCAATCTCCTACTACGAAAAGATTGCGCCGACGTTCTGGGCAGAGGTAAAGGACAGCGCGATGAAGAAGCTGCAGGGCAACATGAAGCGCCGTCCTGACCTGATCGGCGTCGCGCCGCAGATGATCGAAAAGATCAAGGCGAAACGCGCTGAAGCTGCCGCTCAGGCGCCCGCTCCCGCCCCTGCAGCGCCTGAAGCCGCGCCAGTCGATAAAGCTGCCCGCCTGGCAGCCGCACGCGCCCGGGCTGCCGAAAAGGCCGCCGAAGCGGTTCCCGAACCGGCAACCGACAGCGCACCGACCGACAAAGCCGCCCGCCTGGCTGCCATTCGCGCCGCCAATGCCGCCAAGAAAGCGGCTGCCGAAGGCGCCGCGCTAGCCGCCGACGCTGCGCCGCCTGCTAGCGGCATGCCTGCCGACAAAGCCGCCCGCCTGGCTGCCATTCGCGCCGCCAATGCCGCCAAGAAAGCGGCTGCCGAAGGCGCCGCGCCAGCCGCCGACGCCGCGCCGCCTGTGGTGGAAAGCGCCGCGCCAGCCGCCGACGCCGCGCCGCCCGCCAGCAGCATGCCTGCTGACAAAGCCGCCCGCCTGGCTGCCATTCGCGCCGCCAATGCCGCCAAGAAAGCGGCTGCGCAACGCGATGGAAGCGAAGAATAATAGGTGAGCACCCTATGACAGATATCCTGCGATCATGGATTGGCGGCGCCCTTCCCGACTGGCTGATCGTTTTGATCGCCTATCTGCTGGTGACGCTCATTGTGCTGTTCTACGCCGTCGGGAATTTCATCATGATGGTTTGGGCGGAACGACGCGTGATTGCGCGCATGCAGGATCGCCTCGGTCCAAACCGGGTCGGGCCAGCCGGGTTGCTGCAGCCGATCGCCGATGCGGTCAAGATGTTCACCAAAGAGGACATTGTACCGCGCAACGCTGATCGCTGGGTCCATCTGCTGGCGCCGATTGTCGCGCTCGCACCGGTGGCGATGATGCTCGCCGTCGTCCCATGGGGGCGCGGTTGGGAACCGATTGATCTGAACGTTGCACTGCTCTACATCGTGGCGGTATCGGCGGTGTCGGGCGTTGGGTTGATGATGGCGGGTTGGGGGTCGAACAACAAGTTCGCGCTCCTCGGTGCGATGCGCGCAGTTGCGCAACTGGTCTCCTACGAAATCCCGGCAGTCACTGCGCTGCTGACGGTTGTCGTTCTGGCAGGCGGAATGTCGCTGCTGGATCTGCCCTACATGCAGGCAGGCGTGCCGATCATGGGCGCTACCATTCTCTGCGGCGATCCGGCAGGGTGTTCACCGCTGCTGTACAGCACCGTCACGTCGTTTCCTGGTTCGCCGAATGAACCGGTGCAGGCGCTCGACCTAGGTTTGGGTTGGTGGGTGTTTACGCCGGTCGGGTTTCTTGGCTTCCTCGTCTTCTTCATCGCAGCGCTCGCCGAAGGTGAACGCACCCCGTTCGATATTCCCGAAGCGGACTCGGAGATTGTCGCAGGTTACATGACCGAGTACAGCGGCATGAAGTTTGCAACGTTCTATATCGCGCAGTACATCCTCAACTTCGCGCTGTCGGCGCTTGCGGCCACCGCGTTCCTCGGCGGATGGCAGGGACCGGGAGTTGCGGCGCTGGCGAATATGGGCGGTCCATGGGTGCATGTCGCAGCGGCGCTGTCGGCCTTCTACCTGCTTGCGAAAATCTGGATTCTGTTCTTTGTGATGATCTGGCTGCGCGGCGCCTTTCCACGGCTGCGCGTTGACCAGTTGATGGACTTTGCCTGGAAATTGTTGCTGCCGCTCGCGCTGGTCAATATCGTGTCGGCATCGCTTATGGTGGGGCTGACGCAGTGGACGAGCGCGCAGTGGGGCGGATTGGTCAACCTGGACGGGTTCGCTCCCTGGCAACGTCAATTGATCGCCGTGCTAGTGACGGCGATTATCAACATTGCCGCCGCTTACTGGATTCTCGCCATCAACCAGCGCCCTAGAGAGGCGGAGTGGGACGAAGAGGAACTGGTCATCGCGCCCTGATATCAATATCAGCATCGGTCGTCATATTTGGTATTTTGTATGAATACGCTTATTACCGTTCTCTTTCTGATCTTTGCCGCGATCATTCTGGCGTCTGCGATTATGACCGTCACGGTAAAGAATATCGTGCATGCCGCGCTCTGGCTGATTTCATCATTCTTCGGCGTTGGCGCGCTCTATCTATTGATGGAAGCGGAGTTCCTCGGCGTCGCGCAGGTGCTGATCTACGTCGGAGCAGTGTCGATTCTGATCCTGTTTGCCATCATGCTGACGCGCGATCTAGAAGGCAGCCAGAACCGCCAACTGACGCCGCGCTGGTGGATTGCGCTGATCGTTCCAGCAGCGCTCTTCAGTCTCCTGATTGTGCCGACGGTTATGACCCATGCATGGCAACTCCCGCCGCCTCCGCCAGCCGGGCAACCGCCAGCCATCTCTGGTGCGCAACAGATCGGCGCAGCATTTATGCGCGAATATTTACTGCCATTCGAAGTAGCGGCGATCCTGCTGACAGTTGCGATGATCGGGGCGATCGTTGTCGCCTTTGAGGAGCGCGAGCGCCGCCGCCGCGTGCTGACGCTGGCAGAACAGGTGCGCCTGCGCCAGCGACAACAGCAGCGGCAGCAGCCCGCACCGCGCCCCGAACCGGCGGCGACTGCTGTCCAGCCGTCCGAGGCGACGGGCAGTGAGACGTAATCGTGGCAACATCTGTTCCTTCTCTGCTGTGGTTCTGCATCGAGGCGTGTTATGCCGTCAATCACTGAGGCGGTTCCGCTTCCCTGGGTGCTCACGCTGGCTGGCGCACTGTTCTGCGTCGGATTGTTCGGCGCTCTCTCGCGGCGTAATACAGTCGGCATCCTGCTGGGCATCGAATTAATGCTCAACGCCGTTAATATCAATTTGGTCGCGTTCTGGCGCTACCTGGAGCCGAATGTCGTCGCCGGGCAGACATTTGCGCTGTTTGTGATTACCGTCGCTGCGGCAGAAGCCGCGGTTGGTCTGGCAATGATCATTGCGATCTACCGGGCGCGCCAGACGGTCAACGCCGATGAGGTCGATAGTTTGCGCGGTTAAGGACTGCGTATGGGATGGTTTCTTCAGAATGCCTGGCTCATCCCGCTACTGCCGCTGATCGGGTTCGCGGTCATTACGCTGACGCCGATTCAGCGCAATAAGAACGCGAGCGCCTGGTTGGCGACGCTATTGATGGTCGCTGCGACAGTCATCGCCCTCGGCACAGCCATCGAAGTCGCCAGCGGCGTGAAGATTGCAGCGGACGGCACAGTTGCGGCGCATACGGAAGAAAAGGCGTATGCCGCCGAGCCTGCCGCCGACAAAGGCGCCGGGCACAAGTTCGAGTGGCACGATCCAAATATCGTGCGCACCATTCGCTGGGCGCCGGCTGGCGGTGATGTTCCCTTCACCATGGGGTACATCATCGACCCGGCGGTGGCGGCAATGCTGGTGATGGTGACAATCACCGCCACCTGCATTCACCTGTTCTCAGTCGGCTACATGGCGCACGACCCGCGCCAGGCGCGCTTCTTTTCGTTTATCTCGCTCTTCACCGCTGCCATGCTGGCGATGGTGATGGCGAGCAACCTGCTCCTGTTCTTCATGGCGTGGGAGATTATGGGTCTGTGCTCGTACCTGCTGATCGGGTTCTGGTACGATAAGAATTACGCCGACCCGAACCAGATTACCCCGCGCCAGGCGGCGATTAAGGCATTCATCACTACGCGCATCGGCGATGTGCTCTTCATGATCGGTCTGGCATGGCTGTGGACCGAAGCCGGAACGCTCGAACTCGGCACAGGACCGGGGCAGGTGTTCAACCCCGAGCTGCTCGAGCGCTTGGCGACGACCACGACCGGCATTGGGATCAGCGCCGCCACCGGCATCGCGCTGCTGATCTTCAGCGGCACAATCGGCAAATCGGCGCAGTTCCCGCTCCACGTCTGGCTTCCCGATGCGATGGAAGGTCCGACGCCGGTTTCCGCTCTCATCCACGCTGCCACAATGGTCTCAGCGGGGGTGTTCCTGACGGCGCGCACCTTCCCGATCTTCCAGGTCAGCGACGCCTTGCCGATCGTTGCAACGATTGGCGCGTTCACGGCGCTCTTTGCTGCGCTGATCGCTGTCGGACAGTTTGACATCAAGCGCATTCTGGCGTATTCGACCCTCTCGCAATTGGGGTTCATGGTTGCGGCGCTTGGCATTGGCGGCTGGGTGGCGGCGCTGTTCCACCTGCTTACCCATGCCTTCTTCAAGGCGCTCCTGTTCCTCGGATCCGGCTCGGTCATTCACGGCATGGAAGCGACCGTCGGGCACGACTCGAATACGGCGCAGGATATTCGGAATATGGGCGGGTTGCGCCGCTTTATGCCGGTAACGTTCCTGACGTACATGGCCGGCTTCCTGGCGCTCGCCGGGTTCCCTGGTTTCGCTGGCTTCTGGAGCAAGGACGAAATCCTGGCGGATGCGTTCCGCGCCAACACGCTGGTGTGGGTGACGCTCAGCCTGGCATCGCTGCTGACGGCGTTCTATATGACGCGCCAGATTATGGTGGTGTTTTTTGGAACCTTCCGCGGGCATCACCCACGGCAGCAGCCGTATGCCTTCATCTCGCACGACAACCATCACCACGAAGCGCACGACCCGCACGAAAGCCCCTGGACGATGACTGTGCCGCTGGTTATTCTGGCGCTGTTCGCGGTGTTTGCCGGCGTCGTCAACCTGCCGTTCGACGGCTTCCACCATCTGGCGGATTTCTTCGGGCAGGAAGCCGGAAAACTGAACCTGCTAGTCATGGGAATCTCCAGTGCGATAGCGATTGGCGGCATCTTCCTGGGATGGCTGGTGTACCGTAACGCCTTCACAGCGTCCGCTGAGGAAGCCGATCCGCTGGAGCAGATGATGCCCGGCATCTTTACGGTGCTCAACCGCAAGTTCTACGTCGATGAACTGTACGCCGCAACATTCGGCATCGCTGCTGCAGCGCTGGCGCGTATTTGGACCTGGTTTGACGAACATGTGATTGACCGCATCGTGATCGAAACGGGACGCTTCACCCAGTTCCTAGGGCAGGTCAATTTCATCATCGACGATGCGATGCTGAACGACGGCGCCGACCTGATGGCGACCGGCACGCAGGTTGCTGGCGACCGTACCCGCCGCGCGACGACCGGCAAGGTGCAGGACTATGTGGCGCTGGCGTTCGCGGGAGCGGTTGTGCTCGGTGTCCTGTATCTGTATCTGGTGCGTTGAACAGGGAGTGAGGTCTGCCCGCCCCGCCCGGCGACTAGAGTCATGGGCTCTGGTTGCCGAAGCCCGCCTGCGCGGGCCGGACCGGGCTATAGGTGGTTCGGGGTTGCCTCCGCAACATCGGCGGCAGAATGGCTGCGACAGTTGCCAGCCCACGCCGCCCCGCCGATCCAGGTGATTTCTCGTGCGGACAGACGCCCGCGTTGAGGAGCGCAGATGGTTGCGGACAAGCGCCCGTCACTCATCACTTATCACTCGTCACTCACGAGCGAGACGCCCGTGTTCCCAAGAGGAGCGCAGATGGTTACGGACGAGCGCTCGTCACTCATCACTCATCACTCGTCACTCACCAGAGTGACGCCCGCGTTCCTAGAAGAAGCATAATGCAGTTACGCGCAGTACATGCGGTGAATCCATGGCATACCTGGCATACGCATCGACACCCTGGCTCACACTCCTCATCCTGTCGCCGCTGGTCGGCCTGGCGCTGACCGGTCTGGCGGGTGCGCTGCGACTCGATGATCGGACGGTGAAGATCGGCGCAACCGCGTGGTCGACCATTCCCCTGGCGCTGGCGATTGTCGTCTGGGCTGGATTCAATCCGAATGCGACCGCCGATGGGCAAGGGGTGGTGCAGTTCGTCGAGAAGGTCCCGTGGGTGCAGGCGATCCGGGTCGATTATTTTGTCGGGGTGGACGGCATCAGTATGCCGCTGGTCATTCTCACAGCAGCTATGACGCCGGTGGCAATGCTGGCATCGTTCAACATCACGGAGCGGGTGAAACTGTACACTGCGCTCATGTTCCTGCTGGAAGCGGCGATGCTGGGGTACTTCCTGGCGCTCAATTTCTTCTTCTTCTTTATTTTCTGGGAGTTCAGCCTGGTACCGGCGTATTTCCTCATCCAGGGATGGGGACGCCGCCACGCTGCCGACGCCGACCCGGAGCGCCGTCGCCGCGATGCCGCGCTCAAGTTCTTTGTCTATACGATGGCCGGGTCGATCGGCATGCTGCTGCTCTTCCAGTTCTTCTATGTTGCTACGGCTGCCGCCGGCATCCCAACGTTCGACCTGATCACGCTGGCGCGCCTTGGCCAGGGGTTGACCGTCGAACGAGCGCCGCTCGATCCGGTGGACCTGACGCTGCGTGAGATTATCTTCAATTATGTCGAGCAACTGGGGATTGCCGATGTGCTTGGGCGCTACCCGCTGCTCTACACATCGATTGCGTTCTGGGCAATCTTTATCGCATTTGCGATCAAACTCGGCATCTGGCCCTTCCACACCTGGCTGCCCGACGCCTACAGCGAAGCGCCGCCAGCCGCGTCCATCCTGCTGGCGGCAGTAATGTCGAAGATGGGCGCCTACGGCATGCTGCGCCTGATGCTGCCGCTGGTTCCCGATGCGGCACAGTATTTCGGTCCGGCTATCGGCGCACTGGCGCTGATCGGCGTGGTGGCGGGCGCCTTCGGCGCGCTCGGTCAGCTCGGCGGCGACCTCAAACGCCTGATCGCCTATACCTCGGTCAACCACATGGGGTACGTCGGGCTGGCGGTTGCCGCAGCCGCAACCGTTGGCGCGGCGGATGTCGCCGCCCGCGCAACCGCGATCAACGGCGCGCTGTTCCAGATGGTGGCGCATGGTCTTTCGACCGGCGCGCTCTTCCTGCTGGCGGGCATGCTCGCCGAGCGCACCGGTTCTGATGAGATGGGATCGCTTGCCGGGTTGCGCACTACGATGCCGGTCTTCGCCGGGGCGATGGGGGTGGCGACGTTTGGCAACCTGGGATTGCCCGGTCTTGCTGGGTTTGTCGGCGAATTTTTCATCTTCCGCGGCGTGTGGGCGTCGCTGCCGCTCTTCGCGCTTCTGGCAACCATTGGGCTGATCGTGACGGCGCTGGCTTTGCTGCGGATGTACGGGCAGATCTTCCACGGCAAAACCAACGAACGCAGCGCTATGCCCGACGTGCGCATCGTCGGGCGCGAATTTCTGGCAGTGGCGCCGCTGTTGATTGCGCTCGTGATCCTGGGCGTGTACCCCGCGCCAATTATGGATCTGTCGAACCAGACGGCGACCGCACTGGCGGAAGTGTTCACCCGGGTGGCGGGAGGGGCATAAGCATCGTATGAACCTGATTGATCTGCCAGCAAACGTTCCGTGGCTCAGCCTGATCTGGCTCAGCCTGGTAATCCCGACACTTATCATTGCGTTGATGAAGCCGGAGCAGAAGGAGGAGATCCGCATCGTCGGCACGGTCTTCTCATTCATCTCGCTGGCGCTGACGCTGCTCGTCTATCTCGCGTATGACTACCGCAGCCCGGAGAAGTTTCAGTTCCTTGAAGAAATTCCCTGGCTGCCAGAACTTGGCATCAACTACATCCTCGGCGTCGATGGCATCAGCCTGCCAATGCTGCTGCTCAACGGCATTGTGATTTTCACCGGTGCGCTGATCAGTTGGAACATCGAGGACCGGGCGCGCGAGTACTGGGCGTTGCTGCTGCTGCTGGCCGCTGGCGTGTACGGCGTCTTCGTATCGCTCGATCTCTTCCTGCTCTTCATTTTCTACGAACTGGCGGTGCTGCCAATGTACCTGCTGATCGGCATCTGGGGGAGCACGCGCAAAGAGTACGGCGCGATGAAACTGACGCTTTACCTGATGGGCGGGTCAGCATTCATTATTCTTGGAATGGTTGCCATGTACTTCAGCGGCATGCTGCGCACCTTTGATATGCGCCTGCTGGCGCAGTCGGCGCTGTTCAGCCGCGATGTGCAGATTGTCTTCTTCGTGCCGCTCTTTCTAGGGTTCGGGGTGCTGGCAGGCATGTTCCCGTTCCATACCTGGTCGCCGACTGGTCACGTCGCTGCGCCGACTGCGGTGTCGATGCTCCACGCAGGCGTGCTGATGAAACTGGGGGCGTATGGCTGCCTGCGCGTGGCAATGTGGATCTTTCCCGAAGGCGCCAACTACTGGCTGCTGCCGATTGCTATTGCTACGTTGATCAACGCCGTGTACGGCGCAACCATCGCCATGATGCAGCGCGACTTCAAATTCATGATCGGCTACTCATCGGTCAGCCATATGGGATTGACGCTCATGGGGCTGGCAGCGGCGAACACGATTGGTCTGACTGGCGCGGTGCTGCAGATGTTCGCGCACGGCGTGATGACTGCGCTCTTCTTCGCAGTTGTCGGGCGAATGGTGTATGACCGAACCCACACCCGGCAGTTCCCCGAACTCGGCGGATTGTTCTCGGTGATGCCGTTTGCGGCGATTGTCTTCATCATTGCCGGGTTGTCGTCGATGGGTATGCCAGGGTTGGCGGGGTTCTGGGCGGAGTTCAACATCTTCATGGGCATGTGGCAACGATTCCCGCTGATCGCAGTGCTGGCGGGCGTTTCGATCCCGATCACGGCGGGTTACATTCTGATGGCCGCATACCGGGTGTTCTTCGGCGAAATGAAGAATCCTGAGTTCCGCCATCTGCCCAAGATCACCGTACAGGAGTATGTCGCCGGGGTCATTCTGGTAGCGGTGCTGATTATCAGCGGCATTTACCCGGCATACCTGACTGAACCGATCGAGGCGAGCGTGCAACCAATCGCCGAGGCATTGGCACGCGCCGGGACGCTGGGGGTGCGATACCCATAGAGACATTGCGTTACAACGTCTGTACATCGCAGGTAGGACAAGATAGAGGCGCGCCGCCGCGCCCCCAGGGAGAAACAGGTAGAAGAAGGTAGGGGCACGCCGCCGCGCCCGCACGGACGACGCCGTGCCCTCCCCGGCGCACCTGACAGGGTGCAGGTTAGTCATTGCACGTGGGAAGGTCGAAGATCATATGTCATTCCAGATCACCGATATTCCGCGCATTCTGCCAGAGTTGATGCTCTTGCTGCTGGGGCTGATGGTGCTCGGCTCCGATGTTCTGACGCGCTGGGGACGCGGACCGCAAGCGCAGCTCGAACGCGCCAGAGAAGCTGGTCAACTGACCGCTATTGGGTTGGGGCTGATCTTCATCGTTGGACTGGTGCAGAGTCGCTTCCTCTTTACCGTGCCCGATCCAAGCGGTGGACCGCTGGATGTGCTGCTGACCCTGGGGCGTAATTTACAGGCGGGAGGACCAGGGGGATCGCCAATCCTGGGCGCGTTTGCGACCGATGAGTTTACAATGGTCGCACGCCTGACCTTTATTGGCGCAGCGTTCCTGACGACCCTGCTGGCGATGGGGTATCGGTTGACCGCGAACCCCGGCGAGTTCTACGGACTGTTGATCTTTTCGACGCTCGGCATGTCGATCATGGCAGCAGCGACGGAGTTCATCCTGGCGTACCTGGCGCTGGAGTTGTCGTCGATTTCGCTCTACGTCCTTGCCGGGTACTTCCGCGAAAGCGAACGTTCGCCGGAAGCGGGACTGAAATATTTCCTGTTCGGGTCGCTATCATCAGCGATCTTCCTGTATGGCATCAGCCTGGTCTATGGATTTGTCGCCAGTGAGAACCAGAAAGCGGGCGGCACACCGATCGTCGCCACACTCTTTTCGGAAGTCGGGCGCTTCGCAACCGGCGATGCCGCCAGCAGCCCGCTGCTAATCCTCGGCATGCTCTTCGTCATCGCTGGCCTGGGGTATAAGATTTCGGTCGTGCCATTCCACACCTGGGCGCCGGATGTCTATCAGGGCGCACCGCCGCCGGTGACTGCCTTCCTCTCGACGGCGTCGAAGGCAGCGGGGTTTCTGCTCCTCTACCGACTGCTGACGACTGCATTTCCCGGGGCGGTTGGAACGCCACGTTTGGAAGAGTTCAGCGGCTGGACGAGTGTGCTGGCAATCCTGGCGCTGGTGACGGTGATTGTCGGGAACCTGGCAGCGCTGCCGCAGACCAATGCGCGTCGCCTGCTGGCGTACTCCTCAATCGGGCATGCCGGGTTTCTGTTGCTGGCAGCGCTGATCTGGTCGTCGACCTCACCGGCGGATCGCGCGTTTGGAACTGCTGCATTGATCTACTATCTCATTGTCTACACCCTCACGAACCTGGGCAGCTTCGGCGTGCTCGCCGTGCTGACCAACGCGTTGGGCAGCGACGATCTGGGCGCAATGCAGGGGCTGTGGCAGCGCAACATGGTGCTGACGCTGATGATGACGATTCTCATCCTGTCGCTTGCAGGCATTCCACCGCTCGCCGGGTTCTGGGCGAAGTTCTTTGTGTTCATGGCTGGGTACCAGGCGGGCGCCGTGCCACTGGTGACCATCGCAGTCATTATGACGGTTGTCAGTCTGTACTATTATCTGCGGTTTCTCAAAGCTATGTGGATCCTGCCAGCGCCTGAGACTACGCCGTTCAAGACGCCGCCAGTCGCCAATGCGGCAATCATTGTATCAACTGTGCTGGTTGTGCTGCTCGGTTTACTGCCTAATCTGATCTGGGGAACGATTAGCACTGCGGCAAGTGTTGCAGCGCGGTAGGGCGTTTTTATACTGCAAAAGCATGAAGACGCAAGGGTTCAGGTATGAGCGACACAAACATTCAGTCGTCAAACGATGTCACTTCTCCTTTCCGGCATTGGGAAGCATCACATATCACGCCCGGCGAAACGCTGTTCGAGCGCTTGGTCGATCAGGCGCGCGCTGCTGATCGGGCGCAACACGGGACATCGAACCAGAACGATTTCGAGACGCTGGTGGATCGCCTGATTGAGCAGGCGCAGGCGGCTGGCGCGTTCGACAATCTGCCCGGCGCTGGCAAGCCGCTTCGCTACGATGACGACGCGCTCACTCCTGAAGATATGCGCGCCGGATTCCGCATGCTGAAGAATGCGGGCTTCGCACCGCTCTGGATCGAAACGCGCCGCGACATTGACGCCGAGCGTGCTCGCATTTCCGCCTGGCTTCACGACGCCAACCGACGCTGGCCACGCCTCCCATCCGCCATTCGTGCCCGTTTACGCGCTGAGTATCGGGAGATGCTCACCAACCTGCAACGTCAGATCCTCTCGTATAACCTTATGTCACCTCCCGCTGCAGGGCAGCTCGAGGGTCTGCGCATCGAGGAGGAGATGCGCAAGCTAGGGGAATAGGAGACCGTCAACAATTGCGTAACTTCGATGGTGTACAATACTATAACATAGCGTGGCACCCTGTACCCTATTCGAGACGCGCAAACAGTATGACGGATCTGCCATTTCTGACGAGTCTGCTCCTTGCTATCAACGATCTTCTGGCATCAGCTGTTCTGATCGTTTCATTCTCGCTTTTAGCCTACCTTGTGCTCCAGAACCGCTACACGCCGATTGCACGTGCGCTCGCCGTGTTGCTCGGCAGTATCGTTGTCGTGTTTGGCGGCGACGTCCTGACCCAGCAGGTACAACGCGAGGAGACGCTGCAGGTTCTGCTGCGCGCCCAATGGCTCGGTATTATTGGCGTACCAGCAGGGTATATCCACCTGGCGGACGCGCTGCTCGATTTCAGTGGACAGCATCATCTGCGACGGCGCTGGAGCGTTCCGCTTGCATATGCGATCAGCATCGCGTTCCTGGCACTGGCATGGGGCACCGACTTGATCGTGCGCGACGGCGTACAGGTGCAACCAGTTGCGCAGTTCAACGCTGGTCCGCTCTTCTGGCTTTTCACTGTCTACTTCGCGCTCGCTTGTCTCGTTGGGCTGGCCGCCGCACTGCGGGTGCGCCAGGCGGCGCTGACGCCGACCCTGCGCCGACGTATGACCTACTTGAGCCTGACATTTGCAGGTCCCGCAATTGCGGTCTATCCATTCCTTATTATTCCAGGACCGGAGTATTTCATTCCATTTGCGCTCGTCCTGTTCCTGGTGGCAGTCGGCAACATCGCGGTCATGCTGATGACGACGGTGATGGTGTACAGCATCGCCTTCCAGGGTTTGCCGCTGCCCGACCGTTTGATCAAGCAGGATTTCATCCGCTGGGTTTTGTATGGGCCTTTCGTCGGCATCTGCATTGCGCTGTTTCTGCGCACAACCCCGGCGCTGGCGCGCTGGCTGGGGTTGCCAGAGCAGGCGCTGCTGACCGCAGGCATAGTGATCATGACGGTAATTATGCCGCTGTTTGTCAACCGTCTGAAGCCATACCTCGATGCACTGGTGTACGCACAGGATCACGCAGAGATTGATTACCTGCGCGCCCTGCCGCGCAACACCTTCACTCGGGCCGATCTGCGCAGCCTGCTGGAGAATACGCTTGTCGTCGCGTGCGGAGCACTGCGCTCAGAGACTGGGTTTATCGCCGCGCCAGACGATGCTGGCGGCTATACGGTGAAAACTCTGGTCGGGTCGCGCCAGGCAGTGCGACGTTTTGTCAATGAGCATCCGCTTGTCGATCTGATGGGGCAGCTATCGCGGTTGCCGCCGCGACCGGCAGGCGACACGCCGCCAGTCGAGACGTTCTTGCGCGTTGAAGGGTTCTGGCTGCTGCCGCTCCGCTCGCCCGACGGGACGCTGCTCGGTTGTCTTGGGATTGCTTACCCGCACGATACGCTCAGCGCCGATGCACGCCGTCTGATCGGGGCGCTGGTGCACCGGATGGAACTGGCGCTTGAGACAGTACAGATGCAGCAGCGGTTGTTCAACACGCTGCGCGGGCTGGCGCCGGACATGCAGTCGCTCCAGCATTTGAGCACACAGCTCGAACAGGCGACGCCAGCATCACTTCAGGCGCTCGAATCGGACGTGGCGTCGCTGCCTGAGTTTCCGCAACTGGTTAAAGAAGCGCTGGCGCACTACTGGGGAGGACCGAAGCTGTCGGAAAGCCCGCTTCTGGGGTTGCGGACGGTGCGGCGGGTGCTGGAAGAGCAGGGGGGCAGCCCGACGCGCGCGTTACAGGCAGTACTGCGCCAGGCCATCGAAAACCTGCGCCCTGACTCACAGCTCGATCCGTCAGCCCAGGAGTGGCTGCTCTACAATATTCTGGAGATGCGCTTCCTGCAGGGACGGCGCATCCGCGAGACTGCCGACCGCTTGGCGATAAGCGAGTCTGATCTGTATCGCAAGCAACGGATCGCCGTGGAGGAGGTGGCGCGCCAACTGGCGTTGATGGAAGAGGCGGCGAATCGGGTGGCGATCGAAAGGTAACGTTTCGGGGGGAAGGGTTTGTGTAAAGAGACCAAGTATTATGGTCAACCCACCTGCTCTCTCCTATTCCACCGTTTACCACATTTATACCCGTGGAACCAATAAAACAAATATCTTCAACGAGGAACGAAACTATGATGATTTCTTGACGTTATGCGAGAAATACATTCCTCCAGTAGCGTATAATACGCATATTGCCTCTTGAAGAATCATTTCCATCTTCTCATCAAAACCAAATCCAAAAAGAGATTGATACGTGGGCGGCTTCCCAGGATAAAACCAGGGTCATGCCATCACTTCAGTTCTCCCATTTGCTCAATGGTTATGCCAAAGCGATCAATAAGACATATGGTCGTGTCGGAAGTCTGTTCCAACATCCCTTTGGACGTGCGGTCGTGACTGACAAAGGGCATTTCCGCAATACTATGCTCTATATCCATCTGAACCCTCGCAAACATGGGTTTATCGACGACTTTCGCGTCTGGCCCCGTTCGTTGTATCCGCTGCTCATCTCCGACTCGCCGACATTCCTGGCGCGTCCTCCAGCGCTCGACTGCTTCGGCAGACGCCAGTCCTTCGAGCGGGCGCACGGTGTGCATGAGCACAACGCTAGCTGGCTGAATGTCGAACTCGAAGAGAACCTTGAGGCAGCGTAACGTTGCACTGCTCCTCATCGCTTTCCCCTACTCGTGGTACAATATTCGCTACAGTTGACACAAAATACTCGACGGCGCGCTGGCGCCGTTTGAAGGTCGTTCAACATGCCCCTGTTTGTATCCCGGAAGAGATAGAAAGGTAACTCCCGTGACCGACACCCTCTACGATGTGGTAGTCATCGGCGGCGGACCGGGCGGTTATGTGGCTGCCATCCGCGCCGCGCAACTCGGCTTGAAAACCGCAGTCGTCGAGCGCCAGGCGATGGGCGGCGTCTGCCTGAATGTCGGGTGTATTCCAACAAAGGCGCTGCTCCACACTGCCGATCTGCTCGAGGAACTGCGCGAGGCGAAGCGCTTCGGCGTGGTCGTCGAGGGCGTGTCGCTCGACTGGGAGGCGACGCTGCGCCAGAAAGATACAGTGGTCAAGACGATGACCAGCGGCGTTGCCTTCCTGATGAAGAAGAATAAGATCGATGTCATCAACGGCTTTGCCCGCCTCGCCGGGCGCGGGCAGGTCGCTATCAGCACGGCTGAAGGGCAACATCGCACGGTCACAGCGAAGAACATCATCGTCGCCGTCGGCGCGCGCCCCCGCGAGATCCCGGCAATCGGCGCAGTGTTCGACAATGACCGGATTCTGTCGTCAACCGGCGGACTGAATATTCCCAGCGTGCCGAAGTCGCTCCTGGTCGTTGGCGCGGGTGCGATTGGCGTTGAGTTTGCGTCGATGTACCGCTCGTTCGGCGCCGAGGTGACGCTCGTCGAAATGCTGCCGCGCATCGTACCGCTTGAAGATGAGGAGGTCAGCGCTGAACTGGCGCGCGCGCTCAACCGCCGCGGCATCAGGATCTTTGCCGGTTCAAAACTCAACAGCCTTGAAAAGATCGACGGCGGTGTCGTGGCGCGCCTGGTCGATGCACAAGGCACTGAGCATACGCTCACCTTCGAACGTGTACTGGTAGGGGTCGGTATTGTGCCTAACACGAGCGACATCGGGCTGGAGGAGATCGGCGTAGCGATGGACCAGCGCGGGTTCATCAAGGTGGACGACCATATGCGCACAAATGTCGAGGGTATCTACGCCATCGGCGATTGCGCCGTCACCACCCCCTGGCTGGCGCACAAGGCATCTGCCGAGGGCATCGTCGCTGCTGAAACCATCGCCGGGCATCATACGCAGCCGCTTGATTACCACAAGATCCCATCGTGCACCTACTGCAATCCGGAGATCGCCAGCGTTGGCTTGACCGAAGCGCAGGCGCGCGAGCAGGGGTATGACGTGAAGATTGGCAAGTTTGCGTTCACCGGCAACGGCAAGGCGACAATCCTTGGTCAGCGGCAGGGGTTTGTGAAGATCGTCGCTGACAAACAGTACGATGAGGTGCTCGGCGTCCACATGATCGGTCCGCGCGTCACCGAACTGATCGCCGAGGGCGGTCTGGCGCTGTCGCACGAGGCGACCGCCGAGTCGATCATGCGCACCGTTCACGCCCATCCGACTTTGTACGAAGCGATTGTCGAGGCGGCGCACGCGGCGGCTGAGGGTGCTGCAATTCATATGTAATCCCTGTGAGGAACAGCCTTCGGGCCTTTGTGAGAGAAGCAATCAGCCGGACGACGAAAGTGTCGCTTTTTCCTGTAAGTATGGCTTGTGATGGAACACGGATGCGCACGAATTGGGACGGATGGGGACGGATTGGGCTATGCACGCTGTTCAACAGGTGGATGCCAATCGCTCGTCCTGACCGACGTCCGCACAATCTGCTCTGATGGCGCAATCCCGATGTTCGGGTGGATGTTCATCACTCTATCAGGAAGAGGACTCGCACCATGCCGATCATGATCAATCTGACCTCCGCCGAACATGGCGGCACATCGCTCTCGTGCGGTACGCACGGCGATTGCGGCGTCAATTGCGATTGCGGGTGCCCGTATACCGGCATGGAAGAGAAGGGCAAAGTCGAGTTAATCGCCGACGTTGAGCGGCGCTATCCGAACGAGTGGCTAGTCTTTGTCATTCCTCCCAGCGAAGACGACTTCGCCCCTGAACGCGGAATGCTCGTCGCTCACAGCACCGACGATGCTGAGGTGTTCGAGGCGATCACCCGCATTACGCACAACCAAGTGGTCCACGTCTATTTCAATGGAACGATGGAAGCGTACCAGAAGTGGATGGATGAGGAGGTTGAAGGTTAAGGGTTGCAGATGTTGCACCTTGAATGGAGTGGCGTCGAACGTTGCCGATAGCGACGTTGCATCGCAACGTCGCTCTTCTATCCAAACGTTATTACCGACAACCTCACAAATCCAGATTCCCCCTGTGCCCCTCGGTGTATGCACGGAGCACGGCAGCAGCCACATCAGCAGGGGTATGTGCGCCTTTCGGCAGGCGGAACGGGGCTTTGAGCCATAGCGGCGTATCCACTGCGCCAACCCGCACATTCGTGATGCGCCGGTCGCGTACTTCTTTCCCCAGTACCGTCACATATGCGTCGAGTGCCGCCTTGGATGCAGCGTAGGCGCCCAGTTTCGGCAGCATAATCCTGTCCACATACGCACCAATAAATACCAGATGCCCGCCTGCCGGCACTAACGCCAGCGAGTGGGTCACTGCCAGATGCGCGCCGGTGACATTCGCGCTCAGGATGCGATCCCACTCAGAGGCGGTCGTATCTGCCAGCGGCTTGCCAAGCATGTCGCCAGCCGCGTAGACCCACAGATTCACCACGCCATCCGACTGCTGCGCTGCCCACAGCGCTGCCGCCGCCACATCCGCGTCGCGCGCCAGGTCGGCGCTGTACGCTTCGGCTGCCGTGCCGCTCAGCGCCGAAGCGTCGCGCACAATGCCCAGCACACGCCAGCCATGCTCACTTAGAGTGTCAACCAGCGCGCGACCAATCCCCCCAGCCGCGCCCCAGATCAGTGCAGTTTGCATATGGTTCCTCCATCCGTTTTGCTGGATGTACGTTGAGATTGGGTTTATGGATGGAAGGGATGTCTATGCTCTTGCGATGAGCGGCAACCGTCTGTACGTCGGCGGCGACTTCACGAATGCTGGCGGTAACATATATGCTGACCGGATCGCCGCCCGTTTGATCGCCAGGGTGTACCTGCCGCTCGTGACCCGCTA
>JANXAL010000052.1 GCA_025062325.1 Roseiflexus sp.
GTGCCGCCGCAGGAAGTCATCACGCTTGATAACGTGACGATCAAGGTCAACGCGGTGCTCTACTTCATGGTCGTTGACCCCGAAAAGGCGGTGGTAAAGGTGATGGATTACATCCGGGCGACCATGCAGATTGCACAGACAACCCTGCGCAGCGTGGTCGGGCAGGTGGAACTAGACGAACTGCTCGCGCGCCGTGAGTCGATCAACGAGCGGTTGCAGCGCATTATCGATGAGCAGACCGAACCGTGGGGCGTTAAGGTCACGATCGTCGAGGTGAAGGATGTCGAATTGCCGCAAGGGATGCAGCGCGCAATGGCAAAGCAGGCGGAAGCCGAGCGTGAGAAGCGCGCCAAGATCATCCACGCCGACGGTGAGCTGGCTGCAGCGCGCATGCTCGCTGAGGCGGCCAGTATCATCGCCAGTGAGCCGGTGACGCTCCAGTTGCGCTATCTGCAAACTCTGACCGAAATTGCAGTCGAGAAGAACAGCACGATTATCTTCCCGCTGCCGGTTGACACTATTAAGATCTTCATGGATGGACTCGAACGCGCCAAGCGCAACGGCGCCGCTTCAGTGACGCGTCACGAAGAATTGACCGAACAATCGCGCGAACACGATGGTCAGGCGGCGTAATCCCCGCGCCTGGAGCGAATCGCCTGATCGATCTCTGCAATGCGCTGGATTACGATGGAGCGTTGCGCAGCGCTACAACGGGACAGGAGTGCGCGCGCGGCGCTGAGCGCGAGCGTTGCTTCCGCCATCCGTCCTTCCTGCATCAGATGGTGCGCCAGTGCGCAGTGCAGTGATACCTCGGCATCTGGCTCCGGTCGGTGTCTCAGTCCGGCGCGTAGCTGGTCTTCGATCAGCTCGGCGCAAGCTCCGGCGGCGGCCAGCGCCTGCGCCAGATACAGTCGCGCTGCGGCGCTCGTCGGGTCCAGCTCCAGCGCTTGACGTGCGGCGATTTCTGCAGCTTGCACCTCTCCCTGCTCAAGGAGAGCGCCGCTTAGGGCTGCAGCGATGGCTGATCGGTTCGGCGCCAGTTGCTGTGCTCGCCGTAACAGACGTACAGCAGCCGCGCTATCGCCGCGTGCCAGCGCAACGGCGCCGCGCAGCGCCAGGGCATCCGGCGACCAGGGATGGAGCGCGGACGCCACCGTCGCCAGCGCATCGGCAGTCTCCCATCGTGCCTGAATGAGTGCGCCACTCGTCAGATAGAGTGCTGCAACACGGCTGATGAAGGTCACAACCAGCAGCGTGACTCCTGCTCCAATCCAGATTGATGGTGCAATGGTGTTAACGACGAGTAGTACGACAATAATGACGCCTTCGGGCGCGATCAGCAGCATCTGTGCCAGGCGGCGTTGCAGCGTCGCAGCATGACCAATTGTTGGGAAGATTGCCATTGTCACACCCTCCTCGACAATCTGATGCCGGGCTCACCATCAGCATACCAGGAGGTTGTGACAACAACTGTCACTTCGCAAGGGCATTGTGGATGAGGGGTGCGTGCCTTGGGTTCCAGGCATGCATCGTCAGACGGCATCTGACGCTTATTTTTTGACCGCGAATAAAAACCGCCCGCGATCATTGAGTTCCAGGTATGCATCGTCGGAAGGCGTCTGACGCTTCAGGCTGATGAAGATTGAGCAAATGATTCAGTATCGCCCGGGACGCTTCAGACTGAAGTCCTCGCATGAACCATCCGTGTTCGTCCGTCTCAATCCGTGCGAATCGTGTGCTACCGCGCGCCACGCAACTGCGCCTGTGTCGTAGTGTTGTCGTTATGCTGCTGCACCGACTCGATAGCGGCGCTGTAGGCCCATTCTAGTCGTTCGGCGGCGGCGTCCCAGGTGTGATACTGCTCAACATACCGTCTTCCGGCAGCGCCGATAGCGGCGGCACGCTGTGGATCGTCCATCAGGCTAAGGATGGCGTTGGCATACTCGTGGGGCTGGTCAGCCAGCAAGAGATCGCGTCCTTCGACGGCGTGCAACGCGCGTGATACCTGCCGGGCTGCGACGACTGGCGTTGCCAGCGCCATAGCTTCGAGCACTTTGTTCTGAATGCCAACGCCATAGCGAAGCGGGGCGACAGCCAGGGTTGCACCGGCAATCGCCGGGCGCAGGTCGTCCAGGTAGCCGGTGACGGTCACGCGACGGTCGGCTGCCAGCGCGCGCACCGACGGCGGCGGCGCGCTTCCGGCAATCACCACGCGCGTCTCGGGGCGGCGTGCCCAGACCAGCGGCATGATGTCGCGCACCAGGTGGAGCGCTGCAGCTTCGTTCGCATGGTAGCTCATCTTGCCGCTGAAGACGATCGTTGCGCTCTCGCGCGCAACTGGCTGAGGGGCGAAATAGTTTAGATCAACGCCATTGGGCACGACCGTTATCGCCTCCTGTGTATCGTCGTCGTTGGCATCGGTAAGCCAGCGCTGCGCTTTGGGTTGTAGAGACGGACCTAGGTGGCGGCGGAGGGTGCGCAATGCCCAGGCATCCTCCGGCGACGATACGATGATCTGCTCGAAGTGCCGAGTATATCGCGCCTCGTAGGCGCGGGTGCGCGCCAGGTCGAGCAGTGCGAGTGCGCGGCTCTTGAGCGATGGACTGCCGCGGAGTGCGCGTTCGAACAACAGGCTGATGCTATCCACTGAGTCGAGCACGGCAGGGGTGCGCATGAGCGCATAGCCGAGCGCTGAGGCGCGCAGATGCTCAATGTGTGCGATATCATACCGTCCGCTACGATCTTCGGTTCGCACCGCGTCGCGCAAACGTTGCCCAAAACTGAGTGCTGCCTGCAACGGCAGGTCGCTGGGGAGCGCGCGTAGCGCATTCCAGAGCATTTCAGTTTTGCTCACGTAGACAGTGACGATCCGCGCGCATATGTCGCGCAGCGCATTGAGCGCCGGACCGTCGTCTGCATTCGCGCCACAAACCAGTGTGATCCGATGACCGCGTTGCGCCAGCGCCCGGATGAATCCATATGGTCGCACCCGAATGGGGGATGGAACATAGGCGGAGATGAACAGAATATTCATCGTCGTCCCTCTTCGGTTTCCGGTTCTCGGTTCTCCTACCCCCTACCCCCTACCCCCACCATCCGCTCATACACCCGATCCATCGCCGGACATACGGCGCGCCAGTCGTAGCGTTCGAGCAGTCGTTTGCGCCCGGCTGCCGCCAGTCGCTCACCGAAATCGGGGTCGCACAGCAGGCGCACGACAGCGTCGGCGAATGCCTCTGGCGTGTCGCCGACCAGCAGATGTTCGCCGGGAACCAGGTCAATGCCTTCGTAACCGATCGTTGTGGACACGACCGGAATGCCGCGCGCCAGCGCTTCGAGGATCTTTACCCGCATGCCGCCGCCGCTGCGCAGCGGAACAATCAGGCACGCTGAAGCGGCGATGTATGGCGTGGGGTCTGGCACGTAGCCGGTCACTTCAATGGTCGGGTCCTGTTCGGGCAGCGCGCGTACTTCCGCTACCGGGCGCTGCCCGACGATGAAGAAGCGCACTCCCGCCACCTGACGTTTGATCAGCGGGTAGATGCTGCGGGCGAACCAGAGCACCCCATCGACATTCGGAGGCCACATCATGGTCGCCAGGCTGAGAATGCCGCGCGCACGCGGTTGACGCGCGATCGGCTGTTCGCGTTCGGCATCGATGGCAATCGGAATAACCGGAATATCGCGCTCTGTCCCCATGGCTTCGATCAGCGCCCGGCGATCCTCGTGGCTGACGGCTGTAACCGCCTCAAACTCACGGCAGACCCGCCCTTCGTAGGTGCGCAACCGCCGCCACTCGCGCTCCCACAGAAGCCGTTTGAGGCCGCGTTCCTGCGCCGCCACCCGGCGAAAGACCGTCCAGACCGCGTTGTGTTCGTCGAGCAGGCGCGGCAATGGCAATGGCTCGGCGAACTGCGCCATGTTGAGTTGATCAGCATGCACCAAGTCATACGGTCGTCCGGCAATCTCTGCTTCGCGCACTAGGCGCGCCAGCAACCGGTGCATGGCAACGCTGTCATCACGCTCGATGATCCACGAGCGCCCGCGCACCAGGCTGCCCGCCAGGGTCAGCAGATTGCGAACGGTAGACCGTATGAGCGGAACAGTATGCACTTCGGCGACCAGGTTGCGCAATGCGGCTGCATCGGCCTCTTCCTTCGCGTTGCGTGTGAAGCAAACGAGCGTGACCCGATGGCGCGACGCCAGATGGCGCAGCAGGTAGTAGGTTTTGATCTTCGGACCGCTATCGGGCGGATACGGGACGATCTGTGTCAACAGGAGGATATTCATAATGAACCGTCTTCAATACTCATCTGAGCGTGATTGTACGGTACTGGCATAAAAAGATGCTAAACTTCATGTGGCATGATGGTAACAGGGGAGTAATGATACGCCGATGACCTCTGCACGCGATTATCTTGAACAGTTCGCCAATCTCGACCTGGGACGCGCTGCGCGCAGCGGCGTGCCGGAAGTTGTGCTCGCCGAACACAAGACCGCTGAGCAAACCATCGCTATCGCCCGGCGCATCCTCGATACGGTTGGGCGCGTCCTGATCAGTCGCGTGTCGCCGGAGACACGGTTGGCGCTCCAGGCAGCGTTCGCTGACACGGTCGAGTGGACGGTCTACAGCGGAGGGCGCACGCTGACGCTGAACAGACCAGGGGTCACTCCGCCGCGGCATGGTGGGCGCGTCGGCGTGCTGACCGCCGGAACCGGCGATCTGCCAGTGGCTGAAGAGGCAATCGCGCTCTGCATCGAAATGGGGTGCGACATTTGGCGCGCCAGTGATGTCGGCGTCGCCGGGTTGCATCGTCTGTTCGAGCCGCTGCGCGCTATGCTCGACGCATCGGTTGATGTCATTATTGTCGCAGCGGGAATGGACGGCGCGCTGCCGTCGGTCGTGGCAGGTCTGGTCGATGTGCCGGTGATTGGGCTGCCGACATCGATCGGGTATGGCTTTGGCGGCGGCGGTGTCGGCGCGCTGACGAGCATGCTGCAGACCTGCGCTCCGGGGCTTGCAGTCGTCAACATCGACAACGGCATCGGCGCCGGGGCAATCGCTGGACGGATCGCCAACCGGGCAGCGGCGGCCCGGCGGCGATGACCGTCACTGATGCAAGCAGGGCGAAGGCAGTAGTAGAAGGGGCGCGCCAGCCGCCCCGATCATCGCCCGCGAAGGGGTCGTCCGGCAGAGGTGACGGTCATCTATGGGTGAGGATGGAGTCTATGACCAACACATGCACACTGGAATTCAAATACGAACATCTCCAGGCGATCCTACGCGAGATCGGTTCAGCGCTGATCGCGTTTTCCGGCGGCGTCGATAGCACGCTATTGCTGAAGGTGGCGCACGACACACTCGGTGATCGCGCGATTGCCGTCACTGCTGACTCCGAAACTTACCCGCGCGAGGAACTCGAGCAGGCGTGCGCGCTAGCAGCGCTGATCGGCTGCCGTCATATCGTGGTGCGCACTAATGAATTGTCCGACGAGAACTATGCACGCAACGAGCCGGATCGCTGCTACTACTGCAAGCGCACACTGTTCACCGAACTCCAGCCGCTGGCTGCCGAACTCGGCGTCGCCGCCATCCTCTATGGCGCAATGGCGGATGACATCGGCACGCACCGTCCCGGTCACCGTGCGGCGATGGAATTCGCCGTGCGCAGCCCACTGATCGAGGCCGGGTTGGGGAAGCAGGAAATCCGCGAACTGGCGCGACGCCTCGGCTTGCCGAACTGGAACAAGCCGTCATATGCCTGCCTTTCGTCGCGGATCGCCTACGGCGAACGGGTGACCGCCGAGAAATTGCGCATACTCGACGAAGCTGAGCGGTTTCTGCGTCACCTGGGGTTCACCCAATTGCGCGTCCGCCACCACGACACGATTGCGCGCATCGAGGTGCTTCCTGAAGACTTGCCCGCAGTCATCGAACATCGTGAAGCGATTGTAGCGCACCTGAAGGCGTTGGGATACGTCTACGTCACCCTCGATCTGCAGGGATTCCGTAGCGGCAGCATGAACGAAGCGCGCCGGTCGGCACGCGCTGATATTGTACTGATCGAATAGTCTCAGAAAGGAAGAACAATTGAGACGATGGTTCGACGTTCAACTCCAGCGAATGGCCGCGTCGCGCCCTAGCACCTTCTCGATCTACGCTTTGCGTCGATCCATACCGGCGCCAGGGTCCGATATGTTGTCGTACCCGAACTCAATGTTGAAGCGCCCATCGCCATCCAGCGCATACGTCGTCTGCGGCCACGCCTCGAGGCCGCTGTCAATTGAGAGCTCTCGCAGGCAGAAACACAGATCGAACGGATCTCCTGAGTCATCGGTAAGGTACCGATAGACGCCGTCGCTACGGTCGGCAAACGGGCTGACGCTGCCGTAATCGTCAGCCATTTCGACGCACGCATACCCCTTGCTGAAGAGTTCTCCGATCATATCGATCATCTTCTGTCCGATTTGCTGATACAAATCTTCAAATTGCGCGTTCATCGATCTAACCCAGGCAGAACCTGTGGCGTTGCCTTCGTGATCGGCGTATTGCGTTGCTGGAGCACTTCGGTTACGGTTACTGGCGGCAGCGAGCAAGTGAGACTTGCGGTGCACATGCGCCAATCCAGAGTACATCAAGCTGATAATCTGCCTATGCTTCCGCCCCCACCGCTTCGTCCAGCGTATAGCGCGCCACGTCGCCGCGAGCGATCAACAGCTCCTGAAAAGCCAGTATTTTCAGGATCACGTCGTCTATGATGCCAGGGCGTCTGCTCGCAATCACCTGCCTGGCTTTGGCGAATCTGCCCGCGCGACGCAGCAGGTCCACCAGGATTGCGGTTTCCGCCCCGCGCTGCTCTGTGATCTCCTGTCCGGACTCGATGGCCCGCATCACCATCTCGGCTGCCTTGCCACGACATTCCTGAGCGGCCTCAGGCTTCTCCTCGTCGTTGCACACCCAGGCGGCATGAACGATCGCCCACGCTGCTGAGGCGTAGTCGCCTGCACGTTCATCAACAATCGCCTGGCGCAAAAAACTGTTCGCCAGCTCAGGCATGGTGGAGTCCACGAGTTGCGCCCGGTACCGTATGCTCCTGACAGTAACTCCTGCATGCCCCGGCGCCTGGCTGATATCCGCGGCGCAGTAGCCGCATGCGGGGCAGCGTTGCACCCAGGCGAAGATTGTTGAGCGCGCCATTTCAGGCGGGCGCGAGTCGAGATCGGGTGCGCCGAACGCACTCGTGCTGCCGATTTCGATGTATTCGGATGCCGTACCCCAGACCGCGCAGGTTTTCGTTACGGGATAGAGGGTGGTCGTGGTGTCCTCCCCGGTCTGACGCTCTGAAGTCGAGACGCGCATCCTCCTGCAGATTGCGTCGGTGTGGCGGGTTCACTTTGGTTCGTTCTCTGCTTACTGTGAAATCTGGTTGTATGACTCCTTCGTGAGCAGTCCATATTAGCGCACCTCATACCAACGAATCCCCGCTCGTGCGGGGCTGGTGTTCAGGTCACGATGTGGGAGCAACGAACGCAAAACGAATCCCCGCTCGTGCGGGGCTGGTCCCAGGCATGCGTCCACGCCGAGGCGAGGGGCGGCGGCGCCCGTCGTGCGATGAGCCAGAAGGTTCAAAGGCGGGCGGCGCGGCAGGGGTTGCCTGACAATGCGTGCCTGTACCTGTCCTCTGGATAGTATCACGATGTATCCGAACCCACAACGCCGTATCTTCCGCTCCTTTCTCGCCATCCTCTCGAGCGGCAGCGTCTGTGCAGGAATACCAATGTTGACAAATCAAGCGTCGCCTGCGCTGCAAGCTGAAGCCCTTGCTCAGGGCGCGCGTGTCTCGTGAGACTTGCACGCGCTGAGTAAGGTCTCAGCACGCGACGGTACTGGAGTTCCTGGCAAAGCGTAAGGGCAGGTCTCAGACCCGCCCTTACACCGTCCGAGACGTGGATGACAGGTATGGTGGCATGAGATGCAGCGTTGCCGTCGATTCATACCTGCACTGTAGCCATTCCCCCTCGTTTGGCATCCAACCACGACTGTGCTATAATCCGGCTGATTCCAGGAAGTTGGCTTCAAGACGCGAATCGTTGTGCTGTGGCCACTGCACGATTGTTGTGCGTCGTTGAAGCCGCATACAGATTCTTTGCCCGCGCCCTACCGGGCGCAGTAGGAGGAGGCGAGAATGAAACGCTCGGTTTCTCTCATCATCCTGCTGCTCGTCTCGGCATTGATTGCCGCGTGTGGCGGGCCGCAGGCGGGCGGCGTCACTCCGACAGCCGCCCCCCCGACCGGCGCGACTCCTGCGCCAGCCAAGCCTACCGAAGCAGATTGCCCCAAGCCTGAGGTTCTGTGCGTCGGTCTCGTGACCGATGTCGGCGAGATCGACGACAAGAGCTTCAACCAGTCCGCCTGGGAAGGCGTCAAGCGCGCTGAAGCCGAATTGGGCGCGATCGTCAACTATGTCGAGACGAAGGACGCCAAGGACTACGATGCGAACATCGCACTGTTCACCGAGAAGGGGTACGACGTCATCGTTACCGTTGGCTTCGCGCTTGGTGAGGCGACAGCGAAGGCTGCCGCGGAAAATCCGAATGTGAAATTCATCGGTGTCGATCAGTTCCAGGCAACGACGATCCCGAACGTTGCCGGCCTGATCTTCGCTGAGGACAAAGCAGGTTTCCTGGCGGGCGTGCTCGCAGCCGGGATGTCGAAGAGCAACAAGATCGCCGCCGTGCTTGGCACTAACCTGGTTCCGCCGGTTGTCGCCTTCAAGGAAGGGTACGAGAACGGCGCGAAGTATCTCAAGCCCGACATTCAGGTGATTGCGACCTACCATCCGGGCGGTCTCGACACGGCATTCACCGACCCGAAATGGGGCGCCGACCAGGCGAAACTTGCGATTGACCAGGGCGCCGATGTGATCTTCGGCGCTGGCGGGAAGACCGGCAATGGCGCGCTGATCGAGACAGCGGCGAATGCCGATAAGGGGGTGTATTGCATCGGCGTTGACACCGATCAGTGGGAGACCGTGCCTGAAGCGCGCCCGTGCCTGATCTCGAGTGCGATGAAGCTGATCACGCCGGGTGTGTTCGACCTGATCAAGAAGGCGCAAGAGGGCAACTTCCCCTCAGGCAACTACGTCGGCGAGGTCGGGCTGGCGCCTTTCCACGACTTCGATGCGAAGATTCCGGCAGAGTTGAAGGCAAAGATCGCCGAGGTTGATAAGGGCCTGCGCGACGGCACGATTTCGACAGGGTACAAGCCGTAATTGTGGCAGCGGGCTGCGTCCCTTTGGGGATGCAGCCCATGTTTCTCACACGCGGTCTAGTGACAGACACAGGCTGGGAAGATCAAGCGCATCGTCTGGTTGTGCCGGGACTCTGCGGGCTGAGCCCTCGCTGATTCGGGTAAACCTCCGCGGGGCTGCTCTGTTCTGAGCTTTAGCCCGCAGTTAGAGGATGCGTGGCGTAGCGGCGCAAGTCTGGACTCACTATCCTCATCATCCGCTAGACGTCCGAGTTATTCAGTGTGCCTCTACCTGGCGGCCCCATCTGGAGCGAACGCATATGGAACGCGCTGAATTGCCATCTCCTCTCCAGGCGAGCCGCCTGGCGCCGGTGCGCAGTCTGCTGCGCGCGATGATTGTGCCAATCATGTCAGTTATTGTTGCACTGGCGATCGGTGCTGTGATTATCTCTCTCTCCGGCGCAAACCCACTGGTGGCGTACAGCGCGTTGTTCGAGGGGGGCCTGGGGAGCGGGCGGGCGATCGGGCGCACGCTCGAAAAGGCGACGCCGCTGATCTTTGGCGGGCTGGCAGTCTCACTGGCGTTCAAGTGCGGATTGTTCAACATCGGCGCGCAGGGTCAGTTGCTGCTCGGCGCGATATTTGCGGCGTTTATCGGATTCAGCCTGCAAGGGCTGCCAGCGGTGGTGCATATTCCGCTGGCGCTGCTGGTTGGCGCAATCATGGGCGCACTGTGGGCGGCGATTGCCGGCACCCTCAAAGCGCTCACCGGGGCGCACGAAGTCATCACTACTATCATGCTTAACTTCGTCGCCTTCAATCTGACCGACTGGCTGTCGGACGGACCGTGGAAGGATCGGTCGCCGGGAAACATTGTGGCGCGCACGCCTGCAGTTGCGCCTGAAGCGCGCCTGCCCGACATTGCTGGCGTGCCGCTGGGGATGATCCTGGCAGTGCTGGCGGCGATTGCGGTCTGGTGGCTGATCTGGCGCACCACAATCGGGTTCGAGTTGCGCACCGTCGGGCAAAATGCTAGCGCAGCCAGGTACGCTGGCATCTCGGTGCGTCGCATGACCGTGCTGGCAATGGTCGCCAGCGGTTTTCTTGCGGGCCTTGGCGGCGCCGTTGAGACACTCGGCGTTGTAGGGCGGTTTCAGCCCGGGTTCAATGTCGGGCTTGGCTTTCAGGCCATCACCATTGCGCTGCTGGCGCGCACCAACCCGATTGCTGTCATTCCGGCGTCGTTGCTGATCGGCGTCATGCAGGCGGGCGCCAGCCGGATGCAGTTCAATTCGGGTGTGGCGTCCGAAATTATCGATGTTATTCAGGCGATCATCCTGTTCTTCGTCGCTGCCGATAGTATCATTCGCTGGATACTGCGCCTCCGCGCCGAAGAAGGTGAACGGGTGACCCTGAGCAGCGGCTGGGGATCGTAGGGGGAAGTGAGGCATGCAGATTACGGACACACTGGCGCGACCGTCGGTAGCGCGGCTCCCATGGGTGACAATCGGGGTATGGGGCGGGTTGGCAATCCTGGTTCTCGTCGCCTATGCGCGCGCGCCACAGGCGACGACGGCAGTGCTTACTTCGACCATCCGCCAGTCAACGCCGATCATCCTCGGTGCGCTGGCAGGCATTATGTGCGAACGGTCTGGGGTGATCAACATCGGCATCGAGGGCATGATGTTGATTGCTGCGTTCCTCGGCTTTATGTTCAATGTATGGACGGGCGACCTGCTCCTGGCGACGATGGGGGCGCTGCTTGTCGGTGCGGCGGTTGGCGCGTTCCATGCGCTGATGTCAATTACGCTCAAGGTCGATCAGATCATCGCCGGGACGGTCATCAATATCCTTGCTGTGGGTCTGACCGGCTATTTCTACCAGCAGGGTCTGACGACGCGCGGCAAATTGACGCCGGTGAGCATTCCAGTGCTGGCGGACATCCCAATTATCGGTCCGGTGTTCTTCAGCAACCCGCCGATCACCTACGCCTCGCTTGTCCTGATCGTCGTCATTCATGTGCTCCTGTTTCGCACCGTCTGGGGGTTGCGCACGCGCGCCGTGGGCGAACATCCCGCTGCAGCCGATACCGTCGGCATTGCGGTCAATCGGGTGCGCTACATCAATGTCATTATCGGCGGCATGCTCGCCGGTCTGGCGGGCGGATTCCTGACGCTCGAATCGGTTGGCTCATTCGAGCGAAATATGACTAATGGACGCGGCTTTGTGTCGCTAGCAGTGATGATCTTTGGCAAATGGACGCCATTTGGCGCCTGGGGCGGGTCGTTGCTGTTCGGTTTCGCCAATGCGCTCCAGTCGCAGATCCAGTTCCTCAAAAATCAACTTCCGCCCTGGCTGGCGTGGATCGGTGATCTGCCGCCGCAGTTCATCGGAATGTTGCCATATGTGTTGACGATTGCCGTTCTGGCTGGCTTTGTCGGACGCGCCCGTCCGCCAGCCGCAATCGGAAAAGTGTACGAGAAGGAATGACGATGACCGTTGAGCCTGAGATCGTTCTCGAAGCGCGCAATATCACCAAACGGTTTCCTGGAGTCGTGGCGAATGAGAATGTTAGCCTGAAGTTGTATCGTGGTGAAGTGCTTGCGCTCCTTGGCGAAAATGGCGCTGGCAAAACCACGCTGATGAACATTCTCTACGGTCTGTATCATCAGGACTCAGGCGAGGTGCTGATCCGCGGCGAGCCGGTGCGGATCAGCAGTCCAAGCGAGTCGATCAAACGCGGGATCGGCATGGTTCATCAGCACTTTATGCTGGTGCCAGTCTTCACGGTTGCCGAGAATATCATCCTTGGGGCCGAAACCAGCAAAGGTCCGTTTCTTGATCTTAAGGTCGCTCGTCAACGGATCCGCGAATTGTCGCGGCAGTATCATCTCGATGTTGATCCCGACGCCTATGTGAAAGACCTGTCAGTCGGTCAGCAGCAGCGAGTCGAGATTATCAAGGCGCTCTACCGCAACGCTGATATTCTCATCCTTGATGAGCCGACAGCGGTGCTGACGCCGCAGGAAACCGAAGAGCTGTTCGCCATTATTCGCTCACTAACGGCGCGGGGCGCGTCGGTCATTTTTATTTCGCACAAACTGAAAGAAGCGCTAGCGATTGCCGACCGGATCGTGGTGCTCCGGCGCGGGCGCGTGGTCGGCGAGACGACGCCGCGTGAAGCGACGGAACGCAGTCTGGCGGAGATGATGGTCGGTCGCAGCGTGATGCTGGAAGTCGAAAAAGGCGAGGCGCATCCCGGTGCACCGGTGCTAACCCTCGAGAATGTCACCGTTCTTGACGATCGCGGTCAGCAAGTGGTCAATGGCGTATCGCTCGAAGTGCATGCTGGCGAGATCCTGGGCATCGCTGGCGTGCAGGGAAATGGTCAAACCGAACTTGTCGAGGCGATCACCGGTTTGCGCCCGGTGCATTCAGGGCGAGTGCGGATCAACGGGCGCGATGTGACGAACGCTTCGCCGCGCCGCATCAGCGAAATCGGCTGCGTCCACGTCCCCGAGGATCGCCAGGAAGACGGCCTGGTGCTGACCTATAGCGTCGCCGATAACTTGGTGCTCAACATCTACTACGCGCCGCCGTTCGCTCACGGTGTGGTGCGGGACGACCGTGCGATCCTTAACCACGCGAACCGCCTGATTGAGCGTTATGACGTGCGCACCCCTAGCCCGCTCACCCTCGTATCGGCGCTTTCCGGCGGCAACAAGCAAAAAGTGATCATCGCGCGCGAGCTTTCGCGCGAAGGGCGCCTGCTCATCGCCGCCCAACCGACGCGCGGCATCGATGTTGGCTCTATCGAGTTCATTCACCAGCAGATCATCGCCGAACGCGACCGGGGCGCGGCAGTGCTGCTCGTGTCTGCAGAACTCGATGAGATTATGGCGCTCTCCGACCGGATTGCCGTGATGTATCACGGGCGGATCGTGGCGACCATGCCCGCTGCCCGCGCCACGCGCGAAGAGTTGGGGCTGCTGATGGCGGGTGCGCAACCGTCGAATGTTGTCCAGGAACCGGCGACGGACGGACACGCGCCGGTGAGTGTTCAACGGCGTGGCGTCTGAACGCGCTGCAGGTCCGGGTTATCGCAGGCGCGCCGCCCGACCTTGGCCATATCGTACCAGGTCCCGCCGACCTTAACCCGCACCACGTCAGCGGTGAAGTCGTTGTTGGTCCCCTCTTCCTCGCTATTGGAAAAGAGCGACGAGCCGACGCCATAAATATCCACCGGCACTCCAAGCTCCTCGAAGCGCCGGATCTTTTTCGGATTAAAGCCGCCAGTCGCAACGATTTTCACATCGCGGCACCACTGCTGCGCCGGTTCCACCCACTCCGGGGGGAGCGACCAGCGCTTCCAGGCGTCGTCGATTGCCTGGCGCAGGTAGAAGATCAAGCGCGGGTTGACTCCCAGATCCAGTTTGCGGTTGCCGAGCGGCGGCACGCTGACATCGCGCAGTTTGTCGCTCGTGTCGGGGCGCACGCCGAACAGCTTGTAGCGCCGCGCTTCGGTCGTCTGGCCACTGTCCATCAATTCGCGGTACCGCTGGAACATCGCGTCCATCACCGCCAGCGCCGTGCCAACGCAATCATTTTCAAAGTCGATCAGGGCAATACGCGGTATCTCGATCGGACGGGTTTCGGCGAACGCCAGCATACATTCAACCGTGTCGCCAAGGAATGCGGCAATCGCGGCATGTGCAATTGTGCCGCCGCCAAATCCGCCCCACCAGTCGCCCTGGGCGTCGGTCGAGATGAACGCGCCGAGGGTTTTGCCGTAGTCGAGGTTGAAGCGCTGCACGGCGATATTGTACGCATACCCGTCAGCCGCCTGCACTTCGTGGGCATCGAAGCGCGCCGGGAAGAAGAGCACCGGTTTCCCGCGCGCCGCGACCAGCACGTTGTAGACATTCGTGGCAATCCGGGTGGCGCGGGTGAGCGCTCCGAGCGTTGGCGTCTCTAACAGCGCGAAGTCCCGATACCGGCCACGCACGCGCAGCACTGGCTGCACATTCATCGGGTCACCGTCGTAGCGCACGATCACCCCATCGTGAACGGCATCGACTTCAAGCTGGTCGTATGTGTTGACAAAGTTGCCCTGGTCGTCGAAGTAACCAGTGCAGAGCTGCAACATCGCCAGCGCCTTGTCGACGCCAGCAACGACCGAGAACGGGCGGCGGCGGGTGAACCACTGCATCTCGACCTCGATATTGCCGATATCGACATCGTTGAGCGGAATGCCCATCTTGGAGAGCCGGGGTGAAACGCCGCCAAACCGATAGCCGCGCTTCGCCAGCGTCGTCAGCATACCGACAATATTCTCGAAGTACTTATCAGAATACCATCCAGTACGCATGCGTTCAGCGTCGAGCTTAAACGTCTCGTTCGTCAGGCGACGGTTATCGAAGATACTCATAGCGGTATCCCCAGATATTATTGTTATATTGACACTATTATGAGTATCATATGAGAAGCGGGTAGATTTGTCAAGCGCACCGAGGGGAAAAGCGCAAAGGTTACAGGTTGTAGGCGAGAGGCGAGAGGGGACGAGGCGAGAATGGTTGATAGGCTGGATTCGATATTGCTGCCGCATTCACTGTATTCGCCAGCGTATTCGCTTATTTGCCGACAGCAGGAAGGCAAGGCCAGCGGGCCGCGATCTCTAACGCGCGGTTCTTAGTTCTCAGCGCTTGACAACGAACAAATGTTCTGATACACTAAGCCCAGAGATTGAACGAGCATCCGTGCCGACAAAGGAGGCCCTGCCGTGTACATGATGTGGTTCGACGACAATAACAAGAAGCCAGTCGAGCGGAAAATTGAGGAGGCAATAGCAGCGTATATGCGGCATTTCAAAACGCGCCCGAATGTGGTGCTGGTCAACGAGGCAGATCGCACCGAGCTGCCCGGTATTCAGGTGCGAGTCGCCAGTTACGTCCAGCGCAACAATTTCTGGGTCGGTTGGGAAGACGCGGTGGCTCTCAGCGCAGCGGCACAGGTCGCCACCACGGGCACTCGTTGACGGCAGCCCATGTCAGCGGGCTGGTGAGGCCCTGGAGTTGCTTGCAACGGGGATCATCGCGAAAGACGCAGTTGTTGCATGCGTGCACCGGCGCATTGCACTGCCAGCAGAATGTGGCGACGCTATAGAGAGTCGCTCGACACTGCCAGCACATGATCTCGACCACCTCATTCTCGTCAAATGGCGGCGGCGGAACCCACGGACCCGACCGGTCCTGCGGCTGTGCGGCAACATTCGTGGCTGACGGTGCCGCAGCGACGTTGCTCCGACCGTGGGTACGCAACCATTCTAATCCTGCCCGGGCAGCAGCATTGTTCGGATTGATCGCCAGAACATTTTCCAGTGCGATCTGCTGATCCTCCGGGTCCTCGACTGCGCCGCTCAACCAGAGCCACGCCTGCTCGTTGTGTTCATCGCGCTCAATAACCTGCATGAGCAGACGACGCGCTTCCTCGCGTCGTCCTTCGCTCAGTGCCAGAGCGCCTTCGTACAGCCAGCGCGCCAGTTCTGTGTCACTCATATCAACGTATCTCGAAAAGCGCTACGCGTTCAACGCCGCTGCTGACGCCGCGCACAACCATTGACCATTGACCGGGCGGTGCGTCATCAGGCGCTATCCACGACCATTCCGCCCGCCCATCGTTAATCGCTACCCGCTCAACCGTCGCCTTTTCGGCGCGACCGTCGGGACGGTTGACCCAGAAGATTACTCCTTCGCGCCCTTGCAGTCCTTCGGCAAAAAACTGAAACAGCGATCCTGCCCGACCGCGTCCCGGCGTAACACCAACCAGCGCTATCGGTCGTTCGATGGTTACTGCCAGCGTTTGCTCAAATCGGCTATTGCCGCCCCTTACGCGGAAACGCCAGACGCCAGGCGCAGCGTTGTCCGGCGCCGTCCATGCCCAGTCGACCCGTCCGTTGAAGATCCGCGGCTGTTCGACCGCGACCAGCGTTTCCTCGCCGTCGGGCGCGGTCAGGAAAAATCCGATGGGATCGTCGGGGGCGAACCCAGCAGCAAAGAATACAAACCGCGTACCAGGTCGTCCAGTGGTTGGGTGCGCATTGGCGTCGGGCGCGGCTGGCGCAGGCGGCGGCAGAATGGTAAAGAGTCCGACGCGCACCGCGCCGCTGCGCTGACCGCGTGCGACCAGCGACCAGGTTCCCGGTTGAACGTCATTCGGTGCTGTCCAGCTCCAGGCAGCGCGACCATCGCGGGCGACGCGCCGCTGCAGTTCGCTGTCGGGTCGGGCAGGCAGCGCGCGACCGTCGGGCGTGTTGACCCAGATATCGATCCCTTCGCCGCTCTGGAACCCATCTGCGAGAAAATTGAAGCGCGTCCCTGCCTGCCCGGAGGATGGATAGACCGTTGCTGGCAGGAGGGAATCCTGCGCCGCTGCGACGCGAGATACGCCGGGCGCTACTAGCGCCGCCAGTATGACGAATGCCAGGAAGAGACGCTTCGGCACAGCATCCACCTGCCTACAACTCTCCGTACTCATCGAGCAGTTCGCGCCACTCGCCAGACAGTTCATCGCGGCGCGCAGCATAGTAGATATGGTCAACCCCGTTTTCATCGCGGTAGACCAGATCGACCTGCTTGCGCATCGGGCGCATGTATCCAAGGTTGCCCCACCAGCGCACCTTGCTCTCATCGAGCGGCGTGTCCTGGAGCGCCATGCGCGCTGCATACTGGCGAACCGTTCCTTCTTCAATGTCCTGCAGACGCCATGGTACGTTGCTTAGTTCACCGGTGCGCAGGTTGCGGAAGACGAAACGACGCTCACCGAACTCATCAACGATGATATCCACCACCTCGATGCCGGTGCGTGGGCGTGGCACGCGGATCAGGTTCAGCCATGCCTCAGTCAATTTCTCACGCGGGACGCCAGGATACTCCTTGACCTCATTCCCTTCCTTGCTGCGCATCATGAGGTCAAAGTACACGTTGCCCTGCGCATCGCGCCCGATGCGCCAGATGCCGCCGCGTCCACGCCAGCGCGGTCGTCGGTCGCCCCATGGCGCCTCGCCATTCCCCAGTTCCTCGAACAGATCCGGATCGCCCGGCGCATCATCGCCAAACGAGCGCGGCTCATGTTCGAGCGCCTCGCCGGCGCGGTCGTTGATCAGCGCCTGCCAGGCAGGACTCAAGCCCCAATCGGAGACGCCGAAGAAGATATGGTCGATGACGCCGTTTGCATCACGGTGCACAAGGTCGTACTTGGTGCGGTTGCCCTGTCGGTAGGCGCGCCATAGACCGAGGCGACCCTTCCATTTCACCTGGCTCTGCAGATCGATCCGCCCTTCGCGCACGTCCTCGTATCGGCTGATCGCGTATGCCCACAACCCCTGCGCATGCTCGCGCGTGACTCCCGATGTGGTGCGCAGGTCGCGCACTTCATACAACCAGACGCCACCGCGCTTTTGGGCTTCGACAATCTCGACGCCGCTGCGTGGCAGGTCCAGTTCCTGACCGTTGTCAAGCGGCGTGGAGGCGCCTTCCGCCAATGCGCGCCGACACAGTTGAATAATTTCGGCGCGATCAGCAATGACCGTCTCGCCTCCCTGTCGTGTATAGATAACGCCGTCGCTCCCGACGTAAGGCGGCGATTCGGTGGCACGCACCTCGACACGCAGCAGGTCGCGCCCTTCATAGGCGATCAACTCGAACGTCAGGTACGGTTGCGGTGTCAGTCGTTCCTGGACGCTGCGCCGCAACGTTTCGCTCAACTGATCCGGATGTTCAACGCCGGTCAGTTCGGCGCCTGCGCCGCCGACAATTAGGGTCCCGCCGCCGACATTCGCCAGGGCTGCTACGTCTCGCCAGAGCGTCTCGGCAGCCGACTCTGGCCGCAGAACCTGACGATCGTTCTGGGCGCCAAACCGCAGCGAGTCGATCTCCCACTGCTTCTGATCGCGCTTGGGAACTCGCACCCGGTCAAAATCATTCGATGTGAACAATTCTTTCAGCGCAGCGAATGTCGGCGCTGGCAACAGAAACTCGACATAACGATCACCAATCCCGTGGCGATGCCAGCCATCCCCTTCACCGGCATTCACTCGCCGGAGCCGATGCGCATCAGACCCCTGGATGCAGAACATGCGGCGCTCATAATGTTCGGTCTTCCCGTTGTAGAATGTCGGCGACGTAAACTTTTCGTGGTCGGTGTAAAAATTGATGAATTCGAGCGCGTGCAACGCCGGATGCTGGGTGGCGGCGACCCGCGCCTGACCGCTCGTGCCCATTCGCAGCGTCTCGGTAATGACGCCGTTCGGTCCGTTGGCGTGCGGCGCGATGACAATGCCGCCAGCGCGGTTGATAATTTCGTAGGCGTCCGTCACATGCCGCGTATCGGCAATCGAACATGCCCCTTTCTTGAGCAGGTCAGGCGGAACGCCAAGTTGCAGCAGCGTCGCCTCGATCAGGCTGATAGGGCGATCTGGCGCAAAAATTCCCAGAATGTGCGCACCATAGTGTGATGTGAATTCAAACCCGGGCAGGACTGTAATCCGCGACAGCAAACGTCGGTACTCATTGAGACGATTCTGTTCCTCCTCAGTAATACGCTGTTGGCGTTCGAGCGCCTGGAGAAACTCGATCTCCTGACGCATCAATTCGTAACCATGAACCGTGTTGTGATCGGTAAATGCGATGATATCGAGACCTCGTCGCTCAGCCTCCTGCAGAATGCTAAGAAACGTGACATCTGGCTCCGCATAGTCTTCTGAGGCAGGAGTATGAATATGTAAATCTGCTCGAAACCATCGCATTCCTCCCGTTGAACCATTCCCGCTTTGCGACATAAAGAATACTCCAAGAGATGATATGATGTTATGCTTTGATTGCCTGTCTCTGCGCTAACACGACCAATCTGCGCCGATAGATGCTTGATTCAACGCCAGGGTTTTCGTGGCGATGGTCTTCACTCTTCTTTCCCCGTCCTCGACCGTTCGCCACGGGTGTTCACCCACCTCCTCTCTCGTTGCACTCACGTTCCGCTTTAATTGGTATCATACCCTAAAGCCCGTTATCCTGCAATGTGAACGTGCCAGATTTAGGAGGAGGCGCTATGCCCGAGACGCCGGAGCAGATCGATGATCTGATCTACGTCCCTAACCCCAATTATCCGTATCCCTTCCCGGTTCCGCATCCGCCACATTTCTGGATGACCGAGCAGACCGGCAAACTGTCGGTTGCGGTCGAGCGGTATCTCAGCGGTGAACGGCTCTCGCCTGAAGATCTGCGGTTGCTGCGATCCTATTTGCGCCAATATGTGGCGCGTGCTGTGATTGCTAAGGGGGCTGATCGGCAGGCGCTACTACGAAAGATCGACACGCTGAAGAGCAATCGCGACGTTGAGCGGTTTGCCGGTGAACTCTCGAAGGCGGGGATCGAACCGTTCTGAGAGGGCGGTGTCCTTAGGATCGCACCAGGAGAGCGGATTGCTTAGACAATCGGCATCCAGGGCGAATGATTCCCGTCCGCCTGCCGCGAAGTGAGGATGGCTCAGTCTGTAAGAATCCGTCTCGATCCGCACGGATCCGTGTTCTATGACGCACTGGGCTCACGAGAAGGAGCCGTGGTTCAGCGTCTGATTGATCGCTTGATGCGTGTCAGGCAGGTGCATTAGCGCGGACGACGTCATCTGGCGCGGATCCATGCCTCGTGCAGTTCCACGAGATCGCGAAAGACAAAATCGGGCTGGATAGCGCTCTGCTCCAGCATCTTCAGCGTCGTGACGCCGGTTAGCACGAGTGCGCTGGCAAGACCTGCAGCCCGCGCTCCGGCGATGTCGGTGTCAAGGCGGTCGCCGATTGTCAGCGTGTGTGTTGCGTCCGCCCCTAGAATCTCGGTTGCAGCGCGAAACATGGTCGGTCCCGGTTTGCCGATGACGAACGGTTCGGTCTCTGTGCTTACGCGCAGCAGCGCCAGGAGCGCGCCACACCCCGGCACGATCCCGTCCTCCGCGGGAAAGGTGGTATCAGGGTTCGTTCCAACGAAACGTGCACCTGCGCGGATGAGCAGGCACGCCTTCCGCAACCGCTGGTATGTTACCTCGAAGTCCATCCCGACGACGACAAACGCGGGATGCTCTTCATCTTCGACGAAATAGCCGTCGCCGAAGAGTGCGCTGCGTAATCCGTCCATGCCAATCGCAAAAATCCCCGTGCCACGCGGCGCTTGCGTTTCGAGCCAGCGCCGTGTCGCCACCGAGGAGGTGATAATGCGTGAGGCGGGGATGTGGATCCCCATGCTTGCGAGTTTGGCCTCGTACTGAGCAGGAGTCAGGGTGGCGTTGTTCGTGCAGCAGGCGTAGATTATACCGCGTGCGTCGAGGAATGCCAGCAACTCGCCGACTCCCGGCAGCGCCCGCGATCCGCGATACAGGACGCCGTCCATATCAAAGAGCACAGCAGCGAAACGGTTCAGTTCAGATGTCATAGCGCTCCATTACATTCGTTCAGGGGCTTTGATGCCGAGCAGTGCCAGACCGTTACGCAATGCCTGGGCTGTTGCCGCCACCAGGCGCAAACGCGCAGCGCGCAGCGCAGGCGTTTCTGCCCTAAGGACGGAGCAGTCGCGGTAGAATGCCGAGAGCGCCCGCGCCGTCTCATAGCACCATTCAGCAACAACGAATGGTGCATACCGTTCGCCCGCTTCGCGCACCGCGCCAGGCAGCTTTGCCAGTTGCTTGATCACCGCTGTTTCCGAGGGATGCGTCAGCAACGCGGCGTCGCCGTCCTCTGCGCTCACGCCTTCGTCTGCCGCTTTGCGCAAAATCGAGCAGCAGCGCGCATGCATGTACTGGATGTATGGCGCACTGTTCCCTTCAAGCGCCAGCATGCGGTCCCAGTCGAGCCGGATGTCGCGCCGGGGATCCTGGTACAGGTCGTTATAAATCACAGCGCCGACGCCAACCGCCTCAGCAATCGCTTCTTTTTCTTCCTCCGACAGATCAGGGCTCGCCTGATCAACGACAGCGCGTGCGCGAGTGTGCGCGTCATCCAGAAGATCTGCCAGATAGACCATATTGCCAGCGCGAGTCGAGAGCGGCCGTCCTTGCTGATCGAAGATTGTCCCAAACTTCACGTGGATCAGTTCTGTGTTTTGCGCGTACCCCATTGCGCGCGCCAGCGCGAACAATTGCCGAAAGTGCAATTCCTGCCGGGCATCGACCACGTAGATGATCTTTGTCGGATGAAATTCGCGCTCACGATAGACGATGCATGCTAGGTCACGAGTGTGGTAGAGCGTGCCGCCATCGTTCCGCTGCAGCAAGAAGGTCGGCAATCCCGGCTCAAGCTCCTTAACCACGACAGCGCCATCCTCATCGCGGTAGGCGACGCCTTTTGCCATCGCTTCCTGGATCACCCCATCAAGCATGGGCGCATAGAAGCTTTCGCCGAGCGTGTAATCGAACCGCACCCCCAGCCGGTCGTAGTTGCGCTGATTGGCTTTAATTGTCAGATCGACCATCCACTGCCATAGTTCGCGCGCCAGCGGATCGCCCTGTTCGAGTTTGAGCGACCACATGCGCGCCTCATCGTCGTGGTTGGGTTGCGCCGCGCGCTCCTGCAGCTCTGCGATCCATTCGCGCTTCGCTAGCGCTTCCGGGTCATTCTGCTCGAGGCGCTTCGCCCATTTTGCCGCCTCTTCGCGCAATGCCACATCCTCTTTAATGAGCGCGCTGTAGCGCGCATACAGTTTATCGAGTGCAGCAATCGCGTCTTCGTCGTCGCCTTCCGGTTTGCCCCACCGCACAACAGCGGCGATGTTCACGCCAAACTGCTTGCCCCAGTCGCCTAGGTGATTGTCGCCGATGACGCGATAGCCGAGAAAGTCGAAGATATGGTACAGCGACTGACCAATGATTGTCGAACGAATATGCCCGACGTGCATGGTTTTCGCCACATTGGGCGACGAATAGTCGATGACTATCGTTTTCCCGGCGCCCTGATCGTCGCTGCCGTACCGTGCGCCGAGCTGCTCGACCTCTGCGAGAACCGCAGCCGCCAGGCGTGCGGCGTCGAGGGTGAAATTGACAAACGGACCGATTGCAACAATTGATCCAATCAACGATCCCGGCGGCGCCTGCGCCTTTTCAACGATACGCTGCGCCAGTTGCGGCGGTGCGATGCCCGTCTCCTTTGCAGCGCGAAACGTCGGAAACGCCAGATCAGCCGGAATATTCGGCTTGGGCGTGACGAGTTCAATAAGATGCTCAGCGACCAGGTTAGTCCCGGCGATAGCAGCGTGCGCCTCGCGCACGAACCGATCAAGCGCGTACTCCATACCGTCCTCTACGTAATATGACAGCGGCAGTATACCGGGAACCTGTGCTGAACGCAAATCCCACGATCCGCACGCGAGCGGCGGGCAGGGAGGCGCCTCACGAGCGGAGATTTTTCTAACAGACCCATACATTGCATCGCCCGTTTTGGGCGTTAGGGTGCGCAAACTCTCCTTCTTCTCTTGTGGGAGAAGGGGGCTCCCACAAGGTTAGCAAGCCCTCACGTCGCATCATCCGTGTTGAGCGTCGGGATGCTCTAACTCCCCTTCTCTCCCCACTCCCCGCATGCGGGGGGCGCAAGGGGGTGGGAGAAGGGGAAAAAGAGCGTCGGGATGCGGAAAACATTCATTGCACCCTAAGAACTCTACACGTGTGAGCCGGGGGGATGAGGGGAAAAGGCGCCAGGATGCGGCAAACCCGCGTCGCACGCCGAAAAGCCGACACATGAGAGCAGGGGGATGCGGGGAAACAAGGCGTCAGAACGCGAAAAAGGACGCTCGCACGTCAAAAAGCCCGTCCCTGCAGGCGGGGAGGTTCGCAGACTAGCGCGTCCTCTGGAGAACGAGACCGGCGGCAGCAGATTATCGCACGCCCATTAGTTCTCATGCGCTAGGCTGAGAAATCAGGCAGTCTGCAGCACCAGCGCTGTTCACGCACTCCAGGCATGCGCACGCACTGTTGCTGTAAGAGATTGTTCATCTAGACTGCTTGAGCGCACGTGATAGTCTATGCTACGATAAGCAATCGGTAAAATAGTCGTTATTGCGCTGGCCTTCAGCGGTGCGACTCTCTACCGTATGTCGGTTCGTCGATCAATTCGTTTGACGATACGCTCCAAGATGATGCTGGTGGCGCTCGTGCTCGCATTGGCGCCATTGATCTTTGTGAGTGCGCTCAGCCTCTCGGCGCTCGAGCGCGCCCGCAGCATTGCGGTGCAGACTGCATCGGACGCCCTGCGCGCACAAGCTGAAGAAGACCTCGTGCGCTGGGTAGCCGATAAGGCCAACCTCTACGACGCCAAACTGGATCGCGTCCACCATCAGGTCGAGACGATCGTCAGGTACCAACCGGTCGAGTCTGAGGTTGCGAACACGCTCCCGGACCGTCTCTGGGTTGCACCGAATGGTCCTACGCCCGACGCTCTGCACGCCCACGCCAGTACCGTTGCGCTCGCCCGTCAGTATATTCCCCTTCTGCGCGCGTCCGTTGATCGGGAAGGCATCGTGAGCCTGGGGTATGTGGCATTCGAGGATGGCGGCGTCATCGCCTTCGACCATGATATTATCGACGTTCTAGACGCCATCAAGCCGTTCGATCCGCGCCAGCGCAGTTGGTACGTTGCTGCGCGCGAGGCTGGCAAGGCGGTATGGGTTGATACCTATGTCGACGCCAACACTAAAAAGTTGACTACAACCTGTGCTGCGCCGATCTATGACCGAACTGGCGCGTTCATCGGCGTCGTCGGCTTCGATGTCTTGCTGGAAACGATCCAGCAGGATATGCTGTCGATCGACACCCCTCCCGGCGGCTCGGCGTTCCTGCTCAATCAGCGTGGCGATGTGCTGCTGCACAATGCGCTGTTGAGCCGTCAAGGGCGCTGGGATCAACCAATCGTCACCGACAATCTCCTGAGCGACGCCAATCTGCAGTTGCGCGACATCGCCAGGCGTATGACGCGCGCCGAACAAGGTGTTGCGCGCCTGACCATTCAGAACGAAGAGGTGTACCTGGCGTTCGCTCCGATCCCCAGCGCAGGGTGGAGCGTCGGCATTGTCGTCCCCATCGCTGAAGTCATCGGACCGGCGCAGCAGGTCAGCGAAGTGATTACCCAGCGTCAGGACGTGCTCAGTGGGCAGATTATTCTGGTGATTGCGCTGAGCGTCGTCCTTGTCTCATTGGTGAGTATGCCAGTAGCGCTGGTTCTGACGCGCCCCTTGCGGGAGTTGCAAGCGGCGGCGCAGCGTGTCGCCGCTGGCGATTTGACCTACCGCGTCCCTGAGTCGGGTGACTATGAGATTGCAAATGTCGGGCGTTCGTTCAACACCATGACCGATGCGCTCCGCGAGAAGATCAACGAACTGGAGATGAACCTGCGGCAACTGGCAGCCTTGAATGAGGTATCGAACCAGTTTCGCACGATTGGATCGGTGCGTGAACAACTTGATGCCATTCCGAAGGGAGCGTGCGAGTGCCTAGGGTTTGAACGCGCCGTCCTCTACCTGATTGAACAGCGCCAGTTGCGTCCCGCGAGCGCCTGGGTGCATACGAATAAGGCGGATCAGGCCGCTCGCGTGCTGGCGGATGCTCAACCGATTCCGCTCGAGAGCGAGACGGTGGCAGCGGAGGTAGTGCGGAGCGGGCGGGCAGTGATTACCGGCGAGGCGACTGCGCAGTCTCCGTCGGGCAATACGGTGCAGGCGCCATTGTTCGGGCGCGAGAAACGGGTCATTGGTCTGCTCGTTGCGTCCTTCGACACCTCAGGACGGATACCAACGCCGCGCGACGCCGCACAGTTGATGACCTATGCCGGCATGGCTGGTCTGGCTCTCGAAAATACGATGCTCTACGCCGACCTCGAGCGTCAGGTGGCGCAGCGCACGGCGGAATTGCGCGCTGCTCTGGCGCGCGCACAGGAGGCGGATCGCCTGAAGAGTCAGTTCCTAGCCGCAGTGTCGCATGAACTTCGCACGCCGCTCAATGCCATCATCGGGTTCTCGACCGTCATGCTCGATGAGATCGATGGCCCAATCACTCCGTTGCAACGTGAGGACCTGAAGATCATCAACCGGAATGGTCGTTTCCTGCTGCATCTGATCGATGAGTTGCTCGATCTGGCGCGCATTGAAGCCGGCAAGATCGACCTGGAGCTGGCGCCGCTCGATGTGCGCGCCCTGATCGTCGAGGTGACCGAAACTGTCCAGGGGTTGTTGCACAACCGGCACATTGCGCTCAACTTGTTGGTGCCTGAACGTCTGCCATATGCCTATGCCGATGCCGCCAGAATCCGTCAGGTGCTCCTCAATCTGCTATCGAATGCGGTCAAGTTTACGACGCAGGGGAGTGTGACCGTCAGCGCGCGCTGCGTCGCAGCGCCCGACAGTTACCTGGGATCGCCGGGTTCGAGCGCCGTCATCGTGCGTAATGGACAGCGTCTGCATCTCTACATCGAGGTTAGCATCCGTGATACCGGCATTGGCATTGCGCCAGAAGACCTGCCGCGCATCTTTGAGGCGTTCCATCAGGTGCGCTCTGGCGACCGACGGCGCGGCAGCGGGCTGGGCCTGGCAATCAGTCGGCGTCTGATCGAGGCGCACGGCGGGCGTATCTGGGCAGAAAGTGAGCCTGGCAAGGGCAGCATCTTCACCTTCATCCTTCCGTGCGCGGTTGTGTCGCGCAGCAATCGTCCCGATGGCGACTCCGACCCGGCAGGCGTTCCGGCGGTTCAGCACGTTGAGGTTCACACCACCCTTATCGACCAATGAGCGAACCGGTGACCATTCTGTACATCGAAGATAACCGCGATAATCAGTTACTTGTGCGTCGCATTTTGGAGGCGCGCGGGTATGTGCTCCACGTCCGCGAAGATGGGCCTTCCGGTATTGCATTTGCGCGTGAAAGCCAACCATCGCTCATCCTGGTCGACATCAACATTTCAGGGATGGACGGCTATGAGACAACGACCCGCTTACGCAGCCTGCCGCATCTGCGGGCAACGCCGATTATTGCGATTACTGCCGATGCTCGCCCTGGAACGCGCGAACGGGCGTTGACCGCGGGATGCGACGGATTTATCGCCAAGCCCATCGATCCGCGTCTGTTCCCTGACCAGATTGCCGAATTCCTTGGTGGAAAGCGTGAACTGCTGCCCAAGAGCCTGGAGACGGTCATGCTGCGCGAATACAACGCCAAGCTTGTCGAGCGGCTCGAGCAGCAGGTGCGTGAACTGAGCGCCCGCAATGCCGAACTGCAAGAGCTTGATCGCCTTAAGAACACCTTTCTCGCCACTCTCTCGCACGAGTTGCGCACGCCGCTAACGGCGATCCTCGGCTACCTGGAGCTGTTCGAGCGGCGCACGCTCGGGCCATTGAACGAGGTGCAGAGGCAGGCAATCAGCATCATCGCCCGCAATGCGCAGACACTCTCGCGCATCCTCAACAATCTGCTCTATCTGCAAGAGGTGCGCTCGACCGAGATCCGGCGCGTGCCGGTCATCATCCACGAAGTGTTACAAGAGGTTATCGCTGAAATGCAACCGCTGGCGCGTGCGGCGAATGTAACGCTCTCCGCCTCGCTTCAGCCAACTGCGGTGTATAAAGGCGATCCGATCGGCATTGGTCAGGCGCTGCGCGCCCTGATCGACAATGCCATCAAATTCACGCCTGGCTTCGGGCGTGTCGAGGTAACGCTGATCGATGAACCTTCGCGAGTGCTGGTGCGAGTGGAAGACACGGGGATCGGCATTCCTGCCGAAGCGCAGGAAAAAATTTTTTTGCCCTTCTACCAGATTGACGACACCCTGGCGCGCCCCTACAGCGGCGCCGGGCTTGGACTGGCAATCGCCAAACACGTCATCGAAGCGCACGGCGGGCAACTGACAGTTCGGAGCGCCGTCGGCGCGGGGAGCACCTTTACCGCCGTGCTGCCGCGGGAGCAGGGGCGCTAGCAGAAATGCGCAACAGCAACCCGATAATCAAAAAATTTATGATGATGGACGAACCGCCATATGAGATGAACGGCAACGTGATGCCGGTCAGCGGAATGACACGCAGATTTCCGCCGATGATGATGAAGGTTTGTGTTGCAATAATCGTGGTCAGTCCAACAGCAAGCAGTTGCTCGAATCCGCGAAAGCGCCCAGAAACGCGCATAGCGATATGGTAGCCGCGAAAGATTAGCAACAAATAGGCGATCAGCACCGCCAGGCTCCCCGCAAGCCCCATCTCCTCCGCCAACGCGGTAAAGACAAAATCGGTATGCACTGCCGGGATAACGGTAGGCAAACCCTGACCAAGCCCGGCACCGAACACACCCCCTGATGCCAAAGCATAGATCGCCTGAACGATTTGATACCCGCTGCCCTGCGCGGTCGCCCATGGGTCAAGCCAAATGGTCACCCTGGTCTTCACCACCGCCACGATGTCGTACAGCACATACGAGCCTGCGCCAAAGGCGCACAATCCGGCGATCACATACCAGCCGCGCCCTGTCGCCACGTATAGCATCGCCAGAAAGATGCTGAACAGGAGTAACGCAGCGCCCAGATCGCGCTGTGCAATGATCAACCCCATCGCCAGCCCCCACATGGCGATCAGCGGCACGAGATACGGCAACGGCGGTAATGGTAACGGACCGAGACGGTAACCGGCGGCAACAACCTCACGATGTTCGTTCAGATACGATGCCAGAAAGATGACCAACACAATCTTGAGCAATTCGGATGGTTGAAACAGGAAGAAGCCGAGGTTGAACCAGGCGCGCACGCCGCTGTTGTTTGGATCGACGCCAAAGAAGAACGTCGCCAGAATCAACGCGACTCCCGCCGTCAGCCAAGCGTATCGATGGTGATCGAGCCAGTCCATCAACGAAGTGCGCTGATACCGCCGCAACAGATCATCCCAGGGAACAAACAACACGATAGAGCAGACGACAATCCCCAGCAACACCCAGAGCGTCTGCCGATCGTCGATCCCGGCAAAACAGAGCGCTAGCGACCCATCGCGCCCCCGGCACCCGATGGCGAGCAAATCGGGTTCGAGGCGGGCGATCAGCATCAGTCCCAGTCCGGTGAGCAGGGCTACTAGCGGAAGCACCATCTGATCCGCGTTGGGCAGGCGCCAGCTCAGACCGAGCGACATCGCCAGAAAGAGGAGGAAAGGCAGGATTGAAGGCCACAAAATATCGGCAAGGCCGTGTAGCGTGACGGATGCGGTTGAGTCGTCGGCATTGACTGTCAGCGCCACGAGCGTGTAGCCAGATGCGAAGAAGAGGAGCGCGATGAGCAGAAGCCGGAGTTCAGCGCTGCGCAGGCGCCAAGGACGTCGGAACATGGTCAGATATTGAAAAGGAAATGGCACACGTCGCCGTCCTGCACGATGTACTGCTTCCCTTCCATCCGCACGTACCCGTGCTTACGAGCTTCAGCCATGCTGCCAGCACGCACCAGATCATCGTAGGCGACGACTTCAGCGCGAATGAAGCCGCGCTGAATGTCGGAGTGAATGACACCGGCAGCTTCGACGGCTGGCGTTCCACGGCGAATTGTCCAGGCGCGCACTTCTTCAGGACCGGTAGTGAGAAAGCTGATGAGACCCAGCAGTTCGTAGGAGAGCGCAATGACTCGGTTGCGTGCCGGTTCCGTGATTCCAAGGTCGTCCATAAAGGCGCGCGCTTCCTCATCGTCGAGTTGGGCGAGTTCGGCTTCGATCTTGCCGCAGAGCGTCGCCACGCCGCTCCGTCGATGCTCGTAGCGGATTGTCGGCGGATGCTTCAGTTGATCTTCACCGATGTTGATGGCAAGCAACAGAGGTTTAGCGGTGAGAAACTGATAGCCGCGCAGCAAACGTTCCTCGTCGGCGGTCAAATCGATATCGCGGATGGGCGTGCCGCCTTCCAGCGCCGCCTGAATGCGTACCAGCACATCGCGTTCCACGATGCGCATCTCGCGCTCCTTCGCCGACATCTTGCCGATCTCAGCGTTCAGGCGCGTCAGGCGACGCTCAATGATTGCGAGGTCGGAAAAGGCGAGTTCCAGATCAACCGCCTCGATGTCGCGCAGCACATCGATACTGCCATTCGGGTGCGGCACAAGTTCGTTCTCGAATGCGCGAACGACGTGAAGGAGCGCATCGGCGCTGCTGATATAGTTGAGCACGGCTGGCGGCAGCCCGCCACTCTCGCGGGCGCCGCCGCTCAACCCGCCGATATCGATATACTGCACATCGGCATACGTGACTTTTTTGGGTTTGAACATCCGCGCCAGCACCTCGAGGCGCGGATCGGGCACCTTGACGGTCGCCAGGTTGGGCGTTAACTGTCCGGAACTATAGGCGGTTGTTTCCGCTGTACCACCGGTGAGTGCGTTGAAGACGGTGGTTTTGCCGCTGTTGGCAAGGCCAATGATTGCAATTTTCATAGCAGTCTGGTCTGTATTTTTGCGCATGATCGCCGCCTGTCCAGTATAGTATGTCTGTGCGATTACAGCAAGGGCAGCATGCCGCACGTCGAAGACGCTGTGTCGTAGGTTCTACTTGCAGGACAGCAAAGTTTTGACCGAAGCTTAACTTCAAGCCACTTTTACCTGGCTCTCGGTTAGGCTATAATTGGGAAGAGCGATGTCGGGAGCGAGATTACTACGCAGGTGAAGTTTTCGTTATTTCCTGGTGCGGATTGTGCGTAACTTCAGGTTATTTCGTCGCGTTGGTATTGAATAGGCAACCTGTTCTTACCAGCAGCGGCAGAGGCATCAGCGTCTACCGAGCGGCAGGAGAATATGGTTGCTGATGCAAACGTCGAACTTCCAGTCATCATTGCTCGCGCTCAAGCGGGCGATGAGTCGGCGTTCGGCGAGTTGTATGCCAGATATGCCAAGCACGTCCTGCGCTATATGTACGTGCGCACACGCGAACCGGAGCTGGCGCAGGATCTGACGCAGGAAGTGTTCATCCGCGTCATCAAGGGCATCGGCGGGTTGCAGTATCGTGGAGAAAAGATGTTTCTGGGCTGGTTGTACACCATAGCGGGGAATGTCTTAGTGGGTCAGGCGCGACGGCGGCAGATCGCTGCTTCGTCACTCAGCGACTCCGTGGACATAACTGATCCGCGTGGGCAGGAGGCGGTCTCATCGCTGTTCGAGCGTCTTTCGTTGCAACACGCGATTGCGCAACTTACGGCTGAGCAGCAGCTTGTGTTAATGCTAAAATTCTTTGCAGACATGACCAACCAGGAAATCGCGGCAACTATTGGCAAAACTGAGGGCGCCGTCAAGGCATTGCAGCATCGAGCAATTCAGACGTTGCAGCAGATACTCAACCAGGAGCCTGCTGAAACGTTGATGGTTCGAGCTGTCGGCGGCGTGGATGCGTCCTGATCGCTCTTCGTCTCGTGGCAGATGTGGTAAGCGAATGATTCGTCGCAGCCAACAGACAGCGTTACAAGAAGCGTTCGATGAAGCGCTCACTCGTCTGTTAAGTGGGGCAGACGTTAATGAGTGCCTGGCGCGTTACCCGCAGCTAGCCGTAGATCTGGAGCCGTTGCTGCAGGTGGCAGGTATGGTGCGTGCTGAAGCGGCGTTGCCTCTGCCGCCTGAACTGGAACGCTGGCTGCCAACCGGCGCTCAGGAGTTTTCTGCAATCGCCCGGCAGATGCTCGCACAACGGCGTCAAGCCCGTCATCTGCTGCGTCCTCTCCGCAAAGCGACGGTTCAGCGCATTCTGGCAGGCGCGCTGGCGTTCACGGTATTGCTGGCATCGATTGATACCGCTTCAGCGCAAAGCTTGCCCGGCGATCCGCTCTATGCCTGGAAAGTGGCGCGTGAGGACCTGACGCTCTCCATTGTCGCCGATCCGGTGCAGCGCAGTAAATTGCATATCGACTATGCTCGCCGTCGCATTCTGGAAATCGAGACATTGATTGCCAGCGGTAGCGCCGTTGATCCGCACTTGCTCGAAGAACCCCTCGCTCTTCTGACGGCTCACGTCCGTGGTGCGTGGATCGAAAGCCGTGAGATCGGTGGTGAAGATGTGTCGTATGATGTGGCGGTGCTGATCAACGAGGTGCAGGCAGCGCTTGCACGGGTGGCGTCGAAGGTTCCAGATGCAACACCACTGATTGGTACAGTGCAAGAACAACTTGGGACGGTTATAGAACCGACTGCGGCGCCTGTCTCCACAGCGACCCCTTCGCAATCGCCTGGACTGATGCTGGCAACGACGGTAGCGCCGATTGATACGCCAACAGCGGATGCGGGCGAACGGGATTCCGGGTTTGATGACAGTCCCACGCCTAGCGAGGATGCTTCAGATGGTGCGGCAACCCCGCCACCGACCGCTCGCCCGCCGCGTCTGTCGCCAACACCAGGGCAGAATTCGCCGACCGTCATTAGCGCACCAGCGCCAACCCGCACGCCCGTGCCTGGGTTGCCTACAACAACCTCGTTACCGTCGCCAACAGCAACGCAGACAACAGTGCCAACCAATGTTTCGCCCACGGATACGCCGTTGCCAACGCATACCCCATCACCGATACCAACGCCGCCGCCGACTGCGACTCGTATTCCTCCCACGGAACCGCCGTCGGCCAGTTCGACGCCGCAACCACCGCCAACCGCTCGTCCACCGCGTCCGACTCTGACACCACGCCCGACGGCGACGCCCACGCCTGTGCCGCCGACGGCGACGCCCACGCCTGTGCCGCCGACGGCGACGCCCACGCCTGTGCCGCCGACGGCGACGCCCACGCCTGTGCCGCCGACGGCGACGCCCACG
>JANXAL010000104.1 GCA_025062325.1 Roseiflexus sp.
CCCCCCCCCCCCCCCCCCCCCCCCCCCCCCCCCCCCCCCCCCCCCCCCCCCCCCCCCCCCCCCCCCCCCCCCCCCCCCCCCCCCCCCCCCCCCCCCCCCCCCCCCCCCCCCCCCCCCCCCCCCCCCCCCCCCCCCCACGACTCTGTATTGCAACGCCCTACCCGCAACGCCTTCGCTATTGTTTATCGCCACGAGCTCAACCACTCACTCAGCGACAGGCGCGGCGCTAGGCGTGGCGCAGCAGCGCGCGATGTCGCAAGGTTCCACACCATGTCGGCAATCTCAAATGCCGCCAGCGGACGACCTGCCGCACGCGCAGCGTCTGCCGCCGCCTGCCGCGCTTCCGGTCGTTCGATCCAGTGTTGCAAGGCAGCGACGAAACGCTTGGTGTCTGGCGTGTGCTGTGCGGCGCCGCGCCGCACGACATACTCCAGGTTGCCAGCTTCCTGACCAGGCGCGGCGCCGTAGATCAGAAGCGGTCGCCCGATTGCCAGCGCCTCGCTGACGCTCAATCCGCCCGCCTTGGTGGCGATGATGTCGGCTGCATACATCATGTCTGCCAGCGGAACAAACCCGTAAACGTGCACAGGATTCTTCCAGTCGCGTGCCCGCAGCTTTGCAGCGAGATCACTGTTACGACCGGCAACCACCGCAATCTGAAGGTTCTGGCACGCTTCATCGGCGGCGATTGCCAGCTCCGCTAGCGGACCGACTCCTGCGCCGCCACCTGAGATCAGCACGGTGATCAAGTCCGTGTGCCAGCCCAGATCACGCCGCACGTTCTCGGGAGTATCGCGCTGGGCGGCAAACTGAGGGTGAACCGGGATGCCGACAACATGCACTTGCTGCGGGCTCAGCCCGCAACTCAGCGCGCGAGTGCGCACCTGCGCGTTCGGCACGATGCACAGATCATCCACCGGCGAAAACCATGTGTGGTGGACGTGCCCCAGATCGGTGACAACCGTCACCAGGCCGGGACGACCGCGCGCATTGCGGTAGGCATCGGCAACTAGCGCGGTGAAGAGCGGATACACGCTGATAACGACATCCGGCGCATGACGCACCAGCAGGCGATGCAACGCATCGCCAATCGCCAACCGCATCGCACCGCGCAGCAATGCGGCATATGCCGCCGCATCGGTCAGAGCGTGCGCCCGATCATATCGTTCGGGGGCATGCTGCATGGTTGCAAGGTAGAATGACTCTGCGCGACGGAGCAATGACGGACTAGAGGGTTCGTGCAGCGGGTTGGCAATAGCGACCTGTACGTTCTGAGGGTAATTGTGTAACAGCGCCGCTTCAATCGCCTGTGCCGCGCTGCGATGTCCGCTCCCCGCATCCGTAGTCAATATCAGGATGCGCACAACGCGCATAAGCTGCTCTCCTCCTGCGTGTTCCTGACAGTAGTTAGACGTTTGTGAAGGTTGTACTGTTTCAACGCTTTCGTTTCCTGCCAGCTCATCGGCTGCTTACAGACGGGTGCGCAGTGCAGCCAGACGCTCCGCTGCCGCATCGATGGTCTCCAGGCGCTTGGCGAAGCAGAAACGCGCAAGGCAGGGTGCGCCTGCCGGATCGCTATAGAACACCGATGTGGGGATGGCTGCCACGCCAATGTCGGTTGTCAGCCAGCGGCAGAAGGCGCGGTCGTCGGTCCACCCGATGGCGCTGATGTCAGCAGAGATAAAGTAGGCGCCCTCAACCGGCAGCGCCGGTAACCCGGCGTTTTTGAGCGCCCGTTCCAGTCGTAACCGTCGTTCGCTATAGTCCCGCAGCAGGTCGGTATAGTACCCATTGACCGCTGCCTGTTCGAGCGCCGTGGCGATCGCTGCCTGCAGCGGCGAGGAGGTGGCAAAGGTGACCCACTGATGCGCCTGACGCAGGGCATGGTTCAGGTGCGCCGGTCCTACAGCGTAGCCGATCTTCCAGCCAGTAACGCTGAAGGTCTTCCCGGCGCTATTGAGCGTCAATGTGCGCTCCCACATGCCGGGGAGCGTCGCTAGCGGCACATGCACGGCGCCATCGAACACCAGGCGATCGTACACCTCGTCAGTGACGGCGAGAGTGTTATGCTCCTGACAGAGACCGGCGATGAGTTCCAGTTCGGCGCGAGTGAAGACTTTGCCGGTCGGGTTGTGCGGCGTATTGAGTATGATGAGCGCCGGTCTGTGCGCGAAGGCGGCGTGCAGTTCCGCCGGATCGAACCACCATGCCGCGTGGCTGGCATCCGGCGGATGGAGGCGCACTGGCAGCGGTATACCGCCCGCCAGCGTAATATCGGGCACGTAGGCGTCATATGCTGGCTCAAAGATGATGACCCGGTCTCCCGGATTGATAAGCGCGAGCATCGCATCGCAGAGCGCCTCCGTCGCGCCGCTGGTGATCGTCACTTCGCGCTGCCAATCCACTGCGCGTCCGTAGTCGCGTTCCCACTGCGCGGCAACCGCCTGCCGCAGCCGGGGCAGACCAGGCATCGGCGCATACTGGTTGATATCGGCGCTGATGGCTGCCGCCGCCGCTTCCTTTACAAATGCCGGGCTCGGAAAATCGGGGAATCCCTGACCCAGGTTGATCGCGCCGCGCTCCAGCGCCAGCGCACTCATCTCGGTGAAGATCGTTGTCCCAAACCCTGCCACGCGACGGGCAAGTCTGCCGGACATGCGTTCGCTCCTGAGTTCAGACGTAGTGCGTAGTTTCCTCTACAGAGTATCGTACCATACCTGGAGTACATGTGGAGAGTCGGCGCCGGAGGGAGACACGGACTCACACGGATGTACCTGACTCTCACGGATTCTCCGGCTCGCGCGCACGCGGAAACTGCAAGACTGGCTCCGACGACCTGACCCTGGTTGGCAGTGATGATCGAGATCCGTCAGTTTCGAGAGAAATCGCAGCGAACCTGTGCTGCCGTACCCGTCTTCCCTCTTCAGGCTGATCAGCGATCCCGAAGCGCTTGAAGAAGTCCGGCGCACGGGCGTGGTGCGGTATGAACGTCGTGATGATCATTATTCTGAATCAATTGTAACCCCGCCAGATCTTGACCGGAGACGCCATCCGACGTATGCTGAAAGCGGGAACATCGTCAGTCTAGGGGCTTCGGGAGGTGGTGAGCACACGCAACGGTCTGTGAGAAGCGCATGGACTACGGGATATCCAGCCCGTAGTTGACGAGGCGGAGGTTCCCTGTCGCGCGACAGGGCTAACGCTGGCATTGCCAGCGGAACATCGAGGGATCAGCGGATGCCTCCCAGGCGCGCCGCCGCCTGTGAGCGTTCTGCCAAAACCATCCGGCGACGGGTGGGACAAACAGAGCGCAGCGAGCGCCTTCATACACAACACACGGCACTGCGGATGCCCCACGCAGTCTGGTGTTGTTTCGATCAGCATCGCAACAATCCCAAGTTGCGCCCGGCAGGGTGGCGGACGGCGACGGTCATCGACGATAGGCATGAGCGTCGCGGGGGCGCACCCCTGTGCGTGCCCTGATGCGCCTGTCACTGCCAGGCGTCTGGCAGCGGCGTGATAAGTCTGGACAGGCGCTTGTCGCTCGTCACTCGTCACGCGGTTCCCAGAAGCGGCGCGATGAGTCGCGGGCGAATGGTTGTCATTCGTCGCTCATCACTCGTCACTCCCTGGCGCGCTACCGCGCTTCCAGCAGGAGAGCAGGGCGTCTTTCTGTCGGCGTCTTTTGATGGTGAAAGGAACCGCTTATGTGTGGAATCGTTGGATATATCGGACCGCGCGATGCCAGCGAGGTGCTGCTGCACGGTCTGGGACGGCTTGAATATCGCGGCTACGACTCGGCAGGCATTGCAGTGGATGACGGGCAGCGTCTGCAATTGCGGCGCAGTGTTGGCAAGCTTGCGAATTTGGCAGCGCAATTGCGCGAACATCCGGTCACTGGGCGCTGCGGCATCGGTCATACCCGTTGGGCGACGCATGGCGGCGTCACTGAGGAGAATGCCCATCCGCACCGCGATGCGTCGGGAGAGATCGTTGTCATTCAGAACGGGATTGTTGAAAACTATCTCGAACTGAAGGAACGTCTGATCGCCCATGGGCACCGGTTTGTTTCACAGACCGATACGGAAGTCATTGCCCGGTTGCTGGGCGAATACTACGACGAAACCGGATCACTCGAACAGGCGATGCGCCGCACCCTCGCCGAGTTGCGCGGCGGCAACGCCGTTGTGGCGATGACGCGCCGTGAGCCAGGGCGGATCGTCGCCGCGCGCCTGGGGCACGCTGGCGGGATTGTCATTGGTCTGGGAGATGACGAGATGTTCGTTGCCTCCGATGTGCCAGCGATCCTCGATTACACCCGCCGCGTCGTGTTTCTCGATGACCGCGAGATTGCCGTGATCGACGCTAGCGGCGCCGCGATCTCGCGGCTCGACGGAACGCCAGTGGTCCGCGCTCCGATGACCATTCCGTGGGACCCGGTCTCCGCTGCCAAAGGCGACTACAAGCATTTCATGCAAAAGGAGATCTTTGAGCAGCCGCGCGCGCTGACCGATGTGCTGCGCGGACGGATCGACCTTGATCGTGGCGCGGTTCTACTCGATGAGTTGACCTTTGATGACCAGGCATTGCGTCAACTGGAACGGATCTATGCCGTTGGCTGCGGGACGGCATGGCACGCGGCGCTGGTGGCGAAATTTGCCATCGAAACGCTGGCGCGATTGCGCGTTGAAGTCGATTATGGCTCAGAGTTCCGCTACCGCAACCCGCTGATTGGTGAGCACGCTGCAGTACTGGCAATCACCCAGAGCGGCGAGACGGTTGATACGCTGGCGGCAATGGAAGAAGCGCGACGGCAGCAGGCGAAGAGCATCGCCATCGTCAACGTCGTCGGAAGCCAGGCGGCGCGGCTGGCGGACGGCGGGGCAATCTACCTGCATGCCGGTCCCGAAATCGGCGTCGCCTCGACCAAGGCGTTCACCGCGATGCTGGTCGCGTCGTACCTGTTAGCGCTGCGGTTGGGCGCTGTGCGCGGCGTGCTCTCCGCCGACGAGGTGCGCTGTTACATCCAGGCGCTGATCGAACTGCCTGGCAAGGTCGAGCGTATTCTGGAGCGCCAGACCATCTATGAAGAACTGGCGGAACGGTACCACAGCGCGCGCAATGCACTCTACCTTGGCAGGCAGGTGAACTATCCCATCGCGCTGGAAGGCGCGCTCAAACTGAAGGAGATCAGTTACATCCACGCTGAGGGGTATCCGGCAGGCGAAATGAAGCATGGTCCGATTGCCCTGATCGACCGGGATCTGCCGGTGGTGTGTATCGCCATGCGCGACAGCGTCTACGAGAAAATGATCTCGAACATCGAGCAGGTGCGCGCACGCGGCGGGCATGTGATTGCGATTGCGGTTGAGGGCGACGAGTTGATCGCCTCAAAGGCGGACTACATCATCGAGGTTCCGCAAACGCTGCCGCTCCTGACGCCGGTGCTCACCAGCATCCCGATGCAACTGATCGCCTATCATATAGCGGTGCATCGCGGGTGCGACGTGGATCAACCGCGCAATCTAGCGAAGAGCGTGACGGTTGAGTAGTGATTTCTGTCGCAAACCTGCTATAATGACCTCGGAACAACGAGGTCAACAATGACGCCTGACAGATTGCCACAGATCGGCGTGCTGGTGATGGAGTACGGCGAACCGACAACTCTCGCCGATATCGTTCCATACTTGACTGCACATTACCATGGATATCCGCCGTCGCCGCAGGACATTGCATCGCTGCGTGAGCGCTGCCAGCGTGTCTGGAGCGGCGACAGCGGAAGTTCCGCCGCCCGGCGGTTCGTGATAGCGCTCGCCAATGAGCTGCTGCAACGGTATGGGGAGCGCTTTCAGGTTGTTCTCGGCGCACGCCATTGGCATCCAACAGTTGCGGATGCGCTTGCTCACCTCGTTCGGGGAGGGATACAGCACGTCGTTGTGTTACCGCTCACTCCGATTGCCTCGCACATGAGCCTACGCAGTTACCAGGAAACGCTTGACCGTGCTCGAGAGACTCTGGATCGTCCGGTGCAGTTGCACCTAATTGCCGAGTGGCCTGAACTGCCAGGGTATGTTTCGACGGTCACGACCAACGCCATCATCGCGCTCGAACGCCTCGCAGGGGACGAACGTCATAACGTGGCATTGCTCGCTATTGCGCACAGTGTTGCGGAAAGCGCCCGCAAGCCCGAAGCCGACTATCAATGGCGGTTGCGCCGGATGATGCAGCAGTTGGTTGCTACGCTTGGCTGCGCTGCCGGATACCTGGCGTACTACAGCGCCGAGGGACCAGGGCAGTGGCTGGGTCCCGATGTGCTGGTTGCGCTGGAGGAGATTGCTCGCGCAGGATTCAGGCATGTGCTGGCAGTTCCGATCAATGCCGTGTACGATAATGTCGAGGTCTGCTACGAACTCGATGTGCGCATGGCAGAACGAGCAGCAGCGCTCGGGTTGAAGTATGCTCGCTCTGCCATCCCCAACGCTGCCCCGGCGCTTATCGCCGATCTTGCAACACTTGTCGCCGACGCGACGTCTGTCTTGGACACTGCTGGATGAGGAAGATTATGGCGACAATATCTGCGCGTCGATGGCTTGGTCGACGCGCTCTGACGACTGCTGTCGGGCTGGCGCTCGTTGTGGCGGCGTGTGCTGCGGCTGTTTTTTTCTTTCGCGGCAGGCAACAGGCTTCAGCGCGCAGCTACGGGCTGGTCAACCCGCGGGTTGATACTTTGATTGCAACCGTCAATGCAACTGGACAGATCGCCCCCGCTCAGACCGTCAATCTCAGTTTTGCCGTGACCGGGCGAGTCGCCGAGGTGCTGGTGCGCCCCGGCGATGCAGTGGAAAAGGGGCAACCGCTGGCGCGGCTCGACACCCGTGAGCTGGAACTGCGTCTGGCGCAGGCAGAAGCGCAACTGGCGCAGGCGCAGGCGAATCTCGACCGCCTGCTTGCTGGTCCGTCACCGGCCGAGATTGCCGTCGCCGAGGCGCAACTCGCGCAGGCTGCTGGTCAGTTGCGCCAGGTAGAGGGTAGCGTGACGATAGCAGATGTGCGTGCTGCGGAGGAACAACTGCGGCAGGCGGAAGCGCGCCTCAATCAGTTGCTCAAAGGTCCGCGCGAAACGGATGTTCAGGCTGCTGAAGCGCGCGTCCGCGAAGCCGAGCTGAACCTGGAGCGTCAGCGCACCCAGCTCTCTGCCGCCAAAACCAATGCGCAGATTCAACTGGAACAGGCAGTCAATCAATTGATACAGGCGCAATCGCGCTACTCGACGGCGAAACAGAATTGGGAGTATGTGCGCGAAACCGGCGCCGACCCGATTGTGCGCACGGTGGCTGATCCGAACCGACCAGGACAGACCCGCCCGAATATCCTGAACGACTCGCAGCGTCAGCAGTATTACGATGCCTTTGTTCAGGCAGAGGCAGCGCTGCGCAGCGCTGAAAATGCGGTTGCCCAGGCGCAGGTGAACTACGACAATGCGCGGCAGGCTGAGGCGAACGGCGTTGAACTCGCCGAAGGGCAACTGGCGGTCGCCCGCGCCAACCGTGATCGCCTCTTCGCTACTCCTGAGCCGGACGTGCTGGCGGCTGCGCGCGCGCAGGTCGCAAGCGCCCGCGCTGCGCTTGACCGGATACGCGGCGATCAGCGCAGCGGTCAGCTTGAAGCGGCGCGCGCCGCCTACGAAGCGGCGAAGGCGAATCTGGAGCGTCTGCGTGCCAATCCGCGTCCCGCCGATCTGGCGGCAGCCCGGGCGCAGGTAGACGGTGCGCGCGCCACGCGTGATCTGGCGCGGTTGGCTCTCGATGAAGCGACGCTCAGAGCGCCGTTCAGCGGTGTCGTTGCTGAGGTAAACTTGAAAATCGGCGAAACGCCGACGCCGGGACGTCCGGCAATTGTTCTTGCAAACCTGGACCGCTTCTACGTTGATGTGACGGTGGACGAGATCGATATTACGCGGGTGCGCGTCGGTCAGCCGGTGACGCTGACGCTTGATGCGCTGCCGGAGGTCACTCTGGCGGCGACGGTCGAGACGATCAGCCCACTGGCGCTGCCGCAGGCGGCGGTCACATCATACAAGGTGCGGATTGGCATCCCCAACACCGATCCACGGGTTCGCGCCGGCATGTCGGTTGGGGCAGATATCGTAGTGGCCGAGCGCGAGAATGCGCTGCTTGTGCCGCGTCGCGCCGTGCGCAATGAGCGCGGACGCCTGATAGTCGATGTTGTGCGCGATCCGGGGTTGTGTGCAACGCCGCCGGAGCAGCGTCCGGTGCGTCCCGATCTCGAACCGCGGGAAGTAACCGTCGGGTTGAGCAACGACCAGGTGATCGAAATCCTCAGCGGTCTCGATCCGCAGGCCTGCGTCTACGTCGAAGGCGTCGATCCGCGCTTTACCTTCTTCACTGGGCCGCCCCGCACGCGGTGACGATGGAGATGCAGAACACAACCCCAAAAACGTCTCTTGACGTACCTGTGTGCGCTGGCGTACACTGTACCCTGTCGAGGGCTCTAAGCGTATGCCGCGGCACGTACAGTATTAGGAAAGGAGCGCTTCCCTCATGGTAGAGTATGGCAGCAATCGCCTGGACCTGCCCGATCCCGTCGTAGCCACGCGCGGACGCGGCGTGACCGGAATGGAGTATCAGATTATCGGCACCACCATGCAGGCGGTCATCCTCGAACTCGACCCCGGCGAGACGGTCTACTCCGAGTCCGGCGCGATGTCGTGGATGTCGGGCAACATCCAGATGGCGACCAACACCCGCGGCGGCGGGCTGGGCGGGATATTCAAGCGCGCCATCTCCGGCGAAAGTCTGTTCCTCAACGAGTTCACCTCGGTCGGCGGCAAGGGGATCGTCGCCTTCGCCTCCGACTTCCCCGGCAAGATCATACCGGTGGCGCTCGCCGAAGGGCAGACGATGATCGTCCAGAAGCAGGCGTTCCTCTGCGCCGAGAAGACGGTCGGGCTTGACATTCACTTCCGCAAGCGCCTGGGCGCGGGGTTCTTCGGCGGCGAAGGGTTCATTATG
>JANXAL010000022.1 GCA_025062325.1 Roseiflexus sp.
GCGCGCGCGCGCGATCAGTTCGTTGGCAATCCGTTCGTATACCTCATCAAAACGTTCCGCCTGTTCATACAGGTCGTCGAATGCGTGAACGATGACGGACGACGGCAGCGCGGCCACCGTCGGATGGACAGCAGTGCGCAGATAGAGAACGCGCGTCGTGGAAATGACCTCCCACGCCGCGCGCGTGATCATGCCCGGATCGCCCGGACCAAGACCTACCAACGTGATCGTCGTGATCATGGCGTCGGAGTCGGCAACGGCGCAATTGTCGGCAGCGGCGCAAGCGTCGGCGTTGGGAAGACCGGCTCGACCAGACGCTGCTCCTGAATAGCTTTCTGTCGTTCGCTCTGCAACAGGCTTCTGACGGCATTCTGCTGCTCGATGGGCAGTTCCTGCGCAACGCGCTGTTCGATAATCGCTGGCGCTTTGGCAGGATCGAGCGCAGGCGCCTGCCCGCGCGAGACCAGACGGATCACATGCCAGCCGAATTGGGTCTGCACCGGTGTTTTCGTGATCTCGCCCGGCTGCAGGTCCTCGAACATGGCTTTGTCAAATTCGGGAACAAACTGTCCGCGCTGAACATTCTCGTAGACGCCGCCATTCTGCGCCGAGCCCGGGTCCTGCGACAGCTCCTTCGCCAGATTGGCGAACGACTCGCCTTTGTCAAGACGTTCGATCACCCGTTTTGCCTCTTCTTCCGTCGCCACCAGAATATGCGCCACCGTTGCCACATCGACCATACGCTGCGTATCCGCCATCACTTCGTCGGAGATACGCTTGCGAATGTCCGCCTCGGAGACGAGAGTTGCGCCAAGTTTCTGGCGCGCTAGAAAGTAGGTCACGAACAGGCGAAATTCCGGCGACGACTCGCCTGGCAGACCGAGTTGCTCCTGGATGGCCTGTTCGAGCGACATATTGCTCCCCATCTGGATTTGCTGGCGAAAGCGTTCGATCTGTTCATTCACCTCGGCGTCGCTAACGGTAATGCCGCGCTGCCGCGCCAGACTGAGGGTCAACTGCTGATCGATGAATTGCGACACCAGTTCTTGTTCGATGTCGAGGCGCGAGGGTAACGACAAACCCTGCGCCGCCTGCTGCTGAAATCCTTTCTCTATGCGACTGATGCGTTGGTCGAGGTCCTGGCGCGTAAGGACCACGTTATCGACCCTGGCGACGATCTGCATTCCGGCGCCGCACGCAGCAAGCGTCAGCGCGACCAGAATGGCGACAATGGCATGTTTGAGATTCACGAGAGGTCCTTTCCACGAATGGTTGCCTTGCCGGAGAAGCATATTAGGCTCCGTAGCGCCGCTGCATTGCAACGGCGCTACGGGACATTGCCGCGACCTTGCGGGGCGTTGCCGTGCCCCTACGGGGCAATGCAACGGCGTTACGACTCATTAGCATTCAACGAGAGCACCGCCATGAATGCTTCCTGCGGGATCTCGACGCTGCCGACCATCTTCATGCGCTTCTTGCCTTCTTTTTGCTTTTCGAGCAGTTTGCGCTTGCGCGTCACATCGCCGCCATAGCACTTGGCGAGCACATCCTTACGCAGCGCCCGGATAGTTTCGCGGGCGATCACCTTGCTGCCAATCGCCGCCTGAATGGGCACCTCAAACAACTGGCGCGGAATCAGTTTGCGCAGTCGCTCGACCAGCGCCCGCCCCTGCGCATAGGCGGCATCGCGATGTACAATGAGCGAAAGTGCGTCAACCGGCTGACCATTTACCAGAATGTCCAGTTTTACCAGATCGGCAGGCTGATACCCGACAAGCGTGTAGTCGAGCGACGCATATCCCTGCGTGCGCGACTTGAGCTGATCGTAGAAATCAACCACGATCTCGGAGAGCGGGATTTTGTACTTTAGCGCCACACGTTGCGGATCGAGATGTTCCATCGACTCGAAGACGCCGCGTTTGCTGGTGACTAACTCCATAATCGAGCCAATATAGCGTGTCGGCGTGATGATTGTAATGAGCATAATCGGCTCTTCGATCGCCTCGATCCGCCCCGCGTCCGGCATATCCGCCGGATTGTCCACCGTGATCACGTCGCCGTTCGAAAGCAACACCTGATACTCGACGCTTGGCGCGGTGATCAGCAGGTCAAGACCATATTCACGCTCGAGACGTTCGCGCACAATCTCCATATGGAGCAGGCCCAGGAAACCGCAGCGGAAGCCGAAACCGAGCGCTGCCGATTTTTCGGGCACAAACGACAACGCTGCGTCGTTGAGCTTCAATTTTTCGAGCGCGTCGCGCAGATCGGTGTAGGCATTCGTATCGACCGGATAGAGACCGGCGAAGACCATCGGCTTGGCGGGGCGGTAGCCGGGAAGCGCAATCTCGGCTGGCATGTCGGCAAGCGTGATAGTATCACCCACCTGACACTCGCCGATCTGCTTGAGACCGGTGGCAACATAGCCGACCTCACCGGTTTCGAGGATGTCAAGCGGCGTCATCTGCGGACGAAACGTCCCCACTTCGAGCGCCTCCGCCTCAGCGCCGGTGCCGAGCATGCGCAATCGTGCGCCAAGAGGAAGCGACCCATCAACGATGCGCACATAGGCAATGACTCCCTTGTACGGGTCGTAATGACTATCGAAGATCAATGCGCGCAGCGGCCGGTCGCGCTGACCATGCGGCGGCGGAATACGCTCGACAATCGCTTCAAGCAGTTCGTCAATGCCAATCCCATGCTTGGCGGAGACGCGCAGTACATCCTCGGCAGGCAAACCCAGCACCTGCTCAATCTCCATCGCTACGTGATCCGGGTCGGCGCCGGGCAGATCAATCTTGTTGATCACCGGAATGATCGTCAGGTCGTTCTCCAGCGCCAGATAGACGTTCGCCAGGGTCTGCGCCTCGATGCCCTGCGATGCGTCGACTACTAGAATAGCGCCCTCGCCCGCAGCGAGCGCGCGCCCGACCTCGAAACCAAAATCAACATGCCCGGGCGTGTCGATCAGGTTGAACTGGTACGTCTGACCGTCGCGCGCAGTGTAGTACATGCGCACAGCTTTGCTCTTGATCGTGATGCCGCGCTCGCGCTCGAGATCCATGGCGTCGAGCACCTGTTCGCGGCGTTCACGCTCGCTGATCGTCCCTGTCATTTCGAGCAGACGGTCGGACAGGGTGGTTTTGCCATGGTCGATATGGGCGATAATTGAGAAATTTCGGATACGCTGCTGATCGGCCATGCTCATCTTCCCGGAGACGCTGCGCTATCGCTCCAACGAGATGGAAGTATAGCAGATGCTGTGCTCTGTCGCAACGAAAGTTGACAGACGCTGTCATCACCGGGATAATCGGCGCTGATGCGTATCTCAACTTCCATTGCGCTTGCTGGCGAGGAAGCGGCGCTGCTGCTGACGACGCTGCGCGATGGCGCGCTCTGGCGCACGCTTGCGCTCTTCGCGCTGCTGCTGACGCTTGCAGCGCAACTGCCGCTACACTCCGCCATCGATGTCGGGCGCGAGGATGGCGTCGGCAGCGATCTGCCGCTGGTGCGCGGGATGTTTCCGGTTGAAGAGTCGCCCTACGGCCTGTTTCGCTGGACGACCGAACACGCCATTGTACGTCTTCCAGGCATCGGGCAGCGTCCACTGGCATTGACCGTTCGCGTACTGGCAGTGAACGATGAAGTCGCAACCCGCGGTGCACGCGAACTGGAATTCTGGTCGTCCGGTCAACGCCTGGCATCCCTGCCCGTGCGTCAATCCGGCGCGATCTACCGTTTGCTGATCCCGCCCCCCGCTGATTGGTCCGGCGATCACCAGATCGAAATCCGCAGCGCCACCATCACGCCCACCGGGGATCGGCGCGCAGTCGGCACGCCATTGACGACCATCGCGCTCTCCGCCGGAACAGGACCAGCGCTGCCGCCATGGCGCTCGACGCTCATCTGGATCGGCGCGGGTCTGGCGCTGTGGGTGACATTGCGACGGGCAGGATTTGGGCAGGGCGTCGCTCAGGCGATTATGCTCCCGCTGATGGCGCTGGCTGCAACCGGCGCCTGGCTCGATCCGCCGCGCTTTGCATTCGGCGCCGCACCCGCTCTTGTTGCCCTGACAATTGGATGGGCGCTGGTGGTGATGCTGTGCGCCGCACCGGAGACGCTGCGGCGCACCGGCCTGGCGCTGGCGGCGATCACGGCGGCAGCGTGGCTGGCTGACTGGCGCGGACCAGTAATCGACCTCGGACGGGCGACAGTGCATTTGCGCGCGGTTGCCGGACTAGCGGCGCTGACATTCCTGGCTGCCGCTGCCACTCGTCCGGCGCTGGCAGGGATTGCGGCGCGCCTGGGTATCGCGGTCCCGGCGGCGCACTGGCGCTGGCTGCTGCTGATCGTTGTGATCGTCTTTGCGACGCGCTACGGCGGGAAAATCTACCCCGATTCGATGCCTGGCGATATCGGATTCCATGCCAATCGTTTCGCCGATGCCGCATTCGGCAGGATATTGCTGGTATCGCGCAATCGCGGTGTCGATTTTCCGTACCCGCCTGCTTTCTACCTCATCCTGGCGCCATTTACGCTGCTCGACATAGAGCGGCGCGCGGTGCTCCACCTCGGCGCAGCGCTGCTCGACGCCTTCAGTCCGCTCCTGGTCTACACACTGGCGACAGCGCTGCAGCGGGGATATGCTGACGCTTCATCACGCCTCGCGGCTAGCCGTTCATTCCCGGCGCCGCTGGTCGCAGCGGCGCTCTATGGGCTGACGCCAGCCGGATACCTGACGACCTGGTGGAACTTCAGCACCCATATCTTTACGCAATTCGCGCATCTGCTGATGATCACCATCCTGGTCGTAACATGGCAGTCGCTCCAGCATTTCTCAAAGGGACTGACGCAAAAACGCAACGGTACAAAGCCTCGCAATCACTGTTGCACACCATTTCGCCCTCGCGCCTTTACGTCAACTTTTCTGGGAAATCCTCCGGACGCCGCCTCAGAAGACGCGGCATCGGCGCATTCCCCCCCTGTCTGTCCACCACGGCGCACCCGCCTGTTCATGGCGCTGGTTACGGTGCAACTCTTCGTCTACCTGGGGCATTTTGGCTTCTGGATAAACACATCGTTGCTGGGAGGCTTCGGGCTTGCAACGCTCATTGTCCTAGCGCTGCAGCGTCGGCTCGGCGCGCTCCAGGCGCTTGCATGCTACGGCGCTGCCTTCGCAACGGCGCAGACCGTCGCCGTGCTCTTCTTCTACAGCGCTTACACGGGCATGTTTGTCCAACAACTGACAGCCACAATGACTGGCGGGCTCACCGGACTGGCAGGGCGCGCACCAACGCCGGTCGAGGCGTTGTGGCGCACGTTGTGGGACGCAGGATTCCGGCAACACTACGGTTTCTTTCCGCTGGCGCTGCTCCCGGCGGGCATCGTCTGGCTAGTGAACGGCGCCGCGGCGCGATCTGGCTATCATCGCGCACCTGCCGCCATTCTAGCGACGGGAACGATTGTTGTCGCCTGCGGATTTGCGGTGTTGCCCTTCCTCAGCGGATCAACCCTCGCAACGCGCTGGTTGATGTTCTCCGCCTGGCTGGCGGCAATTGGCGCGGCTGTCGGCGCAGCGGCGCTCTGGCGACGGGGATGGGCCGGACGCATCACGGTACTGGTTGCAGGGGGATATGTCGTCTGGGTAACCGCCGGTATGTGGCTGGCGGCGCTTCTGTGGCGCATTCGCCCGCCGGAGCCGTTTTAGCGCATGTCTTGCGGCGCGCTCACTAAACCACGTCCGGAGCCCAGCTCTTCACGGGACGCGGATGCACGCGGATACAGACGGATTGAGACGGATTTGTGCGGATGAGCGCGTTTTCACTTGAACTGCCTGTCGTAGATGCTGGGCGCTGGCTTCGACAGGCTCAGCCAATGCCGGCCGCGAAATGGTCAATGTGGACAAGATTGTTCGATGTCTGGTTGATCGCTCGATAAGAAAAAGCGCCAGCACCAAAACCGGATCGTTGAAGTGATGGTATACTGAATAGGAGAACTCCGCACTGCTTCTCTGAACGCCGGAACGATCAGCAGCGACAAAGGGGACGCGCATGAAACGGATTGTGAGCATCAGTCTTGGTTCGGCACGACGCGACTACCGATTCGTCACCACCGTCCTTGGGCAGCAGATCGAAGTGCGGCGCATTGGCACGAACGGTGACACGGCGCTTGCCGCGTCACTGGTGCGCGACTTCGATGGCAAAGTGGACGCGATCGGTCTGGGAGGGTTGACACCGGTATTCCACGTCGGTGCAGCACGCTACCCCCACCATGAGGCGCTCACGATTGCGCGTCAGGCGCGCCGCACGCCGGTCGTTGCCGGCAACCTGATCAAGCAGACTCTTGACCGCTGGTGCGTGCAGCAGGCGAACCAGGCGCAGCGCGGCATGTTCAACTACCGCCGCATCCTGGTGACCAGCGGCATTGACCGGTACGCCCTAGCACAAGCGCTGGCGCAGTACGATGCAGAGCTGCGCTTCGCCGATCCGGTCGTTCATAGCGGCTTGCCGTTCTTGCCGATGCCGCGTTCTATTTCCCAACTCGACCTGTATGCCGCGACGATCCTGCCAATAGCGGCGCTTCTGCCGTACCGTGTGCTGCACCCAGTGGCGCTGGGAAGCGAAGGGCACGATGCACGCGCCGAAAAGCACTTCGCCTGGGCGGACGTGATCGCTGGCGACTTCGCCTACATTCGGCGCTTCGCCCCGCATGATCTGAAGAACAAGGTGATCGTCACCGATGACCCATCGCCTGAAGAGATCGAAGACCTGCGCGCACGCGGCGTGCGCACCCTGGTCACTCTCTCGCCGCGCTTGGAGAGCGCCGATCCAACGCGCCGCCCCTTCGTGTCCGCCGATGTGCTCGAAGCAATCGTTGTGGCCATCCTGGAGTCGGGTCCGACCCCGACTGAGGGCGATATTATCAATTTCATCGACGATGCGGATTGGGGACCAGAGGTGATCACGTTGAGCGACGAGGCAGAGAAGCCGCGGTTCGCATTCGTGATCCATCCCCTATCGCCAAAGCATATCGCCAATCATCCGCGGTTCCGCTTCACGCGCTACCTGCCGGAGCGCCTCGTCGAGCGGGTGGCGGCGCACTTCCCGCCGATATACCTCTCGAAGATCCGCGGCATCCGCTCGAAAGCGACCGGCGAGGAAATCGAAGGCTTGCTGTTCACGCTGGGCGCCACGCCACGCGAATTGATGCGCCGTGATACATCGTTCACCTATCGCCGTCTGATCAAATGCGCTCGTATGGCGGAACGCATGGGCGCGAAGATCATGGGGCTTGGCGCATTTACCTCGGTGGTTGGCGATGCAGGCATTACCGTCGCGCAAAAGAGCGAGATCGGCATTACGTCAGGCAACTCGCTGACCGTGGCGGCGACGCTCGAAGCCGCCAAGCAGGCGGTCATCAAGATGGGGGCGACTGACCTGACGCGCGGCAAGGCGATGGTCGTCGGCGCCACCGGTTCGATTGGCTCAGTCTGTGCCCGCCTGCTGGCGCAGGCGATCGGCGATGTTGTGCTGGTTGCGCCGCGGGTCGAACGTTTGCTGGCGCTCAAGAAGCAGATCGAGGCGGAAACGCCTGGCGCGCGGGTGACGGCGGCGACCAGCGCTGATGCATATCTGGCGGAATGTGATCTGATTGTCACCACGACGTCGGCCCTGACCGGTCGCGTGATCAATGTCGATAAACTCAAGCCTGGCGCCGTTGTGTGCGATGTGGCGCGTCCGCCCGACGTCAGGAAAGAGGACGCCGCCCGTCGCCCCGATGTGCTGGTGATCGAGTCAGGCGAGATCCTGCTTCCCGGTGAGCCTGATTTCGGCTTCGACATTGGATTGCCGCCGGGCACAGCGTATGCCTGCCTTGCTGAGACGGCGCTGCTGACGATGGAGCACATGTACGGCGATTACACCCTTGGCCGGAATATCGACATCGAGAAGGTCAAGGAGATGTACCGTCTGATGAAGAAGCATGGGCTTCAGCTCGCCGGTTTGCGCTCGTTCGATGAGTATGTCACCGATGAGATGATTGCGGAAAAACGGCGCCTGGCAGACGAGCGGCGCCGCCAACTGGGGATGCCGGTCACCGCAACGACGTGAACCATGCCGCTGACACCTGTCGTTGAGGCTGAGATCGCTGCGCTTGCGGCGCGCTACGGCGCTCCGCGGCGTGTCACTGTCAGGCTCGATGGCCATCCCTTCAAGCCGGTCATACAATCTGACCGTTATGGTGAGGTTTGCATGGTTGTGCGGCGGCGCAACGGGCGCTTGCTTACGGCGATCAAGACGTTCTATCCCGCCGGGTGCTTCCGCTTGCTGACCGGCGGCGTGGCGCACGGCGAGACGATCGAGGCGGCGCTGCGCCGCGAAGTGGAAGAGGAAACCGGCTTGCAGACCATTATCCGGCGTTTCCTAGCAGTCATCGAATATCAACCGTACGCATTTGCTACGTTTGCCTTTCTGCTCGATGAGTGCGGTGGCGAACTCGGATCGCGCGATGCGCACGAGCGGTTGGGCGCATTTCGCGAGGTTGATGTGAGCGAATTGCCGGTGCTGGCAGCAGCGCTGGAAGCCGCTCCGGATCAGTTTGACGATGAAATTAGAGGAAGCTGGCGTGATTGGGGACGCTTTCGCGCTATCACCCACCGGGTGGTGCATGAGGTCTTGATCAATGGCGCAGCGGATGAGAGATGAGACGGCGTTTGAGGCACAGCGCGCCTGGATGCGCCGCGTAGCGCTGAGCCTGGTGTTTGCCGCTGCGGTCGGGCTGCTCGTCTTTATCGTGGCGCGCGGCATTTCCGGGGCGCTGTTGTTTGTTGAACATCAGGAACTGCTCCGTTCGGCGGCAGCGGCAGTGCGCACCGGCATCGAAGGATTACCGACCGCCGATCTGCGCACGGCGCGATTGCGCGCAGAGCGGAGTATGGATCTGCACACCCAGATCGGGTTGCTCTGTGCGTTCGCCGCTGCAGCGCTCACAGCGGTCGGCAGCTACCTGTGGCTCGAACAGCGTGCAGCAAGGAACGACCAGTGACTATCACTGATGGAGCATTTGTCGCAACGACTGGCCATTGCGTCAGCGCTGTAGCAGACATGCAGACAGCGACCCAGTCAGAACACCTGCCGGATCGTCATCCTGAAACGCTTTGCGCCTGTGCGCCTTTGCACCAGTCTTCGCAAAAAATGCTGCAGTTCACACACACGCGCGAGGGGGCACAAGGTACAAGGACCGTGGAAGAGCATGCCTCATGCATTGCTCCATACTGCTGAGCGCCTGCGTTACGACGAAACGCATGGACATATAACCTGGACGCCGCCTGTTGGTGAGACGCGCGTCATTGCTGGCATCCAGGATGCACTCGAAGCCATCGCCGGGCTAGAGCGCGGGTTCAATGCGGACGTCGTCGGGCTGGGGCTGCATGCCCTGATCCTGACGCTGCGTGCGCGTCGGAGCTATCCGTCGGATGTCGCGCGCGGCGCTATGATTCAGGCGGCTGAAACGTTGCGCGACGCCATCCATCCGCAGTACGGGCCGATCCTGGATCAGGCGCTTGCTATTGCCGACAGCGCCCTGCTGACCGGCAACGATGCTATAGAGGCGCTGACTGCTTTCACGAACGATGCCATTGCACGCCTCGATCGCGCCGCAGAACGATGCGGACGACGCGCTGCGGCGCTGCTTGATGAGAATGACTTCCTGCAGATCATTGGCGCTGGCGCAGCGCTGCGCTGGATGCTGCAGACTGCCATCGATCAAGGAATAGTGCTGCGCATCGCTGACACAGACCGACGGGACGAAGCGACCGTTTGCGTCGTTGCAGGCGCATACGCTCTTCTGAATGGCGACATAGCAGGCGTGCATCCCGCAGAAGTCGCGATCGTTGCTGCCGTGCGCCAGAGAGGCGCGCCGGTCTATGCCCTGGCGCCCGACGGGCCAACCGCTGCAGCATCGCCAGGCGCGCGCATTCCGGCGCAGTGTATCAACGCAATTGTCACTGACCGCGGCATCTACCGACCTGAACGGATTGCCGCATATCATCATCTCTCCCCATAAGCGCGTATGCGAGCTGGCTTTTGCGTTCAAAATTCGCTTGCAACTGGTGCGATTTCCTTGACGCCGTATTGCTGGTGTGGTATCATTGTACTTCGCAATTTGCAAGCGCCGGAGCGGACGAAGGAGGAACTCACCGGCATTCAATGCGTTGTTCAGACGCATCTCCAGACCAGACCCATCAGACGCACGAACACGACTTACGGTTTCTGCCAGTGAGGGAGATGGAGCCGTGAGTGTGTTTGTGTTTTTCGGTTTTTTACCGCCAGAACAACCTGTATCCGGCAATCAGATGCCAGTGACCGCTGATCGCTAGCGTTACGGCAGCGGTATGACTATCGTTGCCCGAGCCCGACACGACGACGGTCTCCCTGGCAACTGACAAGCAAGAGCGAGGTGCCAATGCCCCCGTTGACAGAAAGTGTTGTGCTCCAGCCGCTGATCATGCCGAACGATACCGGTGCTAACACCCTGCATCGCGGCAAGATCGAGCGTTATTCGTTTGCACGTATTCCAGACGCGATCGAGTTGCCCAAACTGATAGAGACGCAGTTAAAGAGCTTCGAATGGTTTCGCAAGGAAGGTTTGCGCGAACTGTTCGATGAAATTTCGCCAATTACGGATTTTACTGGCAAAAATATGGAATTGCGCTTCCTCGATTACCATTTCGGGGAGCCGCGCTATAACGAGCATGAGTGCCGCGAACGGGGGATCACCTATTCGGCACCCATCCGGGTGAATGTGCAGTTACGCATTCTGAGCACCGGCGAACTGAAAGAGAGCGAGATTTTCCTGGGTGATTTTCCGTTGATGACGGAAAATGGCACATTCGTTATCAATGGCGCCGAGCGCGTGGTAGTCTCGCAATTGATCCGTTCGCCAGGGGTCTATTTCAAGGAAGAGAAGGATCCTACGTCAGGGCGTAGTCTGCATTCGGCAAAGTTGATCCCCAGCCGCGGCGCGTGGCTCGAGTTTGAGACCAATAAGCGCGATGTCATTTCGGTTAAGGTTGATCGCAAGCGCAAGATCCCTGTGACGATTCTGCTACGCGCCATTCTGGGATGGAGGGCAAACCCTGATGGCAGCGGGCAGTGGGCGCCGGACAACGAACTCGACCATCGCGGACGCGATGAAGAATTGATGGAACTGTTCGCACATGTGGAGACGGGCGAACATCAGTACATCAAAGCGACGCTCGATAAAGATCCGGCGCGGCACGCCAAAGAGGCGTTGTTGGAGCTGTATAAGCGCCTGCGACCCGGCGACCCGCCGACGCTTGATAATGCGCGCAATCTGATCGAGGCGCTGCTCTTCAATCCGCGGCGCTACGATCTGTCACGGGTCGGGCGCTATAAACTGAATAAGAATCTCTGGGAGAAGGATACGCGACCTGAAGTGCGCAGTCAGGCGCCTGACCTGAAAGTGCGGGTGCTGCTGCCCGACGACATCTTCAAGATTGTCGAGCGGATTGTACAACTGAACAACAACACGCCCGGCCTGCATGCCGACGATATCGACCATCTCGGCAACCGCCGCGTGCGCACCGTCGGCGAATTGATTCAGCAGCAGTTCCGCGTCGGTCTCCTGCGCATGGAGCGGGTCATCAAGGAGCGCATGTCGCTGCAGGACCCAGAAACCGCAACGCCTAACGCGCTCATCAATATTCGCCCGGTCGTTGCGGCAATGCGCGAGTTCTTCGGCGGGGCGCAACTCTCGCAGTTCATGGATCAGACCAATCCGCTGGCGGAGTTGACCCATAAACGCCGCCTCTCCGCCCTTGGACCCGGTGGTCTCAGCCGCGACCGCGCTGGCTTCGAGGTGCGCGACGTGCATCACTCGCACTACGGGCGCATCTGCCCGGTGGAAACGCCGGAAGGACCAAACATCGGTCTGATCGGAACAATGTCCACCTATGCGCGGGTCAATGAGATGGGGTTCCTGGAGACGCCGTATCGCAAGGTGTACCGCGAGGTGCCGAATGCGAGCGAGTGGGAGCGCCAGGGGTTGTTGCTGCGCGATGTGCGCGACCTGCGCACCGGCGAGCTGATTGCTGCGCGCGGCACGCGCGTTGATGCGGCCATGGCGCGACGTATTACGGTTGCCTTGCTGCGGGGTCAGATCCTGCGTGAGGACATCGTCGATCCGAAGACCGGGGAGGTGATCGCCCGCGCCGGACAGGAGGTCAACCGTGCACTTGCCGAGCGCATTGTCGAAGTGCCGTTGAAGACGATCAAGATCCGTCCGGTTGTGTCGCAGGAGGTCGACTATCTCTCCGCCGATGAGGAGGATAAATTCGTCATCGTGCAGGCGAATGCGCCACTCGACGAGCATAACCGCTTCCTGGAAGGCACGGTGTCGGTGCGTCACGCCGGCAATTTTGACGATGTGTCGATTGAGCGCGTCGATTATATGGACGTGTCACCCAAGCAGGTGGTCAGCGTCTCAACGGCGCTGATCCCCTTCCTGGAGCACGACGATGCCAACCGCGCGTTGATGGGGTCGAATATGCAACGCCAGGCGGTGCCGCTCCTCCGCCCCGACGCGCCGATCGTCGGCACCGGTATGGAGTACGTGGCAGCGCGCGACAGCGGCCAGGTGGTGGTCGCCAAAGCCGATGGCGTAGTCCTCTCGGCGACTGGCGATGAGATCATCATCCTTGAGGATGACGGCACCGAACGCACCTATCGGCTGCGCAAGTTTATGCGCTCGAACCAGGATACCTGCATCAATCAGCGCCCAAGCGTCTTCCGCGGGCAGCGCGTCCGCAAAGGCGATATTATTGCCGACAGTTCCAGCACTGATAACGGCGAACTGGCGCTCGGGCAGAATGTGCTGGTCGCGTTCATGCCATGGGAAGGCGGCAACTTCGAGGATGCTATCCTGGTCTCGGAACGGTTGGTGCGCGAAGATATCTTCACCTCGATCCATATTGAGAAGTACGAGGTTGAAGCGCGCGACACCAAACTCGGACCGGAGGAGATCACCCGCGATATTCCGAACGTCGGTCAAGATAGCCTGCGCAACCTCGATGATCGCGGCATCATCTACATTGGCGCCGAAGTGCAGCCAAACGATATTCTGGTTGGCAAAATTACGCCAAAGGGCGAAACTGACCTGACGGCGGAGGAGCGCCTGTTGCGCGCGATCTTCGGCGAGAAGGCACGTGAGGTGAAGGACTCGTCGCTGCGCGTGCCGAACGGGGTGCGTGGCAAGGTGATTGATGTGAAGGTCTTCACCCGCGAAGATGATGTCGAGCTGCCGGTTGGCGTCAATCAGCGCGTCGATGTGCTGCTCTGTCAGAAGCGCAAGATTTCGGCCGGCGACAAGATGGCGGGTCGCCACGGCAACAAGGGCGTGGTCAGCCGCATTCTGCCGATTGAGGATATGCCCTTCCTGCCAGACGGAACGCCGGTTGACATCATTTTGAACCCGATTGGCGTGCCTAGCCGCATGAATATCGGTCAGATCCTCGAAACGCACCTGGGGTGGGCAGCAGCGCGCCTCGGCTATCGCGTCGCCACGCCAGTGTTCGACGGCGCCACTGAGACAGAGATCAAGGAATGGCTCAAACGCGCCGATCTGCCGCCCGACGGGAAGATTACGCTCTACGATGGGCGTACCGGCGAGCCGTTCGATCATCCGGTGACTGTCGGGTACATCTATATGATGAAACTGGCGCATTTGGTGGAGGATAAGATCCATGCACGCTCGACCGGACCGTACAGCCTGGTGACGCAGCAACCGCTTGGCGGCAAGGCGCAGTTCGGCGGTCAGCGCTTCGGTGAGATGGAAGTCTGGGCGCTTGAGGCGTATGGCGCTGCCTATACGCTCCAGGAAATGCTCACTGTGAAGTCGGACGATGTGGTGGGACGTGTGAAGACATACGAAGCGATTGTGAAGGGTGAGCCGATCCAGGAAGCTGGCGTACCGGAAAGCTTCAAGGTGCTGATCAAAGAACTGCAATCCCTCGGCCTGTCGGTCGAGGTTCTGAGCGCCGACGAGACGCCGGTGGAGTTGACCGACGATGCGGATAGCGATCTGGCGGCGCTCGATGGCATCAACCTCTCGGGAATGGAGCGCGGTGAGTTCTAAAGCGCCTGTCTGCCACGCCCTCTCGCAGGCTTTCTTGCCTGCGAGAGGGATATGTGTGCTCTGACAGTACGATGTGGAGAAGCCAATGCTTATTAACGACTTCAGTGCTATTCGGATCAGTCTCGCGTCGCCTGAGGATATTCTGAGCTGGTCGCACGGCGAGGTCACCAAGCCGGAGACCATCAATTATCGGACGCTGAAACCAGAGCGCGACGGCTTGTTCTGCGAGCGCATTTTTGGTCCGACTAAAGATTGGGAGTGCTACTGCGGGAAGTATAAGCGTGTTCGCTACAAAGGCGTCGTGTGCGATAAGTGCGGCGTTGAGGTGACCCGCTCGAAAGTGCGACGCGAACGGATGGGGCATATCACCCTGGCATCGCCAGTAGCGCATATCTGGTTTGTCAAAGGCACACCGAGTCGCCTCGGTCTGCTGCTCGACATCTCGCCGCGCAATCTGGAGCGAGTGCTGTACTTCGCGTCGTATATCATTGTCCATGTTGACGAGGAATTGAAGGCGCGAGCGCGCGAAGCGTTGCAGGCGGAGTACCGCGAAAAGCGCGAGCGGATTCAGGCGGAGGCCGAGAGCAAGCAGATTGAGCTTTCGACGCAACTGACGCAGGACCTGGGCGGCATGGAGAGCGCCCAACTCTCGACGCAGCGGCGCATCGAGGAGGAGTATCGGCGGTTGCGCGAGGAAATCAGCGCCGAAGCGGAGCGCCTGCGCGCCGAGCTGGAGGAAAAACAGGGCGAAGCAGCCGAGGAGGATATTATCTTCCACGGCACGGTGCTGATTGAAGAAGGTGAGATTATTACCGAAAAAACCCTCGATGCGCTCGATGAACTGCTCGACCAGGAACTCGAAACACTCGAGCAGCGCAAGCAGCGCGACCTCGAGGATGCCGAGCAACTGACCGGCGCTGAACGTGAGCGCAAAGAGTATGAAGCCAGTCAAGAACGCGAACGCTTGCAGGAGCGCCTCCAGAGCGAACTTGATCGATTGATGCGCGAGGAGAAGGAATGCCTCGAACAGCTCGACTCGATCAAACTGAGGCGCATTCTGAATGAGCAGGAGTACCGTGCGCTGCGGGACATTGCACAACGCACACTGCGCGAAGACGCGCCGAAAATGTTTCGCGCCGATATGGGTGCGGGTGCGATCCGTGACTTGATTGTGCGCACCCTCGATCTCGATAAACTGGCGGAAGAATTGCAGAACGAGATGTATACCACCCAGGGTCAGCGGCGCAAAAAGGCGACCAAGCGCCTGCGGGTGGTGGAGGCGTTCCGCAAGAGCGGCAATCGCCCCGAATGGATGATCCTCACCGTACTGCCGGTTATCCCGCCTGATCTGCGCCCAATGGTGCAACTCGACGGCGGTCGCTTCGCCACCAGCGACCTCAACGATCTGTATCGGCGCGTGATCAACCGTAATAATCGCCTGAAGCGCCTCATGGAACTCAATGCGCCGGAGATCATTGTGCGCAACGAGAAGCGCATGCTCCAGGAAGCGGTCGACGCTCTGATTGACAATGGCCGCCGCGGGCGCGCGGTGTCGGGCAAGGGAAAGCATCGCCTGAAGAGCCTGAGCGATATGCTCAAGGGGAAGCAGGGGCGCTTCCGCCAGAACCTGCTTGGCAAGCGCGTTGACTACTCCGGTCGCTCGGTGATCGTGGTCGGGCCAGACCTCAAACTGCATCAGTGCGGTTTGCCGAAGAAGATGGCGCTTGAGCTGTTCAAGCCGTTCGTCATGCGCCGCCTGGTGGAAAAAGGCGCGGCGCACAATATCAAGAGCGCCAAGCGCATTGTCGAGCGGGTGCGCCCCGAAGTGTGGGACGTGCTCGAAGAGGTGATTAAAGATTACCTGGTGCTGCTCAACCGTGCACCGTCGCTGCACCGGCTCTCGATCCAGGCGTTTGAAGCCAAACTGATCGAGGGATCTGCCATTCAGTTGCATCCGCTCGTCTGCGCAGCGTTCAACGCCGACTTCGACGGCGACCAGATGGCAGTGCACGTGCCGCTGTCGCGCAAGGCGCAGGAAGAGGCGCGTCTGCGCATGCTCTCCAAGTACAACCTGCTGTCGCCTGCCACTGGCGATCCGATTATCACGCCGTCGCAGGACATCGTGCTGGGGTGCTACTACCTGACGATGGTCAAGGACGGTGCGAAGGGCAGCGGCAAGATGTTCGCCTCGATTGATGAGGCGCTGCTGGCCTATGACAAAGGACTGGTTGACATTCAGGCGCCGATTCTCGTGCGTATGACGGGGACGCTACACGGCGAGAGCGACCGTCCGGTGCGCATCCTCAGTCCCGATGAGAATGGCACGCCGCGCATGTTGCTGGAGACGACGGTTGGACGGATCATTTTCAACAATGAGCTGCTCGAGCCGCTGCGCTTCCGCAATCGCCTGATCGCTAAGAAAGGGCTGCGTGAGATTATCGCAGATTGCTATAAGTACTACACTAACCTCAACAATCTGACGGAAGCGGATCTCGATACCATTCGCGCAATGCACGGCGACCGTCCGCGCGATGATCTGGCGCGCTACTTCGGTTCGGAAATGACGGCAAATCAGGCGGACCGGATTAAGACGCTCGGGTTTAAGTATGCCACGCGCGGCGGCATGACCATTGGCGTGGATGACATTGAAATCCCGCCGAAGAAGCAGGAGATCCTTGCTGAAGCCGAGAAGCGCGTCGCTGAAGTAGAACGCCAGTTCCGCCGCGGTCTAATCACCGAGGAAGAACGGTATCGTGAGATTGTCGAAATCTGGCAGAATGCCACTAAGCAGACGACCGAGGCAGTCAAGCAGCACCTGAATCCGTTCGGTCCGGTAGCGATGATGGTCAATTCTGCTGCACGCGGCAACATCAATCAGTTGAGCCAGATGGCTGGCATGCGCGGGTTGATGTCCGACCCGACCGGACGGATCATTGAGCTGCCGATCAAGAGCAACTTCCGCGAGGGTCTGTCGGTGCTCGAATACTTCGTGTCCACTCACGGCGGGCGCAAGGGTCTGGCGGACACGGCGCTGCGCACGGCGGACGCCGGGTATCTGACGCGCCGCCTGATCGACGTGGCGCAGGATAATATCGTGACGATCGATGACTGTGGGACAGAGGAGGGATTGTGGATCTACCGCTCCGACGATCGCGAGGTGTTGCAGGATTTCGAGCAGCGCATCCTGGGGCGTCTGCTGGCAATGCCGCTGGTCGACCCGCGTACCGGTGAGATTCTCGCTAACCGTAACGATGAGATCGATGAGACGCTCACGCGCAGGTGCAAAGAACTCGGCATTGATATGGTGTACGTCCGCTCGCCGCTAGCGTGCAAAGCCGATTACGGCATCTGCCGCATGTGCTATGGGCGCAACCTGGCAACTGGCAAGTTGGTCGATATTGGCGAGGCGGTCGGCATCATTGCTGCGCAGTCAATCGGCGAACCGGGCACGCAGTTGACCCTGCGCACCTTCCACACCGGCGGCGTGGCGTCGGCAGACGACATCACCCAAGGCCTGCCCCGTGTGCAGGAAATCTTCGAGGCGCGCACGCCGAAAGGCAAGGCGATCCTGGCGGAGATCGACGGCATCGTGGAACTGGTGCGCGAAGAAGAGGTGCGGAAGATCCGCGTGGTTTCAACCGAGTTCTACACCGATGACCACGAACTGCCGCCGCACTATGAGCCGGTGGTAGCCGATGGAGCGCAGGTGAATGAGGGGGATGTGCTGGCGCAGAGCAACCGCGCCGATCTCGGCGGTGACCCGATTGTGGCGCGTCTCTCGGGCATTGTGCGCATCGGCGACGGTCAAATCAGCGTGGTCCACGAAGAACGCGAGGTGCGCGAGGTGATTGCACCCCACACTGCCCGTCTGGCGCCGGGCATCGAGCATGGCGTGCGCGTCGTCGCTGGGCAACATCTGACAGAAGGGTCAGCCGATCCGCAGGAACTTCTGGCGCTCCAGGGGCGCGAAGCGCTGCAGCGCTACCTGGTCAATGAGGCGCAGAAGGTGTATCGCTCGCAGGGTGTCGATATCAACGACAAGCATATTGAAGTCATTGTGCGCCAGATGCTGCGCCGCGTGCGGATTGAGGAACCAGGCGACACGGATTACCTGCCAGGAGAGTTGATCGACTCGGCTGAGTTCGTGCGCAAGAATGCCGAGATCATCAGCCAAGGAGGCGAACCGGCCACAGCCGCGACAGTACTGCTGGGCATTACCAAAGCCTCGCTCACAACCGATAGCTTCTTGGCGGCTGCATCGTTCCAGGAAACCACCCGTGTGCTGACTGAAGCGGCAATTATGGGCAAAGTCGACTATCTGCGCGGCCTCAAGGAAAATGTCGTGATCGGCAAGCTCATCCCGGCGGGCACGGGGATCGAAAAGCGACGCCAGCTTGCCGAGGAGATCATCGGTGAACTGGCGAACATCGTACCAACCGCTACAACGGCAGCCGCCGAGCAGGAGCGACCTAACCGCGAAGCCGATGAAGCGCTGCGGCGCAGATTGCGGGCGCTCATCGGCAGCGACGATCAGGACGGCGACAGCAGAAGTAGCAGCAGTGACGACAATCAGGCGGCTGTCGATGGCGCTAGCGCCTCCTCCAGGGGTGAGCCGGAAACGTCGTAAGGGCGACCCGCTTCTCAAGCGTAGGCTTTTTAGTGTGCGAAGCGGGTTTGCCGTATCCCGACGCCCTTGTTCCCCTCGCCCCTCCCGGCCCCCTTCTCCTACCCCTCTTCGCCCCCGCATGTGGGGGGGTGGGGGGAGAAGGGGGAATTAAGGCATCCTGATGCCTGAAACAGACGATCAGCACGAGAAATGGCCAGACAGATCTGCACCTGTGAGGGCGACCCACCGGGTCGCCCTCACAAGGTAATGCCTATCCGCGCTAGCACAGCAGTTGCCGCTCCATCGACCCGCATGAGCGCTAATCGCCGCTGCAGATAGGCGTAGTCGAGCGCCTGACGGCGCGCAATGGCTGTAGCATCGGCAATATCGTGCTTCCCTTCCTCCGGACCGCGCGCCAGCAGCGCTTTGTGCAACGCCACATCTTCTGGCGACAGCACTGGAACGAGCGATCCGAGCAGTGGAAGACGCCGCACACGACTGCGCATCTCAGCATCGAGCGTGAAGGGATAGATCGCCTGACCGCGCCGGATGGTCAGGTCATCAAAAATCTTGATGCCACGCCAAAGGATGCGCTGACCGTCGAACTGCACCACTTTCTGCTGCTGATTGAGCAAACGTACAATCTCTAACAACTTGCCCGGCTCAACGAGGATGTCGATATCCTGAATTGGGCGACGATTGCCGTAGAGATGCGCTGCAGCGCCAGCGCAGACCGCCCACGCGAGATGATGTGCATCGAGGGTGCGCTGCACAACGCTGAGGTTGCCTGCGATGAGAGACATGAACGCTACCTGATGAACATCGTGTAATCATGCTAGCCAGTCTTATGATAGTGGAACGACGGCGTTCGTGACAAGAGACCTGATGGTCCTACCTGCATATCACCCATAGAGGCCAATGAGCGTGCGACGCCTGATCCATTCCTCGCGGTAGAGGCGCATTTCGAAGAACTCAACCTTCAGGCCGCGCGAGTCGTCGCGAAAATGGCGGCGCAATGGCGCGTAGGCCGGTTGATCGAGGATACGCCGATCAAATAGTGCGCCCGCAGTGCGCCAGTCGCTGCTGACATACTGAAAGCCAAGGCGGGTATAGCAGCGCACTGCACGAATATTTGGCGCTGCGACATCGAGCACCATCAGGTGATACCTGAGCGTTCCAAAGTAGTAATCGAGAAACAGCGTGAGCGCTTCGGTACCCAACCCACGACCAACATAGGGCGCCGCAAACGTGACGCCGAGACGCGCCTGACCGCGCCGCTCGTCGATTTCACGGAGCGAGATGCGTCCGATCAGCGTACCGCTGCCATTCTCAACCGCCCAGCTTCGTCGAGAGACGCCATAGTCGCGCAATGCGTTCCACATTCCACTGCCGAATGACGATGGGCGAGGCAGATTCCATAGAGGATCGAACGGATCGTTATATGGTGGCCACTCATCAGCCAGTTCATCATCGTGACTTTCCCATGGGCGAATAAGGACTCGCGGACCGCGCAACTCCATGACCATCTCCTGCTGACAGGCTCAGATCGCATCAACCTGCAACTCGTCTAGACCACCGACATTGCCGACGATCAACTGCACGAGTTCCGGCATAACCATGCCCGGGGTCGTATTGACGACGTAATCTGCCATCAGGGTATAGACCGACTCATCGGGCGCGATAGTCATGACGAATGCGCCATGGCGACGCGCCACGAATGGGAACGACGCAACCGGTTCGATAGCGCCAACCGTGCCGACACAGAGGAAGACATCGCATTGTTCAACGACCTGCCGCGCACGGCGCAGCTCGTGGTGCGGCAATCCCTCGCCAAGCATAACGACATCCGGTCGCAGCAGGCTGCCGCACTGCGCACAGCGCGGCGGGATTTCGCCATCATCGTCCCAGGCGAATGCAAGATGACCCGATTCGTAGCAGCGACAGCGGCGCAGGCTGCCGTTCAATTCAATGAGATCGCGTGAACCGGCCCGCCAGTGCAGCCCATCAATCGACTGCGTGATCAGGGTAAACTCTGGATAATACTGTTCCAGATCAACGAGTGCATAGTGCGAGGCGCTGGGTTGCGCGCGCTCTGCCAGCGCACGCCGATAGGCATACCACTCCCACACCAACCGCGGGTTGCGCACGAATGCCTGCGGTGTCGCCAGTTCACTGACATCGTACTGCGCCCAGTGACCAGTATGCGCTTCACGAAACGACGGAATCCCGCTTTCCGCTGCCACGCCGCCGCCGGTCAGCGCCACCACGCGCCGGGCTTGCAAGAGACGACGGATCACATCGTCAGGCAGTGTCAGAGGCATTGACATCTCCTTCTTGACCCACCAGGGCAAAGAGCGTGGTCACGACTCATCATGACGGCGCAGAACCGAAGGCAGCCATCATCAGTGCCGGAAGCAGTTGTCCTGACGGCGCATAGAGATGCAGATCCAGCAGACCTTCCAGCGCACCAGGAGCGATGTTGATCTCAACCGTATATGCGCCAGCAGACCGCGCAATCAAAGGGAGATCGGCAGCAGGACGCACGACTCCCGATGTACCGATACAGAGGAAAAGTTCACACCGTTCAGCGGCCGCCACGGCGGTGCGCCAGGCTTGCGGCGGCAGCAGTTCGCCAAACCAGACCACATCAGGTCGCACCAACCCACCGCACCGCGGACACTGCGGCGGCGCATCCTGAGGCGCAGTCGTCAATTCAACAGGCTCATCATCGTTAAAACAGCGATAGCGGAATAGGTTGCCATGCAATTCTACCACGTTTTGACTTCCAGCGCGGTGGTGCAGACCATCGACGTTCTGGGTGATGAGCGTAAAATCTGCGACCCGGCGTTCCAGATCGGCGAGCGCTCTATGCCCCGGGTTAGGTGCTGCGGCCTCGACCAGTGCGCGGCGATAGGCATACCACTGCCACACGAGCGTTGGGTTGGTGCGGAATGCCTTGGGGGACGCCAGTTCTTCCGGATCATAGCGCGCCCACAAGCCGGTTTGCGCATCGCGGAAGGTTGGCACGCCGCTCTCAGCAGAAACGCCAGCCCCCGTCAGAACTGCGACTCGTTGCGCAGTGCGTAAACGTTCGATGAGCGTATCGGGGATTTTCATACGGCAATTTGCAGACTATCGTGCGCGATCAATTACGGCTCTCCTTCGGATCGCACATACAATTGCGAGACCCAACCTTCGATCTGTCGCCCGTTGATTTCGCCGCGCACCCGTACCCAGGGAACGCCATCGACGATGCGCGGACCTTCGAGCTTCCGCACACGGGTTCCATTCGGCAGCAACGCGATCACACGGGTGTTCAGTCCCGGCGCGTCGCGGAGGTTCAAACCCTCGACATCACCAATGGTCACCGTCAGCACTTCGCCCGAACCGCCCGACACCCCGGTTAACCAGTCGGGTAAAGGAACATTCTCCGGTAACGGTAGCTGCAGACGCGGCAGGGAAATGTTCATTAACCCTTCGAGTACTAGACTCGTAAGGACATACGCTCCTAAACCTACCAGCATGAAGAGCGCTACCATAGCGATAAGCGCTGCCAACGAACGCTGGCGTGTTCCGCGCATGACGCTCTGGTGATCGGCAGTCGTCGTTGGGCCAGATGACGGTGTCGCAGTGACTGGCTGTGGGTTAGGAGACGCCGCTTCCAGACGATTGATTGACGGCAACGATGTCTGGTGTCCTTGACTACTCGCAGCGGATGCACGCGGCGTCAGACGATCCGTGGCGGAATTGATAGCATGGCGCATGTCATCAAGCGCCTGGCGCAGCGACAAGGCATCAGGAAAACGGTGTGACGGATCGGGCGCTGTGGCGCACGCGATCACACGCCCCAGCGACGGCAGGTAGATATGCGGGCGCACGCTGGTGAGGATGGGAAGAGCAGCATTTCGATGCGCCCGGAGTAGAGCATGCAGATCATCACCCTCAACTGCTCTGCACCCGGTCAGCATTTCGATCAACAACACGCCCAGCGAGTACACGACGCTTGCAGCGCCAGGAGGATGACCGGCGCTACGTTCTGGAGCACGGTACCAAGCGATATCGGCGCCAAACTCCGCCGGCGTCATGCTCCAGTTTTCGACCAGTTTGACGCGTCCTTCGTCCACCACCATGATATGCGCGCTACTGATTGGCGGATGTAGCGCCCCAGCCGCCTGACACGCCGCAACGGCGCCAACGATCTGGCGAAAGAACAGCAACGCCACTTCGACCGTCAGAGGTCCCACGTCGCGCAGCGTCTTGCCCGACACGTATTCCGTCACCATGAACGGACGACCGGCAACTTCACCACTGTCATAGACATGCAACAGCGACGGATGCAGGCGACGCGCGCCAGACTGCGCCTCGGCGACGAAACGGCTGCGCAGCGCTTCCTGAGAGACCAGCTCTTCACGGAACAGCGCCACCAGCATCGGGCGTTGCAGCCGCTCGTCGTATGCCCGGTAGATGACAGCGAGACGTGTCGCACCCAGCCGCTCTTCGATCCGGTAGCGGTCGTGCAGCAGAGGTGCGGCAGGCGCAGGAGACTGAGCCATAGCACTGTCGTGTGCGGATCGCGTATACGTGTGATTATAGCATCCAGCACGCGCCGTCGCAATGGCACAGTCACTGCAGGGTACAGTCATGATTGACAGAAGCTGCAAAGAATACCATATATCAATAATCAGAAACCTCGTTTGTCCCAGGCTAAAGATTTTGATATAATAGACGCTATCAATTACTGCTAGCCACAGGCATCTCATCTCCTTGCAGGAGGAGCTACGGATGACCCATCGGATTCTTACTCTGGCGCTCACGGCAGTGCTCTTCCTGAGCGCCTGCGGCGACATGCGGCCTGCGCCCGCCGGCGGCCCAACTCCATCGCCAGCAGCGCCTGTGCCAACCGCCGCGCCAGCGGCGCCGACGACTGCCCCAACCGCTTCACCGACGGCGCTGGCGCCAGCGATCAGGGTGCTGGCAACGCAGTCGTTCCTGGCAGACATTGCGCAGAATGTCGCAGGCGACCGGTTGACAGTCGAGGCGCTGATTCCTCTTGGTGTTGATCCCCATATTTTCGAGCCAACACCCGCTGACGTGCGCAAGGTCGCTGACAGTGACGTGCTGATCGTCAATGGCGCCGGGTTTGAAGCGTTCCTCGAGCGACTGCTGGAGAACGCCAGCGGCGAGCGCCTGGTCATCGAAGCCTCGCAAGGGCTGACCAGCCGCACTGCACGTGAGGGCGAAATCGCAGTGATGAGCCCTGAGGAACTGACCGATGTACTGTGTGTTGAGGCGGCAGACCTGTTCCTATCGGCGAAGGAGATCACCGCTGGCGCTGACCAGACATCCGCTGTAGAACTCGTCGCGCACAAAGAGGAAGACCATGCCCATGATCACGATCACAGCGGCACGTTCTGGCAGGTGGCGTTGAACCGACAGGCAGATGGGACATATACCGGGTTCCTCAAGTGGAATGCTGAAGGTGGCGAAATCGCTGTCGCCGTGAGCGGCGGCGCACTCGCTATGACTAGCATCGAATCTGGTAAAGCAGTTGAGGCTGAAGAGACGCTGACGCTTGCCTGCTCCGGGCTGACGCGTGCGATGATTATGGATGTGGAGAAGGGGGAGTATCTCCTGGCACTGAGCGGGTTGCGCGAGCCAAAGGCGACGCTCATGATCACAATGCCCGGCGGTCACCATCACCACGACGAGGGCGATCCGCACTTCTGGCTTGACCCGACGAAGGTTGTCACATATGTCGCCAATATCCGCGACGGGCTGATGCGCGTCGATCCCGCTGGCGCTGAGGTGTATCGCACGAACGCTGAGCGGTACATCGCGCAGCTCAACGAACTGGATCGCTTTATTGCCGCGGAGGTCGCAAAGATCCCCGAAGCCAATCGTAAACTGGTCACGAACCACGAGAGCTTCGGCTATTTCGCCGACCGCTACGGCTTCCGCATTATTGGCACAATTGTGCCAAGCGTCAGCACTGGCGCATCGCCGTCGGCGCAGCAACTGGCGCGACTGATCGAGCGCGTGCGCGAAGCCGCGGTGAAGGTGATTTTTCTGGAAACCGGCGCCAATCCGCAGCTTGCCGAACAACTGGCGCGCGAGACCGGGATCCGAGTGGTGTCCGATCTCTACACACATTCGCTGTCTGATGCCAATGGACCCGCGCCGACATACCTCGATATGATGCGGTACAATGTTAAGCGAATTGTTGAGGCGTTGCAGCAGGGATGACACATTTCCAGCAGATCACAAACGAACCGGCGCATCTGGAGATCGAGCGCCTGACCGTCGCCTATGGACGACGACGGGTGCTCGATACTATTTCGTTTCGCGTGGAGTATGGCGAGCGCGTTGTGCTGGTCGGACCGAACGGCGCGGGGAAGTCGACGCTCTTTAAGGCGCTGGTTGGACTGGTGAAGCCGCAGAGCGGCACCATTCGCATTCACGGATTGCCGCCTGGCGCGCACCGCGACTGCGTTGCATACGTACCGCAGCGCGAAGAGGTGGATTGGCGTTTTCCGGTTACCGTCGCCGATGTGGTCATGATGGGGCGTTTCGGGCGGCTTGGCTGGTTCCGTCGCCCCACCCGCGCTGATCGGATTGCCGTCGAACGTGGAATGGAATTGATGGGCATTGCCCATCTTGCACATCGCCCAATCGGTGAGTTGTCCGGCGGGCAGCAGCAGCGGGTGTTCCTGGCGCGCGCGCTGGCACAGGAACCGCATATTCTGCTCCTTGATGAGCCATTCACTGGTGTGGACGCAGCAACGCAGGAAGCGACGCTCAGCGTGCTCGATGCGCTCCGTGATCAACACGTCACGATCATCCTCTCGACGCACGACCTTGGCCTCGCAGCGGCGCACTTCGAGCGCGTGCTGCTCATCAACCGGCGACTGATTGGCGATGGTCCTCCGGCACGTGCGCTGCGCCGCGAACTGCTCACCGAGGCGTTCGGAGGGCAGGTGCTAACGTTGCCTGACGGCCTGGTGCTGGTCGATCAGTGCGCTTGCGACCATCCTGAAACAGAAAGTATCGCTATCACATGAGCATCCTCTGGTCATGGATTATTGCGCCGCTCGAATATGGATTCATGCAGCGCGGCGTGCTGGCAGCAGCGCTGGTAGGCATCCTGTGCGCTATCATTGGATGTTATGTCGTATTGCGTTCGATGGCATTTCTTGGCGATGCGCTGGCGCACGCGGTATTGCCGGGCGTTGCTATCGCCTACCTGATGGGAACGAATCTGACGGCCGGCGCGTTGGTCGCCGCTGTCGTCGTGGCGCTGCTAATCGGCGTTTTTTCTCGTCAGGGAGTAATCAAAGAGGATACCGCCATTGGCATCGTTTTCGCAGCGGCGCTGGCATTGGGAGTGGCACTGATCAGCAGTGTGCGCACCTACGCCGTTGACCTTACCCACATTATGTTCGGCAATGTGCTGGGAGTCAGCCCGGCAGACCTCTGGCTGATTGTGGGAATTGGCGCCGCGGTCCTGCTGACCCTCCTGGCATTCTACCGTCAGTTTCTGGTGATTGCCTTCGATCCGGTGCTGGCAGCGACACAGCGCCTACCGGTCGAGCTGCTGCGGATGCTGCTCTTGCTCCTGATCGCGTTGACGATCGTTGTATCGTTGCAGACGGTTGGCGTGGGATTAGTAGCGGCTATGCTGGTGACGCCAGGCGCAACGGCATATCTGCTGACCCGGCGCCTGCCTGCAATGATGGCAGTTGCTGCACTGATCGGCGCGCTTTCGAGCATTGCCGGACTGTACCTGAGTTATTATGTTAATATTGCGTCCGGCGCTGCAGTAGTGCTGGTTGCCACTGCGACCTTCACGGTCGTCTTTCTCGTTGCACCGGGGCGTGGCATACTGTGGCGACAGGGTTAGGGGTTAGCTCACAGGCGGAGATTTTTCCGGCACGCCCTGCCGTTGGATTGCCTGTTTCAGGCAACAGGATACCTCAACCCCCCGCATGCGGAGGGCGAAGAGGGGTAGGAGAAGGGGGCCGGGGGGATGAGGGGAACAAGGGCGTCGGGATGCGGCAAACCTGCTTCGCACACTAAAAGCCCACACCTGAGAGTTAGGAGTTAGGGGTTGGGGAGCACCTTCGACCTGACCCTTCCACCTACAACCTTCTTACCTGCAACCTTCCCACCTTCTCACTTGTAACCTGCAACTTCCAACCCCTCTTGACTTGCGCCTCTTGCCTCGCACCTCGCGCCGCTCTGCGGTCAGCGAAGAGGGAAGCGTATCAACGAATGGGAGCGAATGAGCGAATGCGCCTCACGCCTTGCGCCTCGCCTCTCTTGCCTCTTGCCTCGCGCCTCACGCCAGGTCAGGGCGTGGTACAATATCCTCCTCTTCCAACTAGTCCTTGTCATATATGCTGTGCAGGAGTTGCAACCGTGACCGATACGCAGAAGGTTCCCCGCCGTGATGAGATTCCCGAACAGTACCGCTGGGATCTCACGACAATATATCCCGACGATGCCGCCTGGGAACGGGACATTGCCGCTATCGAGCAGATGCTTGGCGATGTGTCTGCACTGCAGGGGCATGTTGCGCGGAGCGCCGACGATCTGCTGAAGGCGTTGCGGCTGCGCGATCAGGTGTCAATGCGCCTCTGGCAGATCTATGTCTATGCCAATCGACGCTTCGACAGCGATACAACCGACCCGGTCGGTCAGGCGCTCGCCGAACGCGCCGGGACGCTGGCAGCAAAGGTCAGCGCTGCACTTGCGTTCATCGACCCGGAGATCCTGGCAGCGCCGGAGGATCAGATTCGCGCTTGGCTGAAGGAGCACCCCGATCTGGCAGTCTACGAGTATGCGCTGGACCAACTGCTGCGGCAGCGCGCCCACGTGCGCTCTGCAGAAATCGAGGCAATCCTGGCGCAGTTCAGCGACATAACCCGCGCGCCAGGCGAGATCTACGAGGTGCTGACGAATGCTGACCTGAGCTTTCCAACGATTGAGGACGAGCAAGGACAGCAGGTGCAACTGTCGCACGGACGCTTCCTGCGGTTCCTGCGCAGCCCGGATCGCCGGGTGCGCCGCGATGCGTTCGTCGGCTACTACAGCGCCTTCCAAGGGATCCGTAATACGCTCGGTGCGTCGCTTGCCGCGCAGGTGCGTACCCACGTGGTGAATGCACGAATCCGCAATTACGCTTCATCACTGGAGGCTGCGCTGCTCCCGAATGATATTCCCGTCGAGGTATACCACAACCTGATCGCAACAGTCAGCGCCAATCTGCCTCGTCTCCACCGCTATCTTCGGTTGCGCCGACGGATCATGGGGCTGGATGAACTCCACTTCTACGACCTCTACGCGCCGCTCGTTCCCGAAGCCGATATTGCGGTTCCTTACGATGAGGCGGAGCGCCTGGTGCGGGCAGCGTTCGAGCCACTTGGCGAGGAGTACGGCGCTGCTGTCGCAGAAGCATTCCGCAGCCGCTGGATTGACGTGTATGAGAACGTTGGCAAACGTAGCGGGGCGTACAGCGATGGCGCCTATACGACGGCGCCGTTCATGCTGCTGAACTATCAGGGCCGCCTGAACGATGTGTTTACGCTGGCGCATGAACTTGGTCATGCGATGCACTCGTACTTCACGCGCAAGACGCAGCCGTATATCTATGGCGATTACACGATTTTTGTCGCCGAGGTCGCTTCAACGCTGAACGAGGCGCTCCTGACTGATTATCTGTTGAAGACGCATGATGATCCGAAGCTGCGACGCTACCTGATCGTCGAGCAACTGGAGGATATTCGCACGACGCTGTTCCGCCAGACGATGTTCGCCGAGTTCGAGCTTGACATCCATCGCCGCGCGGAGGCGGGCGAGCCGTTGACTGCCGAGTTGTTCAGCACGATCTATCGCGATCTCGTGGCGCGCTACCATGGATCGGAAGTGGCGCTCGACGAGCAGATTGCGCTGGAGTGGGCGCGCATCCCGCATTTCTACTACAACTTCTATGTGTACCAGTACGCAACCGGGCTATCGGCGGCACTAGCGCTGCATAAGCGCATCGTCAACGAAGGGCGTCCGGCAATTGAACGGTATCTGCGCTTCCTCCGCAGTGGATCGTCGCGTCCGTCTATCGAACTGCTGCGCGACGCCGGAGTTGATATGCTCTCATCACTGCCGATCCAGGCAGCCATGGATCATTTCGATGCGTTGCTCGATGAACTTGACAGAGTGGAAGGCTCACAAGTGTAGATTCTTCGGCAAGCCCTTACGTTGCATTACCCGTTTCAGGCAACAGGACGTCCCAACCCCTCCTCTCCCACTGTGGGAGAAGGGGGCAGCTCTCGAGTGTAGGCTTTGTGGCGTGCGAAGCGAATTTGCCGCGTCCTGACGCCCTTTTGCCCCTCATCCCCCCTACCCCCTTCTCCCACGAGGGGAGAAGGGGGAGTTTACGCATCCTAACGCTCAAAACGGGCGACGCAACGGAAGGGCTTGCCCAAAAAATCTACACCTGTGAGGAAGGGGGCAGGGGGATGAGGGGAGCAAAGGCATTGGGATGCGCAACCTCCCCCTACTCCCCCCAACCCTCCGCATGCGGGGGGCGAAGAGGGGTGGGAGAAGGGGACAGGGGTGATGGGGAAAGACAGGCGTTGGGACGCCGAAAACGCCCCTTGCACCTGAGAAACTCTACCCTTGAGAGCAAGGAGGATGAGGGGAGCAATGGCGTTGGGACATAGCAAACGTCGATTGCTCCCTAAAACTCTCCACTTGTGAGGGGGAGGTAGAGAGGCTTGATGTCTGAGACCGGCAAGAAAGCAACGTAGGGACTCACTGGAAACATCTGCCTTTATGGGATCCTCCCGTCCCTTTCTCCCGTAAGGGAAAAAGAGGGAAGGGGGGATAAAAGCGCCGGAGCGCCTAAGCCAGTCGCCAGACCCGCTGCCGCACATGTGCAGCGGAGAGGACAGACGCACGGCGGAGACCTCAACGGTCAGATCAGCAAATCGCACAGGTTTGCCCGCCGTCCCCAAACCTCAACAGGCTAGCGGCGGCGGGGCAACTCCCTGGAGCGAGATCATTCACTGGCACATCCTCCAACCACGGATTGCGTATCGGAGGAGGCGCCGTCGACGCGACGCCGAAAGCGGTTGGTGCCGGGGATTGGCTCCATCACAACGCGCGGACGCGGCACGAACAGAATATCGAGAGCTTCACGAACTGTAAGCTGATCGTGTGCCAGCGCATATATTCTGGCGATCCGCAGCGCAGTCCGCTTGCTAGTGCGTCCTACCCGTAGAATCCGCATATAAGTGGCGTAGGGCAAACCAGTGAGTCGGCAGAACTCACCCGGTGTTGGCGCAATAGCGGCAATACGTTCCGCAAAGTCAGAACGCGGCGCATAGGTCTGTGCGAGTTCGTATGGGTGCGGCATAGTTCCCACGCGCTCTCTATTACAAGAATGGGACGGTATAGTATGGTTACGCAACGAACTTGTAGCCAAGGTTGCGCACCGTGATAATGTGGCGCGGCGACTCGCCATCGGGTTCAATCTTGGCGCGCAGCCGACGAATGTAAACGGCAACCAGATTACTTTCGCCTTCGTAGTCGTATCCCCAGACCTTGCTGAGAATCTGGCTTGGACTTAGCACTCGCCCTGCATTCTGCATCAGATAGTAGAGCAGGCGAAATTCAATTGGAGTGAGCACCACGCTGCGACCATCGTCGAACAGTACGGTATGCTCGATAGGGTCAAGCGTCAGCGGTCCCTGCGAAATCCGAGTGACCGGATTGACTATCTCGCTGTTGCGCCGCCGCAGCACTGCTTCGACCCGCGCCAGCAGTTCGGCCGGTTCGAAGGGTTTCACCAGGTAATCGTCACCGCCGATCTGCAGCCCGGTTACGCGATCCTGCAACTGACCGCTACCGGTGACGAAAATAATCGGAACGTCTGATATCCGCCGAATCTGGCGACAGATATCGAAGCCGCTCATCTTTGGCATGCGCACATCGAGCAACACGAGATCGGGGGAGCGCTGTTCGATAGCTTGCAGTACGCTGGCTGCATCGTAAGCTTTGATAACTTTGTACCCCGCATCTTCAAGCAGAAAAGACGTTAGTTTGACGCTGGCCAAATCATCGTCGGCGACTAGGATCTCCATCGGCTTCTCCTTAGCGGTACAACAACGGTCTCACTCAAGAGATAATCGCCGTATCGGATTTCAGTATACGGCGGTTCATTACCAAAACATTACAGAGTCGTCGGCTACATTCACGGGAGCACAACGATGCATGATGCACCCAGAGAAAGCGTAGGGCGCAACCGGCGCCGGACTGAGGACGAGCGACTGCTGGCTCGTCCTTGCGCCAACACTGATTTTCTGAGCACTGATACTTGGCGAGTGTTGCGCATTATGGGAGAATTGGTCGATGGCTTCGAGGCGCTGGCAGATGTCGGTCCGGCAGTGACGATCTTCGGCTCAGCGCGGGTCAGCGCCGATGATCCGCTCTATCAGGCTGCGGTCGATGTAGCGCGGGCGCTTGGTGAAGCGGGGTTCGCGATTATTACCGGCGGCGGACCGGGCATTATGGAAGCAGGGAACCGCGGCGCACGCGAAGCCGGCGCGCGGTCGATCGGTCTCAATATCGAGCTTCCTTTCGAGCAGCACCTCAACCCGTATGTCGATACGTCGGTGACGTTCCGCTACTTTTTCGTGCGGAAAATGATGCTGGTCAAATATGCACAGGCGTTCGTCATCTTTCCTGGCGGCTTTGGGACGCTTGATGAACTGTTTGAGGCGCTGACCTTAGTGCAAACCGGGAAGGTGCGCAACTTCCCAATCATCCTGTTCGGCAGCGCTTACTGGAGCGGCTTGCTGACGTGGCTGCGCGAGACGGTGTTGCCAGCGCGTAAAATCGCCGCCGCCGATATCGATCTGCTGATCATTAGCGATTCGGTCGAGGAGGTGCGTGACCTGATAGTACGTTCGACGTACGATGTGCAGTGGCGCGCCGGAACCGAAGCCGCAGCCCAGGAAGTCACCCGCCGCGTGCTGGGACGGCGATCCGAACAGGGTGAGCATGGCAGCGATAGTTGAAGGCTGGATAGCGCCGTCACCTTCGCCTCTGACTCAGGCCAGCGCCAGGTGAACGCCCAAACGCGCGTAGATCGCCTGCACCAGCGGCCAGGCATTCGCCGCGATCACTAGGCGGTCACCGATGGTGTCGACTGCCAGACTGCGCAGCAGACTGCGGTGCGGCGGCGGCAGCGGCTGCGCCGGAAGAAGAATGCGATCCCCATCGCGTTGCGCCGTCAGGTTTGGCGTCATCGCCTGCGCATACCCGCGGAGCAACGCCTCAGTCTCATCGATGGTACGCAGCGTTGCGCCAGCCGCTACCAGGGCGTAGCGCGGCACGCCACGTCCTTGCCGCCGCCGGATCACCTGCCCTTGACGCACCACACACCCGACGACGCCATCGCGCATCTCTTCAGGGAGCGGAACCCAGTCAAGACGCTGCGGGTCGAAGACGCTCCAGCGCTCAGCGTGGGGCAGCGGATGCCAGGAAGCATCCCCCATCGGAAACGGTGGCGGCAGCGAGGGAAGTGCGCGAATGCGATCCTCGAGGGTGCGCACACGGAATCCGCGCTTGCGCAATCGCGCTAGCAATCCCTCACGCCGCCAGGAGCGCAGCGTGAATAGCCGACCTTCCAGATCGCCTTCGCGTTTGAGCAGCGTATTAGCGCGCGAATCGCGCACCACGAATCGACCCGGCGCGAATTCATCGATGTCGTAGGGTTTCTCCCTGGATTTCATACTACGCACGAAGGCGCTCTTATTCGCCTTCATTCGAACCGGTTACAACAATATTGGCAACGGTCGTCGCACCGGAGTGACGATCCGCCGCAATCAGATCGTGACGAATCTGCGCCATTTCAACGAGATGCGCTCGCTCGTGCGAGATGAGCCAGTTCGCCTGGTGCAGCAGGTTGACGAGGCCATACACCTCGTGATACCCTTCACGATGCCACGCAGCGCTGGTCAACCCGCGCAACAGGTTCAACGTCTGCGTGCGTGTCGTATGGTAGGCATCGAGCACGGCGTCAATTGGTTGATCACGGTACACTGCTGCAGATTCGAGTGTCGGCGGATGCGCAGGCGGCAGCGTTGGTCGATTGGTTTCAAGGAGCAACCAGGCGCGCTGACGAAAGATCGCATCCATATCGGCCAGATGACCGATCAGTTCCTTCAGCGAGGGAGTGGCGTCGTTCAGACGACGTGAGAGCAGATCGTCGTCGAGACCTGCCACAAGGGTGCGCAGCGCATCCTCCGTCTGTTCCAGAAACGCCATGATCGCGTGCGGTCCGAGCGTCCCCATCGCTTCAATAGCGCGGAACGCTTTGTGGGCTTCAGGAACCGTGCGGCAACGTCGACAGGCGCCTTCCAGTTTACCTTCACAGATCTCGCCGCACGTCGTGCAGACAAACAGATCACCAAGCTCACTGGCGCGCAGATCGCGTCCCTCGCTTATGGCGCGCTGCGCTCGCGCCAGCAATTCTCGTGCAAATGGCGTTACGCCGGTGATCCGATCAGCGCTGATATCGCCGATAACGGCGCCGGAAAATGCAGCGGCGACATTCTCTCCCGTTGAACGTACCCAGCCTAGGCGGCGGAATGCATCCCCGGCGCGCGCCAGCCGCGCTGCGCTCAGCGCATCGAACAAGCGCGCAATATTGAAGCGATGCTCCCGACGCGCCTGCTCCGCCCATAGATGATATGCAACGTGCCCCATGCTTCCCAGGGCGAACATCTGACGCGCTTCGTGATCCGGGTTGGTCATATGGTAACGAACTAGGTTGTGCATTAGTCGTCTAACATGCATTGTACCTCATCTCTGGCGGCAGCGCCCCCTGCTCCTCAGAGACAGGTTTCTCGATCTGCCCGGGTGTTTTGCGCATAGCGATGCGTTGTCTCTTCGTATTCTCCTGCATCGCGTTTTCCGGCACGTCCTTGTGTCGCATCGTCTGTTTGAGGCATCAGGACGCCAGAACACTTCTCTCCTCCGTCATGTGGGAGAAGGGCGCGGAGTGAGGGCAAAACAGGTGTCTGAACGCGGCAAACCCGCTTCGCACCCTAGAAAGCCTCCGCTTGGGAAAAGGCATACCCTGCTCTCACGTCTGGGAGAAAGGAGTTGGGGCATCCTGATGCCTAATGCAGGCGATACAACACATGAGCCTGCCAGAAAAACTGGCCCTTGGGAGGCGTAGGGCGCAGATGACCGCCACCTGAGCGATTGGTTCAGCCATCAGAGGCTCTAGCATCATCAGCGTGCGCTCGCCAGCGTATTCCCTGACGCAGCTGACAGACATTACCGGGTATAATGAGCAGGAAACTCTTAGCCGGACAATCCCCGATCACTGGGCAGTCCACGGGATGGCGGACGACGCCGTGAGATGTGGAGCGCCAGAATTGCGACCATGCGCGTTGCGCTCATTCATGATTATCTCAACCAATACGGCGGCGCCGAGCGGGTGCTCGAGGCGCTGCACGACCTGTTTCCCACAGCGCCGATTTACACATCGATCTACGACCCCCATGCTATGCCCGCCGCATACCGCTCATGGGATATTCGTCCATCGTGGATGCAGCGCCTCCCTGCCTGGCGCCGCCTGTTTCGCGCGTATGTGCTGTTATATCCGCTGGCGTTCGAGAGTTTCGATCTGAGCGCCTACGACCTGTTGATTAGCAGCAGCAGCGCCTTCGCTAAAGGGATCATTCCGCGACCAGACGCCGTCCACATCTGTTACTGCCACACGCCAATGCGTTTTGCCTGGCGCACATCGGACTACCTTGCTCGCGAAGGGTTCGGCGCTGTGCGCCGCGCGGCGCTGACGCTACCGCTCGCACTGTTGCGGATGTGGGATGTCATATCGGCGCAACGGGTGGATGCCTTCATTGCCAATTCGCGCATCGTCGCGCGGCGCATCCGGCGCTACTATCGGCGTGAAGCGGTTGTCGTTCCGCCGCCCGTTGATCTCCCTCCGTTTTGCGAAACGCTGCCGGGCGCGTACTTCCTGGCAGGCGGGCGTCTGATTCCCTACAAGCGGCTCGACCTGGCAGTCCAGGCATGCACACGGCTGCGGTTGCCGCTCAAAATCTTCGGTGATGGTCGTGATCGCGCGCGGTTGCATGCAATGGCGGGACCGACGATTGAATTCCTGGGATGGGTCAGCGAAGCGGAGCGTCGCGCGCTCTTCGCAGGTTGCCGCGCATTCATCTTTCCTGGCGAGGAAGATTTCGGCATTGCGCCACTCGAAGCCATGGCCGCCGGACGACCAGTGATCGCGTATGGAGCGGGAGGAGCGCTGGAAACGGTTGTCGAAGGGGTGACTGGTCGCTTCTTCCATGAACAGACCGTCGAGGCATTGATGGAAGCGATTGTTGCGACGCTGACAGAACGCTACGACGCACGCGCCATCCGCCGCCACGCTGAACAATTTGGGCGGGAAACGTTTCTCGAACGGATGCGGCTTTTGATTGAGGAAATTATGCAGAGGGGCGAGGGGCAAGAGGCGAGGGCAAGAGTAGATGACCAGGGTAGAGACGGAGCATTGTAACGTCTTACACTGTGACGTTCCTGGGAGAAGCGAGAGGTTAGCGCGTTGCAGGGCGGAAGGTTGACTGATAATGGTCGGGGGGTTCGATCCAGGCGAAGTTCAGCAATCTAACCTAACCCTTCCCCTGGTTTTCAGTTCTTGGTGCTCATGCCCATCTCGACATACATCGCCATCATTCGTCGCCACTGGCCTCTAGTGGTTGCGCCTGCCGTCATTGCAGGCGTGATTAGCCTGGGGCTGGCGCTGCTCGAACCGCCGCGCTATCGGTCGTCCGCCAGTCTGCTGATCACGCGCAGCGAGGACCGACGTTTTGACACCGAAGACGCTCTCGCGTATGATCTTCCTGCAATCGTGCAGGGGGCGCCGTTCAGCGCCGAAGTCAGCAGCGCACTGGCGCTCACGGGCGTATCACTCCCGCCCGATCAGGTGCGTGCGTCGCTTGGAGCGTCAAACCAGCGGCGGGTTGTGCAGATTTGGGCGGAAACTGGCGATCCAGGGCTTTCCGAAGCGCTGACAACCACCGCCGTCGCACTGATTCAACGACGCGGACTGGCGCTATGGGGCGATCCAGCGGCAACGCCGGATCGCCCGCTGGTCAATGTAGTCGTGCTGGAACCGCCTGGTCCGGCGACGCGAACCAATGGCTGGACTGCGGCAGCAGTCACGGCGCTGCTTCGGGGACTTGCTGGATTGCTGGCAGGCGCATTACTGGCGTTTGGCGCACACTATCGAGCAACAGCGCGTACTCTGCCGTTGCGGGAAGGAGGAGGGTGACATGCAACTTTCGGATTACCTTGCCGTACTGCGCCGTCGCTGGTGGATTATTCTCCTGACAGCGGTTGTGGCAGTTGCAAGCGCACTAATATTCAGCCGTTTTCAGGAGCGCGTCTATCGCTCCGAAGCAAGCTATCTGGTCGTGCCAAATCGGATCGACAACGGTCTGTCGATTGTGCTACAGAACAGTATGAGCAGTTTCCGTGAGATGGCGCTGGCGCGCCCGCAATTGCAGAAGATCAGCGATGAGTTGCAACTCGACCGGACGCCGGAATGGTTGCTAAAGCACGTAGCCATCCAGCCGCGCCCTGACGAACGCAAAATGATCGTGCAGGTGGATTATCCTGATCCGGCGACGGCGCAACGATTGGCGGACGCAATCGGCAACAACATGGTAGCGCTGGTTAGTGCGCGCAACAATTTCCTGGAAGGAACGGATCGGATCAGCATGACCGTGCTCGAACCGGCGACGCCGCCCGTGCTCCACCGTCCGCAGACCCGTGTCAATGCCCTGGCTGGCGCCGTACTCGGGCTGGTGCTCGGCATCCTGCTGGCGTTCGTGCTTGAAGCTCTCGACGACACGATCAAGACGCCAGGTGACGTTGAACGGTACGTGCAACTGGCGACGCTAGGAGCAATTCCTACGACCGGCAGCGATGCCCGGAGCACAGCGTTGCCAGCAAAACGATGAACAAAGGGAACGATGCAGAAGAATCAGACAAACGGACACATCGACTCCCCGCTTATTGCGTTGCGCGATCCGCTCTCGCCAGCGGCGGAAGCTTATCGGACGCTACGCACCAATATTCAGTTTTCTAGCCTCGACAAGCCGCTGCATACCCTAATGGCGACGAGCACGGCGCCTGATGAGGGGAAATCCACCACACTGGCGAATCTGGCAGTAACCATCGCTCAGGCGGAGCAGCGCGTCATTCTGGTGGATTGCGACCTGCGCCGACCATCGCTCCACACCCTGTTTGGTTTGTCGAATGAGGTCGGGTTGACCAATATGATCTTGGCGCAGGACGACGCGCCGCCGCCGCTCCAGGATACAGGCGTGCCGGGGCTCAGTCTGCTGGCAAGTGGTCCATTGCCGCCGCGCCCTGCCGATATCCTGGGTTCACGACGTATGGAAGCCGTGATTCAGCGGTTGCGCGGAATGGCGGATATGGTGCTCTTCGACACACCGCCGGTTATTGCCGTAGCCGATGCAGCCGTGCTGGCGACGCGCGTAGATGGGGTTTTGCTGGTGATCGAAGCGGGGCGAACACGGCGCGACAGGGCGCGCCGAGCGCGCGAAATCCTGGAGAAGGTCAAAGCCAACATCATAGGCGTAGTGCTCAACGGCGCGCGCTTCGACGGCGAGTACGGATACTATGCGTAAGGGTCTGTTGCCCGACCGCGCGCCCTGTGCTACAATAGCAGCATTGTAATGACATCATGGCAGAACAGGCGTTATTTTGGCGGACGTAGTCAGGTGCAGCGATGAATCAGCGCCCGGCGCGCCGCGTTAATTGATGGCGTCATTTCTGTTCACGTATGCAGCAGATGATTGATAGGCAGTCGCGCTTAGCATTCTAGCGGCGGAGATGGCTTATGCCTGATTATTCAATACGAAATCCGGCAATTGTTCTGGTGGAGGATGAACCTGACATTCTCATTATTCTCCACCGCCTCATGCGCGACCTCACCGGCGGCTACGATATTGTCACTGTAAGCAGCGGTGCAGAAGCGCTGGCTCAAATTGCGCTTCGTCCGGTGCCGCTGGTCATCACCGACTACAATATGCCCGGGATGAATGGCTTGCAACTGACCGCCGCAATCAAAGAGACGTCCCCCGACACGCGCGTGGTCCTAATCACGGCATACGCTACTCCCGAACTGGAAAAGCGCGCCCGTGAGCAGCGCGTCGATTACTATCTGCCTAAGCCCTTCCCCCTCGACCGACTTGAGCAGATCGTGCGCGATGTGTTGAGCTAAGGGTCGAGGATTGGGGTTAGGAGTTAGGGGTTAAGGGTTAGCAATGGATAACCCCTTCAATACCCCCTAACCCCTAACCTCTCACCCTCCTCCTCCCAACCGCCGCTTACGCTCTGCCAGATAACTCTGAATTGCCAGGAACGATGGACGCGGACTCCAATCGGGGTTTAGAATGCCGAACGATGCCTGTTCGTGGTTTGGCCGCCCCTGTGCGCCCCAGAGGACGGCGAAATTCATGTTCCACAAGAACGTGACTCCAACCCAAGGTTTACCGTCCGGGGTGCGATACAGTTCATCAATCCGCCGCATAGCGCCAATGATGTAATCGCGCTGCTGTTCGAGCGACACATAGTTGCCGAACTCGTACCCCGGCGTGTCATTTGGCGTCGCCCAACCGAACTCTGTGATCCAAATCTGATGATCGCCAACCCCTTCTTCCACCATAAACTTGCGCACATTCTCGACGTGGCGGAAATAGTGGGTCGGATGATCGTTCCAGCAGCGATTCGGCGCAGGCTTGCATCCTTCAATATAACTCGGCTTCTCGGGCCAAAGCGTATCGGGCGGGTTGGCAGCGCCTCCGGGATGTACCGCCTGCGCATCGAAATAGTCCTTAATCAACCCGCCCTTATACTCGTACATGGCACGGTAGTAGCGCTCATCGGAAACCGCCAACGACGGATCATCGACGCCGCTTGACGACGGCGCGCCTGCCAGCACGAAAATCCGCGGCTCGACGGCCTTGATCCGTTTGTAGCATTCGACCAGGATTTCGACATAGTGCCCGGCATCCTCAACCGTCACGCGACCGCCATTTTCGACTGCCAGGTTCTGTTCATTCCAGATTTCGATCGCCTTGATCTTTGTGCCGTATCGCCGGACCATCGCCTCCACAAAGTTGCCCATTGTCACCGGATCGCGCGGCAAGCCATTAGTCGGGTTGTAGAACGAGGGCGCCTTGACGATGCTGATCAGGAGATTGAGATTGCGCGCGGCGACATCGTTGACGATGTTGTCGAGCTCTCCCCACTTATACATGCCGGGTTCCGGTCCTTCGATGTCTTTCCAATGAATCTGCTGACGCACCCAGGTGTACCCTGCAATCTCCGTCAACGTCAGCACCCGCTCACGGTCAGTGTAGTACAGGTGTGCAACCACGCCATGTTCAACCTGTGGCAGCGTCAGTGGGAACGTCAACGCAACTGGCGTTTCAGTCGGTGGAATGGTGGGAACGGCCGTTGGGTCTTTCACGATAGGTGTTGGCGAGGGCGATACCGGACTAACTGGCGAGACGACGGACGGCATGGTTGGTGCGTTGACGACCGCCGTCGGCGGTAGCGTTCCTTGCGATTGAGGCGCACTGCCACAGGCGGCAAACAGTGGCGTCAATACGCCCAACAGCACGATAAGCGCAGTCTGACGCCGATAGAAAAGGGGAATCTTCACTGCACGGCTCCTTCGATCTAGCATGAAACCTGAGAGCAGAACAGACCCGCCACATCCGCATTACCGATGCGGATTGCGAGCCGGGACTATTATAGTCGAGCCTTAGACACATGCCGCTGCAGCCCGGCTGAGACTCGCGTGATCCGTTGCTGATACGAGATGTCCGGCTAGAGGCGAGGGTTGTTGAAGACGGGAAGTTGGGCAGGTGCGAAAGGGTGAAGGTTGGAGGAAGGAAAAAACCCGGATTCGTTGACTGTGTGACACAGAGCAGGCACAACGGTTGCCCTTCGCTTATGCGCTTCCCTCATTCGCCAACCGCATCAAGGTAGCGTGGGTGCGACGGCGGCCATTTGCTTCCGTTTGCCTATTCACGTTTCTAATTTATTGACCGCGTGATCCTGCACAGGCGCGGCGGCGGCCTTTCGCTGCCATTCGCTTATTCGCTTCCCTATTCCTTGACCACGCGATACGGCGCGGGCGCGACGGTTTCCATTCCCTCCCATTCGTTGACCGCACACCTTCGTTGACTACATGCTCCGCAACGTTCTCAGTCGGACGCATTCACTGCCACCGCATCGAGCATGCGACGCACCTGACTCAATAATGCATAACGAGTGAACGGCTTGTGCAGAAATGCGACAGTTGGATTTTCGTTACTGATCGACACCTGGCGAGCATACCCGGACATAAAGAGAATGCCCACACCGGGATAGCGCGCCTGAACCCATGTTGCGAGTTCAACCCCGCTCATTCCGGGCATCACTAGATCGGTGATCAGCAGATGAATCGCGCGCGCGGGCAGCGTTTCAACGACCTGTTGCGCTTCCTGGCCGTTGCTTGCTTCAAAGACAGTATAGCCATAATCGCGCAGTATACGCGCTGCCAGGCGCCGCACTGCCGGTTCATCCTCGACTACCAGGATGGTTTCCAGACCTCGTTCTGGTTGGGTCACCATTTCGGGTTCTTGGGAATGCGACGAGTCACAAGAGGCATAGGGCAGATAGACCTCAAACCGCGTTCCCTTGCCGACCTCGCTCTCAAACCGAATCATCCCGGAGTGCTGCTGCACAATGCCCAGGCACGTCGCCAGACCCAGACCGGTGCCCTGACCTGGCGTTTTAGTCGTAAAGTACGGCTCAAAGATATGCTCTTTCACATCATCAGGGATGCCTACACCGGTATCCTGGACAGTAATGCAGACATATGATGCTGATGTCTCTCCTCCAACCGTCGTCTCCACGAGCGACGTGGCGACAGTCAGCGCGCCACCCTCTGGCATAGCGTCGCGCGCATTGACAATCAGATTCATAATAACCTGCTCGAATTGATGCGGATCGATATGGATGGGACATGGGTATGGCGCCCGCGCCCAGGTAAAGTGAATATCTTCACCGATCAGACGAAGGATCAGCGGCGCCATGCCGTCAATGAGCACATTGGCGTCGACCGTCTGAGGATGGCTCGGTTGGCGGCGTGCAAAGGCGAGTAACTGACGTACCAGCCCCGCAGCCCGGCGGGCGCTCTGCTGGATCGCCAGAACATCGGGGTATGCCGGTGAGTCAGGCGAGAGCGCCGTCAACGCCAGGTCGGCGCTCCCGCCGATGACAGTTAGGATATTATTGAAATCGTGCGCCACACCACCTGCCAGCCGTCCAACCGCTTCTAAGCGCTGGGCATGCATGAGTTGCATTTGCAGCCGCTCGCGCTCAGCCTCTTCCTGCTTGTGCGCAGTAATATCGAAGAAAATCGTCGCAAACTGATCCGGCCCGAGCGGCGACACTGAAATGAAGAAATGCTTCTGCATCGGCTCAAAGTACACCTCAAAGCGCGCTGGCTGACCGGTGGCGACGACCGCGCTGAACTCTGCAAGATAAGGCGGCTCTGAGGTCCTGTAGACCTCAGTGGCGCGACGATGAATAACATCCGCGCGATTCATGTTGAGGATTCGCTCATACTGGCTGTTGACATCGAGGATTTCATAGTTGACCGCTCTGCCGTTGTCATCATAGATCAGGCGATGCAACGCTACACCCTCGAACATGTGATCGAAGAGCGAACGGAAGTACTGCTCACGCTGATGGAGTGCGGTTTCCATACGCTGGCGATGAATAGCGCTGGCGATCAGTTGACCGGTCAATAGAAACGCTTCAATCACCACGTCGGACGGATCGTATTCACTGGTGACCGAGTCGAAGCCGATCCATCCAATGAATTGCGCGCCAATGAAAAGCGGAATGCCGACCGCAGTTTTGATCCTGAGTCTTTTGAGCTCCTGCCGTATCACCTCATATTCGGGCGTCTCCGGCACATCCCGCTGCTGCACCACGACGACTTCGCCGCGTCGCATCCGTTCAACGACAGGTGTGAAATCGGAAAGCTTGATCTGACGGCGTCTTCCGCCGCGGTGTACGGCATCGGGACGTATCCACTCATACGTTCGGATCGCTTCGTCCCCTGCAGGTGTGACTAGAAAGATGTAACTGCGCTCAACGCCGGTAAATCGGACGACCTTTTCAAGCACACTGGTGATCTGCGTATCGATCTGCGCCACATCGCAACGCACTAAATCGTTGGCTGCCTGCTGAATCAACTGAATAAAACGGAGCCGGTTGCGGATCAGGGCCTGATTGCGTTTCCGTTGTGTGACATTCCGCCAGATCAGGAGCCGTCCGTTGATCTGACCTTCCTGGCTAACAAGCGGGCTGATCTTGACCTCGAAGGTCTTCTGCTGCCACTCACTTTCCAAGATCTGCTCACTAGGCTCACTGCATGCCCGAACCAGTGCAGGGCAAGGCGCCAGCACAGTCTCAACGGGTTGTCCAAAGAGCGCACTGCCATCAGGAGCAAAGAGACGCTGCGCCGCCGGATTCACATCAATAATCCGGTTGCGTGCATTCAGCACAATGACCGCATCGCTCATCACCTCAACAACATACTCGCGTGCAACTGGCGCTAGCGTAAAGAGTCGGTAGCGGAACATGCCCCACAGAATTACCAGACCGGAGAATGCCAGCGCGACCGGAGTGATATCCAGCGGCATGAGGGGGTGTAGTTCAAAGAGTTGCAACAGATTGGCAATCCAGGGCACGAGTGCGCTAATAGCAATAATAGCCGCGCTTCTGCGATACAGCGATGGCAACTGGCGTGTGGCGCGCCAGAAAATCATCATTCCTACGGTAATCAGGGTATACGCATAGATGATAAACACCCACGCCCACGGACCGGGCGTAACGTCCAGTAGTGGGAATGGACCTTCCTGAACGAGCGTCACATGCGAGTAGAAGAGTCTGTGTACATTGTTTGTCCAGTTCAGCACAATAGTTGCAACCGGGATGACGCACCACGGCACGCCACGCCAGCGCAACAGCCACATCGCATACCGGGTGTAAGCAATGGCAAAGCGTAGATACAGAACCGGAAGAAACGCGATACCGAGATAGGCCGCGCCGAGCCAGAGCAGTTTGGTGGGAAGCGACGTGCTGACCAGCATCAGCCCGTATGCCAGCGTCCACACAATCGACGCTGCCATGAGAGCAACCAGTTGCGTAGCGCCAGCCGTCATACGCTGACGCCAGGCATACAGTGCGACGGCAGTCTCAATGAGCGCTGCTATCAGAAGCAGCGAAATAAACCCGGGAATCAACCACACAACTAGCGACTCCACAGCAAGGCGCAGAGGGTCAGGATATCTGCCATTCCGGGTACACAGACATCCTGATCCCCTGGTCTCACTCCGATCGCATATCTGGACGACCGGCTACATGGTATTGTACCACTGGTGTGTAACTAAACTGGTAGAGCAATTAACCAGACGTCGCACGGTATCGTAGTCCGGTCTTCCTGGGCGCGGCGGGCTGAAGCTCTTGCCGAGACCACAAAAGCCCCTTTGGGGCTTCCACGTCCTGAGCGAGGGCTTGAGTCCGCAGCTCAGAGAACGCGCGGCCTGGCAGTGCAGATATACCGAATTCGTTTCTTAATCCTCATGAAACCGGCACCGACCGCTTCGCCGCCTGAATGCATCCGGGTGGTTAATCACCCTACGTTGCTGCCTTGAGCATCAGCGCACTGCTGCGATCCCTCACACGTGGAGAGCGTTTGGGGTGCGATGGATGTTTTCCGTGTCCTGACCCCGTTTTCCCCTCATCCTCCCCCATGCCCCCCTTCTCCCACCCCCCTGCGCCCCCGCATGCGGGGGTTTTCTCAAGTGTAGGCTTTTTGGTGTGCGAAGCGGATGTGCCGCATCCTGACGCCCTTTTTCCCCTCATCCCCCCTACCCCCTTCTCCCACAAGGGGAGAAGGGGGAGTTAGGGCGTCCTGATGCCTGAAACGGGCGATGCAACGGAAGGGCTTGCCGAAAAAATCTACACTTGTGAGATGCGGGGGTTGGGGGTCGCCGCGCGCTCTCAGGCGCTCCCATAGCCGCTGCGCCCTCCGCATGCGGGGGTTGGGGAAGGCTCGATGATGTCCGCTCTACCCGGCTGGTCCTGCGCCCCCTGTATGCGGGGGGTTGGGGGGAAAAGGGAGAGGTTGCGCATTCCAACGCTCCGAGCGGGCGATGTAACGGAGGGGCTTGCTGGAAAAAGTCTCCACTTGTGAGGCTGTGATACCCCGCTGCTAATCACGAGGGCCGAAAAACCATTGCATGACGCGCAGTTCATCGATGGCTAGGCGCTGCCGCATCACTTCAGCATAGACGGCGCTGCGATCATACGGTACGCTGCGCAACGAGATGATACCATTCTCAATAACGATGTAGTGCGCCTCCTGATCCGGGTCGTCCATGCGGCGGTAGGACGCGCTGCCGGGATTGAGCCAGACCTCGCGCTCGCCCAGTATCATGATCCCCTGGCGGTGGGTATGTCCCAAGATCAACCGATCAATCTCACGGCCGGGAAAGCGCGCCTGACAGAAGGTGCGATAGGCATGACGGCTTAGAATAAGTTCGTAATTGCGGTAGAGATGGGTCATACCGTAGCGAACGCCATCGACTTCGAAGGTCACCGCTTCCGGCAACGACAACAAAAAATCGGCGTCTTCCGCCCTTAACCGACGAGCGTTGTGGTGTCGCCACTGAAGTGCGCTCTCAGTCACGTGCCAGAGCGCCGGTTCATAGAAGGTCTCTGCTACCTGTCGGTCGTGGTTGCCCTGCACGCAAACGACCTTGTGCGCACGCATCCAGTCGAGCACTTCACGCGGATGCGTCCCGTAATCGACCAGATCGCCAGCGCAGTAGATGACGTCTGCATCACGCTCGCGCGCCCAGATCGCCTCCAGCGCAATAATGTTGCTGTGAATATCGGAAAGGATCAGTGCTTTCATCACAGTACAGCATACCAGATGTTGGGACATAGCGTACATAGCATTGCGTCCTTCTCCGGCGAGCGTTACAATACCCCGCGTGACTGCGTGGCAAGGAGCTATCATGAAACAACGTTCTTTCTGGCATACCGGTGCGATAATAGTTCTGATCCTGGCGCTCGCTGCCTGTGGCAACGTTGCCGCACCACCAACCGCATTGCCGACTGCTGCGCTGCCGGTGCAGAGGACAACCACAGTCGAACCGCCCGCCGTCTCGCCAACAGCAGGAGCGACTGCTTCGCCGGAGGCGACCACGCAACCGCCCATCCCGCCGCGCACAGCAACGGGCGGCGTCGAGGTGATCACCGGCGAGTTCGCGTATACCAATGACATCATTACCGTCTACTATGTTGAACACGCGGTTGGACTCGTCGATCTCTACGGGTTTATCACCCGCAACGAAGAATGGGAACTGCCGGTTGAGAGTCAGGCGCTAGGTCCGCTGACGATTGACACCGCGAAGCGGCGCGGCAGGTTTCGCCTGGCGCTGCCTGCGCGCCCGGCAGGGGTGCTGGCGGATGTCGATAACGACACGCAGCGCGACACCGGTGTGCAGGTGTTTGTCGTAGCGTACTGGCCCAACCTGTATGGCGGTCCCTTTTCCGAAGGAGATGACCGCAGTTTTGGCTGGCCCTCCTATTTGGCTTCAACAGTTAACGATCCGGAGAACAATGACGAAATCACCGGCGGCAAGCTGATCGTGTGGGCGCCGGACGATGCCCAGCAGTTTCCAACCGATTTTGGCGCTGATGGGTTGTTATTCACCGCCGACGATCCGGTTGGTCCGCTTCCTGCCGGGTACTCGGTCATCGATCTCGATAAGCGTCCGTTTGCCATTGAGCGTGACCGCGAAGTGCGGATGACGCTGTACGAGCCCCCGGATGCAGCGATCAAGGATTTCTCCGATCTGTCGTACACCAGAGCATTCGACGAGATGTTCAAACGGGTGCGCGTTGAGTACGCCTTCAACGGCATTCCCGGCAAAGCGCCGGATTGGGACGTGCTCTACGCCGAACTAGCGCCTCGCGTTGCCGAGGCGGAACGCCGACAGGATCAGCGAGCATTCTTTGAGGTAATGCTCGATTTTGCAAATGCCTTCCGCGATGGACATGTCGACGTTAGCTCACCGCTTTCCGGTTCGCTGTTCCGTGAGCGCACGGCTAGCGGGTACGGGTTTGCCATCCGCGAACTGGACGACGGTCGTGCGCTGGTGGTGTTTGTGACGCGCAATGGTCCTGCTGATCGTGCCGGTATGCAGGTCGGCGCCGAAGTGCTGGCGTTCAACGGCAAACCGATCAAAGACGCGATTTCTGAGGTGGAGCCGCTGGGAGGACCGTTCTCAACCGACTTTGCACGACGCTATCAGCAGGCGCGCTACCTGTTGCGCGCGCCCATTGGGACAGCGGCACGGGTAACGTTCGCTAATCCGCGCAGTGCGCCACAGACCATCACACTGCGCGCTGTGGAAGAACGTGAGAGCTTCCTGGCGACATCGATCTTCAAGGAACGCGACCTGGCGGCGCTGCCCGTTGAGTTTGAGCAACGACCGTCCGGCGTGGGATACATTCGCATCAACGATAACTACGACGACCTGAACTTGCTGATTAGGCTGTTTGAACGTGCGCTAAAGACGTTCGAAGACTTGGATGTTCCCGGCATCATCATCGATATGCGCCAGAATAGCGGCGGTGCGCCATTGGGTCTGGCAGGCTTCCTGACCGATCAGGAGATCATCATTGGGCAGGATGAGTACTATAGCGAGCGCACTGGCAAGTTTGAACCGGACGGTCCGGTCGATAAGATTCTGCCGAACCAGAATCAGTACCGCTTCGACAAGATAGTGCTGCTGGTAGGTCAGGCATGCTTTAGCGCATGCGAGTTTGAGGCGTATGGATTTAGCAAGGTTCCCGGCGTAATCGTCGTTGGGGAAACGCCGACAGCCGGGGTCTATGCCGAGGTGTCACGCGGGCAGTATTTGTTGCCGGACGACATCTTTCTTCAGATTCCAACCGGGCGCACGGTGCTGCCGGACGGAACGCCACTGCTGGAGGGAGTGGGTGTTGTACCGACGATTCGTGTGCCGGTGACTGCTGAAACGGTGCTGTCGAACCGCGATGTAGTGTTGGAGCGGGCGGAGCAAGAGATTGTCGGACGCTGACTACCGCAAATACTCGCTCACCTGGCGCACCCAGTCGGCGGCGCCGTACCAGGCTAGGAAAAGCGCGACAGTAACGGTGAGCGCTGCACCAGCGCGACCGCAGCGCTGCCATCGATCCAGCGCTGCTCCCACGCCAATGCAGAGCGCTGGATAGATGAAGATTGTCCAGCGTACCGGTTGGTCGCTGAACAGAAGCGTTCCCAGGCTCGCCAGCGCGCCGAGCCAGCAGGCTGCCAGTGCGATACGCAACGATTGGTTACGTGAGCGAGCAATGAGCCATACGCCGATGACGCCTGCCGTCAGCGCAATCGGCGAGATGGAGGCGCCGGGGCTGAACACGAAGCCGATTACCCACCAGTTCAATTTGTCGAGGAGCGGCTCACCTGGCGGACAGATGATCCCCTGCGCTGCCAGCGCCTCTTGCGCGATGCGGCGCTCCTCTGCTACATAGCCAAACGCTGAATAGAAGAGGACGAATGCTGCGATGCTGGCAGCGACAGTGGTCATAGCATATTGCCAGACCTTCAGGTGTTTGGGGGTGTGATGCATGTTTGCCTCGTCTTGACCCACTTCCGTCCTCATCCCCTCTGCCCCTTTCTCCCACGCTGTGGGAGGAGGAAAAGGGTCAACGCCCTTGTTCCTCTCGTCCCCCCTTCCCCCCCCGTCTCCCACAAGGGGAGCAGGAGAAGGTTTGGCGTCCTGGGTCAGACTTAGCAAGAGCCAGCCTGCCAGCGCTGCACCGGTCGAGAGTGCAACACCGCCGTGACTGAGCAGGATCAGGAAGATCAGGGCGGCGCCAGTGAGCGTCATCTTCCACGATTGATCGCGCAGTGCCAGCGTCATCCAGAGGATCAGCGGCGCCACCAGCGCCTGCGCCAGCAGGTTCGCCATTTCGCCGACCGAATAAGAGCGCAGGATTGGCGGTGCGAAGACATAGATTGCCGTGGTGTAGAGGGCCGTCGTTGCGCCTGCGCCAGCGCGCCGCACCAGCAGCCACAGGATGGCCACTGTCAGGCTTTCCAGCAGCGCTGCGCCTGCCTGTACCAGCAGCGTTAGCGCTGCGCGATTGGCGCCGACCAGCAGGACGACAGGCAGCAGCGCCAGGTATCCGCCCGGCGGGTATGGCTGCGGTCCGGCGCCCGCTCGGCATGGCAATCCTTCAGTGAACAGGATCGTGCCGCGCGCTACATCTGCCAGGTTGTTGACATGCAGCCCCAGATCGCTGGTCAGCGCATAGGGGTGAAGCATCCCTGCTGTGCGAACGAACCATGCAAACGCCGTCAGCCCTGCGGCGGTTGCAGCGTCCCCAACCGGTTGCACTGCGCGCAGCGCCGCCTCAACAAAGGGGGTCAACGCATACGCTGCCCACACCCATACTGCAACGGTTGGCGCGAATACCGTTGCATCCATGCGGCGTGCTGCAATCATCCAGGCTGCAATCAGCGCTACGGTCGCCGCAACCGCTATGGGTGCGTGCGCGGCATACCGGAAAGGCGCACAGGCGCGCTGCACCAGTGCATATATCCCTGCCAGCGCCGCCATCATCCATGCGAGGGTGGCCCATGCTGGTCGGTAGAACGCAGCTTCCACAGGAGTCGCCACGATACGGAACACTGGCAACCCCAGGATGCGCGGATCGGAAGGGGCAATCAGGCGCGGGGTCTCGAATGTCAGGCGCAGGTCGCCAGCCGCGTCGGCAGGTGCAAGCAGAACATACGTTCGCCGCTGAGCATCAATCTGAAGCCTGATCTGTGCGCCATCGGCGGTGCGCCAGACGCTGCTCACCGCACTGCCGTCAGGTCGTCCGCTGGCGGCAGTGACACGCAGCAGCCAGAAGTCGCCGCCGGCACCGGGGAGCACTATCGAGGAGACATCGCGCGTCCAGCGATATGGCGGAGCGTCTGCGGCGTACCACGGACGATCTGGCAGGTCTGCCGGTTCGGAGTCGTTAAAATTAACAAGGAACGGAGCATCAAAGCCGCGCTGGCGCGTTGCGCGGTCGCCGCCGACATCGAGACGCAGGGTCGGCATCGCCTGATATGCCAGCATCCAGAGCGCCAGCGCGACTACGAGGGAAACCCGCCACTGCGGCGCGCGCACAACCGCCGCGATCCAGCGCAGTTCGGCAGAGACCCAGTGAAGCACCGCTGCGCCAGAGCGCGGCGCATGAGAAGAGCGTGCAATCAAAGTCAGACGCCAAACGGGAGAACGTTGAGCGTCCTGCGTTCGACGTTCAACGTTCTACGCATTCACATCGAAAACCACTCGCCCGCGCACCTGACCGGCAACGATTTCATCGCAGAGTTCTTTGACCCGGCTGAGCGGTTCAACACGGGTGATCCGGTCGAGCACCTCGGTGGGAAGCTCGCGCGCCAGATTGTCCCATGCCGCACGACGGCGCTCCGTCGGGCACATAACCGAGTCGATGCCGATCAGGCGCACGCCGCGCAGGATAAACGGAAACACGGTCGTGGTCAAATTGGCGCCGCCAGCATTGCCGCATGCCGCCACCGCGCCACCAGCCGCCGTTGCAGCAAGGACGCGCGCCAACACATCGCCGCCGACGGTATCGACCGCTCCCGCCCAGCGTTCCGATTCGAGCGGACGACCCGGCGCCGCAAGTTCGGAGCGGGGCACGATAGTTGTCGCGCCGAGTTCACGCAGATAATCGTGGGTTTCAGCGCGTCCGGTAGACGCTGCGACGCGGTAGCCGCGCCGCGCCAGCAGGGCCGTAGCAATGCTGCCAACCCCGCCAGCCGCGCCGGTTACCAGCACCTCGCGGTCGCCAGGCTTGACACCAGCCTCTTCAAGCGCCATTACCGCCAGCATGGCTGTGAACCCGGCAGTGCCGATAGCCATGGCGTGGAACAGGGTCATTCCAGTGGGCAGGGGAACCAGCCACTCGGCTTTGACGCGTGCGCGCTGTGCATACCCGCCCCAGTGCCGCTCGCCAATGCCCCAGCCGGTCAGTACGACCGGATCGCCGGGATGATAGTCCGGGCTGGTGGTTTCGATCACGGTCCCTGCCAGATCGATGCCAGGGACCATCGGGAAAAAGCGTGAAATCTTCCCCTTGCCAGTAACGTTTAGACCGTCCTTGTAGTTGAGACAGGAGTAGACCACCTGCACCAGCGTGTCACCCTGCGGCAGATCGTCGTTCGTCAACTGGCGAAACTCAGCGTGGATTGCGCCGTTTTCCTGCGTCAGCACAAGCGCTCTGAACGTGTCCTGGGTCATGATCTTCTCCTTTCGGGCACAAAGCGCGTTTCCTGCGTCTACGTGCAGGATCTCTCAGACAAGATTGACTTGCAGACGCAAAGGCGCCAAGCTTCGCAGCGCGTATGCGTCTTCACGCCTTTGCGTCAACCTCATCTGCGAAACGCTCAAAGCGAGGGCTTGAAGCCTACCAAAGCGGCGTCCCTCATCACCGCTTCTCCGGCAGGAGCGTATAATCGGGGAAGTTGCCGTACAACCGCTCGCCAGGAGGACCGACGGTGACCGCCTGCACCAGATATTGGCCGCCAACGAAACACCCTTTCCAGCTTTGACCGATGCCGCCGAACACCTCGTCCCGGTCGCCGCGCGAGCGGATAGCGTTGATGCCGACCTTAAAGGCGCGCACTTCAGCGGCGATCTGCTGCGCCAGACGTTCATTGTCGCAGGCGACCGATGCGACAAGACACCCATTCGAAATATTCATCTCGGCAATCAATTCTTCGACGCTATCCACCACCACAATGGTATCGACCGGACCGAACGGCTCATTGTGGTAGAGCCGCGCATTGCGCGGAACATTCAGCAGCGAGACGGGCGCCATGTAGGCGGAAATATCCTGATTGGGCAAGAATTCCTCATCGCAGAGCGTTCCCTGATACAGGCTGATAGCGCCGCCGCCGATTGCCTCGCTGATCAGCACCTGCAGCTCATCGACTTTGCGACTGTTGATCAACGGTCCGAAGTCGAGGACCGGCAGTGGCGCCTCCGGATGATCAACCAGCATCGGGTTGCCGATCCGCAACGACTTGAGCATCGGCAGATACATGTCGAGAAACTGCGGGAACAGTTGACGTTGCACCACGAAGCGCACATAGGCGGTACAACGCTGTTTGCCGTAATCGAAGCCTCGTCGCAATTGTTTCGCCAGCAGATCCCACTGGCTGAACTGCCAGACGCCGTAGGCATTGATGCCTTCCATTTCAAGCATGTAGCGCTTCTCGCGATCATAGAGGCTGGCAGCAATGTCGCGCCCATTGGTTTTGCCGCCAACGAACGCCAGACATGCAACCTCCGGTCCGCGCACGAGCGCTTCGGAGAGCCGACCGCCAGAGCCGCTCACCAGGGAGACTGGCAGACCACAGCGCCGCGCCAGCGCCAGCGACACCGTCAGCGCGAACAGTCCGCCATCGCTGGGAGTTTTGGCAATGACCGGGTTGCCTGCCAGCGTCTGCACCAGCATCGCGTGGACGAGCACCGACAACGGGTAGTTCCACGAGGCAATGTTCGAGATCAGGCCCAGCGGCTTACGTCCTGCCATCATCGCTGGAATCTGCTCGACATACCATTCGACGCCGCTGATGCAGCGATCAACATCGGTCATTGCTTGCGCGTAAGGCTTTCCAATCTCCCACATCAGCAACCGACCGATGAGTTCGCGGTGCTGGCGCAGCATACGAACGCAGGCATCGACGCGCCGCTGGCGTTCGGAGAGATCGGTCGTAGACCACGCGCCGAACTCGGCCGCAGCGGCGGCGACTGCGCGACGGGCGGTATCCAGATCGATCATCGGATAATTGCCGAGGATCGTCCCATCGACAGGCGACAGAAATGGCTTTGGATGGCCCGGGAACCCCCACTCGCCGTTGATCAGGTTGAGCGGATTTCCATCCTCATCAAACGCCTCAGGAACGATGGTCTTTGCCTGCTCGAGCAGGCGAGGCCATTCCATTCCAGGTGCTATAATCTTGTGTTTCATAACTGTCTTCGCCGAAATGACATTTGAGGGCGCAGGTTCCTGCGCCCTCAAATGTGATGCGCAGTTTTTCAGGAACCCGTCTACTCCAGTTTACTCTCCTTGATACGCTGGACCAGATCGGGAACGTAGCGCGTCGAGATCCGTCCTTCGCGGAACGGCGGATCTTCGAGCATTGCCAGCATAAACGGGATGGTTGTATGGATGCCGGTGATGACGAACTCACGCAATGCACGTTCGAGGCGGGCAAGCGCCTCTTCCCGATCAGCGCCCCAGACGATCAACTTCGCCAGGAGCGAGTCATAGTACCCTGGCGGCGAATACCCGGCATAGAGATGCGAATCGACGCGCACCCCCGGTCCGCCGGGAGGCAGGTAGTACTCGATCTCACCGCTCGACGGCATGAAATCGCGATCCGGATCTTCGGCATTGATCCGCGCTTCAATGGCGTGCCCGCGCATGACCACGTCCGACTGCTGGATCGTCAGCGGTTCGCCTGCCGCGATGCGTAACTGCCACTTGACCAGGTCAATGCCGGTGACCATTTCCGTGACCGGGTGCTCGACCTGGATGCGGGTATTCATCTCAATGAAATAGAAGTTGCCGTCGGGATCGAGCAAGAACTCCATGGTTCCTGCATTGACGTAGTTGATCGCGCGCACGCCCTTGAGCGCCGCTTCACCCATGCGCGCCCGCAGATCGGGATCGACGGCTGGCGATGGCGCTTCTTCGACGATCTTCTGATGGCGGCGCTGCGACGAACAATCACGTTCGCCCAGATGAATCGCATGGCCGTACTGGTCTGCCAGCACCTGGATCTCAACATGCCGCACCTGCGGCAGGTATTTTTCCATCAGCAGCGCGCCGTTGCCGAACGCCGCCTCAGCTTCGGCTTTCGACGTAGGATACGCCTTGATCAACTCAGTCTCATTCTGGGCGACGCGCATACCACGCCCGCCGCCGCCGCCGGATGGCTTGAGGAGCACTGGATAGCCAATCTGCCGCGCGACTTCAACCGCTTCTTCAACATTGCGCAATTCACCGCGCGAACCCGGCACGGTGGGCACGCCAGCATCGCGCATGGTCTTTCTGCCCAGCGCCTTGTCTCCCATCATCCGGATGGCTTTCGCGTCGGGACCGATGAACTTCAGTTTGTATTCGGCGCAGATCTCGGCAAAGTATGGATTCTCCGAAAGGAAGCCGTAACCGGGATGAATGGCTTCGCATCCGGTCATCAGCGCCGCGCTGATCAACGCCGAGGGATTGAGATACGATTTTGCCGACGCCGCAGGACCGATGCAGACGGCTTCATCAGCCAGGCGCACTGCCAGCGAGTATTTGTCGGCTTCGCTATACGCCACGACCGCTCGCACGCCAAGTTCGTGACAGGCGCGAACGATGCGAACTGCGATTTCGCCACGGTTGGCGATGAGCACTTTCTTGAACATGGTTCGCGGGCTTTCTGTCGAAACAGATGCCTTTCCCATTCCATTTAGGGCAAGAGTTGGGAGGTAGGGTTAAGATGTTGCACCCTTACCCCTGACCTCTCTTGCCCCTTGCCTCTTGCCGCTCTACCGTCAGCAAAGAGAGAAATATCAAGGGCTTGCCGTCATTACGAGTCGGATCCCGTCATACCATGAGAGAAGCGGTAGCCAGGGCGCCCTGATGAAAACGAGCAACGCAACACAGGGTTTCGCCGGAACCGCCTCTCTCGCCTCCCTTGCACGCCGCAAGGATTGCTGCTACTGAGGCCCGAGGCCAGAACCGCCTCTCCCGCCTCTTGCCTCTCTTGCCTCTCGTCTCTTGCCTGTGGCAACCGATTATACCCGATGTTCCTGATTCTGGAGCATCTCAGACCACGCCTCGTACAGCTCGTCCTTATCCTTGAGGCCAGGGCGCGGCAGAGCATGGTTGACGACATAGGTTGCGCCCTGATGGCGGTTCTCCCACATCGCCTGGTGCGCCTGCGGGAGTTCGTGCCACTGCACGAGCGTCGGTTCGGTGATGCTCAACAGACCAGCACTGATCTCATCGTTCAAGCGCACGATCTCGTAGGCGTTCGAGAGGTGCGTGCCCCAGATATTTGCCGTCGGCATGTAGATCCGGCGCTGGCGCATCCAGACCTGCGGAGCGAAGAACGAGTAGCGTCGTCCGTCCATGTTCTCGAAGTAAACGACGCGACCCGTGAACGGCTTGATCAGCATGACGCTCACTGCCAGCGTATCGTGCCCGGCGCGCTCGATGATCAGATCGGGATACCCGCGCGGGTTGTCGTTGCTGCGCAGGAATTGCCCGACCGCCGTGCCCAGCGGCTTGAACGTCAGGTCGTTGAAGCGCCGCACCGCCGCTTTGAACGCATTGATATCGCTCCGTGCATCGGGCAGCGACGGCATGGTTTCGGGCCACTCGAACTCATCACCGTAGCGGCGCTGCAACTCCTCCAGGCTTACAACGCCTTTCAGCGCTGCACCGAAGCCAAGGCTGAGTACGAATTCACGCTGCGCATCGGTGTAGGTCACAACCACGATCCGCGCACCCATCGCGCGCGCCGACTCGATCGCCTCCAGGCCAACCTGATCGACAAGGGTGACGCGGCGCTCCAGCGTATCCGGCGTAACACCCGACTCATACCCCTCATCGCCCAGGTACGACCGGTCATCGACGCCATAGTAGATCATCACAGCCTCACCAGCGCGCAGCCCTGCCCGCCGCAGCATCTCCGCCGGATCGGCAGCGCCCGGCTTGCCAAGGAAGGTGAAATGGTAGCCGCTCGATGCGCCGTAGAACGTCAGAGTCGGAATATGACCGTCGTGCGGCTCGCCAAGCAACTGGAAACTGCGCGGGAACGCCGTCTCACCGGCGTGCGATACGACGTAGTCCGCCAGATGCCCATTGTTCTGCGCGCGGAAGTCGTCGAGCAGCGGACGACCGGCGGCTTCCCATTCCGCCCATTTCGACGGGTCTTCCGGCACGCGAGTGAAGATGCCAGCATAGCGCGGATCGCGGCGGTTGATGACGCCAATCGCGCCAGCGGCGCGCACAACCGCAGCACGCTCCTGCGAACTGACCATACCGGTGACGTACAACCCGTTGCGCGCTGCTGAACGTGTTGCATCGAGACCGGTGCCGGTTGCGGCGCCCTCGACAAAGATGCGGCGACCGGGCTGAATCTTGAGCGTGGTAAACAATGCGCGATAGATGGTGCCCAGAGTCAGCATGTACGACCCAGCCGCCTCGAGCGTCAGATCAGGCAACACCGGGAAGCACTGCGGCGCCTGCGCCACCATGAACTGCTGGTGCGACGCATCTGGCGTGTTGTACCCCTGAATGACAAAGTCCGCCGCCATCGGGTCGAGGCCGACCAGCGGCGACAGGAGATCATTCTGCCCGGAATAGATCGATACCAGGTCGCCGACCTTCAACCGCCCTTCGCGTTTGACCTCCTCGCCGACGGCGACAATTAACCCCACGCCTCCAGAGCCAGTCACATGCCAGTCGCGATCATGCTCGTCGAACAAACTGACCGGAATGCCGGTGATCGCCCAGATGTCGTTGAAGTTGACCTCCGATGCCAGGATGTAGAGTAGAACCTCGTTGGGACCGGGCTTCTCAACCGGGATGATGATCTGCTTTTCCGCCTTGATCGGGTCGCCGTGGAGTGGTGCGCCGGTGACTTCATCACGCACGGCCGCCATCGCATACTGCGCCACAGGAATCGGCGTGACGCCAGGGAAGAACGGCGTGCCAATCGGCAGGAGCATCCCAGCGTCGATCAGACGCTTCTCCTCTTCAGGCGTCAGATGGATGCGACGGCGCGTTGGCAACGGCGCACTGCGCTTGTCCAGGAAGTCTTGGATCCCGGCTTTGCCTTCATCAGGAGCGACGACCGCTTCGGCAAACAGGCGCGCTTCGCGCTCCAGGCCTGCTAGCATGCCTTTCGTGAAGCCGGTGCGCAACGCATCGATGATCCGCTCAATCGCTTTGGAGCGACCTGCCCACTGCGCCTGATTGGTAAGGCGCGTAATTAGCGGATTTTGCAGCGCTTTCTCGAGCAGTTCCGCCATCGCCGGATCGGGCGCCTCCCATTGCGCGGTCAACTGGCGGCGCAACGCATAGGCTTCGGGCAGGGAGGGCCACAAGCTCTCGCCCACAGTTGCCGGGTCGTGGAACGGCACGAAGAAGGTCATCGGGTCGTCCGAAGTATCAGGAACGACGCGCAGTTCAACCGGTTTCCTCTCGATCGGTTGTCCGTCGCCCGCAGCCAGGATCATCTCGCGCGCCATCCGGGTAGCGAGAGTGAGCGCATCCTCAGGGCTACGCGCCACCCTATCGACCAGCCCAATCTCATAAGCGCGCTCCGCGTTCAAGGTGCGTCCGCCCATAATAATCATCAGCGCCTTGAGGAACCCCGGCTCGCCGCGGCGACTGTAGAGCAGGCGCGGCAGACGCTGCGTACCGCCGTATCCTGGCAGCAACCGCAGATTAATCTCCGGTTGACCGAATTCAGCGTGCGGATCGGCGACGCGATAGTGACAGGCCAGTGCGAATTCCATGCCGCCGCCGAGCGCCACGCCATTGATCGCCGCAATGCACGGCTTATTCATGGTTTCAATCTTGCGGAACGCCAGGTGCGCATTGTTTGGCAGCGCCATCGCGTCCTCGACCGTATGCATCTCTTCGAGCATCTGTTTGATATCGGCGCCTGCCACAAAACTCTTCGTGCCCTCGCCGGTAAAGACGACAGCCGCCACGTCCTCGCGTCGCGCCAGGTGATCGACGATCGTATTCAGTTCGTCGAGAGCGCGCTCGTTGAGCGCATTGACCGGCGGGTTAGTAACAGTCACGATTGCAATGCGCTGCGTGAGCGTCTTCTGATCTGCTGCAACACGACCATCGCCAGACGGCATCCGCCGCTCCTGCACCGCATGGTACTCGATGCGGAAGTAGCGGTAACGCTCGAAGATGCGCTGCTCTTCCGCCATGCGCTGCTTGCGTTTCCATGCCTCGATCTTCTCGGCAATCTCCTTCAGCGACTCGGGGTTGCGCAGCGTAGTAGTGTCGCCCAGCGGCTCATCGAGCATCAGGTTGCGCAGGAAGCGCCGCATATATTTGCCGGAGCGCGTCTCCGGGAAAGCGCTGACCTCGATGTAGTCCTCCGGCACGCTCACGGCGCCCTTCTCGCTGCGCACGAGTTCGTTGAGGCGGCGGCGATCTTCGGCGGTCAACTTGCGCCCCGGCGCAGTCAGAATGAACGCCACCGGCGTTAATCCTTTCTCGCGGTGCGGCGCGCCAACTACAATGCAGTTGCCGACTGGCGAGTCCGGCGTGATGATCTTGTCGCGCAGAATGGCGCCCTCGATCTCCTCGGTACCCATGCGGTGCCCCGACACGTTGATCACATCGTCGGAGCGACCGTGCAGCGTGAAGGAACCATCGGGGTACTTCATGGCGAAGTCACCCTGGATGTAGCCCCACTCGCCGTTGGGACCGCGCCGCCAGTAGGTCTTGATGAACCGCTCGGCATCGCCGCGCCAGCGAGGAGCAGCCGCGCCATTGCCGCTTTGCAAGGCAGCGACCCATGCCTCGAATCCCTTGACATCGCCCCAGACGGTGCGCGTCAGATAGGGGTAAGGCGCCGTAATAACGATTTCACCCTTCTCCTCGTAGTCGGCAACGCGGTACCGTGGCGCTTCGGCGCCAGTTCCATCGCGGTCGCCGCTTTCAAGCACCCAGACATCGCCCACCACCCAGGGTAGCGGATAGGTATGCGCGTCGGGGCGGAGCGGGAAATCTTCATTGCCGTAGAAGTGGGTCCAGACGATGCCGCCATGCTCGGTCGCCCAGTACGAGTTGATATACTGCGGCGACATCAGTTCCATGCCAAACTGCTGCACCGCAGGGCTAACCGGCTCAGCGCAGAAAGTGCAGACGCGCAGTGACGACATATCGTACTGGCGCGCATCCGCCGTATTCTGCGGATCGGCCATCACCGTCTTAAGGAAGGTCACGCCAGCTTTGAAGATGCGCACCTTGTATCGCTCGATAATGCTGGCGAAACGTCCGGCGGAGGGGAAGACCGGCGAGCCTTCGGTAATGATACCGGTGCAGCGCGTCGTCAGCGTGGCGCAGATCATATAACTTTGCCCCGTGATCCAGCCAGGGTCGGCGACGACATAGATCGTATCGCCCGGTTCGGCATCGAAGCTGACCTTCATCGTGTGCGCGACGCCAGCGACATACCCGCCGTGGACGTGGACCACGCCCTTAGGCTTGCCGGTGCTGCCCGAGGTGTAGATGATGAACAACGGAAATTCTGCATCAACCGGTTCGGCACGGCTGGTGGCATAGAGCGCTTTCACGAACTGATCGATCGGCAGGTTGAGCAGTTCTTCTTCACTATGGACCTCGATGCCAGCAGCGCGTGCATTCGCCAGAATGGTCTCCAGCGCCTTGGCGGTCAACTCATGGCTCCAGCGGTCGCGTTCCGGTCGCCACAGAATATCCTGGCCTGTATGACGCACAACAATGACCGCATCGACGCGCGGCGGGGTGTTGACCAGCGCCTGCGCGACGGCAGTGCGGATGCGCGACTGCACCAGCGCATCAACGCCAGTCAGGCCCTCGATAGCGCGCCCGACGGCGCGCATCGCGTCGCTGCGCTCAATCGTGATCTCATCTTTGAGCGCCTCACGCACCTGCTTCAGAATATTCTCGATCTGATCCGGCGCCAGCAGCGCCGCGCCCGGCACAGGCGAGCCCTCGCCACCGCTCAGCACCGTCCTGATGATATCCAGCGCCGTCTCGACCGGTACGAACTTATCGAGCGCCTGATCGGTATACTGCTCTTTGTATGGAACGACCTGTGCATTACGATAAGCGCCATCGCTCGTGATCACCAGCCGCGCGCCGGCGTTGTGAATGCGATCGCTCAGGGTCTTGTCGGAGAAGCCGCCGAATACCGGCGTATAAATGATGCCCAGGCGCTTGGCAGCTTCAGTGTAGTAGATCTGCTCCATGATGTTGGGCATGTTCAGAGCGATGCGATCGCCCATCTTCAGCCCCAGGTCACGGAGCACCTGCGCCGCCTTGACCACTTCGAGCATCAGTTGCTTGCGCGTTACTGCGAAGCTGACGACCGGACCGCCACGCCCATTGTTGAGCGACGAGTCCCAGCGGTCACCCTCGAAATAGAATGCTACTTCGTCGCCATAACCGTTCAACACGTGGCGGTCCACCTCGTTGAAGCAGGCGTTTGTCAACCCGCCCTCGAACCAGCGATAGAAGGGCGGATCATCGCCGTTGAAGGCACGCTGCCACGGTTCATGATCCGGTCCGTAAGGCACATCGACCGGCGCGCCATCGCTGTGGCGGAGTCCTTTCCAGCGCCTATCCTCTTCATCCCAAGTAATCCAGGCGCCAAGGTTACGGTCGTACCAGTGAATGGCGCTGCGAGCGATCGCGCCATGGAACGCGCCCGGATTGGTGAGCGCAGCCTGGCGCTGCGCCTCCCAATCGGCGCGGGTGCGCACGGGGTTGGTGCGCGGCGGACGAAGAGCAGACTCAATGGTGGTCATAGTCCCTTTCTCCTGGACAAGCCCTCTATTTACACCGTAATCGCATTTCCGCGATAGATGCGCGCCCGATAGCGGCTTTCGAGCGGAGTCGGCAATGGCGCGCTGGTTAGCAGCACAGCATTCACAAAGCGCTGCAACTCCTCTTCCTCTTCGGCCGGCGTGCGCGGCTCTTCGCTGCGCGCACGCCGCGTCAGGTCCACCTGATTGACTGGCACGTGCGGCATGGTGCGTTCACTTTCGGCGCCAGCGGTTGCTGTGAGCGCGTGGAGCGTCGTCTTGACGAAGTTCGCCAGCGCAAACTCCTCAGCCGTCGAGCGCGCCGATGTCGGCGGCGTCACCAGCGTGACGTTCGCACCCTCAATCACGCCAGCCTTGCGCACAACGCGGAAGTGGTGGGTAATCTGCTGTTCGACCAATTCCTCGAACTCTGCGGTTGTCAGCACATTGCTCCAATCGCCGTTCTCGGCGCTCAGGGCGCGGGCTGGCAATGGGCGGAACGGCGTCGAAATGACCGGACCGGGGCGACCATATTCTGCCATCGCCCGATCCATGCCGCCTTCGATGTCGCCACACGTCGGAATGACGACAAAACGCCCAGCGGACTCATACTCTGCCAGTTCGGCTGCCAGTTCGGTCGCTGCCTTGGCGGTTTCCGTCAGCAGCACGACGCGCGCGACATGGATTTCCTCAAGGAAGGTGCGCGCCAGCAGCAACAAGTGCTGCCGCAGATGCTCGCCGATCAGGTAGACGACGCTGCCCTTCATGCGCTCCAGACGCTGCTGACTTGGCTTGCCGAACAGTTCGCCCTCGGTCACGGTGCGCTCGAAGCGCAACCCGCCTGACGGATGGAACGTCTCACCAGTCACATTCCGGTCTGCCAGATAGAACACCGTCGCGAGCGCAACATCGAACTCAGTCGGCATGCGTCGCAGGTGCAGCATACCCAGAATGCCGTCACGCACCTTGATCGCTTCACGCTCAATCTGCGCCTCAGTGAAGAACGGATCCGGCGGCTCGACCGCCAGCGGACGCCGATCGTGGGGTGCGATATAGCCGCCGTTCTCCAGGCGATTGAGCAATTTCCGCGCAATGTTGGCATTCATCAGGTACGTCCGGGCGCTCCCTTCGGCATCGCTCGTCTCACGCAGCATTTTTGCCAGGCGGCGCAGCGGCGCTGGCATTGCCGGATTTTCAGCAATTGTCTGCAGATCGTTGACGAAAAGATCGGGCAGCACATTGGCGATCGTTGCTCCCTCATGGCGCGCCGCCAGCAGTGCGGCGAAGACCTCATTGAGCCGTTTGTTCTCCAAAATGAGGCGGGCGCGGCGCATGAACAGACCGGGGCGATTGCTGGCGCCTTTCAGCCGTTCGCCTTCCACCGGACCGGGAGCGATCGCATTGATCTGAATTTCAGGACCCAAGAAACGCGCGAAGCTTTCGGCCATCGCACGCTGCCCCGCCTTGCTGACCGCGTAATCGGCGCGGTTGGGGTAGGGTATCGCCACATACTTTTCGCCGCCAAAGTACGATGAGACATTCAGCACATACGCGCCGCCTGACGCCTTCATCTGCGGCGCGAGACGACGCAGCAAGGCATAGTTGCTAATCAGATTGGCGCGCAGCGTATGGCGCCAGGCGTCTAGTGGCATATCGATCACCATTTCTTCAGCGCCGGCGATGCCCGCATTGTTGATCAGGTAATCCACCCTGCCGAACACGCGCAGCGTGTGGTTGACCAGTCGTTCAAGTCCTTCGATATCGGAGACATCGCTGCCGGGGAAGATCGCCACGCGCGACTCAGCGTCAGGGTAGCTGGCATCCCGCACCTCGCGCACAATCAACGCCCGCATCTGCTCGAGTTGTTCGGCATTGCGCGCCGCCAGCATCACATGCGCGCCAGAGAGCGCCAGCAGGCGTCCGATCTGCCCGCCGATACCCGCACTGCCGCCAGTGATCAACGCCACCTTCCCCATGTGGAGACCAAACAGACTTTCCGCCCAGCCAAACCCTGGATTATGCACGCCGATCGTGCCTACGATTTGCTCGGGCAGGTAGAGGTTGATCTCTGCAATGCGCCGATCGCTGCCCAACAATTTTGCCACCCATGCGCAGGTAAAGTCAAGGTTAGCGGTTTCATTATTCACATAGCGAATCACCTGATTCGCCCATACGGCCGCTCCCGGTTGATCGTCCTGCTGATGGGCGGGGTTCACCGAGTCGTACTCGCTTTCGTGACGCCAGACGCGCACCAGTTGCTCGATCGCTGCGCGCAGAATGTTAGCGTACTGATTGCCCTGCTGGTCATCGGGATTGCTGACGAACAACACACGATGCATCTGCGAGCCGGAAGGATGTTCTTCCCAGAAGCGCGCCAGCTCGCGCGCCAGCGCAATCGTGCCCACCAGTTCCTGCTGCAGGAAGCGTTCGATGACGTGATCCTCCACCTCAATCAGGCTTGCTGATGGCGCGTGGCGGCTCAACCCCGGCAAAATGACGGCGTGGTGAATAGCGCCTAATTCGGAGCGGATCTGATCAAGCGTGCGGGCAGCGGCGCGCGAGTCGAGCGGATCGAGATGCACCAGACGGGCTTCTGCGACCATTGTCGGGCGACCGTACATATCGGCAGCAAGTGCATAGCGCGGCTCGCGCAGGAGCGCCGAGGCCTTTTCCAGCGCACGCGGATCGCGGAACCCGACGACAACCGTTGCCCGGCAGGAGCGCAGCGCATCAGCCAGCGCAACTGCGTCGTCGGCCTGATCGCCAGCGCAGATCAAAATGACTTTGCCCGTAGCGTCAACACTGCGCAGACCGGGACGCGACACAAACGTTGTGCGGCTTTCGGTCGGCACCTCCATGCCGTGCGTCACCTCAAAGGCATGACCGGTGAACGCCGCCGATTCGTCGCTGGCGAGAAACACGGCGGTATTGGCGACATCGAGCGGAGTAGGAAAACGCTTGGCAACCTCGCCGTGCTGGTCAGCGCGGCTCAATCGCATGACCCTCAAGAAGCTGTTGGCAGTGTCGCCCTCAGGTTGACCCTTGAGCGCATCCATCGCCTGAAACATGGTATGGATGCGTTCACTGTCAATCGGTCCAGGATAGATCGTATTGACGCGAATCCCGCGCGCTCCCAGCTCGCGCGCCAGACCGTCGCTCAGCGCATTCAGCGCCGCCTTCGGCACAACATATGCAATGCGCCCGTAGTAATCAGTGCGGGAGAAGATCGTCGAGATGTTGATCACGCTGCTGCCCGGCGGCATATATGGAACTGCGGCGCGCGTCAGATTCCACGCAATGCCGACCAGATTTCCAACCGCTTGCGCCAGCGTCTCGGTATCCGGCGGTTGCACTTCCGACGGCTCAAGCGGAATATCTACCAGACGGCGGCGCGGTCCGGCGCTGCCAGCGTTGTTAACCAGAATATCGATGCGATGCAGCGGTACAGGAACATCCACCCCGCCATGGACGATCTGTGCAATGCCTGCGCGCGTCTGCTTGATGTCGCTGCCATCCATCCGCAGCGCGACCACGCGATCAGGGGCGACGCGCTCTTCCTCAATGAGGCGATGGCGATACGCAGCCAGTTTTTCCGCATTGCGTCCCGTGATAACGACCGTTGCACCTTCTGCCAGAAATCGGCGGGTGATGACCTCACCGATGTTACCAGCGCCGCCAGTGATCAGCGCCACTTTTCCTTCCAGGCGATCACATCGTCCCATCGTGCTCATGGACTTCTCTCCTCATCCCCGTGGCGCCCGCCACACTGCGGGTATAGGCATACTATGGCAGGGCCACAAAATCTCTGGTTTCTGAACACTGCGCATCGCGCAACCGTGCAGTCTGCGCGTGACGCCGATCAACTCGTCGTTTGCGGAGTCGCGTGGAGGAATCACCAGAAGCATCGCCGCTGCCCCGTGCTGCAGCGATGCCTCGGCAAGTCAGTGTACCGCCCCTTGGTTCAAGAACCGCACACGTATCATCGCAGCGCCAGTTACAGCGCAGTCTTTACGCACAGACAGCCTGACGAGCATCCTCTTCATACCGCCCAATCGCCCGGTAGCGCGCGTAGCGACGTTCCAGCAGCGTTTCGATATCCAGCGCCAGCAGTTCGTTCAGGTGGCGGCGAATAGAGTCTCCCAGCGTCGCAACCATGGTGGCCATATCGGTATGCGCGCCGCCCGGCGGTTCAGGAACGATCTCGTCGATGATCCCCAGTTCCAGCAAATCCTGCGCCGTAATCCGCATAGCGCGCGCTGCGTCAGGCGCTTTTGCAGCATCACGCCAGATGATCGACGCCGCCGCCTCTGGCGACGCGACTGAGTAGATGGCATGTTCCAGCATCAGGATACGATCGCCGACGCCGATCGCCAGCGCGCCGCCGCTGCCGCCCTCACCGATAACACAGGCAATAATCGGAGTTTTCAATCCTGCCATTGTCAGGATGTTCTCAGCAATGGCGTTTGCCTGTCCGCGCTCCTCCGACTCGCGGTTCGGATTGGCGCCTGGCGTATCGACGAAACAGATGACTGGGAAGCCAAATTTTTCGGCGTGCTGAAACAGCCGCAGCGCTTTGCGATACCCCTCGGGGTGGGGCATCCCAAAGTTGCGGCGAATATTTTCGCGCGCATCGCGCCCCTTCTGATGCCCTACCAGCACGACCGTCCGTCCCTCGAAAGTCCCCACGCCGCCGACAATCGCCGGGTCATCGCCATAGCGACGGTCACCGTGCAATTCAACAAAATCGTCACACAACCCGCGGATGTAATCTAGGGTGCGTGGGCGCTGCATATGGCGTGCAAGTTGCACTTTGTCCCATGGAGTAAGCGTCTGTGTCATAGTCGTTCTTCGACTCCACGTTATCAGATCGAAACTAGCGCCGGTGCGACCGATTCAGATGGACGCGCTCCAGTACGACCTTCAGCGGTGTAGAGACGCAACAATTTCGCCAGCATACTGCGCAACTCGCCGCGCGGCACAACCATATCGATCATGCCATGCTGCAGCATAAACTCAGCAGTTTGGAAGTCCGCCGGAAGTTTCTGGCGGATCGTCTGCTCGATCACGCGGCGACCGGCAAAGCCGATGTTGGCGCCTGGCTCGGCAATGATGATGTCGGCAACCGAGGCGTAGGAGGCTGTGACGCCGCCATAGCACGGATCGACAAGCACGGCGATGTGCGGTTGACGCGCCGCAGCCAGGCGGGTCAGCGCAATATTGACCTTTGCCAGTTGCATCAGCGCAATCACGCCCTCCTGCATCCGGGCGCCGCCACTGGTGTTGATTGTGAGCAGCGGAATGCCAAGCGCCGTTGCGCGCTCCACCGCGCGCGCCATCTTCTCGCCAAAAACGCTGCCCATCGAACCGCCGATAAAGTTGAAATCACACACCGCAACCGATACCCGGCAGCCCTCAATGCTTCCTACGCCGCTCACCACCACGTCGGCGAGACCAGTGCGGCGCTGTGCTTCGCGCAGCTTATCGATATACGTTTCTCTGGGTGAAACGAAGCCAAGCGGATCGGTCGGGCGCAGATGCGCATCGTACTCGACGAATGAACCCTCATCGAGCAGCGCCAGCCACTCGCGCGCCGTCAGGCGCATGTGGTAGCCGCAGCGACACACCTTCATGCGCTCAGCCAGTTGCTTGTGGTAGATCAACTCCCGGCACGACGGGCACTTGACCCAGACATTGTCGGGTACATCCGACTCGAGCGGTTGCACAACGGTGAAGCTCTTCCGTGATCGTTGAATCAGCTCTTTCATCGAGTCCTCTCCTTGACACAGACTGTACAGTTGCTCTGCATAACCCCTGAAGCGCCTGACTCCAAGGGATAAATGCAGCTATACCCAGTGCTTTCGCACAATTGTAGGCACCTGGTCAACGACGTCAACGACAGTATGTTTTGTCTGTTTCGGGCGCGCCGTCCGGGGGCAGTGTGCTGGATGCTCTGGACTACACTCATGACGCAGTATACCATTGTGAGTTTTTGAACAAAATCTTCGGAAGTACAGGTTTTGCACCCCCAGAACGGATGTTATCCCCGTCGGATGGCGGGGATGGCATTGAACTTGGTTCTCACAACCTGGCAAGCAACTCGCGCAACTTTGGCGCAATATCCGCCAGTGCGTCGGGCAGCGCTTCGCCGCGCAGAATGCTCTGCCCCAGGGGTGAACGCTTGAAGTCGAGCAGTTCGCTCTCTATCGCGCTGTGCACTGTCTGGTCGCTCTGGATGCGCCCGTCGCGCAGCGTGATGATCCGGCGCGCTGCCAGCGCCACTTCGTGGTTGTGGGTGACGACGATCAGGGTTGTGCCGTGCTCGCGGTTCAACTGCTGCAGCAGCGCCATGATGTCGGCAGTCGTTTTCGAGTCGAGGTTGCCGGTCGGCTCATCCGCCAGCACAATCGTCGGACGATTGGCGAGCGCGCGCGCAATGGCGACACGCTGACGCTCGCCTCCCGACAGTTGGTTAGGCAGGTGGTCGGCGCGCGCCGAGAGGCCGACGAGTTCCAGCAGCTCGCGCGCCCGTGCGCGGCGCGCTCTGCGACTTACGCCTGTCTCGTACATTGGAATTTCGATATTTTCGACGGCAGTGAGCGTCGGAATCAGGTTATGCGTCTGGAACACGAACCCAATCGTGCGCGCACGGAACTGATCGATATCGCGCACCTGCGAGAGCGGCGTACCGCTGATCAACACCTCGCCGCTGGTGGGTCGGTCGAGGGCGCCGATCAGGTTCAGCAATGTCGATTTGCCCGACCCGGATGGCCCCACAATCGCCAGAAACTCGCCAGCGTGAATTGTCAGACTCACATCATCCAGCGCACGCACGTCGGTTCCATCACCGTAGATGCGGGTCAGATGGCGGGTTTCGACGACGACAGGTGCGTCGGTCATGGCGGCGTCCTTTCTCTCATCAGAAGGAGCAGAAGAACCAGGCACTGGTCAGGGAGCAGGAAGTGGGAAATAGGGAGTGGGTTGCGTGTGCACGCCTCCGCCCTTCCCGCTTTCTCGCCTGCCACCTGTCACCCCGTCAGGACACGTGGGCGCGTCAGTGGTGCGCCGGGCACGCCAGCGGCGTGCTGGACACGCCACCGGTGCACCGGGCACGCTAGCGGCGTGCCCCTACTGGCCACCCTCTCGGCGCACCACCGGCACACCGGGCACGCCACCGGTGCATAGGGCACGCCACCGGCGTGCCCCTACCTTCAACCGTTGCCCCTGCAACCTTCTTGCCTCTCGCCTTTCCCCTCTTGCCTTATTCGTACCGCAACGCCTCGATCGGTTGCAGGCGTGTTGCGCGCCACGCCGGGTAGAAACCGCCGATGGCGCCGAGCGCCAGCGCAAATGCCAGTGCCTGAACCATGAGATCAGGCGTGTAGATCACCTTCAGAAACGGACCATACAGCGGCGCCATCTGGAGCAATCCCCCAAGGATGACGCCAATCATCAGACCCGCTGCGCCTGCCAGCAGACTGAGCGCGAGCGACTCGGCAAGCACCATGCGCAGCACGCGCCCCCTGCGCCACCCAAGCGCCCGCAGCACGCCAATCTCCTGGGTGCGCTCAAAGACGCTCATCATCATGACATTCATCATCACAATCCCGCCGACCACCAGAGTCAACGCTGCCAGCGCGCCAAACATCGCTCGCATGGTTGCGAAGTCCTGCATCCGGTTGGTGTGCTCGGCAGAGGCGCTGATCATCAACTCGGGGAAGGCAGCTTCGAGTTCTGCGGCAATCTGCGGCGCACGCTCCGGGTCGGTCAACTGAATGCCAAGGAATGACACCTGACGCGGCTTACGAAACAGCCGCTGCGCATCTTTGAGCGTAATTGCCACGCCAGCGTCCTCGTATGCTGAACCATTCTCATAGATGCCGACAATGCGATACGTTGTACCGCCGAACTGCAGTTTATCGCCAACTCCTTTTTTCAGCCCGTTGGCGGCCAGCCGTCCGATCATCACCTCATTCTGCCGCTCGATTGAGCGCCCTTCGACAACGCGGTAGTGTTCGATATACGCTTCGCGCGGATCAATACCGTACACCATCAGGAACGGCAGGTCGGGAAGGGACGTCACGCCAAAGAGAAACCCTGACACAGAGCGGATGCCAGGATGACCGGCAATCTGCGCTGCCAGACGTTCATCAACGACCGAGAGCGATGCGTCGGATGCGCGTGCCTGTTGGGCGATAATATCCATCTGTCCGCCGCTCAGCAGGCGGGTAAACTCATCCTGCACGCCGACCGTCAGCGCCAGCAACAGCACAATGAATCCCACACCGATCCCCAGCCCGGCGGCGGTCATCAGTGTGCGCGTTGGGCGGCGCCACATGGTGCGGAACGCACCACGGAACAACTGCGCCAGCAGACGCGACCAGCGCCCCCACTGCACAGCGACGCCGCTTTCCTGGCGCATGGCTTCAATCGGCGCCAGTCGCGCCGCGCGCCATGCCGGGTACGCGCCACCGAACGCACCGAGCAGCAACGCGGTGACCATGCCCTGGATGAAGAGAGAAGGCGGAATGGTTGCTGGCAGCATATTGGCGACGGCTGGCGACGTGCGGCTCAGAGCGACCAGCCCCACGCCCATGGCAATGCCGAGCAATCCACCGAGCCCTGCCACAATTAGCGCTTCGCTGAGGATCATCCCGAGCACGCGCCGTCGCCGCCATCCAAGCGCCCGCAACACGCCGATTTCACGCGTGCGCTCGAAGACGCTCATCAGCATCGTGTTCATCATGCCAAGACCGCCGACGAGAACGGCGAAGATGCCGAGGAACCAGCCAAGCGAACGGTAGAGACCAATGATCTCGTCCTGGCGCGATGGTTCGCCGCTGCGGGTAACCATCAGATCGTTAAAGCGCGCTTCAATCTCCCGGCGCACTTCATCAATGGCGCTCAGATCGCGCACTTTCAGACTGAAGTAACTGACCCGCCGCCGCATATCGAACAGGCGTTGCGCATCCGCCAGGTGGATAACGGCGCCGCCGTCCTCAAAACCAACGCCGGTTTCATAGATGCCGACGACGCGGTAGCCGAAATCCTTGATGCGGAAGGTGTCGCCAATGCCCTTGTTGAAGTGCGTGGCGGTCATTTTGCCGAGCATGATCTCGCGTCGCCCTGCAATCGGACGCCCTTCGATGATCCGGTAGTGCCGCAATGCAAAGCCGCGCGGGTCCTCGCCCATCACGACGAAATAGGGGGACTCCGGCAACTGCGTCAGAGAGGCGATCGTGCCGGCAACTTCGGCGACGCTGGGAACCTGGCGCAACTCATCGCCGACGTCTTCCTCGATCACGCTCAGGATGATCATGGCGGCGTCCTTCTGCGCCACCTGCAGATCAGCGCCGGACGCCGACGAGAGGCTCTCGAAGCCGCTCGCCATACCCTCGCCAAACGTTGAGAGGGCGATGACCGCAGCAACACCGACAGCAATGCCGAGCAGCGTCAGCAACGTGCGTGTTTTGCGCCGCCACAGGTTGTTGAATGCCAGTCGCATACTGCATAATCCCAGAAACAGGCTCCATTATACATCTGCGCTTCTGTCGACAGGGTAGAGGTTTCCCTACCTCCGGGGAAAGCACACCCATCCGAACGTTAGAGGTACAAGCACGATCTGGCGGACGGGGAACACGGATCTGCACGGATACAACGGATTCCCACGGACCAGCTGATAATGGAAAATCGACCCGAGAAAATCCGTCTCTCTCCGCGAGAACCTGCGTGCTCCCACACACTATGTCAACCGGAGCACCCAGGCGTTCTGTCAGTGTATGACTGCACCTTCAAAGCTGACAATCACTTGACACGCGCTGTGCAAACAGTATACTTCTATAGATGGCAGGCGTTGGCGGCATCGTCTGCCGGATGATTTGTATGGAAGACTCTGCACATTCTCATATCCTCTTCGAAAGCCTCCTGATTCTGCTGCTAATTGTCGCCAATGGCTTCTTCGCCGCATCGGAGATCGCGGTCGTCTCCGCGCGCAAAGGTCGACTCGAGCAGCAGGCGGAGCGGGGCGATCATGGCGCGCGCGTAGCGCTTGCGCTTCTGGAGTCGCCGAGTCGGTTCCTTTCGACTGTTCAGGTCGGCATTACGCTCTTCAGCACCTTCGCGGCAGTGTTTGGCGGTGCAAGCATTGTGCGAGTGGTAGACTCCTGGTTACGGGACATTCCCGCGCTGGCGCCCTATGCGAGCGCCTTAGCTCCCGCAATTGTGGCACTAAGCATCAGCTACCTCTCATTGATCGTCGGTGAGCTGGTCCCCAAGCGCCTGGCGCTGCAAAATGCCGAACGGGTCGCGGCGGCAGTCGCGCCGCTGATGGCGCTGCTGGCGCGTCTCGTGTCGCCCGCTGTGATGTTTCTGACTTTCTCCACCGAGGTGGCGCTGCGTCTGCTCGGTCGTCACAACGTCGCGGAAACGCCGGTCACCGAGGACGACATTATGGCGCTGGTGCGCGAGGGCGCCGCTGAGGGCACTGTGGCGGACTCTGAGCAAACCGTTATCCACAACGTCTTCAAGTTCAGCGACCGAACGGTGCGTTCGCTGATGACGCCACGCACGCAGATTACTGCCATTGACATTGATACGCCGCTGGAAGAGGCGTTGAAGATTGTCACCGAGTCGGGCTATTCGCGCATTCCGGTGTATGAAGGGACGCTCGATCACGTGATCGGCATTCTGTACGTCAAGGACCTGCTTGCCTTCTGGGGACGGCGTGAGCCGCCGAATCTGCGGGAGTTGTTACGCCCGCCGATGTACGTGATCGAAAGTCAGCGCGCTGCGCAGGCGTTCCAGCAACTGAAGCAGAACCGCAACGCGCTTGCGATCGTGCTCGACGAGTATGGTCAGGTCGCTGGGGTCATCACAATCGAAGATATGCTTGAAGAACTCGTCGGTGACATTTCCGACGAGTACGATGAGATCAGCGAATCAATCGTGCGGCGCGACGATGGCAGTTATCTGGTCGATGGGTTGACGCCGTTTTCCGATCTTCACGAACGCCTCAAACTGCCCCCTGCCGACGATCTCGTGCGTGAGCACGATTTCGAGACGCTCGCCGGTTTCGTGCTGGCGCTGCTCGGTCGCATTCCGAATGTCGGCGACAGTGTCAAATGGGAAGGGTATACCTTCGAGGTCATCGACATGGATGGCCGACGGATCGATAAGGTGCTGATTGTCCCGCCACGCCCATCAGTCGATCAGACGCAGCACGTTCTGGCCGCTCGCGCTATTGCGCCAAAAGCGCGCCAGAGCAAGGTTGAAGCTGCTTGATCTGAAGCCGCCCCGCTATCACCACGGTATGACCACGCTTTTCCGCTGCTGGCTCAACTGGCGATTGGTGGTACTTGGCGCGCTTGCCGGGCAGTATGCGCTTTTTCAGGCACTCACCGGCGTACAGTACTGGGATAGCCCGCGCAATCTGCACTGGGGGATTGTGGCGCAGGAAACGCCGCGTTTTTTGATCGACGCGGAGAATCCCTATGATCGCGTCAATGGTTTCACTCCCGATCCGCCCTCCCTTGCACCCGCTGGGCTGGCGCACGGGCGCAGCGGTCCGCTCCACCCCTGGTGGGGACCGCTCTACCCGATCCTCTTTGGCGTCGTCTGGCGCGTCAGCGGATCGTATGCAGCGCTCCAGTTGATCGTTCCGCTTGCGGCAGGAGCGGCGGTTCTCCTAACTTACGCTCTGGGATCGCAGTATATTGGTCAGCGGGGAGGATTGCTGGCAGCGGCGCTGCTGGCGCTCTTCCCCATTTTTCGTGAGCATGGTCCGCTATCGTTTGTCGAACCACTCTCTGCACTGGTGCTGACAGCCGCGCTCTGGGCGTTTGTTGAGCAGCGCACTTGGCTGGCAGCGATCTCTGGAGCGCTGGCAATGTATGGCAAGGTTGATCTGATCGTGCTCTACCTCGGAACCGGACTCCTTACCTGGCTCCTGCGTCTGTGGAGCGAGCGCCCGCTGCCATTGCGCCATGCGTTGCTGGCGCTTGGCATTCCTGCGCTCTGTCTGGCGCCCTGGGTTGTGCTCATTTACGGGATTGTCGGTCGCCCTCCCACGGTCGGCGGCGGTCCGCAGATCGATGTCTTTCTGACCATTGCACCGCAGATGCTAGAGCAGATGTTCACATTGCCGTTGCCGCTTGCAGCAGCGGCGGCAGCGCTGGTCGCCATGCCCGCAGCACTGGCGGTATGGCGTAAGAGCGCAGGAACTGTCACAACACCGCTCGCCATCTGGGTCGCGCTCGGCGCTCTTGTTCTGCTGGGCTACTCTGCGCTTCCGGGAGCAAGCAATAATCCGCGTGTGTTCATTCCGGCGTTGCCAGCGTTCTGTGTGCTGGCGGCTGCCGGACTGGAGCAGATGGGGCATCGCCTGCGATTCGCACTATTTGCGACGATTATGACTGTATTCGTGGCAGTGAACAGTGCAGGCGTCGCCTATCAGATACTGCAGGCGCGCGCAACCGCTGCAACTATGCCCGTATGGTTGGCGCTGCGCGAGGCGCCAGCAGGAGTCATTCTGACGAATCAATACTGGCATGCAGCGCTCTACGCTCGTCAACCGGTGACTTGGTTTGAGCATGACCCAGTCTTTCAGCGGAACATTATGCGGCATGCAACAAACTTCCGCCGCTATCTGACCGTTGCACCGATTCGCTATGTAGTGCTGCCGCGCGATCCCGATGCGGAGGCAAAACATCTGGCATCGCCTGAAGTGCAATGGTATGCGCGCCTGCCGTTTGGCCGGGACTTGGGTTGGAGCGCAGAGCCGCTGGCGTCAGCCGATGTGCGCGCATACCTGGAAGCGACGTTTCCGAAGCAGATGGTCGGGGAGTACGTGATTTACATAGTCGAACGCTAAGGCGTCGCTCGCTTCCGCTCCTTCTCATCGCCGACCCACTCGGCGTCGCCGTCTGCCCAATGTTCTTTCTTCCAGATCGGCGCAACCTCTTTGATGCGGTCCATAATCCACGCAGCCGCCTCAAAGGCTTCGCGGCGATGCGGCGCCGCAACTACGACGAGAACCGCCGTTTCGCCAATCTCCAGGCGACCGACCCGATGGTGCACAGCGATGGCGCCGGTCCGCCAGCGAGCGCGCGCCTCGGCAGCAATCTGTGCGAGCACTGCTTCCGCCATGCCAGGGTATGCTTCGTACTCCAGGAAAGCGGTTTTGCGCCCGCCAAAGTTATCACGAACTACACCGGCAAATGTGACGATCGCCCCCATATCGGGCGCCTGCACCAGCGCAACCAGTGGCGCAGGATCGAGCGGTTCGGTCGTAACAACGAAGGCGTCGGGAGCGCCGCCGCTCACCGGCGGAATGAAGGCGACCTCATCACCGTCGCTCAGGACTCGATCCGGCGAAGCGAACTCCTGATTGACCGCGAACAGCAACCGCCCGCTGTACCCGGCGAGGCGCGGGTAACGCTCGGTGAGCATCTCCCACAATGCGCCGACTGTCGTGCCAGGCGCGAGGGTGAGTGTTTCGTTGCTGCACCCGGTGATCTCGCGGTGCGCTGCGAAGTAGCGGATGAGGATTGTGATTTGGTCAGACATAAGCTTCAATTCTTATGACTTGAGTCTACCCTTGCCATCTGTCCACCTTCCCATACCCCTCGCAACCCTTTCCTCTTACCTCTCGCCTTACGCCTCTTCGCTGTCAGCGAATAAATAGCGCTCTCGGCGCCTCTGTGGTTTTTCAACCGTGAACGAATAGCGTCAGCGAACACGCGAATGGCGCATTCAACACGCAACTACATCCGCACCGGCACGCCGCGTTCCGCCAGATACCGTTTGACGTCCTGGATGGTATACGCGCCAAAATGGAAGATCGACGCTGCGAGCACGGCATCGGCGCGTCCTTCGACGAGACCGGCATACATGTGTTCCGGGGAACCGACTCCGCCGGAGGCGATCACCGGCACACTGACTGCGCTCGTAATGGCGCGGAGGAGATCAAGGTCGTACCCGCTGCCGACGCCATCGGCGTCCATGCTGTTGATGACAATCTCGCCCGCTCCCAACTCAACACCGCGTCGCGCCCATTCAACAGCGTCGAGACCAGTCGGACGCGGGTTACGACCGGTATGGGTGAAGACCTCCCAGCGCGGCGGTTCATCCGGCGCGTTGACCCGCCGGGCATCGATTGAGAGCACGATGCACTGGCTGCCGAAGCGTCGTGCGCCATCTTCGATCAACTTCGGGTTGAGCACGGCGGCGGTGTTGATCGACACCTTATCGGCGCCAGCCCGCAGCATCCGGTACATATCCTCGACCGTGCGCAGTCCGCCGCCGACCGTCAGCGGGATGAACACTTGCGCTGCCGTTCGTTCGACGACATCGATCATGATGTCACGTTCATCGCTGCTGGCGGTAATGTCGTAGAACACCAGTTCATCGGCGCCGCCAGCATCGTAGGCTGCCGCAAGTTCAACCGGATCACCAGCGTCACGATGGTTCAGAAACGCGACGCCTTTGACCACCCGACCAGCCTTGACATCCAGACATGGAATGATGCGCCGTTTAAGCATATCTGTCTCCAGCAACGCTTCAAACTATTCCAGGATCTCTCGGAAGGGACGGCGCGAAGACCGAGCCTCGCAATCAACACAACATAACATCCATACATCTTCGCGCCTTTGCGTCAGCCTCCCTGAGCGACCCCTTCGTGCGGCGCACGACCGCGTTCCACCTGTTCGGCGTGAATTTCGTCCGCGTGGGTGCGGAGTGCGTTGAGCAGCGTTTCAACCAGACGAACATCGCGACGCTCCAGGTCGGCAAGGTAGCTGAGGCTCTCGCGTTGTACGATTTCCAGATGACTGGCAGTGCGATTCTGGCGCTGTTCCAGTTCGCGCAACCAGGCGTCGATACGGTCGAGCCAGGCATTCAACTGCCGTATATGTTGCTCCTCATTTTCTTCGATCAAGGCGATCTTCTCGTCCTGCTGCTGTCGGATCTCCTCCACCCGCTCCTGATTCATGAGGAACCGCTCAGTCGAGATGCGTTCGACGCGCTTGATCTCGCCGACGATCTCATTGATCCGTTCATTCAGCGCGGTTATTTGCGGCGGCAGTTGTTCAGCGAACAGATCAATGTGTTGACGAATTTCATCAAGACGATTGAGCCGACTGGCATGCGCTTCAAGGGTTGGGTGGATATTAGCAACCAGTTGCTGCGCTTCGACCGCCTGGCGACGCAGGCTCTGCTTTTCGATCTGGAGATCCTCGTTCAACCGGCGTATATCAGCGCGCAGCGCTTCATCTGCAGCTACGAAATCATTCAGGCGGGCGCTCAACGCACGATGGCGATCCTCAGCTTCCTTGATCTGCGCGTTCCAGTTGGCAACTCGCTGTTCCAGGTCATCGAGGCGCGCAAAGATCGGAGCAATCGCTTCACGATCCTGGCGGCGCGCTTCGCCGAGTTGCTGGATCTGCGATTGCATTTCACGCATAGGGCGCAGCGCCTCATCGATTTTGACCATCGCGCCGGCCACTTCTTTGCGCAGCGCCGTAATATCACGCCGGTAGCTGTCGAGCGTTTGCGTCATTTCCTGGCGCTGGCGGTCGAGCAACCCTTCGATCTGCGCGACGCTCGCTTCAATGCGCCGGACCTGCTCCATCGCCCAGGCATACTTATTGGATTGCTCTTTCAGCAGACGCCGCAGTTCATCGATCTGCCCCTGCAGATACACGAACTGCGACTGTTCGGCAGCGCGGAGGCGCTCTTCATCGTACTTGCTGGCAGGGCTGCCCGGCTTACCAGGATTAGTCATACACTCTCCTCATTGGAACGCTGCAAGCGCTTCACGCAACGACAGGTCGCCAGTGTAGAGCGCACGCCCGACAATCGCGCCTTCGACCCCTACCGCTGCCAGGCGACGCAGGTGTGCAATCGTGCTGATCCCCCCCGAGGCGATAATAGCGGGACCGCCGGGACGTACGAGCGCGCGGGTTGCCGCAACGTTCGGTTCAGAGAGAGTGCCGTCGCGTAAAATATCAGTGTAAATAACGCGCCGAACCCCCAGCGTCGCCACACGTTCAAGCAGGTCAACGGCGCTGATGGCGGCGGTCTCCGTCCACCCGGCGGTCGCCGCCATGCCGTTGCGCGCATCAATCGCAACGGCAATGGCATCACCGAATTGCTGGACAAGGCGGGCAAGTAGATCAGGGTCCTGGATGGCCGCCGTGCCCAGAACGACCCGCTGCACTCCCAGCGCCAGTGCGCGTTCGACCGCTTCATAGCTGCGCAGCCCGCCCCCTAGCTGCACCGGCGCACCAACCGATTGCACAATCGTGCGAATGATGTCGGTATGGACCGGACGCCCGCTGCGTGCTCCATCGAGATCGACCAGGTGCAACCGTGGTGCGCCCTGTTCGACCCAACGCTGTGCAACCGCAACCGGATCATCGCTATAGACAGTGACCTGCTGAAAATCACCCTGATAGAGGCGTACACAGCGACCGTCCTTAAGGTCGATGGCAGGAACGATCTCCATTATGCCACCCTAGCCCACCGCACAAAGTTCGCCAGAAGTTGCAGCCCGCAGCGACCGCTCTTTTCGGGGTGGAACTGCACGGCTGCCAGATTGCCGCGAATAAGCGCACTGGGAAATGGCACGCCATAGGTTGTTGTGGCAGCGACATCGCGCTTGTCGATCAGATCGCAGTAGTAGGAATGTACGAAGTAGAAATCGCTGCCATCATCGATTCCGGCGAAGAGCGGGTGCTGCGCCGCGTGCGACGTATAGCACACCTGGTTCCAACCGATCTGCGGCACTTTGAGATCGGATGGGAGGCGGCGCACGGCGCCGCCGACAATGCCCAGACAGGGGTGCGGACCGAATTCCTCGCTCTGTTCACAAAGCACCTGCATGCCGACACAGATGCCCAGGAACGGCGTCCCACGCGCAATCACCTCGCGAATGGCGGCGACGAGCCCTAGACGCTCCATGCTCTGCATGGTGTCGCGGGTTGCACCGACGCCGGGCAGAACGACCGCAGGTGCAGCAACGAGCACATCTGGATCGCTAGTGATCTCAAGCGATGCACCGATCCGCTGAAGCGCACGCACGACACTGCGTAAATTGCCAGCGCCGTAGTCGATGACTGCAATGCTCATACGAATGTCTGCCAAATAATCTCACGCAAAGGCGCACAGTTTGCGCCTTATGGTATTAGCATCAACCCGCAAGCAAGGGATGGTTCTGGCGCATTCGCGCGATCAATGCCGAAATATCCGGTTCTGCTTCGCTCGAGGGCCCGAGCGGATCAACAACGTTATTGGTGTTTGCCAGCACTTCAAGACATGCCATGACGCTTGCGGCCAGCGCCTTCAGATTGTAGCCGCCCTCGAGCACTAGCGCGATCCGCCCTTGGCACACCTCTTCCGCTGCTTCCATCAAGCGCCGCGTCAATGCTGCGTACCCCGCGACCGACAGCGTCAGCGGACCCAGCGGGTCTGCCCAGTGACCGTCGAACCCGGCGGAGACCAGGATCAGGTCGGGGCGATAGTGCCGGATCGCCGGAATGACAATTTCGTCGAACAGACGGGCAAACCCGATATCGCCGACGCCGTGGGGCAGCGGCAGGTTCAGTGTCGTGCCGTGCCCTTTGCCCGAACCGATCTCGCGTTCAGCGCCGGTGCCCGGATAGAGCGGCGAAGCGTGCGTCGAGCAGAAAAAGACGCGGTCATCCTCATAGAAAATGTCCTGCGTGCCATTCCCATGGTGCACATCAAAATCAACGATGGCCACTCGCCCGATGCCCAGATGGTCGATGGCATGGCGTGCGGCAACCGCAATGTTGTTGAACAGGCAGAAACCCATCGACTCAGTGGGTGTGGCATGATGACCGGGAGGGCGCACAAGCGCAAAGCCATTCCGCGCTGATCCGCCGACGACCGCTTCAACTACTGCTATCGTCGTCCCGGCTGCCATGAGAGCGGCGTCCCAACTGGCTGATGTGGTATAGGTATCATGATCAAGCCACGAACGCGGACGCGTGGATGACCAGCGCACCAGTTCAATCATCTGCTTGGTATGGACTGCCAGCAACTGTTCTTCGGTCGCCGGGCGCGCCGGGACTTCAAGCAGCAACGAGCGGAGACTGCTGGCATCCAGGGCGGCTGTAATCGCGTGCAGACGAGCTGCCCGCTCGACATGCCACGGCTCATCATGAGCGGCATGACGCGGATTAATGGCAATGGCTGTTCTCATGGCTCTGCATTATAGCACAGGTTATGCGCCGGGCTACTCGGGCAACCGCACTCCGGCGTCGTTCCATACTACCAGTCCATCGCGTTCCAACCCCTGGATGAGGGTGATGAGCCATGCTTCGTCGTCGGGTGTATATTCCGGGCGCACTTGCGGTCCTAGGTCGTTGAGCGTGAGGGTCGCGCCGGGCGGAAGCGCGCGCAGCGCCTCGATGATCCGCCCGCGGAAGTAGCGGTTCGAGCCAATGAAAGGACGTTCGCGACGTTCACTAACACGTTTGCGCGGCGGCGCCGGCGCCAGATACTCGTCCGACGCGCGCCGTGCGGCGTAGTCACGGCACAGATCGCGCAGCGGGCAGCGCCAGCATGCTGGCGCGTCAGCAGTGCAGATGAGCGATCCCAGTTCCATCAGCGCCTGGTTCCACGCCCAGCTATGACCGACGGGGAGCGCTGCCTGCGCCAGTTCCAGCAGCGTGCGTTCGGCGACCATTTCTGCCGGATCGGTGAACACGCGCCGGATCACGCGCCGGATGTTGGTGTCCATAAACGCCACATCCTGTTCGAAGGCGAAACAGGCGATCGCGCCAGCGGTGTACGGGCCAATGCCTGGAAGGGTGACCAGAGTTGCGACATCGCGCGGAAAGACGCCGCCATAACGTTCAACGATTTCACGCGCAGTGCGTTGCAGGTTGACAGCCCGACGATTGTAGCCCAGACCAGCCCACATGCGGATGACGTCGGCAGTAGGCGCTTCCGCCAGCGCTCGGAGCGTCGGAAAACGTTCGAGAAACGCTTCATACTTTGGCAGCACCCGATCAACCTGCGTTTGCTGGAGCATAACTTCCGCCACCAAAATATGGTATGGATCACGGACGCGGCGCCAGGGGAGATCACGCGCTGCCTCGCTGAACCAGCTCAAAAGCGCTTGATGGATTTGACGAAAGATTAATAAATTGTCGTTTATGTGATCGATACTCCTACATATTGTCATAGCGTTATCTACAATGGTAATAGCCGCGATGAAAAAACAGTAACATAATCCCATGTCTCCAGCACCCGCCGATCCGCCTTCCGCTCCCGCCTCCGACCAACCGACGCCGCGGTGGGTTATTGTAGTCTGGATAATCGTTGTTCTGATCGTTCCAATCGCCCTGACGCTCGTGCGCGCACTTCCCGAGCTTAATTGCCGGGTTGCGATATCGCCAATCCTGTACTTCTCGCTAGTAGCAGTTGTTGCACTCTCAGGCATCGCAGCAGCGCTGGCGATCATCATTGCAGCTTCACAGGCTCTGGACGGACGCGCCCTGGCAACAGGTCTCGGGATCCTAATCGGTACAGCGATACTTCTCGTCCATGCGCTCTTCGACGCTGCACTGCCGGGCGCACTACCAGAGCTGCCGGTTGTCGGCGTGGCGATATGTGGCATTTTCCTCGCCCTGAGCGCCTTTGCACCGCCACATCTGCTGCGTGAGCAATGGCGACAGCAGGCACGGCGATACCTGGCGCTCGGCGCATCGCTTTTCGCTGCAGGCGCTATCTGGTCGTTTGCTGATCGGGTTGCGCCATTGCATGCTGCAGCGTTATTAGTCGGCGCATTCGTCACGATTGTTGCTTGCGGGATCGCGCTCTGGCGATATGTTCAATTATACCGACAATCGTTGCTTCATCGATCGTTTCGATTACTGGCCGGCGCTGTGCTGCTGGGAGAAGCAGCAGTGACACAGCTATTTGCTGCTCCGGCGTTTAGCATCTCATTCTGGCTCTACCACGCCGCGACAATCGCTGGCATGGCCCTGATCGCGTCAGCGTTGCTCTTCGACGTGCGGCGCCCGGGTCAGCGCAACCTTGTGCAACGCGCAGCCTTCGAACAGGTGCGTCCATTGGTGACCGACGCTATGAGTGTGTTGATCGAAGTACTGGAACGCGGTGAGCCGATCTCGACAGATATGCGCGCTCGCCTCCAGCGCGATGCCGGATTATCCGATGTTCAGATCGATGCACTGGAACGCCTGGCGCTCGTCGTGGAGCGCGAGCGGCAGCAGCGCGCGATGCTGGCGCAACTCGACGAACAGTTGCGGGAGCGTGTGCGCAACACAACGTTGCTAGCGCAGATGGTGATCCACGACTTGAAGAACCCGTTGACGGCGCTGATCGGGTTCCTCGAACTGTTGAGCGCCGGTGATCTGAACGAGTCCCAGCGATCTTTGATCGAGAGCGCGCTGCGCAACGGACGTGATCTGGCGGGTCTTGTCGATGATTTGCTTGATCTGATCCGGTACAATGAAGGACGGCTGCGGTTGCGGTTGAGCGATGTGTCACTTCCTGTCCTCTGTGCTGAGTGCGCCGACGAACTGACTGGCTGGCTGACCTACGAGTCCAAGACGCTAATCCTGAACGTACCGCCAACCCTGCCAGTGATACGCGCCGATGCCAGAATTCTGAAACGCATCCTGCTCAACCTGCTCTCGAACGCCATCAAGCATACACCCCGCGGAACTACGATTACCCTGAGCGTCTGGCGCGAACCACAGCCGGATGGCGGGGAGCAAACGGTCATTGAGGTGGCCGATACCGGTCCTGGCATTCCCCCGGAGCGCATTGAACGGATCTTCGAACCGTTCGGCGCGACGGGCGAAAGCCGTTCCGCTCGCCAGAGCAGCACGGGGCTCGGTCTTGCGTTCTGCAAAATGGCCGTCACTGCGCACGGCGGGACGATTGAAGTGAGCAGCTTCCCCGGTGACGGCGCCACTTTCCGCGTTCGCCTGCCCGATCGCTGATGGTTTGTGACCCTCCCCTAGATCGGGTACAATGCGATCTGTGCCAGGCACATCGCACGAACTGGGTGCAAGACCGTTCTGGATGGAGTCGCCACGCTGTGGGATCATCTATCGATGCTGTGCGCGGCATGCGCGATGTATTGCCGTCTGAAGTAAGAGTGCAAGCGGCAACAGCGGCGGCTATTGAGCGCGTGCTGGCTGCCTACGGGTATGAACCTGTCGATCTGCCGATCATCGAACACCGCGATCTCTACCTGCGGAAACTGGGCGAAGAACTGGTCGGCAAGGTGTATGAGTTTCATTTCAACGGGCGCGATCTAGCGCTGCGTCCCGAGTGGACTGCATCGGTGCTGCGCGCCTATGTGGGACGTATGCAGGACCATCCGTTGCCGTTGCGCCTGCGCTACGCCGGTCCGGTTTTTCGGAACGAACGCCCTCAGCGCGCAACGTATCGTCAGTTCACGCAGATCGGCGTCGAATTGATCGGCGGCACGGCGCCGCGCGCTGATGCCGAGTGCCTAGCGCTGGCGTGCGAAGGGTTGGTTGCTGCTGGCGTGACGCGCTTCACAGTGCGGATTGGCCATATTGGTCTCATCCGCTCGCTGCTTGCCGCTCTTGGATTGAGCGAACGCACCCAGGGACGGTTGGTGTGGCGGCTTGAGCGCCTTCGTGAGCAGGGAGCGGCGGCTGTGCGAGCGGAACTTGACGCGCCAGCTACGGCGCTTCCCCTTGATCCGACATTGCTCGACGGGATTGACGATCAGCGCGCCGAAGCCTTGCTCCTGCATGCGCTGCGTGAGATTGGGGTCAATTTGCGTTTCGGCACGCGCCCGCCGGAGGCGATCGTCGGTCGCCTGGTGCGCAAACTGCGCCGCAGTGAGTCCAGCGAGCAGATTGATCAAGCGTTGCAGATTCTTGATCGTCTCTGCCGCATCGAAGGAAGACCAGACGAGGCGCTTGCAACGGCCGAGGAGATGCTGCGCCGCTTTGCAGTCACTGGTCTCGAGGAGCTGCGTGCGATTCTGCACCTGGCAGCGGCGCACGGGGTAGCGCTGGATCAGGTTCGGCTCGACTTCGGATTAGGGCGTGGGTTGCACTACTACACTGGCATGATTTTTGAGATCTATGCCGAGGATGGCTTGCAGTTGTGCGGCGGCGGACGCTACGACGACCTGGTGAGCGCGCTGGGGGGACGTCAACCGACTCCTGCTGTCGGCTTTGCGTATGGTCTGGAACGGGTAGTCGCCGCTGCATCGCCAGCTGCTGTTCCTTCCGCTCCTCCAGTTGTTATGGTGGTTGCAACGGACGATGCCAGCTATCCTTACGCTCTGGAGACGGCTCGTGTGCTGCGGGGGCGCGGCTACACGGCAATAACCGATGTGCGGATGCGCGGCGTCAGTAGCAACCTGCGCGATGCCGCGCGCCGGGGTGTGCGGTTCGTCGTTGTGGTCGGTGCAGATGAGCGCGCGCAACGCTGCGTTACCTGGCGCGATCTGGTGCGCCACGAAGAGCATCGCATTCCACTCAACGATATCCCGCTGGCAGAGATATGAAAGGAAGCATCGAGTTGCACGCCGCCCTCGCTAGTCGAGCGGAATGTTCCAATGCATCTGTTCCCTACGCGCTCCTCGCTTGCCCTAGTGAGTCTGCTTTAAACCCTAGTGACGCATTGCCTGTTTCCATACGCGCGCAATAGATACGATGCGTCAATGGTTCGCCCCGATCCTGTCCTGTGGCGCCCGCAGCAGCACGAACGCCCGGTCCTGTCTCAGCAGCACAGATCATGCACATCGAACACCGAACGCTATTGCGACGTCTGCACCTGACCAGTGCGAGCGTCGTTGCCCGTGACATTGAGATGCCGCTAGCACAGGCGCTGGCGCGGGTTCGTCGCTGACCGATATCGCAATTCTGTGCTATACTTCAACTGCTGAAATCATTTCTCGGTGAGGGAAAGGGAGGCGACGATGAGTGTGGCGACCTCTGAGCCGAAGCCGACAATCATCTACCCTGAAAGCGACGGACAGCCAATGAGCGTTATAGCGTCAGCGAGTATTATCTGATTGATCCACAGCGCGGCGATGTCGCTAGATGGTTGCATCAGGGGGACCGGCTCCGCATTATCGACGACATGATGAATGGATGGGTCAGTCCCTTATTGAACATCCGGTTCGCTGTGACAAGAGACGGTGTGACCCTCTTCTACCCAGACGGTTGTCCATTTCTGACGTTCGAGGAACTAGCGCGGGCGCGCCGAGAGGCAGAGGAGCGCGCGCAGCGCGAAGCCGCGGCGCGCCAAGAAGCGGAAGAACGTCTCCGGGCGCTGGAAGCCGAGCTGCGCCGCTTGCGCGGTCAATCCTGAGCGATAGGGAAGGAGAGAGCGATGACCGTTGCGCGCCAGAAGCCGATACCGACAGCGTCTGCCGAGGATCCTTTCCGCTACGGCTGGCGCTATGTGCGTCGTCCCACGCCTGATAATCCCAATCACTTGGAACAGGTTCCGCTGACCCTTGACGACATCCTGCACCCGGAAGTGGGAGATTTCATCGTGCATAGCGACCGCCACGAGACCGACCGGATGTACCTGACTGCTGCGCTGCGGGCGCGCCTGGAGTCATCAGGCGCAGCGATCGTGCTGAGCGATGTGCGTATTGCGTGAGACATTCCGATCTGCGCCCGCACGGACCGGACGTGATGGTCATTCCGGGCATCCAGAAACGCCAGGACTGGAGCACGTTCGAGGTGGCGGTCGAGGGGGCGCGCCCGGCGCTGATTATCGAAATCACCTCGCCGGAGACGCGCGAGAACGACCTAGAGCGTAAAGTGGAGCACTACGCGCGGGCAGGGGCGCCGCAGTATGTGATTGTGGACGATGTGTGGGGGCAGAGCGGTGCACGACGGTTGCGTCTGCTTGATTACCGGTTCGAGGGAGGAACATATCGGCTGCACCCGCCAGACATGGCGGGGCGGGTGCAGTTGGTGATCGCCAACCTGTGGCTGGGAGTGGAAGGCAATCACGTCGTGTGCTACGACGAGCTGGGGGTAGCGTTCGGCGACTACACAGCAGTAGTGCAGCAGGAAGCGGCGCGTGCAGCGGCGGAGGCTCGAGCGCAGCAGGAAGCGGCGGTGCGAGCGCAGCAGGAAGCGGCGGCGCGAGAGGCAGAGGCGCGGGCGCGCCGGGAAGCGGAGGAGCGGGCAGCGCGTCTGGCAGAGCGTTTGCGGGCGCTAGGCATTGATCCCAACAACATTTCGTAGCCCAGGCGCACTGAACCAAACCGTTCTTGTAGATTAGCTAGACGTTGAACGAACAGGACGCGAGCGCCGCTCTCACTTCCGACACACTGAGCGCTCGTAAGCGCGGCGATCCAAGCGTCCGCCGCAACCGACCGCTGTAGGCTCAAGCTCGCGCTGAGCGCGTGAGTGCCCCGCACGGGGGCGCCTGACCTGAGCAAGGGTTCAACCCGCGGTGCGAAGGGCCAGTCTTAGATTGCTTTCTACTTGGCTCCATTGATGAGAATGAGCGCCTTTGCGCTGATTCAGGTGTTGGTCTGCGATGACTCTTCGCTTTGCCATACCATCGAAGGGCAGCCTGTACGACGGCACGCTTGCCTTTCTTGAGAGCGCCGGATTGCGGGTGTCGCGGCCCAACCCTCGTCGCTACACCGCGTCCATCCGTGCTCTTCCCGGCGCAGATGTGTTGCTCCATCGACCTACCGACATTGTCGAGAAAGTGGCATCAGGCGAAATCGATCTTGGCATCAGCGGACTCGACCTGGTGGAAGAGTTGCGCGGCGACCGCGATGATCTGATTGTCCTTTTCGATGATCTTGGCTACGGCGCTGCCGAACTGGTAGTTGCCGTACCGGAAACCTGGATCGACGTCACGTCCTGGCACGATCTGGCGGATCTGGCGGTCGAACTGCACGCTCAAGGGCGACCGCTGCGCATTGCAACGAAGTACCCATCGCTGACTCGCCGTTTCTGTTATGCGAACGGCATCAATTACTTCCGCCTGGTCGAGTCACAGGGTGCGACGGAAGCAGCGCCAGGACTCGGCTATGCCGACATAATTGTCGATATCACTGAAACGGGAGCAACTCTGCGCGACAATCAACTGAAGATCGTCGGCGACCCGATTCTCCGCACCCAGGCATGCCTGATCGCCAGTCGCCGTTGCCTGCGCACCAATCCCGCAGCGCTGGCAGCGACCCGCACAGTGCTGGAACTCGTCGAAGCGCGGCGACGGGCGCGCCGTTTTGTCCAGGTGACAGCAAATATCGCCGGTGAGTCGGCGGAGGACGTAGGACGGCGCGTGGCGATCCGTCCCGATCTGGCGGGCGTGCAGGGACCGACGATCTCGCTGGTCTGGCCCAGTACGCCGCGCGCAGCAGGCGCGCCCGGATGGTATATGGTGACGCTGCTCGTGCCGCAGGACCGCGTGCTCGACCTGGTGGCGCATCTGCGCCAACTGGGTGGCGATACCATTGCAGTGATGCCAGCGCAGTATGTGTTCGATGCAACCTGTAGCAGTTATGATCGCCTGATCAGGCTGCTCGAGGAGCCAACCCCATGACCATCCCAATTTTCGATGATCTCTCAGTCGCTCATCGCACCATCCTGCAGCGTATACCTTTCGATGAGATCGATGTTCCTGCAGCATTACTGAATGCCATTGAACAGCGATTTGGCGCGCGGCTGACGCCAGCCGAGGCTGTTGATCGCATCGTGCGTGATGTGCGCAAGCGAGGTGACGATGCCCTGCGCGACTGGTCGCAGCGCCTCGATGACTATGCCGGTCCGCTGGAAGTGCCGATAGAACGCTGCGTTGCAGCGCTTGCCTGTCTCGATCCCGACCTGCGTAGCGCGATTGAACTGGCAATTGGGGAACTGACACGCTTCCATCAGCGCCAGGTGCGCACCTCCTGGATCGAGTTCGGCGCAGAAGGCGCTCTAGGGCAGATCATTACTCCGTTGCGGCGGGTTGGCATCTATGTGCCGGGAGGCGCGGCGCCGCTTCCGTCATCGCTGCTCCATGCCGCGATCCCGGCACGGGTGGCCGGCGTGGAGGAAGTGATCGTTTGCACGCCGCCGCAGCGCAACGGTGACGTCGATCCCACCGTGCTTGCAGCCGCTGCTGCTGCTGGCGTGACGCGGGTATTCGCCATTGGCGGCGCTCAGGCAATTGCGGCTATGGCGTATGGCACAGCAAGCGTGCCGCGCGTCGATAAAATCGTCGGTCCTGGCAACCTGTTCGTCGTGCTGGCAAAACGCGCGGTATACGGCGTCGTCGGGATCGAATCGCTGCCAGGACCGACAGAGACGCTGGTCATTGCCGATGCGCATGCCGATCCGCGCCTGGTTGCCGCCGATTTGCTGGCGCAGGCAGAGCATGCGCTGGCGTCCGCCATTCTGGTCACGCCAGACCGCACGCTTGCCGTGCAGGTGCAGGCGGAGATTGCGCGTCAACTCGAGTTGCTGCCAGCGGCAAACGCTGCCGCTGCGGCGGCGGCGATCAGCGGGCGCGGCGGGATCGTGCTGGTTCCCGATCTCGATGCCGCTTTTGCAGTTGCCAACGACTATGCCCCTGAGCACCTCTGTTTGCTGATTGACGATCCCTGGCGCCACATTGGGAAGGTGCGCAATGCTGGCGGCGTGTTTCTCGGTGAACGCTCATTTGAAGTGCTTGGCGACTATGTGGCCGGTCCATCACACATTATGCCGACCGGCGGCACGGCGCGCTTCGCCTCTCCCGTCAATGTGGACGATTTTCGCAAGGTTATCTCGCTCGTAGCGTTGAATGATGCAGCGCTGAAACGAATTGGACCGGCTGCGGCGCGCCTAGCGGACGCCGAGGGCCTAGCAGCGCACGCAGCGGCAGTGCGGATGCGAATGTCGTTGCACATTGAAGGTTGAACGCGGGCAGGCGCTTAGGATGCGCAACCTCTCCCTTCTCCCCCAACCCCCGCGTGCGGGGGCGCAGAGGCAGGTCAAGACCGATGACGCCGAAGTTGCGCCCCAACCCCCCGCATGCGGGGGGCGCAGGGGGGAGAAGCTCACAAGGGTAGATTTTTTCGGCAAGCCCTTCCGTTGTATCGCCCGGTTTGAGCGTCAGGATGCGCACACTCCCCCTTCTCCCCTCGTGGGAGATGGGGGGAGGGGGGAGGAGGGGTCGGGGGGCGTCGGGATACGGCCATTCCGCGTCGCACGCGATAAGGCCGCCGCGGGAGTGGGGGGCGTAGGGGGTCAGGGGGGCGGGGGGGCGGAGGGGCGTCGGGTTGCGGCTCGTCGGCGTCGCGGTCGCTGTT
>JANXAL010000055.1 GCA_025062325.1 Roseiflexus sp.
TCCGCCAGCGACAGCGCATACGGCACAACGACCGCTTCCTGCGCCCCCTGCGCAATGCACTGCTCAAGCGCTTCGGTAAACGAAGGGCGCTGATGACGGAGAAAACAGGCGGCAACGATCGGCGCAATGCCTGCTGCGCGACAGCGCGCTGCCAGACGAATAAGCGCCGCACCTGATCCGGGCGTCGTCTGCCCCCGACCAACCAGCATAACAGCCCGCATCGAACCTCTGTGATACCGTGATGCGTCATTCTCCATACACCCCGAAGTACGCGGCGTGATCGCGGATGGATGGAACAGGGAGCGCTCCGGTATGCCAGCGGCGAATAGTGGGCGCTAAGATGGGAACCACGCTCACTCACGCGAGCACGGCTTGGAATAGAACACGGATTCGCACGGATTGAGATGGATGCTTACGGATTGAGCTATGCACCCTATTCCATGAAAGGAGCGATTTCCTATGGATACACGTTTCCTTCCATCTGTACCCGGCGTCTGGAAAGCAACGCTCACCGAATTGCAGGTTGATGACCCGGACTATGCGTATGGTCATACCCTCGCACAACTCCGTGCGATGCTCAAGGGTAACGACACCGGAACGCTCCGCACGCCCGGCGGCGCGGAAGTCGAGGTGTCACTGGCGCCGTGGAGCGGACGCGACCCGGAAACGACGCGCCTCCGTCTCGGTTTCACCTTTATACCGCACACGCCGATTGCCCCGACCGATCCGCGCTACATCCCGCCTCCAACTAGGCAGCCAACGATCTGCCACACGTCGCCGCAGGTAGAGGCGGGCGATCCGCAGGATGCCGTCGCGCCAGCGCCTCCGCCGTACCTGATATTCATCGTGGTGCATGATCGTGCGAGCAATCACCGCGTGGAAATACGACCGGTCAGCGCGAAACAGCCGCCGCTCACCATTGGCGACATCCGCAGAGCAATGGATGTCTCGCAATCGACATTACCCTGTCCGCTGTGCGATACGGTCATCGATCTTGCGGCGCCATTGGAGGAGGCGTTGCAGCATCTGGCGCGAGCGTGCGACGGCGACGCGACGCCCGTCGATATCTGCGTTCACCACCCGCACACCATTGCCGAGAGGAAAGAGCTGCCAGCAACGTCACTTATTCGAGTTGCCAGGACGTGGAGTTCTTGAAGGTCTGCACCACTGAAAGCAGCATGCCTCCTCATGTGTGTTCGCAAAGGTGAATATTTTCGGCAAGCCCTCATTTCTCAGGGCGCGCGAACCTCGGTTAGGTTCAGCGCGCGCTAGCGGCGGAACGCTCGCAGGCGTTCACCTGTCGGCGTGGCAGTGATTGCACGGCAGATTCGGGTTTTCGCCGCCGTGCGGCGCCTGAATGCGATGCATGCTGTGGCAGGTCGGGCAGCCGACGCGCGAGGGCGATCCGCTATGACAGGTAGAGCACCGAGGGAAGCGTACATGCGGCATTTTGACAACGTTCGGCGGGTGTTGATCATGACAGGTCATGCATCCGGTGAAGACTGCCAGTTCTCTGGAGACCGGCTCGTCTGAGCCGGGGTTGGGCGGGTTGCTCGCCGCTGGTGCAGGCGTTGCGGTTGGCGCTGGCGGCTGGGTCGGCGTTGGCGCGGGTGATGGCGTTGCAGCATCGGTTGGAGACGGCGGAATAGTCGGGGACGCTGCCGTGGCTGATGGCGTCGCAGCGCCGGTCGGAGACGGCGGAACAGTCGGGGACGCTGCCGTGGCTGATGGCGTTGCGGGCGCGCTCCGTGTCTCCGTTGCAGCGATTGTCGGGCTGACCGTAGCTAGTGTGCGATTGTCGGGCGATGGCGAAGGCGCGAGGGTTGACGATAGCGACGCCGCTAGCGATAGTTCAACCTTCGCTGTCGAGGTGGACGGTGACGCACCACCTGCTATCGCGGTCGGGAACGAGGTTGTTGCTGGCGATATAGGCGGAGAGGGTGAAGGATCAGGGGTTGACGCCTGCGCGACCGGCGCCTGGTCGAGCGTCAGCAGATACGCCGTCAGATCGGCAATGTCCTGGTCGCTCAGGATTTCCCCAAAGTCGCGCCCGACCACGGCACGCGCCAGACCTGCCTCGAACCCAGGCACAACAAAATCATCGTGCACCTGGATCGAACGACGAATGTACGCATCGGCAGCGACGCCGGGGATGCGCGAACCGGCGCGCAGCGCAATCCCTGCCAGGTTCGGTCCCAGACCATCACTCGCAGCCGGATCAACGGCATGGCAGCTACGGCAGGCGACGAATCCATCAATCTTTATATCGCCAGCAAACAGAGCTGCACCTCGCTGCGGGTCGCCAGCTTGTTGCGCAACCGGTGACGCTGCTGGTGTGGGAACTGGAGTGTCAAGCGTCGTCCGATTGGCGACAACGCCACAGCCAGCGAGCAGTGCAAGCCAGAGGAGCAAGATATCCGCCACGTGACGGTAACGCATAGACTCGGTCCCTTCTTTTCGCTTCCCTCGAGGACCTTGCAAATAAACGTCGCAGCGTCCGGGAATGCCAAACTGTTTTCTCTATCCGTTCGCGCAAAGGCGCAAAAGTTTCGTATCTCCGAAGCCATCGATGACATCCCTGTTTGAAGCAGGAGTTTGTGAATAAACTGCACAAAGGCACAGAAACCTGAAGGTTATTCGTTCCTCAAGCCGTCAATACATGCGCCTTTGCAAGGGAGAGCCTTGCTTAGGATAAAAAAAATTGGGCGCAGCGGCGGTGTAAAGCATTTACTGGACGTGAACGATACGCTACATGATTAAGGGTTTGCTAAGAGACTGTCATGGTGCATTCTGACCGGGGAGGCGTCCCGCCTGATGGTAACGGGTAATGAGTGACGAGCGACGACCATCCGTCATTCCTTTTCACGCCATCCCTAGGTACGCCGACGGCGCGCCCTCATGAACAACTCCTTTCAGTTAGACCCCGCACGCCTGCGCTGTCGAAGCCATTCCACCGCCGATTCGTCATTCCAGGAGCCTCTCCCGATCTTCCATTTCAGGCGACCGGCGGACTATTTACTCGTCTGTGAACGTTACGAGTGAGCTGTTTCGACACTAGAGAGCATGCAGTGCTACACTCGCCCTGCGGAGCGGGTGACGGTCGCGTGAAATGCGCTGGATCGCCGATCGCTGCCAGCGAGCCTAGGCAACGTCAGCGTCGGCGCGCATTCAGATGCGACTGTCACCAACAGTCGGCTGGCGGTGGTGTGGGTCCGATGCCTAGAATCGGAGGCGAAGGTCGCTCACAAGGGTAGATTTTTCCGGCAAGCCCTTCCGTTAAGTCGCCCGTTTCAGGCATCAGGACGCCCCAACCCCTCTTCCTCGCAAGTGTAGATTTTTCCGGCACACCCTCGCGTTGCATCGCCCGTTGCAGGCAGTGGGACGCCCTAGCGCCCCCTTCTCCCCTAGTGGAAGAAGGGGGTAGGGGGGAAGAGGGGAAACAGGGCGGCAGGACGCCCTAGCGCCCCCTTCTCCCCTAGTGGGAGAAGGGGGTAGAGGGGAAGAGGGGAAACAGGGCGGCAGGACGCGGCAAACTTCCGTCGTACCCCAAAACTCTCCACTTGTAAGACCCCCTTCTCCCCCCAACCCCCCGCATGCGGGGGCGCAGCCGCGCTTCGCTGCCTAGGCGGGTGGCGAACGCCCCAACCCCCCGCGTGCGGGGGGCGCAGGGAACTTGGCGAGAGGCATTATTCAAAGCGCGCCCCAACCCCCCGCGTGCGGGGGGCGCAGATATACAGGGTGCACCCGTCTCCCCGGATTTCCCCCAACCCCCCGCGTGCGGGGGGCGCAGCACTCCAGCGCCTTCGCGCGCTGGAGTCGCAACCCCAACCCCCCGCGTGCGGGGGGCGCAGGCATGAACGTGCGCTGCGCGTCGCTGTTGCGTGCCCCCCCTCCCCGCGGGCGGGGGGCCCCGCAGCAAGGAGGAGCAACTCTACCCGCGGGGCCTCCCCCACCCCCCCCCGCTCGGGGGGCGCAGCTACCCCGGCCCGCGGCACGATGCAATCCGGGCCCCAACCCCCCGCGTGCGGGGGGTG
>JANXAL010000034.1 GCA_025062325.1 Roseiflexus sp.
TTCGTCGAAGCGCCGCTTGCTGGCGTTCCTGGCAGTCCCTACCGAATTGATGCTACGCTAGCGTACCGGATCGGCGGCTTCCTGATGCTGCGCCAGGCGTCGTTTGTCGATAGAGGTGAGAGTTAGGGGTTAGGGGTTAGATGACGGTGTAACCCTTAACCCCTACTTATTCCGCTTCTTATGCTCACGGCGAGCAGCCCGCCGGCTGCCCGATGGTCGGGACGGAGCGCCGTTCGTGGGCACCTTTTCTTCGCGTACTGGGCCCTCACGCACTGCTGAGCGCTGTGTCGGTTGCAGACGTGCAGCGGCTCGCGCTCCCTTGCCGCGTTGCGATGCTTCCCACGCTGCTAAGCGACCGGGGTACACAGCCCTGGCGTAGTAAATCGCATAAATGATCAGCGCAACAGACAACACTGTGATGATTGTCATCCAGTAAGGCGCAGTAAATGGCTCAACTGCGCTCCGACGCAGCGCGCCGACAATAGCCCCCAATAGACCCAGGATCAGCATCGCATATCCCAGACGACGCAACGCCGATCCGCGCACCGGGTTCGTATCGGCATGCATGAAGGTCAGATATGCACCAGCTATGGCCACCACGAACTGAGCAATGAAAAAGACCCATTCCGGAGCGCCAAAGTTGGGGTTAGGAGTGATAAAGTAACTCAGGTCCATGGGGGCCCTCTTCTGCACGTGGGGATTTCTTATTCTATAATTACGCCGATTATACCAACCGCAGCAGAGAGCGTCAAACGTCGATGACAGCGGGGGTGTAGTCTGCGGCAGCAGGCTCACATGTACTGCTGCCCGATTCGTCATCCTGGTCTCGAACACGGTAAGGGCAGATCTCAGGCCTGCCCCGTCCCCAACATTTTGTCGTGGATGAGTAGGAGGCGCATATGCAACTGACAACTGTAAAGGTCGAAAACCCAAATGGGCTGAACATCATCCTGGGGCAGACGCACTTCATCAAGACGGTCGAAGACATCCACGAGGCGCTGGTCAGCGCGGTTCCGGGTATCAAATTCGGTCTCGCGTTCTGCGAAGCGTCGGGCAAATGCCTGGTACGCTGGAGCGGCACCGATGAGACACTCATCGATTTAGCGCGACGCAACGCATTTGCGATCGGCGCCGGGCATACGTTTATCGTTGTGTTAGGCGCAGGATACTATCCAATCAATGTGCTCAATGCGATTAAGGCAGTACCGGAGGTGTGCCGTATTTTCTGCGCCACTGCCAACCCGCTCGAAGTCGTTGTCGCTGCGACGGACCAGGGGCGCGGCGTGCTCGGCGTGATCGATGGCAGCGCTCCCGCAGGAATTGAAGGCGAAGAAGACATTGCCTGGCGCAAAGGGTTCCTGCGCCAGATCGGGTACAAGCTTGGCTGATGCTATAATGCTGATGCAGGAAGAGCATCGCTGCGGGGAAACGCATGGAGTATCTGGTTACTATTGGACTCGAAGTACACGCGCAGATCCTGACGCGCTCGAAAATGTTCTGCGGTTGCAGCGCCGACTACGCCAATGCGCCGCCGAATACGCATGTCTGTCCGGTGTGCATGGGGTTGCCCGGTGCACTGCCGGTGCCGAACCGTCGCGCTATCGAACTCGCAGCGCTCACTGGTCTGGCGCTCAACTGTCGTATCTCCCACGAGAATGTTATCAGCCGCAAGAACTATTTCTACGCCGACCTGCCATCCGGCTACCAGCGCAGCCAGTATGACGACCCACTGTGCGTTGATGGATGGGTGGAGATTGAGGGGGACAACGGTCCAAAGCGGATCAGGCTGACGCGGGTGCACATCGAAGAAGACACTGGCAAACTGATCCACACGAATGATGGCGGATCGCTGGTTGATTTCAACCGCGCTGGCGTGCCGCTCATGGAGATTGTCTCAAAGCCGGACATTTCGTCTCCGGAAGAGGCGCGTCGCTACTTCCAGAAACTGCGGCAGATTCTGGTCTGGATTGGCGTCAACAGCGGCGACATGGAATCGGGTGCGCTGCGCTGCGACGCCAACGTCTCGGTGCGTCCCGCCGGGCAACAGGAGTATGGCGCTAAGGTCGAGATCAAGAATATCAACTCATTTCGCTTCCTCGAACGGGCGCTGGCATATGAGATTGAGCGCCAGATTCGGGCGCTCAAAGCCGGTGAGCCGATCGTCCAATCGACGCGCGGTTGGGACGAGGCCAGCGGTACGACGGTTGCGCAGCGCACAAAAGAGTTTGCCGAGGATTATCGGTACTTTCCAGAGCCGGACATTCCGCCGCTGCGTCTGACCGATGCCTGGATCGCTGAACGACGCGCCGAACTGCCGGAACTGCCTGATGCGCGCCGTAGACGTTTCATCGAGGAGTATGGGTTGACCGCCTATGATGCTAGTGTACTGACCGATGAGCGGGCCGTCTCTGATTTTTATGAGCAGGCGGTTGCAGCGGCGCGTGTGCGAGGCGTCACGCCAAAAGACGTGGCCAACTGGATGACCGGCGAGCTCTTTCGCTTGCTGAAGGAAACCGGTGAACCGCTGGAGAGCGCTGCGCACCGGCTACGCCCTGAGTACATCGGCGAGGTTCAGGATCTGCTGAACCAGGGGGTGATCACGCGCACCAGCGCCAAAGAGGCGTTCGAGGCTTCTTTCCGTGAGGGTCGCTCTCCGGCGAGGATTGTTGCTGAACGGGGCATGGCAGTCATTGGCGCAGGCGATGCCCTGACCGACCTAGTGCGGCAGGCTATCGCCAATAATCCGAAAGCGGTCGAGGAATATCGACGCGGCAAAGTGACTGCCATCAAATATCTGATTGGGCAAGTGATGAAAGCCACGCGCGGTCAGGCGAATCCGCAGGCGGTGCAACAGGCGCTGGAGCAGGAACTGGCGCGGGAATAGCTGCACGCAGAGCGTGCCTCATCGCCCCTTTAGTCACGGTACGTATGCAGAAGTCGTATGGAGATTTTTTCGGCAAGCCCTTCTGCAGCAACGTCCATTTTGGGCGTTGCGATGTGCACACGCCCCCTTCTCCCCTTGTGGGAGAAGGGGGGCGCTCACAAGTGTAGATTTTTTGGCACGCCCTTCTGTTGCATCGTCTGTTTCAGGCAACCGGACGCCCCGACTCCCCCTTCTCCCCTTGTGGGAGAACGGGGCAGGGGGGATGAGGGAAAACGGGCGTCAGGATGCGGCAAACTCATTTCGCACCCTAAAAAGCCTACACTTGAGAAGAAGGGGGGCGGGGGGATGAGGAAAAAAGGGCGTTAGGACGCAGCAAATCCGCTGCGTACGCCAAAAAGCCTCCACTTGAGAGGGTGGGAGAAGGAGGCAGGGGGATGAGGGGAACAAGGGCGTCAGGACGCGGCAAACGTCCATTGCCCCTAAACTTGTGAGCCCTGTGGGCGCCCATGTCACGCAGCGTCTCTAATGCGATCATCCAAAGGTTCTTCTATGGACGCGGTCATTCGCACCGAAGAATTGACCAAGCGGTTCGGCGATCGCGTTGTTGTTGATCGCATCAATCTCGAAGTGCGTCCCGGCGAGATCTTTGGCTTTCTCGGCCCAAATGGCGCAGGAAAAACCACGACGATCGGCATGTTGCTGGGGCTGATTCGCCCGACCTCGGGCCGGGCGTTCGTGCTCGGGTACGACGTTCAACGCGAAGCGGCAGCCGCATTGCGAGAGGTGGGCGCGATGATTGAAGCGCCAGCGTTTTATCCCTATCTCTCTGGGCGCGACAACCTCCGCGTGCTGGCGCGCGCTGCCGGTCTTTCCGACCGCCGGGTCGATGAGGTGCTGGCGCAGGTCGATCTGACCGCCCGCGCACGCGACCGGTTCAGTACATATTCTCAGGGTATGAAGCAGCGATTGGGGATCGCTGCAGCGCTTCTCCACGAACCACGCCTCATTATGCTCGACGAGCCGACTAACGGCCTCGATCCCGCAGGTCAGCTCGAGATCCGCAATCTGGTGCGCTCCCTGTCGGGCAGCGGGCGTACCGTGTTTCTCTGCAGTCACCTGCTCCACGAAGTCGAACAGATCTGTCAGCGTGTCGCTATTCTCAAGCGGGGACGCATTATTGCCCAGGGAGAAGTGGCGTCTCTAGTGCGGCGCGGCGTGCTGGTGCGCACAATTGGCGCGCGTGAACGGGCTGAGGCGCTGCTCCGTTCGACGCCCTGGGTCTCGCGCATAAGCGAGCATGGCGATGCATTTCTCATTGATGCACCCGGTGACCGCACAGCCGACATCAATGCTCTCCTGACTGCTGGCGGCGTGCAGGTGGCGGAAATTCGGCGTTACGAAACCAGTCTGGAAGAGTTCTTTCTCGAAGTGACCGCTGAGCGTGAACAGCAATGATTAATCTGATTCGCGCTGAATGGCTCAAACTTTCACGCCGGCCACTGAGCTGGGTCCTGCTGTCCATCTTTCTTGTGCTGCTGGCGGCGCAGGTGTTGGTTCAGTTCGTGTTGACAGTCGGTATGCCGGTGCGAAGTGGCGCAATGAGCGCGCAGTTCGAGGAGTGGCGGCGCGGCATTCTCTTTCCCGGTATCTTTGCAACGGCGCTGAGTCATGTCAATGGTCTGGGCGGCATCTTTGCCGTGATCTTTGCGGCTGGCGCAATCGGTAGCGAGTATAGCTGGGGAACGCTGCGCACCCATCTGGCGCGCGATCCGGCGCGGGATCGCTACCTGCTGGCGAAGCTGGCGACGATTATGCTCACGCTGGCAGTAGCAACGCTGCTGGCAGTAGCGTTTGCCTCACTGCTCGGGCTGGCGCTGGCGCCGCTCCTCAACGCCAGCATCAGCGTAACGCCTGGCGATCTGGTACATCTGATCCTGGGGATCCTCCGCGCGCTCTACGTGCTGCTGCCGTATGTCCTGCTGACGGCATATGCCACGCTGCTTACCCGCTCGCTGCTGGGGGGGCTGGCGATTGGTCTCTCCTACATTATCGTCGAGGCAGGCTTTGGCGCCCTAGCGTTGCTGCGCGTTCTGGGAGGCGTCTGGGCGCTGGCGTACAACCTGACGATTGGGCAGAACATCAATACCCTGACCATCATGAATCGCCATGCGTTCGGTTTGCGTCCTGAAACAACCGCGCCGCTCGATCTCTCTCAACTCCCCTCGCCGCTTCAGGCGACCCTTGTGGTGGCAGTCTATTCAGTGCTGTTCCTGGTCCTGTCGTTGTACCTCTTCCGCACTCGTGATATCACTGGTCCGGGCTAGACCCCGCGCTGTACAGCGGGCCTGCGCTGCCATCAACTGCTGTCCGGTGACTGTTGCATTCCTCGCGCGACCGTCACCTCCGTCTGCATTCACAGACAGGCATCAGGGCGCCCACACTTCTGCACAGCGCGGGAGAAGGAGATGGCTCACAGGTGGAAAGTTTTGCTGGCAAGCCCTCACGTCACATCGCCCGCTCTGAGCATCAGGGCGTCCCGCCTCTCTCACAGAATCCTCCTAAGCTGAATGTCTGTTTCAGGCGCCAGGACGCCCTACCTCCCCCTTCTCCCCCTGTGGGAGGAGGGGGCAAGGGAGGATGAAGGGGAAAACCAGGCGTCGGGATGCGGGAAAACATCCAGCGCGTCCCAGAATCTCTCCACTTGTGAGTGGGGGAGAAGGGAGCTGCTCGCACGCGGAGAATTTTCGGCTAGCTCTTCCGTTGCATCGCTGTCGCATCGCTGGCAATCCTGGCGCTGTCGCCGCGGAGAATTTTCGGCTAGCCCTTCCGTTGCATGCCCGTTATGCGGATCGGGACGCACACCCTCCCCCTTCTCCCCTTGTGGGAGGAAGAGTGCGGGGGAATCGCACAAGCGTAGATTTTTGCAAGCCCTTCCTTGCATCGTCCGCTTCAGGCAAGCGGCACATCCGCTTCGCACGCTAAAAAAGCCTACACTTGAGAGCCTTCTCCCCTATGGGAGAAGGGGCAGGGGGAATAAAGGGGAAAACAAGCGTCGGGATGCCGAAAACGCCCCTTGCACCTGAAAAACGCTACCCTCGAGAGGCGAGGGGATGAGCGCAAAAGGCATTGGACTGCAGAAAAGATGCTTGCATCTCAAGAAACCCATCCCTGAAAGAGAGCGGAGAGGAGATGGCATCCATCACGAGATCGCTCCGACAGTCTAGCCTTGAGCGCGGATGTGATGGAGCAGGCGCATTTCGACAGGGAACCATCCCCGCCCTGCGAGCACGGAGAGGTGCCATAGAGACGGAGGCGCCGCCACATTCTAACTCACGGCGCCGGCGATTGACGCGGTTCAACCAGCAGCACAGAGGGAAGCGCAGCAAACGAGTCAATCTGCCAGCGGATCTCGCCAGCATTCACAAACAGACCGCTTGACGAACCGCCGTCGAGATTCAGCGCCCGATCGATCTCTAGGTCCGAGGAGACTAGCCACGCCGCCAGCGCCTGAAGCGAAAATGCGCTGATTGGGCAGACAATGATCAGGACGCGCCCTACCCGATCAATCGCAACGGCGGTGCGGCGGGCGCGTTGTCCGTTGTCGGTGATCTCCGCTGCTGCGCTACCGGGGTAGACCAGCATGGGAAATGATTGGATCGCCTGATCGAGCGGAACAGCGGGATTGTATGGCTCATCCCGCAGCGCCTGAATCCAGATTCGCCCATCGGATGATACGGCGAGCATGCCGCCAAAACCGGTGTAGGATACGCCATGCGCTGTGCCATCAGTGACAAGAAGCGCCGTTGTTCGATGATCTGCCGTGAAAAAGCCGCCGTTGACAGCAACAAGCGGACGATGCGCTGCGACCCACGTGCGGAGAGGTTGCGGCGTATCGGGTGCATACTGGACGCGCAATCGCACCATCGACGGATCGAGACGCACGATATAAACTGGCGCGGCGACATCAGGCGCGATCCCGGCGACGCTCAGGGTGCGGACTTCGATCCCCTGCGTGGCGCCAATCCAGCCGGTATCAACGGGGTTCGATGCTGTGTGCGCTGACGGGAGGACGATAGTTGGCATACGTGTCGCAACCAGGCGCGTCGTCGGCGGAACAGCGCTCCGGCTGCATCCGGTCGCCAGGATCACGATCAGGATCCACATCCACTTGGGCGTATCATCCATACCCGCTCATGATGCGGCGACGCGCCGTTCCATATGGAACGCTCGCCACGCCAGGAACAGCAGCGTTAGAGCTGTCAATGGCAACACAAACAATCCCATCACCGTGCTGAATGCAGGGAGCGCATCGTGCTGCGATGCTGCCAGGATGAGGTAGAGCGTATATGCAACATAGTACCCCAGGAACAGCCATCCCTCCCAGCGTGCGATCAATCGACCGGTGAAGAAAATTGGCAGACACGCAACTGCCACAGCGATCATGACCGGCAGATCGAAGTTAAGCGCCGCTGGCGCAACTTTGACGCCTGCTGGCGCAACAGCGCTGGTCAGCCCGAGTACTGCCAGGAGATTGAAAATATTGCTTCCGACCACATTGCCAACGGCAATATCGCGTTCACCACGAATCGCTGCGATGATCGAAGTGGCAATTTCTGGCAGCGATGTTCCAACCGCCACAATTGTCAACCCGATTACCAGTTCGCTGACGCCAAGCATACGTGCAAAACTGATCGCCCCTTCAACCAGCCAGCGCGCACCGAGCACCAGCAGGGCAAGCCCGCCGACGAGCATCAGGATGTTCTTGATCCAATCAACAAACGACTGTGGTCTGCCGATATCGAACTCTGTCGTGTATTCTTGCTGGATCTCAGCACTCTCGTTGCGGCTCTGGCGGATCGCAAAGACAGTATAAATCACAATTCCGCTGAACAGAATGAGGCCATCAATCCTGCTGATGACCCCATCGATTGCCATGATGAATACAAGTGCCGATACGCCAATCATCAAGGGCACATCGAGACGGATCAACTGCTGCTGAACGACGAGCGGCGTGATAGCCGCAGAAATGCCGAGGATGAGCAGCACATTTGCAATGTTGCTGCCGACGACATTCCCCAGCGCCACATCTGCACCGCTCGGACCGGCAAGCGCCGATTGAATGCTGACCGCCAGCTCGGGTGAGCTAGTGCCGAAGGCGACAACGGTCAATCCAATGACCAGTGGGGAGATCCCTAATCCCAGCGCCATCCGCGATGCACCGCGCACCAATCCTTCTGCGCCGACGATCAGGAGCGCCAAACCGAGAACGAAGAGTGCGATAGTGACAAGATCCATGCTGTTCTATTCCCCCTTAATCTTCCAATAAACTTCGCATCGCTGCTCGCGCTATTGAACCAGAATGAGGGTACCCTCGTCAAGGGGGACTTTGCGCAATTGCACTAGAGAATCTTCCCTTCAACTTCGAGGTACGACGCCTCTTGCCTCACGCTGCTCGCCGTAGTTCTGTGTCACGCTCTCACAAGCGCCTGCAGGAGGCGCCCACACATGTGTGGATGTTGCTGGTAAGTCCGCGCCTGGCATCGTCCGTATCGGGCATTGGGACGCCTCACTCCCCCACAGGTGTAGATTTTTTGGCAAGCCCTTACGTTGCATCGCCCATTTTGAGCGTCAGGATGCGTAAACTCCCCCCTTCTCCCCCTCACAGGTGTATTTTTCGGCAAGCCCTCACGTTGCATTGCCCGTTTCAGGCGACAAGACGCCCCAACTCCCACTTCTCCCCTGGTGGGAGAAGGGGGTAGGGGGGATGAGGGGAAACAGGGCATCAGGACGCGGAGAACATCCGTCGCACCCCAAAAACTCTACACCTGTGAGCTTCTCCCCTCGTGGGAGAAGAGGGTGGGGGGATGAGGGGAAACAGAGCATCAGGACGCGGAAAACTTCCATCGTGCCCAAAAACTCTACTCTTGTGAGGGAGGCAAGGGGGGATGAGGGGAAAAAGGGCGTCACTACCTATCGCCTCCTGCCTCTCGCCTCTCATCTCTCTGCCGGCAGCCCGTGCACCAGATGATTGACTGGTCCGAACCCTTTGCCAATTGCCGGTGCATAGACGATGGCGTCGTGGAGGTAGGCGTGCGCCTGTCGCACTGCCTGTTCGACCGGCAATCCACGCGCGATCAGAGCTGCGATGGCGGCAGCATATGTGCAGCCGGTGCCGTGAGTGTGGTTCGTCTCCAGACGCTGCGCGCGCAGTTCAACAAACTGCTCGCCGTCGTACAAAAGATCAACGACGTCACTCCCCGGCAGATGCCCGCCTTTGAGCAGCACGTATCGCGGGCCCAGCGCGTGCAGATCGCGCGCTGCATCCCTCATAGCGCGTTCGTCGATCACCTGGCGGTTCAACAGCACCGATGCCTCCGGCAGGTTAGGCGTGATGACCAAAGCCAGCGGCAGCATGCGCTCACGCAATGTCGTAATAGCGTCTTCTTCCAGCAGGCGCGCACCGCTCTTGGCGACCATCACCGGATCGATCACTAGCCGCTCGACGCGGTATCGCTCAAGGGTATCGGCAACCGCTTCGATAATGGCAGCATTGCCCAGCATGCCGGTTTTGACGGCATCAGCGCCGATGTCGTCAAGCACAGCTTCAATCTGCGCAACGACCATCGCCGGTTCGAGCATGACAACTGCACGCACCTCGACGGTATTTTGCGCTGTAATAGCAGTGATTGCGCTGGCGCCATACACGCCGTGCGCCATAAAGGTTTTCAGGTCTGCCTGAATGCCAGCCCCGCCGCCGGAATCAGAGCCAGCAATCGTCAATGCTCGTGGAACCATTGGTTGCTCCTTACCAGACAAAAAGTATCGTCAGCAGCAGTGTGACGCCAACCAGCGCTCCATCCCGCCAGTTAAGCCGGTGCTCGCGCAGCGGGGTGCGTTGTGGACTGCCGAATCCGCGTGTTTCCAATCCCTCCGCCAGCTCATCGGCAAAACGCACGACGCTCAACAAGAGCGGCGTCAGCAGAAGCGGACCGTTGCGCAGCAAATGTCGTCCATCGAATCGTATGCCACGACTCGCCTGCGCCTCGTACACCTCGCGCGCTAGCGTCCCCATCATCGGCGTAAAGCGCAGCGCTCCTTCCAGCAGAAACGCCATCTGCGACGGGATGCCGCTCGCCAGGAGCGCATCTCCCAACTCCTCAGGCGGTGTGAGACCGAAGAATACGACCCCTGCGCCGACGAGCGCCGCTAGACGCAGCGCTGCGCCGATCGCTGCCTCGTATCCGCCGCTCCACCCGGCAACCAGTGCAAAGAGCAGCAGCGTTGGCAGCAACACACGCATCACCCGCAGCCAGCGCCGTCCAAGGCCGCTTCCAATCAGCAGCGCAGCTAGCACGCCGCTCAGGACGGCAAGACGAATGAGATCAAGCGTCAGGATAATTGCCGCTGAGCCAATCAGATATGCTAGCGCTTTCGCGCGTGGATCGAAGCGCAACTCTATGTTCATACCCGGTTGCAAGTGACATCGAGTTTCAACATGTCTGGGTGATGCCCGCTTCTCACTACTTGATCGCCGCGCTCTGAGAACATAGCACTCCGGGACGCTGCGAACTCACGCCCTCGGTGAGATGTTGCAGGCTCCTGCAGGGCTTCCACGTTCTGAACAAGCCTAGAAAGCGTGCGATATGGCGGCAGGTCTGCCGGAGTCATTATCAACCGCTCGACAAATGAGCGCATAGCGGAATGTGTACTTAAACTCTATCTACTGCATGCCTTTCCCTCTGCCGCCGGATCGCCTCTTCCGCTGGCAGACGAAGCCGCGCCTGCTCGATGATCGCTGGCTGGGCGCAGATTGCAGCGGGTGTCCCACTGGCAACAATCATGCCTGCGTTCAGTATGGCCCAACGGGTGCAGAGCGCATATGCCCATTCGGTGTCATGGGTGGCAAAAATGACCGCCACACCGTCGCGCGCAATATCGGTCAGCAGCGTGCGTAGCGCATATCGGCTAAGCGCGTCCTGTCCCGCCGTCGGCTCGTCGAGGAGCAGCACAGATGGTTGCGACGCCAGCACCGCTCCTATTGCCACACGTCGCTGCTCGCCAGCGCTCAACCGGTGCGGCGAGCGGCGCAGCAACGGTTCCAGGCGACATTGGTCGATGATATGACTGATCCAGGCGCGATCCAGTCGCTGAAGCGCGCGCGGTCCCGCTTCAAGTTCGTCCTGCACGGTCGGCGCAAACAGCATGTGTCCTGGATGTTGCCCGACCAATCCGACGCTGCGCGCAATCTCCCAGAGCGGTCGCCGCCCTATCGCTTGCCCCTGAATGCGAACCGCGCCGCGCTGTGGTCGGAGCAATCCATTTCCCAGCTTGAGCAGCGTCGTTTTGCCGGCGCCATTAGCACCCAGTACTCCAATGACCTCACCCGCCGCCGCCGACAGGCGCGCCTGACGCAAGACTGTTCTGTGGTCGCGCGCAAGCGACACATCCTCCCAGGAAATGACCGGCGAAGTCGCGGGAATATCGTCTGGCGGCGACAGGGGCGCATCGCCGTTGAGCGAGACCACTTCAAGCGCCTCATCAAGCGTCAGCGGCGTCGCATCTATCCCGGCGGCGCGCGCCAGACGCACCAGCGGCGGCGCTTCCAATCCCCACTGCGACACATCGCGCGCCAGAACCGCCCTCGGCGCGCCATCCGCCACGATCTGACCTTCGTGGAGCACAATCATACGCGTCGCCAGGTCGACTACCTCAGCCAGACGGTGTTCGGTGACAATGATGGCGACTCCGCGTTGATGGAGCAGACGGAGCGTCTCGCGCAGCCGGACGGCGCCAGCGGCGTCGAGGAACGCAAACGGTTCATCAAGCGCCAGCACTTTCGGATGCAGCGCCAGCACCCCGCCAATCGCCACCCGCTGCAACTCTCCTCCCGACAGCGTGACCAGTTGGCGGTCGAGGAGCGGTTCGATCTCCAACAACGCGGCAACCTCGCGGACGCGCGCCGCAATTGTGGCGCGATCAAGCCCCTGACAGGCAGGACCAAGCGCCAGATCGCGGGCGACGGTGGTTGCCAGGCTCTGCGCTTCGGGATTCTGCAACGCTAGACCCACACTGCGACTCAGCACGTAGGGCGGCGTTAGGCGCGTATCACGACCTTCAATCAGGATGCGTCCCGTCAGATTGCCGCCATGCAGATGCGGGATCAGGCCATTGAGCAGGCGACAGAGGGTAGACTTGCCTGACCCGCTGGCGCCTGCCACGACTACGAATTCCCCCGGCTCGATGGCAAGCGACACTCGCTGCAGCCCTGGCGCGCCATCCCGGTACTGATAGGTCACCTCGTCACAGACGACCACCTGGTTCATTGCGTTGTATCAGGACGTTCCAGGTAACCGGTTCGCCGCAGCGCCAGCAAGCCGAGTGCACCGAGCACTGCACCGACCAGCGATGAGAGCGCGAATGGGATAATCAGCGCTGTCGCTCCCATAGGGCGATTCATCACATACGGTGCAACCACCAGTGCGCCGACCAGCGCGCCGATGATGCCGGTGCCGATCAATTCACCAGCGACGGTCAACGGAATATTCCGTGTGGCGCGATAGATCAGTCCAGCGAGCAATACGCCAAAGATGCTTCCGGGGAATGCCAGCGGCGTTCCCAGACCGAGCGCATTGCGAATGATCGAGGTGACCAGCGCCACTGCCAGTCCCCACCAGGGACCGACCGTCGCCCCCGCGAGCACATTGACCATATGCTGCACAGGGAACACCTTCGCAATCCCGACGGGGATGCTGATCGGCGACAATGCCACTGCCAGCGCCGTCAACACGATAGCATACGCCAGCCGCCGCGTCTGACCACGAACGATTGAGGTTGTGGCTGCCATGGGTTCCTCCTTGTTTCAGGGGTTAAGGGTTAGATCTTGCCTTAACCTTCAGCCGTCCCGCATGCTTTTTGAGCCGCAGCGGCGTAGAGGACGCGGGGAAGGCAGGGCGCCGACTTCCTGTCTGCAACCTTCAACCGCCTTTTCATGCCTGTAACCTCTTGCCCCTCGCCTCTCACCTTGCCTCACCTTCCCACCTTCAACCTTCAACCTCCAGTTCCACGACCCGCGCTCCCTCCGCCACCTGTTCCGGCGTCAGGTTGTAGATCTGGTC
>JANXAL010000072.1 GCA_025062325.1 Roseiflexus sp.
CCCTTCTCCCCTTGTGGGAGAAAGGGGGATGAGGGGCAAAAGGGCGTCGGGACGTGGAACATCCGCTTCGCACACCAAAAAGCCTACACGTGAGATGAAGGGAGAGGGGGAGAGCTGTGGAACTCACGTCAGGAATCGCACCCGACCCCTTCTCCCCTGGTGGGAGAAGCTCCCACGTGTAGATTTTTCCAGCCAGCCCCTACCCGGCAGCGCCCGTTTCAGGCAGCAGGCCGCCCTAGCTCCCCCTTCTCCCGTGGTGGGGGATGGGGGTCGGGGGGATGAGGGGGAAAAGGGCGTTAGGATGCGGCACATCCGCTTCGCATGTCAAAAAGCCTACACTTGAGAGGGTGGGAGAAGGGGGCGGAGGAATGAGGGGAAGCAAAGTGCCGGAATGCGAAGTTGATCACAGGCTCACCTCAACCCCCAGACCCAGCCGCTCCGCTTCACGCAGCGCCAGTTGCGCGACGGCGATGTCCTGCACGGCATTGCCAACTGACTTGAAGAACGTGATCTGCTCGTCGCTCGTGCGTCCGGGTGACCGACCGGCGAGCACTGCGCCTAACTCGACAGTCTGCGACTCGTCGAGCAAACCCAGGCTGCGGGCGTGCTGCAGATCGCCTGCCTCAGCCCACGCCGCGGTTTGCTGATCCACCACGACGTATGCCCGTCCCACGGTTTCCGGCGGCACTTCAACCATGCGCGGCGTGAAAGAGCCAATGCCGTTGATGTGGGTTCCAGGGCGCAGGTCGGCATCGTCGAAGACCGGCGTCGGCGACGAGGTTGCACAGCAGATGATATCTGCCTGTGGAACAGCAGCGGCGGCAGACGAGACAATCTCAATGTCAGACACGATGGAGCGTTCGCGCAGCCACGCTGCCAGACGTTCGGCGCGCTCACGGGTGCGGTTCACAATGATTACCCGCTCAATTGGGCGCACGGCGCACACTGCTTCGACCTGATGGGGCGCCTGCGCCCCCGCGCCGATGATCGTCAGTACTCGCGCATTCTGCCGGGCAAGCGCGCGGGTTGCTGCGCCCGACGCCGCACCAGTGCGCAATGCCGTCAGGTACGATCCCTCGAGTACCGCCACCGGTTGCCCGGTTGCAGCATCGAGCAGGGTCACGAGTGCGTGAATGCGTGGCAGACCATGGCGCGCGGCGTTGTGCGGGAAGACCGACACAACCTTCAAGCCTAAGCCGCTGCTCTCTTCTAACAATGCTGGCATTACAAACGTGTGCGAGTCGTGCGCCCGTTGCTGGAGATGCGCACGCAGCGGCACGACGGCGCGTCCCGTTGAGAGTTGGATAAAAGCCGAAGCAACCGCCTCAATCGCGGCAGGCATCGTCACCGCACGTCGCACATCGTCAGCGCTCAGGATTCGCATACGAAACGCCTTTCCCTTCAGAATCTCGCCACACAAAGAGACGCGCCAGCAGCCTGTCTGCCAGCCCAGGGAGCAGCAACGCCATCCCCACAGCCAGACGGTCGCTCCATGTCACATATGCAACGCGCGGTTCACGGCGGATGGCGCGCACAATCGTTTCTGCCACTCGTTCAGGCGCAATGCCTGGCGGATTAAAGCGTCGCACATCGCCGTGGACGCCGAGGCGGTGCGCGTTGAATGCGGTGCGGGTAGTCCCCGGTCGTACCAGCGTCACGGTAATGCCACTGCCGCGTAACTCCACCCGCAGTGCTTCGCTTAGCCGATCAAGAGCCGCCTTGGTCGCTGCGTAACCCCCAGCATACGGCAATGCTCGCAGTCCAACGACTGAGGAAACAAAAAGAATCTGTCCGCGCCGGACGCGCTGCATATGTGGCAGCGCCGCCTGCGTCAGATAGAGCGGACCGAACAGGTTGACATCCAGCGCCGCGCGCAGATCGGTAGGCTGCAACTGCGCCACCGGTGACGCCAGACCGACGCCGGCATTGTTGATCACGACATCAATGCGCTGATAGACCTTGATGACCTCAGCGACGAGGCGTTGCATCTCGGTCGGATCAGCGACATTCGCCGGAAAAGCCATCACACGCCCGCTCAACTGACAGGCAAGGTCATTGAGGCGAGCGGCATCGCGCGCCGTCAGCACAACGTGCGCTCCGACACCAGCGAGCGCGCGCGCCGTGGCCGCACCGATCCCGCTCGACGCGCCGGTAATAATGACGACTTTTCCAGCCGGATCCATGGCGCGGTTTACTGGTTGACGGGTGCAGACACCGCCTCGTCGGCGCTGTTCAGCACAGCGGCGAGTCGGTCTTCCACAACAACGGCGGCGATGGGCAGGATCGGCACGAGCGCAAGATTGTAGCGCTCAGCAACAGCGCCCTTCAGTCGCAACCCGCGCTGCCCCAACCAGATCAGGCCCGGTAGCAGCGCCGGTATCACGCCAAGAGTCAGAGCGCGGGGCAACCAGCGTGAACGCGGCAATCGACCAATCAGCGCCTGCCCGATGGTTACCACTGTCAGCGTGTTGAAAAGCAGCCGGGTATGCTCGCCAACGCTTTCGTCGCGCAGGCTAAGGTAGGGGATTTTGGGCCACCACTGACGCGAGTTGCCGTGGAGAATGATCATCACCACGACATTGGCGGCGACGAACGCCAGTCGACTCAGCAAAGCGCCTAACATAGCCTTTTCCATACCATCAAGGGAGCGATGTTCTTATACAGTAGAACGAAATGCGTCACATGTCAATCGCTCGCCTGGCACGACCACGACCCTCGCGCACCATACAAACGCCTGTTTCTCGAGTTTGATACGAAGACGCAAAAGTGCAGAGTCTCGCCATCAATACGATACACGTTATGCGTCCTTGCGCCTCTGCGTCAGCCTCTCCGAGAAGCCCTCCAGAGGAGCGTCTTGTGACCATTCCAGCCACGCTCGATCGCTCGAATGCCGGATTGCCTTCCTGCTGCACCCTAGCGCCGCACGCATAATGAATCCGGTAAACCCGTGCTACCGAGCCGCGCGCCCTCTGAGCTGCGGGCTCAAGCCCTCGCTCAGAACATAAACATAGAAGCTTCGTTGGTGGAACATAAGCAGTGCCCGGAGAGACATCGCCGAGCGCACCTTCAAGCCACACAGTCTGTTGCCGAATGCGATGTATCTAATGCGCCTCGCCGACGGCGGACACATCCTGCAGCACACCAGCGCCGACCTCGAGCGCAATGGAGTCACTGTTGCGCCGGAGGAATCTCGTCATGATGAGGTGAAAGGCTGAAGGCTTGAAGGTTGCAGATAGGGGCGCACAGCGCTGCGTCCGCGCACAAGGAGCGCGTTGAACGTCACTGGGCACGCCGCAATTGCTGGCGTGGTCCTCAATAGCGCTGCGTCCGCGCACAGCGCGTTGAATGTTACACGCTGAATGTTGACCTTGCACGTTAGGCGCTGTCCCATTCGCTTATTCGCTGCCCATTCGTTGACCTATTCGCTTATTCGCTCATTCGCCGACCCATTCGTTGCCCCATTCGCTTATTCGCTTATTCGTTACCCCATTCGTTGACCTATTCGCATTTGCACCTCAGATTAGACCACATCAGGATGTGGTATAGTTAGCCTGGTTGTACAAGTCGGGGGTATGCGCGAATGCACACACCCCGCATTGGGACAATAATCCGCATACACCAGCTAGCGACTGGTCTCGGAGAGGAGGCATCATTTGGAGTCGGATCGCGCACTTCCCCGTTCTGAACCGCGAGTCGTTCTGCGAGTCGAACGGATCATCTCGTTTGTTGCACTCACCATCTTCTTTGCCTCTGGCTTTTCGGCGCTGCTCTACCAGGTCATCTGGCAACGCATCCTTGGCTTCTTCTCCGGCGCTGATGTCTATTCCGTCACCATTATCGTCGCAGCGTACATGGCAGGCATGGGAGTCGGCAGTCTGACCGGCGGGTATCTGGCGGATCGTCTGTCGCGCTGGGGCAATCTGGCGTTGTTCGCCGGGGCGGAGCTCAGTATCGCCCTGTTTGCCCTGGGTAGCAAGGGATTCTACTACGACTGGCTCTACCGGCAAAACGCACAGCTTGCCTCATCGCCACTCCTGATGGCCATCGTGTTGTTTGCCAGCCTCCTGATACCAACTTTCTGCATGGGCGTCTCATTGCCAGCCCTTGCACGGGCGCTCACCCGATCGATCGAGCTAGCGGCTGGCACTATTGGCTCGCTCTATGGCATCAACACCCTCGGCGCAGCGATCGGCGCCGGTGTGACGACATGGGTGTTGCTGCGGCAGTACAGTTTCGAGACCATTTTGCACATAGGCGCGGCTATCAACGCACTGGTCGCACTCACTGCCTTCCCTATGGCATGGTTCCTGGTGCGACCGGGGAATATGCAATCGTCCACATCCTCAACGCCCACGACCTCTCCTGAAACGACGCACCTGGATCAGGCGCCCATCAGGCAATTGCCCGTACCCGTCTGGATTGCGCTGTATGGTCTCTCCGGGTTCATTGCGCTATCGCTGGAGATCCTGTGGTTCCGCATGCTGGGGGTGATGCTCAAATCGACGGCGTTTACGTTCGGCACGCTGCTGACCATTTTTCTGGGCGGGCTGGCGCTTGGCACATTTCTCGGCATTCGACGCGCGCCGCGTGATCGTCGTCCGATGAATTCCTTCTTGCTGTTGCAAACCGGCGTGATTGTGTGCGCGCTGGCGACGATCGCCGTGTTTGTTGCGCAGGTGAACCAGGCGTCGTTGCTGGCACCGTTCTGGCTCTACTTCGGCGGGTATGAGCCGCTGAATGTGGGAATTGCCATAGACGCGCTGCCTGATTTTCTTTTCAATGCTGACGCTCTGACGACTGAGGCATCGCAGCATGCCCGTTTCTTCCTCCTGCTCTACGTGATGCTGCCGATTATCCTCATTGGACTGCCGACGATTTTCATGGGAATGAGTTTCCCATTGCTCCAGAAAATCGTCCAGCGCGACCCGGAGACGCTTGGTAGGCGCGTCGGCTGGCTGCAAACATCGAACATCATCGGCAGTATGCTCGGCACGCTGCTGACCGGTCTGGTTGCGCTGTCGTGGCTGGGAACGCCTGGCAGCCTGCGTGTCATTGGCGCGCTGTCGGGACTCTTTCTGGCGCTGTTTGCATGGGGATGCCTGGCGCGCGCATGGGTGCGCCGCGCTGTGTACGCTGGCAGCGTCGCGCTCGCGTCCGGTCTGGCGCTGATCGTGCCGGACGCGCAGACCTTCTGGGCGACCCTGCACGGCGTCCCGCCGGAGAACGCGATTGTCGCAGAAGATAACACCGGGCTAGCGCTGATCAAAAGCAGCGCCAGCGATTTTTCCCGGCGAGCGTATGTGATGTCCAATGGCATCGGACAGAGCGCCATTCCGTATGGCTGGACGCACAGCGTCCTTGGCTTCCTGCCTGTGCTGATCCATCCCAATCCGCAAACAATCGCAATTATTGGGCTTGGTTCAGGAGATACGCTGTTCCACGCTGGCGGACGCGCCGAAACAAAGGAGCTTATCTGTATCGAAATTGTCGGCTCGCAGATGGCGATGTTGCGCGAAATGGCGCAACGGCGCGAATACCCGGCGCTGCGATCCATTCTGAACGACCCGCGAATTACCTACGAGATCACCGATGGACGTTCGTACATCATGCAGCGCGGGCGCACCTATGATGTGATTGAAGCCGATGCGTTGCGCCCAACCAGCGCCTACGCCGGCAATCTCTACTCAGAAGAGTACTTCCGCCTGGTGCTCAACCATTTGAATCCCGGCGGTCTGGCTGTGACCTGGGTTCCGACCGAGCGCGTGCGCACAACATTCATTCAGGTCTTTCCGCACTATGTCGATTTTGGCGATATTCTGATCGGCAGCAATGCGCCGATTGAACTGGACCTCCAGACAATCTATCGGCGCCTTGAAGACCCGTTCACCCGTGAGTACTATCAGCAGTCCAGGGTGGATATCCTGCAATGGCTCGATGAGTACTTCGTCAAACGTCAGCCGCTGGTCTCCGATCCTTCAGCCCCCCGACCGCTATCAAACGACGTTAACCGCGATCTCTTTCCCAGGGATGAGTTTATGGCGAAGTAGCCAATAGCCAGCCGCCTTCCGGTTTCTCTGACTACGAGCACTGTCGCTGCGGCGCGATGCGCCAATTTCATCGCTGTGATCCTAAAAGGCGGCAATCAAGTCTCACAGGCATACCAGACGTTGTAGATCGCCGAAATTGCGGTCAATCTATTGCAGCGCCCAGGTGCCGCCGTGTGCTCGCATGGTGCGACTTCGCAGCCATCCGTATGCCGAGTCTATTCGTACTAAGCGGACAGAGGGGCATATACCCCGAGAGGGTATATTGAAAGGTTCCCTTCTCCCGTGTGCGGGGACTTACGGGGGGCGGGCGGGCCGGGCGGGTACCGAGGGCTCCCTTCCCCCGTGTGTGGGGACTTACGGGAGCAGGTTTTCCGATGCGCTTCTGCGTCAGATCGCCCGTTTCGGGCATCAGGATGCTCCAGATCCCCCTTTTCCCGCACGCGGGAGGAGGGCGCGGTTCACGAGTGTAGATTTTTCTGGCAGTCCTCCCGGGCTGATTGTCTGTTTCAGGCATCAGAACGCCCAATCTCCCCCTTCTCCCCCCAACCCCCCGCATGCGGGGGGCGCAGGTTCGCTCGCCGTTCGGCACAACGCCGCGATTGCCCAACCCCCCGCATGCGGGGGGCGCAGGGGGGCGGGAGAAGGAAGCCGGGAGGATGAGGGCAAAACAGGCGTCGGGATGCCGAAAACGCCCCTCGCACCTGAAAAACTCTACCCTTGAGAGTGAGAGCGGGGGGGACGCAGGCAACAAAAGCATCAGGACGTAGCAAACCTCCATCACGCCCAAAAATCTACACGTGTGAGGCAAGGGGGATGAGCGCAAAACAGGTGTCAGGACACTGATAGCACGCAAGGGAGAACCAGCCATCTATGACCGTCACACGGGAACGCTTTGAGCAAGGGATGACCTACGACGAATACAAGGCGCAGATGACCCGCAACCGCGAGCGTCTCGAAGAGAACGAGCGCACCGTCGAGTTGTCGACCGATGATATTGACTTCTTTGCGAACCTGCCAGAACCTCTGAACGTGCTGGTGATCACCGAGGACTGGTGCGGCGACGCCATCGCCAATGTGCCGATCCTAGGGCGACTCGCCGCCGAGAGCGGAAAACTCAATCTGCGCATCTTTTTGCGCGACCAGAACCCTGACCTGATGGATCAATACTTGAACAGGGGTGTTTACCGTTCAATCCCGGTCTTTGCCTTCTTCGATCAGCAGTTCCGTCCGATCGGGCACTGGATCGAGCGTCCCGCAATCATTACCGAGATGCAGGAGAAGATGCTGGCAAACCTCTACGCGACCGATCCTGCGTTTGCTGGCCTGGCGCCGGGGACATCGATCGCAGTGCTGCCCGATGCGGCGCGCGCGCGCCTGATGCAGGCATTCGCCGCGTTTCGCGCCGAAACCCGCTTGCTCGCCGACCGCGAGGTGGTACGAGAACTGCGCCACGTGATCAGCCAGGGATTGGCATCTTCACGTGGGTAGATTGTTCCAGCAATACCCCGGGCTGATTGTCCGTTTCAAGCATCAGGACGCCCTACCTCCCCCTTCTCCCCTCGTGGGAGAAGGGGGCAAGGGGGATGAGGGGGCGCAAGAGCATCAGGACGCCCTACCTCCCCCTTCTCCCCTCGTGGGAGAAGGGGGCAAGGGGGATGAGGGGGCGCAAGAGCATCAGGACGCCCTACCTCCCCCTTCTCCCCTTGTGGGAGAAGGGGGCAAGGGGGATGAGGGGGCGCAAGAGCATCAGGACGCCCTACCTCCCCCTTCTCCCCTTGTGGGAGAAGGGAGCGGGGGGATGAGGAGGCGCAAGAGCATCAGGACGCCCCAACTCCCCCTTCTCCCCTTGTGGGAGAAGGGAGCGGGGGGATGAGGAGGCGCAAGAGCATCAGGACGCCCCAACTCCCCCTTCTCCCCTCGTGGGAGAAGGGGGCAAGGGGGATGAGGAGGCGCAAGAGCATCAGGACGCCCCAACTCCCCCTTCTCCCCTCGTGGGAGAAGGGGGCAAGGGGGATGAGGGGGCGCAAGAGCGCCAGGATACCCAAACCCGCTTCGACCCCAGCCTACATTCGAGAGAGATTGACGTTTCGCTAGGAGGCGTAGATATGGACATCGACAGCGGGCGACATCCGCCTAAAATCAGAATCGCGTACTGCGCGTCGTGCGGGTATGAGCCGCAGACGCTGGAACTCGTCTCGGCGCTGATGCACGCTTTCCGTTACGACATCGCCAGCATCGAAATCATTCCCTGGCAGGACGGCGCCTTCGACGTCGCCGTGGATGGCGATCTGATCCACTCGATGTACCGCGATGGCGGCTTCCCTGCGCCAGAAACGATCATCAGAGCGGTACGGGAACGGCTGGCGCGCTAAACCCGCGCTGGAGCGCCGCACGGTTCAGCGCCAGCAGGTCCTGGCGACGCTTCGCCATGTGGCGTTCCAGCGCTCGACAGACTTCCTCGAGCGACAGGATCGGTCGCAAACGCAGGAATGCTCCCAGCATCACCATGTTGAGCACGCGCTCGTCGCCTGCCTCACGCGCCAACTCGTTGCCCGGCACAGCGACCAGCGTGATGTCAGAGCGAGTCGGCTCGCGCCCGGCGAGTGAACTGTTGTAAATCAGCAGTCCGCCGCTTGCGACCAGCGGTTCGTACTTATCGAGCGACGGGCGATTGAGCGCAATGACCGTCTGCGGGTTGCGCACCAGCGGCGCTCCGATCGGCGCATCGGACACGATGACCGTGCAGTGCGCCGTGCCTCCGCGCATCTCCGGACCATACGACGGCATCCAGGTCACCTGCAACCCGGCGTCCATCGCGGCATACGCCAGCAACTGCCCGGCAAACAGAGCGCCCTGTCCGCCGGAACCGCTGATGATGAGGTCATGGTACATTTTTGAACTCCCCCAACGGAAACACCGGCAGCATCCGCTCTTCAACCCAGCGGAGCGCGTCAACCGGCGTCATGCCCCAGTTGGTCGGGCAGGTGGAGAGCAATTCGACGAGCGCAAATCCGCGACCGTTCATCTGGCACTCGAACGCAGCGCGCAGCGCCTTCTTCGCCCTGCGAATTTCCGCCGGGTTATGAAGGCTGCGACGCGCCACATATGCCGCACCGTCCATCTGCGCTATCAACTCGCAGACCCGCACCGGATGCCCTGTCTGCCGCGGATCGCGCCCCGTTGGCGATGAAGTTGTCACCATGCCTGCTGGCGAGGTGGGCGCCATCTGCCCGCCGGTCATACCATAGATGGCGTTGTTGATAAAAATGACGGTAATACATTCACCACGCGCCGCAGCGTGCAACACTTCGCCCAACCCGATCGATGCCAGGTCGCCATCACCCTGATAGGTGAAAATGATCCGGTCGGGCAGCACCCGTTTCAGCCCGGTTGCGACCGCCGGAGCGCGCCCGTGTGCAGCGCCGACGAAGTCGCAGGCGATGTAGTTGTAGGCGAACACCGAGCATCCGACGGAGGCGACGCCAATCGTGCGCCCCAGAATGCCGAGTTCCTCCAGCACCTCCGCCGTCAACCGGTGAGCGATGCCGTGGGTGCAGCCGGGGCAGTAATGCGTGTACGCTGCGGTCAAACCGATTGGACGTTCATAAACAGGCTGCTCTGCAATCATCGCTGCACCTCCGCATCGAGCATGCGCGCACCATTCTTTGTGACGCGCGTATCGCGCATCGCCTGTTCAATCGCCTGCAATACCTCGTCCGGCAACATCTCGACGCCGCCCAACCGACCGTAGAAGCGCACCGGAGCGCGACCGGCAACGGCGAGCCGCACATCCTCGACCATCTGACCGGCATTCATTTCAACGACCAGGAACGCGCGCGCGCGGGGCGCCAGGCGCTCCAGCGCACGCATTGGGAACGGGGAAAGGGTGATTGGGCGGAACAACCCGACCGCCATGCCCTGCGCGCGCGCTGCTTCGACGGCGTTCTGCGCCACGCGCGCCGCACTGCCAAAAGCGACGACAATCAGATCAGCGTCTTCCAGGTACAGTCCAGCGAAACGCTGCTCGCGCTCGGCGATGACGGCGAGTTTCTTTTGCAGCTTCAGGTTATGCCGTTCAAGCGCCTCGGGCTGGAGGTAGAGCGACGTGATAATCCGATGGGGGCGCCCTTCGGCGCCGCTGACTGCCCACTCCGGCGTCGGCGACGTATGCTGACGAAACGGCGGCAACTCGGCAGGCTCCATCATCTGCCCCAGATTGCCGTCGATCAGCAGGATCACCAGCATGCGGTACCGTTCTGCCAGATCGAACGCCAGCCCGGTCAGATCAATCGCTTCCTGGATAGTCGCGGGCGCCAGCGTCAGCGGGCGAAAATCGCCGTGCCCCGCCGAACGGGTCACCTGAAAATAGTCCGACTGGCTGGCGGCGATGTTGCCCAACCCAGGACCGCCGCGCATGACATCAACCACCACGGCGGGCAGCTCGGCGCCAGCGATGTAGCTCAACCCTTCCTGCATGAGGCTGATGCCCGGACCGGATGACGAGGTCATCGCGCGCTTCCCGGCGCAGGCGGCGCCGTAGACCATGTTGATAGCAGCGACTTCGCTCTCGGCCTGCACGAACGCGCGCCCAAGCTCAGGCATGCGCCGCGCCAGATATTCGAGAAGTTCAGTCTGCGGCGTGATTGGATAGCCAAAATAGGCATCAAGGCCAGCACGGATCGCCGCCTCGGCAATTGCTTCATTGCCTTTCAGAAGTTCTCGCGCCATTGCGATCTCCTCTATGATTGCCTGGATGATTACAACGCCGCCTCCAAAGCGCACATGCCGCCAGCCGTGACGCTGGCCTTGACGGAGAACGTGCGATAGACTGTGATTGCCGCTTCGGGGCATACCAGAGCGCAAATGGTGCATCCGGTGCATTTGCCGTCAGGATCGCGCAGATATGCAGGATGGTGACCAGCGGCGTTGAGCGAAGTCGCCAGATGCACAACCCCTTTCGGGCAGAACGCCGCGCATAATCCGCATCCTTTGCAGCGCTCCGTATCTACAATGATGCGCCCGCGAACCATCTCGACCTCCGAGTCAATAAATAAATTCGTGAATATCGTACTTGGCGATCTGCGGACCAGGCGACTCAAAGCGTAAGCCTGCCACAATCGCCTGACGTTGTGCGCGAAGTTCGGCGTTGTCGAGTGGTCGAATGCCCGCTTCCGCTGCACGCGCGCTGTATGGCGCACGCTCGCGTTCGACGAGCGTGCTGAAGTAGATGATATCTCCGGCGCCGAGCGGCAGCCGATTAAGCAACGCAACTGTATCGGCGACATGCCCAGCGGCGAAGCGGTCGCCCCCGAGTCCGACAAGTACAATCAGGCTTACCGCGATGCCTGCCTGTTTCAGTGTTGCAACGGTTTCCGCCACATCGGCAGCGCTCGACGGCTTCTGCACAAATTCGAGCAGTGGATCATGCCCGCTCTCCAGTCCGATGCTGACTCGTTTCAATCCCAGTGCGCCCAAACGCGCATATTCCTCCACGCTTTTCTTCCTGCCGGTCAATGCGTCCAGGAAGGCGTGGACGGGCAGAGCGCCGATCGCTTCGCGAGCAATTTCCATAAACGCTTCCAGGCGCGGGGTTGGTGCCGCAAGCGCATTTGCCTCTCCCAGAAAAATCGACCGCCGCATTAACAGCGAATCGCCGAGAAACGCGCGTACCGCCTGCGCGTGCGCGCGAAACTCATCGGGCGACTTAATGCGAAAACGGCGATCCCGGTAGAAGTCGCAGAAGGTGCAGGTATTGAACGAACATCCCTCGGTCGCCTGCAACACAACCGCCATGTACTGGTCTGGCGGCAGGATGCCGACCGGATCGTACACCCGGGCAAACGCAGCGCGATCCGCAAGGTGCGCTGCCGCATCGAAACGCGCCGCGCGTGCAAGCATCTCCAGCGCCTCGTCTGGCATACCAGTCTCGTCAGCGCGCGCTGACCCCTCGACCGCCAGCGCATCGCGCAGCACCGCCATCCGCGCCGCCGCCGAGTCGATCAGGTCAACCGCCTCGGCATCGCTCAGGCGACGCCGGATCAGTGCGCCATCCACGCGATATTTTTGGAGAACTTCGCCATTCAGCCCGCGCCGGTACATGCGACCATTGCGAACCAGCGTCCACAATCGACCGCCGCGATCATATGTCAGCACCTCATACGTGCCAAACATCACGCTGATCGCACCGGGTTTGACGCTGATCGTCACCTGTTCGCCACCAATTGTCAAACAAACAACCATCGCTGAAACATTTGGGCGGATGTCTATGGACATCCGCCCGATCATGCCCTTATGAGGGCGCCGGAGTCGGCGTCGGCCGCCGTATGAGACTGTCGCGCCCAAACATCCAGAGCGCCCCCAACCCCAACAACACCGTCACAAGACTGATGATCCATCCAACCGCCGGAAGCGCCGTCAGCACGACCAGCAACAGCAACCCAAGCGCTAGCGGAGCGAACGGCCGCTCAACCCAGGATGGCCGGATGCGCAGCAGGATCTGCCGTCCGGCCTCGAAGCCGACCACGATCTGTACCACATATGCAACAGCGAGAATAGACAGCACCACCAGCGCCAGCCCGAGAATCATCCCTGCAGCGATGATGATGCCCATCAGACCGCTCAGTTTCACGACGTTGAGCAGAATGGCAGCGACAACGGTTATCAGCACGACAATCACGAACGTCAATATGACTGCTAGAATGCTGACGACGCCCCAGCCGAGGCTGGCAACCGGTCTGGTTTCCAGTTCGCCGACGGTTCTCTGCAGCATGCGCGGCGTCAGCCACACGAAGATCAGACCAAGCAGGAATAGTCCGGCAAAGCGCCGCGCCACATTAAAGAGCCAGTCTGCGATCGTTGGTTGGGGCGGCGTTGCGCGTGGTTCTTCCGTGAAACGCACCTGCCCCGCAACTACGCCGGCAGGAATAGTTGCAGGCGCGCTGCTGGTATACGTCAGATCGCCGCCGATCCGCGCCTCGCGATCCACCGTCAGACCGGCAGGCGCCGCTGGCGGCGATGCAATACCTTCAATACGCATCTGCGAAACCCACGTCGGTGCGGCTGTTGGGTCAACGGCTGCCTCGACATCCCCGCCGACGACGCCGCGGAGCAGCAGACTGTTCCCGCCAAAGAGGACATCGCCGTCAACCGTGCCGGACAGCAACGCCTGCCCGCCGCCAAAGATCAACGACCCGCCCATCACGCTGCCGGGCAGCATCTCGATGCTCGCACCGGTTCCCAGCAGGGCATCGCCAACGCGCGCCTGCGAATCGAGGCGTACGATCGCCGCTGCGACCCGTACATCATCAGTGACCGTGCCATTCAGGACGATCCCGCCGCCAATCGCCAGCAGATCGCCCTCGATAACGCCGTTTATCTCAATCGTTTGCGCCATTGCAACGACATCGCCGACTACCCGTCCATTGATGATCACCGTCGCGGCCGCTACGAGCAGATCATCGGGAATTGTTTCGCTGGCATCAATGACAATCCGCTCTCCTGAACGGCGATCAATCGCTGCGACGCTTGCGGGCGCCAGAGCGAGGACGAGCACAGCCACGACTGCCAGCAGCATCGCCAGACGTCGTGTCTTGCTCAGATTCATGGATACGCTCCTCTCTTGACCCGCGTGTTCCAGAGGTAGAAGCAGTGGGGTACAGAGTTGATTATAGAACACTTGCAGCACTCTTGTGGAAAAGAAGTATGCGCAACAGGGTTAAGGATGCGCTACTCGAGTCAAAACGTGCTATACTGCGGCGCGTGTATTTCAATAAGGAGCGTTCCATGCGGATCTACAAGGCCAAGGCGCCCATGCGGATCGGCTTTTTCGGCGGCGGCACTGATGTCAGTCCGTATGCCGAGGAACACGGCGGCAAGGTGCTCAACTGCACCATCGATAAATACGTGCGCTGTATGCTGCGCCCCAGCAAAGAACCGGGGATCACCATTCGCTCACTTGACCTCGAAGAGGTCAGCCGCAAGACGACCGGGCACTGGGATGGGCGGCTCGATCTGCCGCAGGCGGTGCTCGATGCAGCCATGCCGCCCTCAGAAGGAGTCGAGGTGATTATGTTCTCCGATGTGCCGCCCGGCTCCGGGCTTGGCTCATCGTCGGCGCTGGTCGTCAGTATGCTGAAATTGATCTGTGCCGCCTATCAGATTAACCTGGACCCGCACACCCTGGCGGAACTTGCCTACCGGATCGAACGCGTCGATCTCGGTATCCCCGGCGGACGACAGGATCAGTATGCAGCAGCGTTCGGCGGCATGTGCGTCTATCACTTCGGCAAAGGGCGCGTGATCGTCGAGCCGGTGCTCAACGATCCGACTGCGCTGCTCGAACTAGAGAGCTGCCTGCTTCTCGGCTACATCGGCAGCCGCAAATTGCTCACGCAACACCTGGTTGACGATCAGGTGCGCCGCCTGAAGGAAGGCGACACCCTCCGCTACCACGATGAAACCAAAGCCCTCGTCGATGAAGCAGTTCATCTGCTGCGCAGCCTGCGGATCGCCGATTTTGGCAGATTGCTGCACGATGCGTGGGAGGTTAAGAAAGCCTTCTCGCCCTACATCGCTCCGCCGGAGGTTGAGGAAATCTACGCCCTGGCGCGTCGTCACGGCGCGTGGGGCGGCAAGATAACCGGCGCTGGCGGCGGCGGCTTTATGGTCTTCGCATGCCCCTTCGACCGGCGGCTTGAACTTGAGCGGGTTCTGAGCGAAGCCGGGGTGCAGATCCGTCATTTCTCGTTCACTACCCAGGGCGTGCATGCCTGGGCAGTCGATGTGGAGGAGCAAACCGACAGATGACTGTCACTGCTGCCCACTGCCCCCAGTGCAGGCTGACCCCTAGAGCCGCTCATTACCACGGGGACGCTGCCCCCGTCGCACAGGCGACAGTTATCTTTGCTACGCCCGCTGCCTTCGCTGCAGGACGATCCCAGAGGGATTCATTGCCACGGGGGTGCCGCTCCTCAAGGGCAGAGTTAGGGGCAACGCGGATTTTCCCCTCTCGCCTCTCACCTTGCTGCTGTCAACGAGTAGGAAGGCGAATAAGCGAATGGAAGCAGAGCGGATTTTTCGGCAAGCCATTACCTTGCATCGCCCATTTCGGTCAATAGGACGCCCCACCTCACCCTGCTCCCCCGGGGGAGCAGGGGACCAGGGGGATGCGGGGGGAAAGGGCGTCAGGACGCCCCGCCTCCCCTTGCTCCTCACAAGTGTAGATTTTTCCGGCACCCCCGCGTGTTGCATCGCCCGTGTCAGGCAGCGGGACGCCCCAGCGCCCCCTTCTCCCCTTGTGGGAGAAGGGGGGATGAGGGGAAACAGGGCGTCAGGACGCGGCAAACTTCCGTCGCACCCCGAAAACTCTCCACTTGTAAGCCCCCTGCTCCCCTGGTGAGAGAAGGGGGCCGGGGGGATGAGGGGAAACAGGATATCTGGACATGGAACACAACCTTCACACCTGACAAAACTCTACCCCTGAAAGCTCACCTCTTCCCTGTTGCCTTTGTGGTATCATAGTACGCATGGATCTCTCACTCGCCATTGCTCCCGAAGTTCAAGAAGCGCTCGATACCGGGCGACCGGTTGTCGCACTGGAGAGCACGGTCATCTCCCACGGGTTGCCATACCCGCACAACCTTGAACTCGCGCGCGCCATGGAACAGGACGTGCGCGACGGCGGCGCAGTCCCGGCGACGGTCGGAATTGTAGCAGGTGTGCCGACTGTCGGCATGGACGCAGCGGCAATTGAGCGTTTCGCCCGAACCGATCCGCTGCATCGCCCGTCAAAGGTATCGCGGCGTGACCTTGGGTATGTGATTGCGGCAGGCGGTGACGGGGCGACGACCGTTGCTGCAACAATGGCGCTTGCACATCTGGCAGGGGTGCAGGTGTTTGCAACCGGCGGGATCGGCGGCGTCCATCGCGGCGCGCGCGAGAATTGGGACGTGTCTGCCGATCTGACGGAACTGGCGCGTACACCAGTGTTGGTGGTATGCGCTGGCGCCAAGGCCATTCTCGATCTGCCAGCGACCCTAGAGTATCTCGAAACCAGCGGCGTCCCGGTCCTCGGCTGGCGCACGAACGAGTTCCCGGCGTTCTACAGCGCTTCGAGCGGGTTGCCGGTCGCACCAGCGCCAGATGCAGCGTTTGTTGCTCGCGCCTGGCGCGCCCACCGCGCACTCGGCGGCGCTGGCATGCTGCTAACAGTGCCGCCGCCTGCAGAGCATGCTCTGGATCGGGCTATGACCGAGGCGGCGATTGAATGTGCACTGCGCCGGGCGCAGGACGAAGGGATCCACGGTCCGGCGGTAACGCCGTTTCTCCTGGCAGCGCTCGCACGTGAAACGGGAGGCGAAAGCGTGCGCGCTAATATTGCGCTGCTGCGCCAAAACGCACGCGTCGCAGCGCAGGTTGCGGCAGCTATTGCCAACTTGCTATGACAACGCTTTCTCGAACAAAACAAGATACTCTGCCGAATCTGTACGATCTGTCGTTGGCTGAGATGGAGCGCCTGCTGACCGCTTGGGGGCAGCCTGCCTATCGCGCACGGCAGATCTTTCGCCAGTTGTACGTGAATCTGGTCGATACGCCATTAGCGATGACCGACTTGCCGCTGGCGCTGCGGGAGCGGTTGGTTGCTGAGACCTGCCTCGCACCACTGGCGCCGGAACAGATCCAAACGGCAGATAATGGCTTGACGCGCAAAGCGCTGTTTCGTCTGCCCAGCGGCGCGCTGGTAGAGAGCGTGCTGATGATCTACCCTGATCGCGCCACCGTCTGCGTTTCAACGCAGGCAGGCTGTGCAATGGGATGCGTCTTCTGCGCCACAGGAACGCTCGGTCTGCTGCGCAACCTGTCGCCGGGCGAAATGGTCGCGCAGGTTGTCTGGGCAGCGCGTGAGATGCGCCGCTTCGCTGCCGGTCGCCAGTCTGCACAGACGACCCGACTGCCGGAAGACGACGCGTGGTGGACGCTGGATGATCCACAGGACGATGCGCCGTCTACGCCAGATGTCAGTTCTGTCTCACGGTTGACAAACATCGTCTTCATGGGCATGGGCGAGCCATTTGCCAACTATGATCGCTGGTGGCGCGCCGTGGAGATCATCCACGACCCGCGCGGTCTGAACATCGGCGCACGCAGTATGACTGTCTCGACGGTCGGGCTGGTTCCAGGCATCCGGCGCCTGGCGACGGAGTCGCTCCCGATCAACCTGGCAATTTCGCTCCACGCACCCGACGACGACTTACGCAGCGCGTTGATGCCGGTCAACCGCCGATATCCGCTGGCGGCGCTGCTCGATGCCACGCGCGACTACCTGGCAGCAACCGGACGGCGAGTGTCATTCGAGTATGTGCTCCTGCAGGAGAAGAATGATGCACCTGAGCACGCAGCGAAACTGGCAGCGCTGTTGCGTGGCGAGGCTGGACCAGTAGGGTTGCCGCTGCACTTGGTGCACGTTAACCTCATCCCTTGGAATCCGGTACCGGGGATGCCCCTTGGTCGGTCGGAACGCCGCCGCGTGCTGACCTTCCAGCGCATCCTGCGTGAGCACGGCATCGCCTGCACTGTGCGCGTTGAGCGCGGGGTGACGATCGCAGCCGCCTGTGGCCAGCTTGCCGGGGGCGGGAACGCTGCGCGTTGATTCGGTGAACATGGGAGGGCAGCACTGCTGGATGTTGAAAGAGACACATTGAACATGGAAAGGTTACCGGTAGGGACGCGCTGCGGGCGCGCCCGCGCACCCGCAGGAATGTTGCGTGTTCTGAGTTTGCACGACATGGAAGCGTCAAAGCCCGGAACAAACGAAGATGCGTGCGACCCTTGGGTCTCCGCCGCTGATCGTGCGTTGCCGTGAAACCGTTCCGCCAGAACCTCTGTCCCTGTGTGCATGCGTTCAGACCTCGAGGGTCTTGGCGGAAAGTTGAGGGTTGGAAGGGTTGATGGTTTAGGCGCGCGATCTAACCCTACCCACGACTTCCGATTGTCGATGCCCGGTTCTCAGTTCTCGCTCCGCTATGCACCTGTCTGATCTCTTTCTCCTCCGACGCGACATCACCTTTCTCAACCACGGCAGTTTCGGCGCTTGTCCCCGTCCTGTGTTCGAGACGTACCAGCGATGGCAACGCACCCTTGAAGAGCAGCCGGTTGAGTTCCTAGGGCGACGCCTCAACGGATTGCTGGCTGAAGCGCGCGCGCGCCTGGCGGCGTTCATTGGCGCTGCGCCGGAGGATGTCGTGTTCGTGCCCAACGTAACCTATGCGATGAACATCGTTGCCCGCTCAATCGACCTGCAACCCGGCGACGAAGTATTGGGCACCACCCACGAGTACGGCGCCGTCGAGCGCGCCTGGCGCTACGTCTGCGAGCAGCGCGGCGCAGTTTATATTCCGCAGCCGGTTCCGCTGCCCGTCACAAACCCAGATGCTATCGCTGAACAGATCTGGAGTGGCGTCACTGAACGCACGCGGGTGATCACGCTCAGCCACATTACCTCGCCAACTGCGATAATCATGCCGGTTGAGGCAATCTGTCGGCGCGCGCAAGCAGCGGGCATTATCACCGTCATTGATGGCGCACACGCGCTCGGGCAAATCGATCTGGACATGCAGGCGATAGGCGCGGACTTCTACGGCGGCAACTGTCACAAATGGCTGTGCGCGCCCAAAGGCGCCGGATTCCTCTATGCCCGCCCTGAGCGGCAGGCGATGCTGGAACCGCTCATTGTCAGTTGGGGATGGCAACCGCGCCATCCGATGCGCTCGAGTTTCCTGGCATACCCGGAAGGCGCCTCATTCCGCGACTACTACGAATGGATGGGCACCGACGACCCCTCGGCATTTCTCAGCGTGCCAGCGGCGATCGATTTTCAAAACGCTAACGACTGGCAAGCAGTTAGACGCGCCTGTCATGAACTGCTCGTCCACGCCTCACAGCGTATCGCTGCACTTACCGGTCGTACACCGCTTACCCCTGATGCCACTGACTGGTGGATGCAAATGCGTGCGCTCCCTCTGCCGCCATGCGACCCCAGGCAGGTTCAGGCGCGTCTCTGGAACGAGTTTCGCATCGAAGTTCCATGCTTCGAGTGGGAAGGCATGCCGCTCATCCGCATCTCAATCCAGGCGTACAACACCCCCGCCGACATCGACCGTCTGCTGGAAGGGCTAAGTCGCGTCCTGAGAGATGCAGACCATGATCAGGCATAGCAGCAGGGATGATTTCTTGCCAATACCCGATCCAAAACCATAGAACAGGTCCAATCTCCACGCCGCCAGATGCATTCTCGAGATCGAACCCCTAACCCTTAACTCATCCCCTGCTCAAGAATCTGGCGCACCTGATTGAGCACATCGCGCTCCCGCGCGAAGCTGGCGATCTCCGCTGCTTCCTCAAGGGAAAACCAGCGCACATCGTCGACTTCCGCCGTCTGCGGCGTCAGCGATCCGCCAGTGTAGCGAATCAGGAATAGATCGACATATTTGTGGATGCGCATCGAACCGACACGAAACCAATACTCAATTGTGGCGAGATGGCGCTCCACCACGCCCTGCAGCCCAGTCTCTTCGGCAATTTCGCGCACCGCCGCGGCTTCCGCCGTCTCGCCGCGGCGTACATGTCCCTTCGGCAGCCCCCAGCGTCGTCCCTCATTCGTGGCAATCAGCGCCACTTCATACCGATGACCATCAACTCGGTAAATGACGCCTCCTGCGGAGTAGGCGACACGTTGTTCAGGCATCGATGAGCGATTATGCAACGTCATGCGTCGGCGACCACAGCTACACACGCTTGGGGAGGCGTCCTGCACGCATGTCCCAGTAGCGATTCACCGCATAACAGACCCGTTCCTTGGCGACCGCAGCATTCTCCCAGCCAATCGGCTCGACCCGTGCGCCCTCCAGGTCTTTGTATACGGTGAAAAAGTGTTCCACCTCCTTAAGGTAGTGCGCTGGCAACTGCGTGTAGTCGTTGAAATCGGCAAAGAACGGGTCATAGTGCAGCACCGCCAGAATCTTATCGTCTAGCTCGCCGCGATCAGTCATGCGAAACAGGCCAATCGGTCGAGCTTCGACGATACAGCCAGTAAATGTTGGGAGATTCGTCATCACCAGAACATCCAGCGGATCGCCGTCGTCATAGAATGTCTGCGGAATAAAACCATAATCGCCAGGGTAGTGAACCGCTGAATAGAGCACCCGGTCTAGCTTGAAAGCGCCGGTTTGCTTGTGATACTCGTATTTATTGCGCGAGCCTTTGGGAATCTCAACCACAACATGAATGACATCCGGTGTGCTCGGACCTGACTCAAGCTCATGCCAGAGGTTCATAGTTCTCAATACTCCAGATACGATATACGAACTGCTTCCTTCCGCATTATAGCACGCCAGCGCCGCAGAGCGCATCGAAGGCTCACCTTCACACACCGAACGCTCTTCGCAAAGGTAGACCGGATGCTATAGCGTTCTTGCGGTCAGACAACGCATGCGAGAGAAGCGACAAAGGCGGGTTCTTCACCCGCCTTCAACGCAATCGGTCACCAGAATACAGCGATCACCTGTCGAGCAATCCGCCGATCACATCCCCCAGCACATCACCGCTGCTCGTGGTCCGGCCGCCTCCTCCCGGTAGATACCAGGCAACCGCTTTCGCAAGATTAGAGGTCGGCATCGTCTGCAACCAGACGCGCCCCGGTCCGCGCAGCGTCGTCAGGAACAACCCTTCGCCGCCGAGCAGAATGTTTTTGAACCCCTTTACCATTTCGATGTCAAAATCCACCGTCGGCTCGTACATCGCCACGTGCCCGGTGTCCACCTTCAGCACCTGCCCCGCCTCCAGCGTGTACTCGACAATCTCGCCGTCCAGACAGACAAACGCAATCCCTGGACCGGTCAACTTC